>MGTD01000001.1 GCA_001799285.1 Deltaproteobacteria bacterium RIFOXYD12_FULL_56_24
GAAAAAGTACGCCAATCGGGGCCTGCAGCTGCTCGACCTTATCCAGGAGGGCAACATCGGCCTGATGAAGGCCGTGGAAAAATTCGAATACCGGAGAGGCTACAAATTCAGCACCTATGCCACCTGGTGGATCAGGCAGGCCATCACCCGGGCCATTGCCGATCAGGGCCGCACCATCCGGGTTCCGGTGCACATGGTCGACACCATCAACCGTCTCCTCAAGGGCACCAAGGATTTCTTGCGGGAAACCGGCCGGGAGCCCACCCCAGAAGAAATGGCCGAACGGCTCGATATCGACTTGAACAAGGTCAAAAATATCCTGAAGATCGCCAAGGAGCCCCTCTCCCTGGACACCCCCATCGGCAGCAACGAGGACAGCTATCTTTCCGACTTCATCGAAGACGCAGACACGCTCTCCCCGGAGGATGCCACCGCCATGGAAAGCCTGCGGGAAAATCTCCGCAACGTATTGCACACCCTCTCGCCGCGGGAGGAGCTGGTCCTGCGCATGCGTTTCGGTATCGACAACTCTGACAACCTGACCCTGGAAGAGGTTGGCGACAACTTCGCCGTAACCAGGGAGCGGATCCGCCAGATCGAAGCCAAGGCGCTGAAAAAACTAAAGCACCCCACCCGACGCGATCTGCTTTTTGCCTTTTATAACGATTGACAGCGTTGTCCGGTTAAAAAATCATGATTAGCATCCCACGCCGCCTGCGGCAGCGGTTTGTCGGCAAGAAACCGTTCCCTGACGGATAATGTTTTCGCTCATTCTCGGCAGACATCCTGTCTGCCTCCGAGGCGTCTGCTGTCCCGCCCGTCCTTGGACGGGACAACGCAGCCGAAACCGCGAAAACATTATCAGCCAGAGAACTCCCTGCGGTGAAGTTACTTGAAAGCGCTAATCTTCCGCAAATCCCCTCCCCCTTGCGGGGAGGGTTAGGGAGTGGGGAACTGGCCGTTGGCCGGCAATTTGCCTCTTCACCCACCCCCCAACCCCCTCCCGTCCAGGGAGGGGGAGCTTCTTACAAAATATTAACCGGACTACCCTCTCCGCACATGTAATCTATGCCTCCCCCCAGACAGTGAAGCAGAAGGTCCTCCCTTCCCTTTTCCCCAGTCCGAACAGCCACTGCCTCCATGACGATTAATAATTCGCTCCACCGTGACCAGCCATAGGCCAAGGATTAACCGGCAAAGAATCAGCTTGCATGCAAGGGTTAGACCTTATTACCCTCGGCGATATCCTGCGCTTCCATAAATACCCAGAGGAAAGAGATGGATTTCGATGAAGGGTTCTGCTATTGATTTACAATAATCGAGATTGCGCCGGGCGCTTTTCCCGCTTCTCGTCCCCTGGACCATGTCTCCTGCATTGTGGAATATCCGGCAATGAGTTCAACTAGAGAGGATGTTTATCGATGATCAGAAAGATATCCTTACGGTCCCGCCTGATCGGCGGCTTCGCCTTGATGCTGCTCCTCACCCTCGGGGTGGGCCTTTGGGCCATCTTCGAAATCGGCAACCTCGCCGAGATCGCCCGTCAGGTCCGCGACCATCCCTTCACGGTCTCCAACACGATGCGGGATATCGATAGCGACTTTAAGGAGATATGGATCGACTATCTGGTGATGCTGCGGACGGGCGAGGCCCAAACCCTCGATCAGGTCACGGAAAAAATCACCGCCCTGGACGAGGGCATCCAGGAAAAATTAAGGGCGGTTGACGAACGCTACCTGGGCCCCAGGGAGGACTTGCAGAACCTGCGCTTGCATTATGAAAACTGGCATGGCAGCGTAATCCAGATGATTTCCCTCCTCCGGCAGGGCAAAAAGGAGGAGGCCGAACAGTTTCGCCTGGCTACGGTGATCCCGCAGGCCGAGAAGGTGTCCTTGGTAGCCAAGACCGTGATTACCTTTGCCACCAACCGGGCCGAGCAATTCATGGCTGAAGCCCAGATGAAGCATACCCGGGCCATCCGGGCCATGGGCCTGCTAATGGCGGCGGCCCTCCTTCTCTCCCTTGCCGCCGCCCTGCTGCTCTTCCGCAGTGTTACCGTGCCGGTGGCGCGGCTGCTCACTCTGGCCCACGACCTTACTCTGGGCCGCGACCTTAAGGAACAGCCGGTGCCCTATGCCGACGAGATCGGCCAATTGGAAAGTTCCTTCAACAACCTCATTGCCTCCAACAACCAGGTGGTGGAACAAGCCCGCACCATTGCCGGAGGCGACTACAGGGAAGAGGTCCGCCTCCGTTCCGAAGACGATACCCTGGGCCTGTCTTTAAACCGGATGACCCGCGCCCTGGCCATGCGCCAGCAAGAAAACGAGGCCGAAAACTGGCTCAAGAGCGGGCAGAACCAGCTTAGTGAATGCATGCGGGGCAACCAGGAATTGCAGCCCCTGGCCACGGCAGTGGTGAGCTTTTTGGCCGAATGGCTGCACAGCCAGGCGGGCTGTCTCTACCTGATGGACGACAAGGCGGGTCTTCTGCGCCTGCAGGGGCGTTACGCCCTGGCGGAAGTGGAAGCCCCCGCTCATCTGGGCCTGGGCGATGGGCTGGCAGGACAGGCGGCGGTCAATCGCCAGCCGATGCTGATCAACGATCTTCCCGCAGACTACTTCAAAATCGGTTCCGCTTTGGGGGAGACCCCGCCCCGCCATCTCCTGGTGGTGCCCTTTCTCTTCGAGGAGCGGCTGGTCGGGGTCTTTGAACTGGCCGCCCTGACCCCGTTCACCGAGCAGGTTCAGGAGTTCGTGGCCCGGCTCCGGCCCATTCTGGGCTCAGGGTTCAGCCTGGCCCTGGCCCGCCGGGAGATGCAGGAGCTGCTCATTCTGACACAAAACCAGGCCGAGGAACTCCAGCGCCAGCAGGAGGAACTCGCCGCCACCAACGAAGAGCTGGAAGCCCAGGCCAACGCCCTCAAGGAGTCCGGGCTGCGCTTGCAGGAACAGCAGGATGAGCTGCGGGTGACCAACGAGGAGCTTACCCTCCAGGCCCAGATCCTGGAAGAGGAACAGGGGAAAACCCTGAAAAAGAACAGCGAACTGGAGACAGTCCAGACGGAGCTGGAAGAAAAGGCCGCGGCCCTTACCCTGGCCAGCCAGTACAAGTCAGATTTTCTGGCCAATATGTCCCATGAACTGCGCACCCCGCTGAACAGCCTGCTCCTCCTCTCCCGCGACCTGATGGATAACCGGGGAGGAAACCTCACCAAGGAACAGGTGGAATCGGCCGGAGTGATCCAGCGGAGCGGCAAGGACCTCTTAAGCCTGATCAACGACATCCTGGACCTTGCCAAGATCGAGGCGGGCCGGATGGACCTCCTCCTGGAGGAAGTTACCCTGCAAGAGCTGACCGACTCCCTCAAGATGCGCTTTCTTCCCCAGTTTCGCCAGAAAGGGGTAGAGCTTGGCATCTGGCTGGCCGAGGGAACGCCGGAGACCATTGCCACCGACCAGCAGCGCCTGGAGCAGATTCTCAACAACCTGCTCGCCAATGCCCTCAAGTTCACCGACCAGGGCAAGGTAGATCTCACCTTCTCCCCCGAAAATACGGAGGCCTTGCTCATCCAGGTCCGTGATACCGGAATCGGGATTCCGGCTGACAAGCTGAAGGGGATTTTCGACTCCTTCAGTCAGGCCGAGAGCGGAATTTCGCGGCGCTACGGCGGCAGTGGTCTGGGACTTGCCATCGCCCGCAACCTGGCCGGACTCCTGGGAGGGTCCATTGAGGTGGAGAGTGAGGTCGGCGCCGGTTCCACCTTCACCCTCCGTCTGCCTTATCATCGCCAATCCCAAGCAGTCCCGGCCCCTCTGACCGCGCCGTTTGCGGAGTCCAAACCGGTGTATGCCCCCCTCCAGGGACCAGCCATTGACGACGACCGCGCCGACCTGATCCCAGGGGAGCGCGCCATCCTGATCATCGAGGATGACCAGACTTTTGCCTCTATTCTGCGGGATGTCTGCCGGGAGGCGGGGTTCAAGGCCATCTGCGCCGCCAGCGGCGAGGAGGGGTTGATTCTGGCCCGGCAACTTGCCCCCACCGCCATCATCCTCGATCTGCGACTGCCCGACATCAATGGCTGGCAGGTCCTGAAGTCCTTGAAGGGTGACCCGGATCTCCGCCACATCCCGGTCCACATCATCACCTGCGAACCCGCCTCCCGCGACGCCTATACCAGCGGGGCCGTCGGTTTTTTAACCAAGCCGGCCACCCGCGAGGAGCTGGAGCAGAGCCTCCATAACCTGGAGGCGGCCATAGCCAAAGGGGTCAAGGAACTCCTGCTGGTCGAGGATGATCTTGACCTGCAGGGTGGGATAGTGCGGCTGCTCAGCCACGACGATATCGCCATCACCTCGGTGGCCACCGGCGCCGAGGCCATGGCAGCCCTGGCGCAAAAGAGCTTCGACTGCATGGTTCTCGATCTGGGGCTCCCCGACATAAACGGCTTCGAGCTGTTGCGCCGCCTGCGCAGTGACGAGAAAACCGCGCTCCTGCCGGTGATCATCTATACCGGCCGCCAGTTAAGCCGCGAGGAAGAGCGGGAGCTGCGCCAATCCTCCGAATCGATCATCGTCAAGGGGGCCAAATCCGCGGAAAGGCTGGTGGACGAAACCGCCATCTTCCTGCACCGGGTGGTGGCCGACATGAGTAAAAGCCAGCAGCAGTATATCATCAACCTGCATGACCGGGACTTCTATCTCAAAGGCAAGGTGGTTCTTGTGGTGGACGACGACATGCGCAATCTTTTTGCCATGGCCAAAATCCTGGAGCAAAGGGGGCTTACGGTGCTCAAGGCCGAGGATGGCGAAAAGGCCCTGGCGATCCTGGCCGATGGCGCGACTCCGGACATCATCCTGATGGACATCATGATGCCGGGACTCGACGGCTATGAGACCATCCGCGCCCTCCGGCAGCGGGGGATAAAAACTCCGGTCATCGCCCTGACCGCCAAAGCGATGAAGGAGGACCGGGACAAGTGTCTGGCGGCCGGGGCCGACGACTATCTTGCCAAGCCCGTGGACGTGGATCGGCTCATCTCCATGATGCGGGTCTGGCTCTATGGCTGAAAAGATGTAAGCGGTCACAGGGCACCACATCTTGCGGCGATCGGCCCGGCTCACGTACAAAAGTACGCATCGCCATCCCGCTTGCCGCAACCTGCGGCACCCTGTGACCGCTTGTTCCGTGGTTATTTGACCTTTGTGGGGTTACTCCGTGATCGGTTATGAGAAGAGCACGCCAAAGCCGGATCTCGCAACGGAGATCGAAGAGATCGAGATCGACCTCCTTTTAGAGGCCATCTTCCGGCGCTACGGCTATGACTTCCGCAACTATTCCCGGGCCTCGGTGCGGCGCAAGGTGCGGGCCATGACCAAGGCCCACGGGGTGACGCGGCCAAGTGAATTGATCCCCCGCCTGCTCCACGACCAGGCGCTCTTCGGCTCCGTGGTAGGCACCTTCTCCACCCCGGTGACCGAGATGTTCCGCGACCCGCCCTTTTTCAAGCTGCTCCGGGAGCTGGTGGTGCCCTATCTCCTCACCTACCCTTTTGTGCGAATCTGGCTGGCCGGCTGCGCCACCGGCGAGGAGGTCTATTCCCTGGCCATTCTCCTCAAAGAAGAAGGGCTTTACGAGCGCGCCACCCTGTTCGCCACCGATTTCGTGGACGCTTCGCTCACCCGGGCCCGGAAGGGGATCTACCCGCTAAACCCCATGAAAACCAACATCTTGAACTACCAGCAGGCGGGCGGCAAGCAGCACTTCGCGGACTACTACCACGCCGACTACGACTCGGTAATCATGGACTCCGCGCTCCGGGAAAATATCACCTTCGCCAACCACAATCTGGTGACCGACGGGGTCTTCAGTGAAATGCACCTGATCCTCTGCCGAAACGTATTGATCTATTTCAATTACCCCCTGCAAGCGCGGGTGTTGAACCTTTTTCACCAGAGCCTGCTCCATGGCGGTTTTCTGGCCCTGGGGAGCAAGGAGTCCTTGCGGCACCATGACCTCAACGAAAAATTCCGGGAACTGGAGCCGACATGGAAAATCTACCGCAAGATCAACTGAACCTTAAGCGGCCGCAGGAGCGAATGGCAAAACCTGCCATCCTGATCGTGGACGACCGGGAAGAGAATCTGCTGGCCCTGGAACGCCTCCTCGAGCAGACCGGGGCCGTAGTCGTCAAGGCCAGAAACGGCTACGACGCCCTCAAGGCCTGCCTCCATCACGAGTTCGCCTTGGCCCTTTTAGATGTGAACATGCCGGAGATGGACGGCTACGAACTGGCCGAGTTGATGCGGGGGGAAAGAATCCACTCGACGGTGCCGATCATCTTTGTCACCGCCGCCTACCGCCAGGAAGTAGAGATCTTCAAGGGCTACTCCGCCGGCGCCGTAGACTATCTGGTCAAGCCGCTCCAGGCGGAAATCCTCCTGAACAAGGTCAAGGTCTTTCTCGACATCTACCGCCAGAAGCAGGAGATCAACCAGCTCAACACCGCCCTGGCGGCCCGCGCCGACGAACTGGCCGCGGCCAACCGGGAACTGGACGCCTTCAATCTTGCCGTATCCCACGACCTGCGCAGCCCGGCAATCAACATTGCCAATTTCTGCCGGATAATTTCCGAAAAGCATGCCGCCTCACTGGATGAAAAAGGCCGGAAATACTTGTGGATTATCCAGGAAGAGTCCCTGCGCATGGACAAACTGATCAACACCCTGCTCGGTTTTTCCCGTTTATCACGCCAGGAGATGGTGCATCAGGAGGTGGATCTCTCTGCCCTGGCCAGAAGCATCTCCCACGAGCTGCAACTGCATGATCCGGGACGGAGGGCGGAGTTCATCATCGCCGAACACCTCTCTTGCCGGGGCGATCAGGATCTGCTCAAGGTCGCCTTGAGCAATCTTCTGGGAAATGCCTGGAAATACAGCGCCAAAGAGGCGCTGGCCAAGATTGAGTTCGGGGCCGTAAACGGAGATAATCCGGCCCCAACCTTTTATGTGCGTGACAACGGGGTCGGGTTTAACCGAAACTACGCAGGCAAACTCTTCAAGATATTTCAGCGCCTGCATTCCACCGCGGACTTCGAAGGCCACGGGGTCGGACTGGTCACGGTGGAGCGGATCATCCAGCGGCACGGCGGCAAGATCTGGGCTGAGAGTGAAGAGGGAGACGGGGCGACCTTCTTCTTCACCCTCAAATAAACCAAACTCCGGGAACTGGAACCGACATGGAAAATCTACTGCAAGATCGACTGAAGCTGAACCTACCGCAGGAGCAAATGGCAAAACCTGCCATCCTGATCGTGGACGACCGGGAAGAGAACCTGCTGGCCCTGGAACGCCTTCTCGAGCAGACTGAAGCCGTGATCGTCAAGGCCCAAAACGGCAACGACGCCCTCAAGGCCTGCCTCCACCACGAGTTCGCCCTGGCCCTTTTAGATGTGAATATGCCGGAGATGAACGGCTACGAGCTGGCCGAGCTGATGCGGGGGGAAAGAATCCACTCGATGGTGCCGATCATCTTTGTCACCGCCGCCTACCGTCAGGAAGAGCAGATTTTCAAGGGCTACTCCGCCGGAGGTGTGGACTACCTGGTCAAGCCGCTCCAGGCGGAGATCCTCTTGAGCAAGGTCAAGGTCTTTCTCGACATCTACCGCCAGAAGCAGGAGATCATCCAGCTCAACACCGCGATGACGGTCTTCGCCGAGCAACTGGCAGTGGCCAATCAAGGGCTGCGGACGCAAAGCAATGAATTGCGCGGTTCCATGGAGGAAATCCAGGCTGCCGAACAGAAGTTGCGCGCCGCCCATGGCAGGATCAACACCATCCTGGGGCAGATGAGCGACGGGTTTGTCTCCTTCGACCGTGACTGGCGCTGCACCCAGATCAATACTGCGGCTGCGAAGATGCTGCAAATGGCCCCGGAGCAACTGACCGGCAAAACCGTTGAGGAGATATGGCCGCAGGCCTTTGACCTGCCCATCGGGGCCAACTTCCGCCGCTCGCTTCAGGAGAACATCCCGCTCCAGTTTGAGATGTATTATCCCGCCCCGCTCGAGCGCTGGCTTGAGTGCCGCTGTCAGCCAACCACAGAAGGACTGGCGGCATTTTTCAACGACATCACCGAACGCAGGCAGTTGGAAGCCGAGAGCAGCAAGGCCAGAAATCTGGAATCCCTCGGCATCCTGGCCGGAGGGATCGCCCATGATTTCAACAATCTGTTCCAGGTCTTGCTGGGCAATATTTCCCTTGCCAAGATGCAGATCCCGGAATCGAGCGAGGCTTTCGGCTTTCTGAGCAGCGCCGAAAAGGCTTACCAGCAGGGAACCGAGCTGACCAGCCGCCTCCTAGCTTTTTCCTCCGGCACCTTCAGCACACGGGATGACATCCAGCCGGCCGAGCTCATCAGGAAAACGGTCCTCGCGCAAGCGGCCGGGGCGACCGGCCTGGAGCTCGACTTTGCCCTGGCAAACGCCCCGGAAAGAATTTCAGTAGATGTGGGACAGCTGGAGCAGGTCATTCGGCACCTGACCATGAACGCCATGGAAGCCATGCCTGCGGGGGGCAGGCTGCGGGGGGCAGGCTGCGGGTGGCGGCAAGCTCTGAGAACATTGCTCCGGAAGCGAAGACTCCCCTTGCTCCCGGCAAATATCTGAAAATTTCCTTTAAGGATCAGGGGTGCGGCATCCGCAAGGATATTCTGCCCCGCATCTTTGATCCCTATTTTTCCACCAAACCCCTTGGCACGAAAAAAGGCATGGGCCTAGGCCTCTCCCTCTGCGAGACAATCACCAAAAAACACGGGGGAACAATCACGGTGGAAAGCAGCCCCGGCGCCGGCGCCACCTTTCATGTCTATCTTCCCGCCAAGGATTAAGGTAAACGTTCAGCAGCACCGCATCTGCGGTGCTGCTGGATAGTTACAAAGTTTCCGGCCTTTGCTCTCAACTGGCTACCCGGTTGCGCCCGCCGTTCTTGGCCCGGTACAAGGCCTGATCCGCCGCCTCGAGTACCGCCTGAGGGGTTTTTTTGCTCGGATCACGTTGAGCCAGGCCAATGCTGATGGTAAGCGAAACCTTTTCCCCGGCGCCTCCTCCCTTCTGCCGGTTCCCCGCATTCTTCCCGGCCCGGCTCGCGCTCCTTACCTTGAAGCCGGTCTCGGCCACAGCCTGGCGCAAGGCCTCCAGATGAGGCTGGGCCTCAGACAGATTCTTGCCTGGGAAGAGGACGGTGAATTCCTCGCCGCCATAGCGGAAGGGGTGCCCTCCCCCGCCAATCCTGCCGATCATGGCAGCCACCATGGCCAGTACCTGATCGCCCACGTCATGGCCATAACGATCGTTGAACTTCTTGAAAAAATCAATATCCACCATGGCCACGGTATAGGTGTTGCCCAGCTTGAGCATGGCCTCGTTCAAGGCCCGGCGGGCGGGCAGGGTGGTCAGCTCATCCCGGAAGGCCATCCGGTGGGCGCTTTCAATGGCGGCGACAATAAGAATCAGGGCGGCCACACTGAAAAGAAAGCTTTGCCGCGCGGGATTGCCGGCCAGCAGGGCGAGAAGC
Organism: Deltaproteobacteria bacterium RIFOXYD12_FULL_56_24; assembly: GCA_001799285.1. Classification (GTDB taxonomy): domain Bacteria; phylum Desulfobacterota; class Desulfobulbia; order Desulfobulbales; family Desulfurivibrionaceae; genus Thiovibrio. Next base: position 9,576 of record MGTD01000001.1, read on the forward strand.
GAACAAAGCATGGCCCAGAAGAAACCATGATCCAACAGGTCGCGGTGGCGGTGAAAACGAAAAAGCAGACCCAGCCCGGCCAGCACCCAGACAATAAGGGGTGGATAAGGCATGGCGCCCAACAGGGGCAGGGAAAGGTTCATCCCCTCCAGCTGCCGGACGATGAGCGGACCGCGCACCCCAAAGAGCGCCGCCAGCAGAAGGGGCTGAAACAAAATGAAGACAAAACGGCGCAATCCCTGCCCGGTGAGCATGCCCCGCTCCCGCCAGCAGGAAAAAAGCAGCAGATTAAGAGGCAGCACCAGCAGGGCCAGATGAAACACATACCTGGCCAGAAGCTGGTCGATCTGGGCAACCCCGCCGTAACGGCGCAGCAACAGATCGGCCAGAAGCACCGTCAGCGTCCCGAAAAGCAACCGGCTGCGGTTGAACCGCCAGCCGAGAAAAAAGGCAACCAGCCCCAGGGCCGGGGGCAAGAGCCAGGTGATCCCGAGCAGCAATCGGGCTGAGTCTTCGTGCTGCAGAACAGCCAGCACCGCGGCGAGCAGCAGGCCGCCCGGCGCCAGATACAGGAAAAACCCCGGCCAGAAGTACATGTTTTCTCCGGTTGTTGTTTATTGGGCTCAGGCGTGTCTTTTTCTGAAACTATGCGGCCTATGACCTTTCGTCAAGCCGTTATTTAGTGCCCCTCCGGAAACACCCCTTTCGCCCGATTGCGGCGTTGCTCAGTCGCCGAAAAATACTCACGTACCGGGGGTACGCTCCGCCTTTTCGTCTTCCTCGCGCCTTGCCCTCGAACAAAATTACTCGTTTCCGGACGGACACTATTTACAAGCGATTACCTCCTTGAAGTCTGCCGGGGCTTTTCTTTTTTTGCAAAGCAGGGCATGATGGACAATCATGACCAACCGACCCGCACTCCCCAGGCCGCCAGGCCCGATCATCGACGAAGGCAAATGCACCGGCTGCACCATCTGCATTACGGTCTGCCCGGACCAGACCCTGTCGCTGCTGCACGGCAAAGCCGTGGTCAGCGGGGCGCGCTGCCTGGCCTGCGCCCATTGCCGAGCCATCTGCCCGACCCAGGCCATCACCGTGCCCGGCCTTGAGCCCGCCCCATTGTTCCAGACCTTTGTCCCGGACAACCGCTATCTGCCGCCGGGCCAGGGAGACACCGCCCAACTGGTCCGGCTCATGCTCTCCCGGCGCTCCTGCCGCAACTACACCGACCGCGCCCCGGATCAGACGCTGCTGGAAGAGCTGGTCCGCATCGGCACCACGGCCCCCTCCGGCACCAACAGCCAGGGCTGGACCTTTACCATCCTGCCGCACCGGCCCGCGGTGGAGGTCCTGGGCAACCTGGTTGGCGCCTACTTTGACAGACTCAACCGGCTGGCGGCCAACCCCTTGCTGCGCAACCTTCTTCGCCTGATCGGCAGGCCGGCCCTGAGCAATTATTATCACCATTACCAGCAGACCATTGCCCAGGGGCTGCGGGAATGGCGGAAACAGGGGCGCGACCGGTTGTTCCACGGCGCGCCCGCCGCCATCATCGTCGGCTCCCGCCCCGGCGCAAGCTGCCCCAAGGAAGACGCCCTGCTGGCCACCGGCAATATCCTGCTCGCGGCCCACACTCTGGGTCTCGCCTCCTGCCTGATCGGCTTTGCCGTGGCAGCCATGGCCAAGGACCAGCAGATCCAGCAAGCCCTGGGCATCCCCGGCGAGGAGGGGATCCATGCCGTCATTGCCCTGGGCTATCCTGCCGAGCCGTACCAGCGCTTCACCGGCAGAAAGCCGGTAACGCCAAGATTTTTCACAGGATAAACAAATGGAACACCGGATCATCGAACTGGAAACCCGGCTGGCCTTCCAGGAAATCGCCCTCGAAGAGCTGAACACTGCCCTGATCAATCAGCAGGCTCAGCTTGACGCGGTGGAAAAGGAATGCAATCGCCTGGCCAAGCTGCTGGCCGAAATCCTTGCCCCCCGCGAGACAGACCGGCCATGACTCAGCCTTTCACCATAACCGTCGGCGCGCAAGCCACCCTGCGCGGCGCCTCGGCCACCCTGATTGAGGCGCTCAAGCAGCAGCTGACCATCGACAACCCCGAATATCTCGAGGCTAAGAAATACAGCCGCTGGATGGGCAAGAAGCTCAAGCCCCAGCTCTATTTCTACAGCGAGCACCATGAGGCTCTCACCTTTCCCCGAGGCTACGCCAACCACGCCATTCTCCTGGCCCGGAAATTCATGCGCCAGGACCCGCGGATCATTGACCAGCGGCGAAGCGTTGCCCCGGTGGAGTTCCGCTTTTCCGGTGAGCTGCGCCCCTACCAGGAGGAGGCCATCGCCGCCATAACCCGGCATGACTTCGGGGTGCTGGAGGCAGGCACCGGCTCGGGCAAAACGGTGATCGCCCTGGCGGTGATCGCTAAGAGGCGCCAGCCGACCCTGGTGCTGGTCCACACCAAGGAGCTCCTCTACCAATGGGCGGAGAGGGCCAAAACTTTTCTCGGCCTGGAAGCGGGGCTGATCGGCGACGGCCATTTCTCCCTGGCGCCAGTCACCGTCGCCATTGTCAACTCAGCCAAAAACCGGCTCGCAGAGCTTCCCTCCCATTTCGGCCAGCTCTGCGTGGACGAGTGCCACCGGGTTCCGGCCTCGCTCTTCACCGAGGTGGTGAGCAGTTTTGACTGCCGCTACCTGCTGGGCCTCTCCGCCACGGCCTTCCGCCGGGACGGCCTGACCAAGCTGATCTACATGTCCTTAGGAGACCGGGCCTGCGCGGTGGACAATTTCGATCTCCAGGCCAGCGGCGCGGTACTCAAGCCGGAATACCTCCAGCGAGCCACGGAATTCCGCTACGTGTACCGGGGCAACTACCAGGCCCTGATGAAGGCGCTCACCACCAACGCGGAGCGCAACCAGCTCATTGTTTCAGACATCCTCAAGGAACGCGCCATAACTGATCACGAAGTATGCCCCAAGAGGTCAAATAACCACGAAATAAGCGGTCACAGGGTGCCGCAGGTTGCGGCGCACCCAGAGGGCATAAGTTTCGCTAGGGCAGACAAGCTGCCCAGCTCAGCTATAAGCGGGACGGCGATGCGTACTTTTGTCCGTGAGCCGGACCGATCGTCGCAAGATGTGGTGCCCTGTGATCGCTTACAACGCGCCGCCACCCCGGGCACCATCCTGGTGGTAAGCGACCGGGTCAAACACTGCGAGGCCCTGGCCGTGATGCTCGAACAACAGGGCTGCTCCAGCGCGGTCCTTACCGGCAAGCTCCCGGCCGAACAGCGCACCGCCTTGGTGGAGGCCATCCGCCAGGGCGAGGTCAAGGTGCTGATCTCCACGGTGCAACTCATCGGCGAAGGTTTCGACTGCCCGGATCTCACCACCCTCTTTCTCACTACGCCGATCAAGTTCACCGGCCGCCTGCTCCAGGTGGTGGGAAGGGTGCTGCGCCCGGCCCACGGCAAACAGCCCAGGGTCTACGACTATGTTGATCCGGTGGGGGTTTTAAGCTCCTCGGCCCAGAGCCGCTGGCTGACCTTTCAACGGGAATAGAGTTAAGCTGGATAGTTACATCACTCTTTGCAAATTATTTTTCCCGTGTTAGAAACATTTTTCCGATGGAATATCTGCCTGAGCCGTTACGTTTTACTTTTCGTGTCCTTTCGTGGTTTTCGTGGCAATCTTCTTCTATAAAATGAGACTCCCCATGGCTATCTCCAAAAAAATGCTCGCCTTTGCGGAAAGCGCCTCCTGGATCCGCAGAATGTTTGAAGAAGGCGGTCGGCTCAAAGCCAAGTACGGTGCGGATCAGGTCTGCGACTTCAGCCTCGGCAACCCGGATCTGCCGCCGCCCGCCCAATATCAGGAAGCGCTGCGCCGGATTATTGCGGGGGAAGGGTCGGGCGCCCACGCCTACATGGCCAACAGCGGCTATCCCTTTGTCCGGGAGGCGGTGGCGAAACAGGTCGGCGCCGAACAGGGGCTGGCCCTGGGCCCGGAAGAGATTCTCATGACCGTGGGCGCGGCCGGCGCCCTCAACGTGGTGATGAAGGCCCTGCTCGATCCGGGCGACGAGGTGCTCATCCTCGCCCCCTTCTTTGTCGAGTACCATTTCTACGTGGACAACCACGGCGGGGTCACCAAGATCGTCAATACCGCCCCCGACTTCAGCCTGGATCTGGCGGCCATCGAGGCAGCCATCAGCGAAAAAACCAAGGCCATCATCATCAACAGCCCCAACAACCCCACCGGCCAGATCTACTCGGCCGCGGAGCTAGCCGGGCTGGCCGGGGTGCTGGCCAAGGCCCCGCAGACCGTCTACCTGATCAGCGACGAGCCCTACCGCAAGATCGTCTACGACGGCCACACGGTGCCCGGCATCTTCCAAGCGTACCATAACAGTCTCATCGTCTCCTCGTATTCCAAAGATCTCTCTTTGCCCGGCGAACGCATCGGCTACCTCGCGGTGCATCCGGAGATCGAGGGCAAAGGCCGACTTGTCGGGGCCATGACCCTGGCCAACCGGATCCTGGGCTTTGTCAATGCCCCGGCCCTGATGCAGCGGGTGGTTGCGGAGTTGCAGGGGGTCAAGGTGGACTGCGAGGTTTATGCCCGGCGGCGGGCGCTGTTCTGCAAGGTGCTGAGCGAGGCGGGCTACAAGTTTGTTCCGCCCAAGGGCGCTTTCTACCTCTTCCCCAAATCGCCCCTCGCCGATGACGCCCGCTTTGTCGGGCTGCTGGCCGAGGAGAAAATTCTCGGCGTGCCGGGCCGGGGTTTCGGGATGGAGGGCTATTTCCGCCTCGCCTTTTGCGTGGATGATGCGGTCATCAGCCGCTCTGCCGAAGGCTTCAAAAGGGCCATGGCGAGGGCGAAAAACCTGGGATAAACCGTACTACTCTTCCAGCGCCTTGCGCGCCTTGAAGGCTACGTCCCGCAAGGCAAACGGCTTCTGGAGAAAATGGATGCCCGCCTCGAGCATCCCCTGTTTGGCGATGATATCAGCGGAATAGCCGGACATAAAAATACATTTCAGCCCGGGAAACCGCTGCCGGAGCCGTTCCGACAGTTCCTTGCCGTTCATCTGCGGCATCACGACATCCGTAACGAGAAGATGGATTACGCCCTCATACCCTTCCGCCTGCCGCATGGCCTCCGCCGGTGAGTTGGCGGTGAGAACCCTATAGCCCAGGCTCTCGATGAATTGCCGGCCAAGATCGAGAAGGGCCTTCTCGTCTTCCACGAGCAGCACGGTCTCGGTCCCCCCGGGCAGGATCTCTTCCATGCTCTCCGCCGCGGGGCTGCCGGATTTCGCCTTATCGACAACGCGGGGGAGATGGACGCGGAAGGTTGTTCCCTGGCCAGGTTCGCTCTCCACGCTGATAAAGCCGAGGTTCTGCTTGACAATGCCGTAGACGGTGGCCAGCCCGAGCCCGGTTCCCTTGCCCTCCTCCTTGGTGGTAAAAAACGGCTCGAAGATGTGCGCCACCACCTCATGGCTCATGCCGAGGCCAGTGTCGCTCACCATCAGCAGCACATGGTCTCCGAGACTGCATCCCTGGTGGCGAGCACAATACGAGGCGTCGAGCGCCACATTCTCCGTTTTGATGGTGACCGTGCCTACCCCGGCAATGGCGTCGCGGGCATTGACCGCCAGATTGGCCAAGAGCTGATCGATCTGGGAGGGATCGATCTTCACCTTCCACAGTCCGGAGCCAGGCAGCCAGGCCAGCTCGATGTCCTCGCCGATCAAGCGCCGCAGCATCTTGAGCATCCCTTCAATCGTCTCATTCATGTCCAAGACCACGGGCGCGACCGTCTGTTTTCTGGCAAAGGCCAGCAGCTGGCGGGTAAGGTCAGCCGAACGACGGGCCGCGCTCTTTATTTCCTGGAGTCCCTGGTAGCGCGGGTCGTCGCTCTCGGTCTGCATCAGGGTAAGATCAGCGTAGCCGCTGATCACCATCAGCATGTTGTTGAAGTCGTGGGCCACCCCGCCGGCCAGACGACCGATGGACTCCATCTTCTGGGCCTGGTGGAGCTGGTCCTCCAGCCCCTTCTGCTCGGTAATGTCCTCTTTCACCGCGACATAGCTCGTGGTCTTGCCGGTCGCGTCCCGGACGGCGGAGATGACTACCCTTTCCCAGAACAGGGTTCCGTCCTTGCGCCGGTTATGCAGAACCCCGCGCCATTCGCGGCCGGAGCTGATGGTCTGCCAGAGGTCCTGGTACACCTCGGCCGGGGTTTCCCCCGACTTGAGAAGACTGGGATTTTTGCCCAATACCTCCTCCAGGGTGTAACCGGTTACCCTGGTGAAGGCCGGATTCACATACTCGATTCTGGCCGACGGATCGGTGATCACCACCACCGCCGGAGTCTGCTCTACTGCGGCCGACAGCTTGCTCAGCTGCGCTTCCGCTTCCCGCCGGGCGGTAATGTCGATGGCCACCCCATCCCAAACCAGTTGGCCGTCGGGCCGCGCATGCGGTCGAGCGCTTAAATGCAACCAGCGCCAATCCCCGTCCGGACGACGCATATGCAGATCCATGACAAAATCCCCGAGATCGGCGGCGCTTTGCCTCTCAGCCTCGATAAATGCCCGCACCTGGGCCGGATCGATCTGTCTCCGCAGCACGTTGGCGTCGCGCACTACCTCCTCGGGAGAAACATCATTGATCCGGCGCACCCCGGCGCTAACATAGAGGAACCTGGGGATCCCATCCTTTCCGCGGGTATACTGGCACATATAACCCTCCGGCAGGTTATCGCCGAGGGTGCGCAGTTTCGCCTCGCTATCTCGCAGGGCGTTTTCCGCCATAAGCCGCGCCCCAACATCGCGGAACACCAGCACCACCCCCAGCATGACGCCGTTGACCAGCCGGATGGGCGCGCCGCTGTCCTGCACCGGCACCTCCCGGCCGTCGCGGGTCAGGAGCAAGGCATGATCGACAAGACCCACCGCCTCGCCGCTGGCCAGAACCTTTTCGACCGGGTCCGCCAGCGACTGCCGGCTCTGATCGTTGACCACCCTGAAGACCTCGATCACCGACCGACCCATGGCCTCATCACGCGTCCAGCCGGTAAGCCGCACCGCCTCGGGGTTGAGGAAGGTGATCCGCCCTTGAGTATCGGTGGTGATCACCCCGTCGCCTATGCTGGCCAGGGTCACGGCCTGGAGCTGGAGGTTCGCTTCGCTCTGCCGCCGGAACCGGTGCAGCATCTCGGCAAGAATACTGATCAACACGCCGCTGGCGGCAAGAAAACTCCACGAGAATAGGTCGTGGGGCTGGCTGATGAGAAAACTGTCGGCCGGAGGGAGGCAGTGGGCCGCACCCAGAGCAACGAGCAGGGTGGCGACCAGACCTGGGCCAAGTCCGCCCACCATGGCCGAAAGGATGACCGGAAACATGAAGAGGATCAAGAGCGGCCGCTCGCCGAACGATACCGCAATGCCGGAACGAACCAGGAGCATGGCCACGGTAATGGCCACGGCGAAGCCATACAGCCAGACCCGCCTTCCCGGTGAGGCGGCCAGCAGCAATTCCAACCGGGGCACCCCCGGCTGGGAGGGTGCTTCTCCAGGTACGCCGCGCAGGGCGACGGCAAGCAGCAAGGTGGTCACCATAATAAAAAGCAGCCCCTTGGCGGTGGACAGCCAGTAAATCGCCGTTACGTCAACCAGGGCGGAGAGCATAATATCAGAGAGATAAATCCACAAGGCGCCGAAGATGGCATAACCGAGGATGACACGCAGAATATAACGGTGACGGAGGTTGGGGCCAGGGCTCGAATTGCCGGCAGGGTTTGAATCTTTTCCCGAATGCAGGTCAGCCATGTCAACTCCTCCATTATGCGACAGAATACCGAAAAACTTCCCCAACCGCAACCGCGCTCATTGACGCCGGCGGCGGCCAGAACGGAACGGCTTCTCGCCCCCAACCCTGCCTCGCACAGCTTACTCTCTCAGGGTATCTCCAGGTAATCTTTTTTCAAAAAAATTCAACGAGGATAAGACCTGTCCCGCAAAGATCAGAGGGGAGACTGGTTGTATTTATCCGACAAACAGGCTACAAATACTGTTATAAAATAAGGCCTGCCTCCGCCACCGCCGGGGCGCGGCCACACGGCCGGACACCTTTTCCGGCGCTTCATTTTCTCTGTTTACAAAGGATGGATCATGGGAGACGCACTGGCGTTACTCGCCCTGCTGGTTGGACTGGAGCTGGTTCTCGGGGTGGACAACATCCTGGTCATCTCGATTTTTGTCGGCCGTTTGCCCGCAGAAAAGCGCGACACCGCCCGGCTGGCCGGGCTGGCCTTCGCCCTGCTCGCCCGGATCGGCATGCTGATGGCCCTGCTCAGCCTGACCAATCTCACCAACACCGTGGTGCTGGATTTTTCCGTCCGGGATCTGATCCTGATCAGCGGCGGCCTGTTTCTCCTCTTCAAGGCGGTGAAGGAGATCCACCACACGGTGGAGGCCAAGGAGGAGGGGGGCGGACCCGGCATGGTTATGGGCGGCTTTGCTGCAATCATCAGCCAGATCGTTCTGCTGGACATCGTTTTTTCCATCGACTCGGTGATCACCGCAATCGGCCTGACCGATCAGGTCTGGATCATCATCAGTTCGGTGGTGGTCTCCTTCGTGGCCATCCTCTTTTTTGCCCGGACCATCGGCGAGTTCATCCTCCAGCATCCGGCGATCAAGATTCTCGCCCTCTCCTTTCTGATCACCATCGGGGTGACCATCTTCATGGAAGGGCTGCACAAACATGTGCCCAAGGGCTATATCTACCTGCCCATGGGCTTTGCCCTCCTGGTCGAGATCCTGCAGATGCGCTACGAGCACAATCGCAAAAAAGGTCTTGCTTCCGGATAAGTATCATAAGAGGCATGATGGTGACTCGCTCCCACCAAAAACTACTATGACAAACGAGAAGATTCTAATGCTCACAAGAATAAAGACTTTCCCCCTGAAAAGCCTCGCCATAATCATCCTGACAAGCTGGACGGTATGTATCTTGGCCTCTGCTGTCTGGAATAATAGGCAACACGAAAAAGAGGTAAATGGCATCCTCCAGCAAATAGCCAGGACCTCAATCGAAAGGGATAAACTTTATCGTTTGTGGAATGCCAGACATGGCGGGGTCTATGTCCCGCTGACCAAAACAATGCAACCCAATCCTTATCTGACTCCAGCAATGGCACCCAGCCGCGACCTGAAAATCTCGGCAGATTTGACCCTGACCTTGATCAATCCCGCATATATGAGTCGCCAAGTTTATGAACTTGCCAGAGAAAAAAATGTTGCGATTGGACACTTAGCAAGCCTCAAACCGGTCAATCCCAAAAATACGGCAGATGCTTGGGAGAAAAAGGCCTTAAAAGCGGTGGAACAAGGCGCTAAAGAATTTAGCGAAACGGTAACGATGGAGGAGCAGGAATATTTTCGGATGCTGCTTCCTTTGCTAACAGAGAAAACCTGTCTCAAGTGTCATGCTGTTCAGGGATATAAAGAGGGCGACCTGCGAGGCGGGATCAGTATTTCACTGCCAGTGGCGTATTTTCAAAACCATGCGAGCAGTAGGGAGCAAGCTATTTTCATAGGCCATTCTGCAATTTGGGCCATAGGAATGATGGGGATTTTGTTGGGTTATGCGGCGTTAGCGCGTGGGCAGGCTGCCCGTGAGCAGGCGGAAGAGCAAATTCTCAACTTGGCTCATTTTGATACCCTGACAGGACTGGTCAACCGCAACTTGTTTCAAGACCGAGTGACTCAAGCCATAACTCTGGCCAAACGCCAGAAAAACAAGATTGTTTTATTGTATATTGACCTTGATCGTTTCAAGCCAATTAATGACACCTTTGGGCATGAGACAGGGGATCTTGTTTTACAAGAAGTTGCGAAACGCCTTCTGGCCTCAGTGCGAGAATCAGACACCGTAGCCCGCCTTGGGGGGGATGAATTTGTCGTTATTCTGCCCGAGATCCAGGATAAGCAGCAAGCTGTACCGTTAGTCCAAAAAATTCTCTCCGCCATGCAATATCCGTTTATGATCAAAGCAAGTGAGCATTCTCTCGGCGCAAGCATTGGCATCAGCTGCTTCCCTGATGACGGCGAGGATATGGATAACCTGATGAAAAAAGCAGATGCCGCCATGTACCAGGTGAAGAATCAGGGTGGTGGAAGTTTTCAGTTTTCCTGAAAGAAAGGAAAGGGTGGGCGGATTCAACTTTAGGTCAAGTCAGGGGTCAAATTACTAAAACGGTTCCGGCCACGGTCTGCGCCCTGATAGAACCTCTGCCGTCAAGGTCTCCGGTCATTCCGCCTTCAAGGCCGCGATGGGGTCGAGGCGCGCGGCCTTGGCCGCCGGGTAGACCCCGAACAGGACGCCGACCAGGGCGGCAAAGCAAAATGAGATAAGCATGGCCGCAAGCGGCAGGGTCATGGGCCATCCGGTAAAGAAAGAGGCGCCGAGGGAGAGCGCCACCCCGAGGACGATGCCCACCAAGCCGCCGCTGACGCTCAAGACAAAGGACTCGACCAGGAACTGGAGGAGGATGTCTTTTCTTTGTGCTCCGACCGCCCGGCGAACCCCGATTTCCCGGGTTCGCTCCTTGATCGAGATCAGCATGACCGCGAGGATGCCGACCCCGCCCACCAGCAGGGAGATGCCGGCCACCGCCCCCAGAAGATTGGTGAAGGCCTGGCTGGTTTCCTTTTCCGCGGCCACG
>MGTD01000002.1:0-315 GCA_001799285.1 Deltaproteobacteria bacterium RIFOXYD12_FULL_56_24
CCCGGGCCGCCTTTTCCACGCTCTCGATCAGCGACTGGGTGGTGGTGCCGTAGGGAATATCCTTGATGGTGATGGTTTTTTCGTTTTTCTCCTCGATCCGGGCCCGACAGCGCAGGCGGCCATTTCCGTCTTCATAGCCGGAAACGTCGATGGCCCCGCCGAGGAGAAAGTCTGGATAGAGAACAAAGTCCTCGCCCCGGAGGATATTTTTCTGCGCCTCGAGCAGCTCGCAGAAATTATGGGGCATGATCTTGGTGGCCATGCCCACCGCAATACCCTCCGCCCCCTGCATCAACAAAAGGGGAATCTTGGCCG
>MGTD01000002.1:419-62511 GCA_001799285.1 Deltaproteobacteria bacterium RIFOXYD12_FULL_56_24
ATGTACCGGGCCGCCGAGGCCTGATCGCCGGTGAAGATGTTGCCGAAGTTGCCCTGCCGGTCGATGAGATAGCCCTTGTTGGCCAGATTGACCAGAGCGGAAAAGATCGAGGCATCGCCGTGGGGGTGGAGCTTCATGCAGTCGCCCACCACGTTGGCCACCTTGTGAAAGCGGCCGTCGTCCATGTTGAACAGAGTCTGGAGGATGCGGCGCTGCACGGGTTTCAAGCCGTCGGCCACGTCGGGGATGGCCCGCTCCCGGATGACGTAGGAGGTGTAGTCGAGAAAATTGGTGTCAAAGAGCTTGTGCAGCTCGCCGTAATGGGAGGTATCCATGGTTACACGACCACCAGATGATCCATGATATAATCTTTCCGCTCGGGGGTATTCTTGCCCATGTAAAAGGAGAGTAGCCGGGGCACTTCACTTAAGGTGTCGATATTCACCTGCTGCAAGCGCATGTCCGGGCCGATGAACTGTTTGAATTCCTTGGGCGAAATCTCGCCCAACCCCTTGAAGCGGGTGATCTCCACCGCCTTTTTGCCCTTGGAGCCCAGCTTCTTTTCTGCCGCCTGCCGCTCCTTTTCCGAATAGCAGTAGATGGTCTCCTCCTTGGTCCGCACCCGGAAGATCGGGGTCTCCAGGATGTAAACATGGCCGCGCTTGACCAGGGCCTCGAAGAAATGCAGAAAGTAGGTAAGCAGCAAGTTACGGATGTGCAGCCCGTCCACATCTGCGTCCGTGGCCATAATCACCTTGTCGTAACGCAGCCCGTCCACCGAATCCTCGATATCGAGGGCCCGCATCATATTGTACATCTCGTCATTTTTATAGAGCAAGGTCATGGGCTGACCGTAGACGTTCATCGGCTTGCCCTTGAGGGAAAAAACCGCCTGGGTCATGGGGTCGCGGGAGGAAACGATGGAGCCGGAGGCGGACTGGCCCTCGGTGAGAAAAAGCATGTTCTGGCGGTCCGGGCCGGAGGGCTTTTCCGCGCTGGGGTGGTACTTGCAATCCTTGAGCTGGGGAATCTTGAGCGCCACCTTCTTGGCCTTGGCCTTGGCCTCCTTGCGCACGTGCTGGAGTTCTTTGCGGATCTTGGCGCTCTGCTGGATCTTGTCGATGATGATCTCGGCCAGCTCGGTATTCTTGTAGAAGAAATCGCAGACAAAGTCCTTGACCTTGTTAACGATATCGCCCCGAACCTCGGTATTGCCGAGTTTGTTCTTGGTCTGTGACTCAAAAATCGGGTCCTTCACCTTAACCGCTATGGCCCCCACCACCCCTTCCCGCACATCCTCGCCGGAAAACTTCTTGCCGGAAAAATCGTTGATCCCCTTAAGGATCCCCTCGCGGAAGGCGGAAAGATGGGTGCCGCCCTCGTTGGTGTAGGTGCCGTTGACAAAGGAGAAATAGCTCTCGCCATACCCCTCGGTATGGGAAAAGGCGAATTCCAGGGTGGCGTCCTTGGCGTGGATGGGCGCGTAAAGCTGGGTATCGGCGATCTCCTTGTCCAGCAGGTCGAGCAAGCCGTTTACCGAGTGAAAGCACTCGCCCTCATAGTAGATCTTGAGCCCGGCGTTGAGATAGGCATAGCGCCAGAAACGTTTGCGCACGAACTCCCGCATGTAGTAGTAGCCTTCAAAGGCATTGGGGTCGGGATGAAAGGAAACCAGGGTGCCGTTTTTTTCGTTGGTGTCGCCCTGCTCTTCCCCGACCAGCTCGCCATGCGCAAAGGTGGCCCTGGCAAACTTGCCGTCGCGGAAGGAGGTCACCTCGAAACGGTCGGACAGGGCGTTGACCGCCTTGGTGCCCACCCCGTTCAACCCCACGGAAAACTGGAACACCTCGGTGTTGTACTTGGCCCCGGTGTTGATCACGCTCACGCACTCAACCAGCTTGCCCAGGGGGATGCCGCGCCCGAAATCCCGCACCTTGACCACGCCGTCCGCCCCGATATCCACGTTGACCCGCTTGCCCACCCCCATGATGAACTCGTCCACCGCATTGTCCACCACCTCTTTAAGAAGGATGTAGATGCCGTCGTCCGGATGGCTGCCGTTGCCGAGCCGACCGATGTACATGCCGGGCCGCAGCCGGATATGCTCCAGGGAACTGAGGGTCTTTATCTTGCTTTCGTCGTAGACGGAAGCGGAATTGGAATTGGGTACGCTCATCGGGTATCTGGCTGCAAGGTTATGATTTAATGGTCGGATCACAGGGGGAAAATTGATCCCCATTTGTATATCGCTCTTTGACTTTGGCCGCAATGATATTTTGCCGGAAGGATATGCCATAGCCGCTTGCAGGTGACAGGTTATCTATGCAGCCTGGATGATGAATTAGAAGTATCGGTTTCAGAAAAAATCGATGCTCCAATTTATCGTTTATCGATGCTCCAATTTATCGTTTAGTTATCTGTGACCATCAGGTTTGCGCATGTTGCATTCTGCCTATCGTATTGTTGGCTCATTCTGTCTAATGCTAATGTCAGCTCTCTCAGAAAGTGATATGGAAGATTTGAAATTAAAATTTGAAAGGGCAAAGAATTCGCCCGTCAGAGATGAAGAAATCCTCAGCGATCTGAGACGTGTTTCTAGTATGCTGAATTCATCCAAGGTCACAGCAGGGCGGTGGAACTATCCAGGCAGCGCGATTTGTCGGAACTGGAACAGCAGGGAGTGATTCAGGGGTTTGAGTTTACCCACGAACTTGCCTGGAATGTGTTGAAGGATTATCTCGAAAAACAGAGGTTTGCAAGCATCGTCGGTTCCAGGAATGCAACCCGCGAAGCCTTTATGCCCCTCACATCGCGGAGGAGGTTGCCAAAGACATTTTGACCCGGTTTCATCCCGCTTTTGTCGCAATGGCCCAACGCTTTGGCGCGCTTGCCGGTCAGCCGGGAACCAACCCATGAACCATGGCCTGCCAGCGCAGACGGTGGGAAAAACCCACGCTGTATTCAGCCGCTTTCCAGCCATCGAGAAGGCGGTTTTGTACGGCTCCCGCGCCAAGGGCACATAATAAAATGCCCTAGCTTGCTCAGAGATGCGCATGAACACCAAAACAGGCAACGAAAGTCAGAGACGCACTCAGCACCATCTTTCACCCCCCTATTCGTGACATCTGCCCGTGACAATCCCCTGCGCTGTCCGGCGAAATGGTATGTCCTTTCGGCTTGTTCAGGATAGCCGCGATGATCAAAGCCCGGATTTCTTCATCGCTTGCCCCGCTGCGCAGGCTCCCCCTGAGATCGGTTTCCTGGTCGGAGAGAAGGCAGGAACGCAACCTGCCTTCCGATGTGAGCCGTAAACGGTTGCACCGATCGCAGAAGTGGTGGCTGATGGGGCTGATAAAACCGACACTGCCGACTGCCCCGGCCAGCCGGTAAACACGGGCCGGGCCGTCCATGCGCTTGGCCTCCACCGGCGCAAGCGGCCCCAGAGGCTTAAGCAGTTCCATGATCTCCTGGGAGCTGATGTATTTACTTTTGTCCCAAAGGGCCGATGCCCCAATGGGCATGAACTCGATAAAGCGAATCTGCAACGGCTCCGTAAGGGTCAGCCTGGCAAAGTCGATGAATTCGTCATCGTTTATCCCTTTCAGGGCAACGATATTCAATTTGATCGGGTTAAAGCCAAGCTCCCGGGCCTTGCTGATTCCGCCCCAGACTTTGGCAAACGCATCAACCCCGGTTATTTGCTGGAAACGCTCCGGAATCAGGGTGTCAAGGCTGATATTCAGCTTGCTGATCCCTGCATCCCGCAAGGCCTCGGCGTGGTCGGCCAGCAGGACGCCGTTGGTGGTAAGGCGGATATCGTTAAGCCCCGGGATTTGCGCCAACTCCCTGATGAAAGAGAGAACCTCCCGCCGCACCAGGGGTTCGCCGCCGGTCAGTCGGACCTTTTCAATACCGAGGGAAACGGCAAGCCGCACCACCCGAAGAATCTCCTCGTAGCGCAGCAATTCCTCGCTGGCCAGCTTGATCCGCCCTTCCTTTGGGGTGCAGTACTGACAGCGCAGATTGCAATGGTCGGTGAGAGAGATCCGCAGATAGCTGATGGAGCGGGCAAACATGTCCGTCAGGCGTTCCCCCTGGGATTGACCGGGAAGAGGCATATCCGGCAAATTTTCGAAAGTTTCCGGCTGCGGTAAAGCCTGTTGTTCGTGGTTTGTTGTCATATCTTCATCATAGGTAATATCTTCACAGGAAGCGGCCGGCGGGAAATTGCTACGAATCACGCGGGCTTTAGATGCGTTTGCAACAATCTTTGATTTTTTCCGGCTTTCCTGCTACATAGTGGAGGACGCAAGAATACGATGCCAGTGAGCATCCGTCAATCGTCATTTCACAAAAATGCCCTTTAGAATTTAGACGCTGTTTGGGAATGGTCAATGCTTTTTAACCACTCCCTTGCAGCTCCTCATGCCGTTCTTGCATAAAAAAAAGCAAGTTTTGCTTTAGCGGCTCACCTTGGGAAAATCGCGCATGCTCATCCTCGGCATTGAAAGCTCCTGCGACGAAACAGCCGCGGCGGTTCTCCGCGATGGCAATACTCTGCTGAGCAATGTCATCAACTCCCAGGTGGCCGTACACAGCCCATACGGCGGCGTGGTTCCTGAGCTTGCCTCCCGGAAGCATCTGGAAAACATCTATCCGGTGGTAGAATCGGCCCTGAGCCTGGCAGGCATCAGCCTGGACGATCTGGACGGTCTGGCCGTCACCCAGGGCCCTGGTCTGGTTGGCTCGCTGCTCGTCGGTCTTTCCTTTGCCAAGGCCATATCCGCGGTGAAAGGCCTCCCCTATGTGGGGGTCGATCATATTGTCGGCCATCTCCTCTCCCCTTTTCTGGAAAAGGAGCAGCCGACATTTCCCTATATCGCCCTGGTTGCTTCCGGCGGCCATTCAAGCATCTTTCTGGTCCGTGACCACACCTCCATCCAACTGCTGGGCAGAACCCGCGATGATGCGGCCGGGGAGGCCTTTGACAAAGTGGGCAAGATGCTTGGCCTCGAATATCCGGGCGGCCCGGTCATCAGCCGACTGGCCGAAGGGGGAAACCCCGCGGCGATCCCTTTCCCCCGCGCCTGGCTTGCTCCGGACAGTCTCGATTTCAGCTTCAGCGGCCTGAAAACCGCAGTGGCCAACTACCTCCACCAACGCCAACAGAAAAATGAGCCGTTCAATATCCCGGATGTCTGCGCTTCTTTTCAGGAAGCGGTGGTGGAAGTGTTATGCGAAAAAGTACTCAAGGCCGCCAAAATCCACCAGATCTCCACCGTCGCCCTGGCTGGAGGAGTAGCGGCCAACGCCCGATTGCGCGCCTCTCTTCAAAATCTTGGCGCCCAGCGGGGAATCAAAATCTTCATGCCTTCTTTTGAGCTGTGTACGGATAATGCGGCGATGATCGCCCTGGCTGGCTTTTATCATTTTTCCACCCAAGCCACGACCTCCTTTGACACGGATGCCTACTCCCGCTCGCCGATTTTACAGCCGGGATCTGCTTTCGCCGACAATTCTCCGCCCCCGGCAAAAGTCAGCGCCGCGCCATGAAGCCAAAGCGCGCCGCAAAATACTATTACCTGAAATTTCTCCGCTTGCAGGGAGACCCGCATTCCCTGGCCATGGGGGTGGCCATTGGCATCTTTGTAGGCATTACCCCGACTGTCCCTCTGCATACCGCGCTTATCCTTATCCTGGCCTGGCCTCTGCGGGGCAACATCCTGGCTGCCTTGATCGCAGCCACCGCGGTCAGCAATCCCCTCACCTGGCTGCCGCAATATTATTTTTCCTGGCGGCTGGGGAGCTGGCTGCTGCCCGGACAGCTTTCCTGGGAACGAATTCAAGCCCTGCTGGGGCTGTTTACCTCAGGGGCAAGCTTCAAACAAAGCCTTATCCTCCTCGGACAGCTTGGCCTCGAAGCTGCTGCGGTCATGTTGCTGGGCGGGGTTCTCCTGGCAATCCCCTTTAGCTGCGCCGGATACATGCTCACCTTAAAATTCTTCCGCGCCATTCGCAAAAAGCGAATGGAAAAGCACATCCTCGACTGAAAACCATGAGCAACGACCTGCGCATAAAAAAAATCCTGAGCGACCGCCAGCTGGCCCCCAGCAAAAAACTTGGACAAAACTTCCTGGTTCACCGGCAGACCGCGGAACGCATTGTTGATCTTTCCGGGGTCACCCCGGAAGATTCCGTGCTGGAACTGGGGGTGGGCCTGGGTTCCCTTACCCTGCCCCTGGCCGAGCGAGTCCGGCAGGTAATCGGCTTGGAGCTCGATGCCGGCATCATTGCCTACCATCAGGAGCACCAGTCTCTGCCGGCCAACGTCACCCTCATCCACCAGGATCTTCTCAAGGCCGACTTTGGCGAACTTGCCCGCCAGACCAATGGCCCGCTGAAAATCCTGGCCAACCTCCCTTACTCCATCTCCAACCTGCTTCTCTTCAAACTGGTCGAAAATCACGAATCACTGGACCGGGCCGTACTCATGCTGCAAAAAGAGGTGGGCCAGCGCCTCACCGCCAAGGTGGGCTCGAAAGAATACGGGGTGCTCTCCGTCCTGCTCGCCGGCTGCGCCTCGGTGAAAACCATAATGCAGGTCGGCCCGGAGCAGTTTCATCCGCGACCCAAGATTGACTCCGTGGTGGTGCGGATTACTTTCCAGCCGGTGCCGGAAAGGGTGGCGCAACTCCCTGCCCATGACCGGCAGCTGCTCCGGCGCATCGTCAATGCCGCTTTTGGCCAGCGTCGCAAGACCCTGCGCAACTCCTTGAGCGCCGGGATGATCAACGGCTTGTCACGGGAGCGGCTTTCCACCCTGTTGCATCAATCAGGGATCAACCCGGAAACCAGGGCGGAGCGGCTGACCATCGAGGATTTTGTCCGCCTGACCAACGCCGTCTCCGCCTGCTCTTCAGGCTGATTCCGTGCGGGACTTTGTCTTTTACAATCCGACCAGGATCATCTTCGGCAGGGGAGTCCTTGCCCAGGCAGGCGGGCAGGCCGCGGCCTTTGGCAGCAAAGCAATGCTTGTCTCAGGCAAGGGGAGCCTGAAAAGACTGGGAGTTTACCAGAATGTTTTCCAATCCTTGCGCCAGGACGGAATCGAGGTCATCGAGCATGAGGGGGTGCAGCCGAACCCCATCTTAAGCCATGTCCGCCAGGGCGTTGCCTTGGCGCAAAAAAACGGGATCGAGGTTATCGTCGCCTTAGGGGGAGGGAGCGTTATTGACAGCGCCAAGGCTATTGCGGCCGGAGCCCTGGCGGGCCACGATGTCTGGGGGTTTTTCAAGGGAAAGAAAAGCATCCGGGAGGCCCTGCCGGTTATCGCCCTGCCCACCGTCGCCGGCTCTGGCTCGGAAAGCAACAACGGCATGGTACTCGGCAACGAGGCAACCGGGCAGAAGATCGGCATCGGCAACCGGCATCTGTTCCCGAAAATCGCCATTCTGGACCCGACCGTCACCTTCAGCGTTCCGCCATCCACCACCGCTTTCGGGGCCGTGGATGCTTTCAGCCATCTGCTGGAATTTTACCTGTTCCGGGAAGAATCTTTTTCCCCTTTACAGGATCACTACAGCGCCGGGCTGATGCAAACCCTGATGGCCGCTGGCGAGACCGCCCTGGCCACCCCCCTGGATTACCAAAGCCGCGCCGAGCTCATGTGGGCAAGCAGTCTGGCCTTAAACGGCATCAGCTCCGCAGGGCTGGGGCGGGTCGGTTTCCCCTGCCACCTGATCGAACACTCCCTCAGCGCCCTGCACAATATCCCCCACGGCGCCGGACTCGCGGCCATCCTGCCGGGGGTCCTGGCCTATATGGCCAGAAAAGACCCAGCCCGTCTGGCCATTTTTGCCGCGCAGGTTTTTGGCTTACTCGAGGATGATCAGCAACTCCTCGCCCAGAAAGGGATTCTTCTCTTTACCGAATGGTTGCGAAAAATAGCTGCCCCCACCTCGCTTGCCGACCTGAATCTCTCAAAAAAGGATATCCCCGCCCTTGCCAGCAACACCAGGGCGCAGGCACGTTTGTGGCGACTCAGCGAGTATCCTCCGGAGATTGTCGAGGCGATTCTTTGGGAGTGTTTATAAGGCGGAAATTTCCGGCTTGGCCAGAATATTCGACCAGCTCCGCGGTCAAGGAACCAATGATAATCTTCGCCTGAATCCTGATGGGGATTCGCCAGGCGTCATCGGTAAGCCAGACAAGAGGATCTCCTATCTTTTCATAAAGTCCCTTGAAGGTCAGATGCGGCTGAACCTTGATGGTTTTTTTCTTACCCAGCACACTTTCCTGCTCTTCCTTTCCCTGCACGACGACAACCACCTCATGCCGCTTTTTATCGGCAAAGGTAGGGACGATCATCGGAGCATCCCCGGTAAAAGACAAAGCCCGCATGAAGAAAAACGAGGAAAACTCGTTATGCATCGGGCCGTTTAGCTGATATACATGCGCTGGCTCATCATTTTTACGGTAGGAGACGCGAAACCTATCTTGGTCATATTTGGTAACCTTGTTATTGACTCGGCGCCCCTCTTTCTGCTGCATTTCATGACGGCTTGGCAAGCGCATCGGCCCGTTCACGATGGTACGAAAATGGTCCTCCACCGGGTAAAACACCTCAAGCAGCCCGGCGCTTCTGGCGGTAACTTCAAGGGCAAAAGCCTCATGGCTGTCGGCAATCTTGCGAATCCGCATGACGATTTCTCCCGCCTCTATGCCAAGCCAGCTGACCGTATAGCGCAAGGTCTCCCCACCGGCATAGGCGGTTTGCAGCAGCGCCTCATCCGGTTTTGTTCCGGGATTAACCATCTCGGTTGCGCGAGGGGGCGCCGCGCGCACAATGAGAAACCCATCGGCGTCAAGAAGTGCCTCGCTGCGGACAAGGGAAGAAACAAGCAGGCTGCAGAAGACAAAAAAAACAACCATGCCTGCTCGGAGATCAGCGCTGTTTTTGCCCAGCATTATCCGCACGAAATCTTCTCCTGAAAGATTGTCCCACCGCGCCATCCACGCGGGGCGATTTTCTTGCTCAATTTTTTGCTGTTTTCACTTAACTCTTCTGTGGTAAACAGTTACGAGAACACTATGGCCAAAGCAATCCAGCAAAGCAGATTCATGCCTTAGCACGAAAAAACAGAGAGAAGACCATGTCCTTTGCCCTCAGTAAACAGTATGTACAATTTACCGCGGTCATGCATAGGGAATACGAACAGGCTGTAAAAAAAATGCGGGAGGAACTGTCCAAGGGCCGGACATATGACCAAGCCTGTAATACCTTGGCCGATATCAGTCAGGAGATAAAGGCTTTTATCAGGGAAGATTTTCTCAAAATCATCATTGCGGAAGAACATTTCGGGGCAGGAATCGAAATCTCCGACATCGCCATGTTTCTTGAGCTTCCGTACGAAAAAGTCGAATCCGCCCGATTGACCTTGGTCAATGACATGGCGCAGGAAGCAGAATACCATCTGGAACGGCAGACCGGAAAAATCAACTGACTACCGGGGGCCTTACTGCATAAAGGGCGGGCTAATGACAACCCAGCCAGCAACCATCCGGATTGCAGACAAAAAACAGTAACTAATCACGGGGCAAACTCACAAAGGTCAAATAACCACGGAATCACCCTTCGGGTATAAGTTTCGTTTTGAGCAGACAAGCTGCTCAACTCAGCTAAAAGCGGTCACATGGTGCCGCAGGTTTCGGCAAGCGGGGCGGCGAAGCGTACATCTTGTACGTGAGACGGGCCGATCGCCGCAAGATCTGGTGTCCTGTGATCGCTTACAAAAAAACAGGTGGGCCTCAACAAAGAAGCCCACCCGAAAAAATGACAACCATCACTACCTCTTACTGCCGAGAAGCACGACGCTGATGGCCATAACCCATGTCCATACCCATACCCATGCCCATACCCATGCCCATACCCGGTCCGCCACAACTGAAGCCACCCTTGGTCAAGCCGGCATCCTGAGCCTTCTTGTGCATCTGGCCACGAAGATCAAACAACTCCTCGGAGAGCCTTGCCGCCTTTTTCTCATCCGGATTGTCACCGCGCATCACCGCCGCAATCTCCGTTTTCTTGGAAACCATCTTCTTGCGCAAGTCTGTTGTCTCGTCAAAGAATTTCTCCCTGGCTTTCAAGTCCTGTTCACTCATTTGCCCTTGACCTTGTCCCTGGCCGCCCATCATTGCGCAGCCAGGCCCCATGCCTGGCCCGCCTCCCATGGGTCTCGCCTCGGCAAGCTGATATCCGGCCAAGCCAAACGCGGCTACCGCTACAACTGCAAGTAATGTCTTTTTCATCTTTTGCCTCCTGAACAAATGTTGTTTAGTTGAAGGGTTGTAATGGTCCCTCTGTATATTTTGTTCCAGTTACAACAACCATGCCAACAGAGGATAAAAAAGATAACATACTGAAATAACATAATTTTTACTAACCAAAATGACAGGGACTCGCACCGGAGCATAATACAGGCTGCGGACTGGATATTTTTTATCCAAGCGCAGAGATCATATCTGGATATTTTTTACTCAACCAAAAATCATCAAGGAGGTGGTGCCGTCATTCCCGCAACAAAAACGATTGCGGAACATAGCTATATCCGAACCGCCAAACCGTAACTAGTGCGGAACAATAATTGCTTGTGCATCATAATCGTGGTTTCATAAAAACGAACCCGTACTCCATGCCGATAAAGATTTTTCTTCTGGATAAAGGCCTCATGAAAAAAAGCGAAATTGTTACCTCCCCTTTTGCCTATGCCTCCCCTTGGATTTTGGCCACAGCCATAGGCATGCTCATTGCCATTGTTTATTTCTTCGCGGCTAATAACCTGCAGCGGGAAAAACGAATCATGACCGACAGTCTCTTCAACAAGGGACAGGCCATAATCCGTTTTGTCGGCGCAGGAACCAGGGCCTCGATGATGATGATGGGGGCACCCGATACCCGGCAATTCCAGCACCTGATCGAACAGGCCGCAGGAGAATCAAGCATTATCTATATCGCGGTGACAGATCGCACGGGCAAAATCGTGGCCCACAGCACTCCCGGCCTGGTGGGGACCGACCTTGACCATTCCCTGTTTGCCGACAGCGAGCTTGCGCCGGTCGGCAAATACCAGATTATAAGCGACCGAAAAACGAACCAGAAGGTTTTTGAAATTGTAGCGCCATTCAAACCGTTCATGCGCGGACGTGGTTTTTTCAGGAGGCACATGCAGGAAAGGCAGCAGGCCGGGAAAACGGACTGCCTGGTGGGGGAAAATGCGCCAGGCCCGTCGGTTGGGCAATCTTTTCCAGACAATGTTTCCTGGCTGCCCGGGGATAATCTATCTATTATTGTCGGTCTCGACATGACGGAGCAGGACAAGATTATCCAGCAGGACCGGTACCAGATGCTCTATATGTCCATCGCCATGCTGCTGGTGGCGATGGGCGGGTGGATCGCCTTGCTGACCGCGCAAAGCTACCGCTCCTCCCAAAAAACCCTCATGAACATGCGGGCCTTTACCGACCTGCTTATCTCCCGCCTGCCCGTGGGCATCATCGCCACCAATGCCGAAGGACATATCCAGACCTTCAACAGCTCTGCTGCAAAATTCACCGGGAAAACCCCGTCCCAGACCATCGGCCATCTTCAGACTGCGGTTCTGCCGGAGATCCAGCAGTTTATCCCCTTGGGAGAACAGGAACGGGAGGTCATCGATCGAGAGATTATTATGCCTCCGGATTCTCCAACCCCCAGTCACTTGAACGTCACTTCCCTGCCCATCACCGATGGCCAGGACAACACCCTGGGCCGGGTCATGCTCATGTATGATATCACGGAGATCAAAAAACTCGAAGCTCAGGTCCGGCGTCACGACCGCCTTGTCGCCTTGGGCAAAATGGCCGCCGGGGTGGCCCATGAGGTCCGCAATCCGTTGAGCTCCATCAAGGGTTTCGCCATCCTGCTCGGTTCCCGTTTTCCTGTGGAAAGCGAGGAAGGCGAAGCCGCCAGGTTGTTGATCAGCGAAGTGGAACGGCTCAACCGCAGCATTACCGAGCTGCTCACCTACGCCCGCCCCTTGCCCCTAGCCATCAGCGAGGTGGAGATCGAGCCGTTTATCGAGGCATCCCTCAAGCTTATCCAGAGCGACGCCAGGGAACTGGGGGTGGTCGTGTACCAGGAGATCGCCCTGCCGCGCCGTCAGGTGCGTCTGGACAAGGACCGCCTCAATCAGGTTCTGCTGAATCTCTACCTCAACAGCATGCAGGCCATGGATCACGGCGGGGAATTAAAGGTTTCGGTGCATGAGGGGGATCGGCCCGGAACCGTGGAAATAAGTGTGCGGGACACGGGCTGCGGAATCGCGGCAAATATTCTGGAACGGGTCATGGACCCGTATTTTACGACCAAACCGGAGGGCACCGGTCTGGGATTGGCCATGGTCTATAAAATCATCGACGAACACGGAGGCACGATCAGGATCGCGAGCCAGGAAGGGGAAGGCACCACCGTAACCATTATCCTGCCGGGATGACGCAAAACTCACCAAAAACAAAAAAATGGCTCGATCTCTGTATGATCTCTGTATTGTAAACGTGCAGCAGTATCACAAATGCGCGGAAGAGGCCTGCGATAGAGCGCACATGCGCAGGCCGATGCAGCTGCTGCGGTGCTGCTGCTGCACGTTTACAGAGGAGTCACTCCTTTTCGCGCCGGATCCTGGCCCCGGCCGCAGAAAGTTTACCCACAAGATTATCATAACCCCGGTCCAGATGGTAGACCCGGGAAATATGGGTTTCCCCCTCGGCGGCAAGGGCCGCGATCACCAGGGAAGCGCTGGCCCGCAAGTCCGTGGCCATCACCGGTGCCCCGCTCAAGCGGCCGGTGCCGGTGACGATGGCGCTGTGGCCATCCACCTTGATGTCGGCCCCCATGCGGTCCAACTCGGCCACATGCATGAAGCGGTTTTCGAAGATGGTTTCGGCAATCACGCTCAAGCCCTCGCTCAAGGTCATCAAGGCCATGATCTGAGCTTGCAGATCGGTAGGGAAGCCGGGATATGGCATGGTCTTGATGTCCACGCTCCGCAGAGGCCCCTTGCGGGCGACATGAATACAGCCCTGCCCTTCCACAATAGACAACCCTGCAGCTCGTAATTTTTCCAGCAAGGAGGGCAGATGCTGCGGGTTGCACTGCGTCAACGTGGCCTCGCCTCCAACCGCACCGACCGCGATGAGATATGTACCTGCCTCGATCCGGTCGGGGATGACCTCCATTTCAGTGCCGTGTAGTTTCTTCACCCCCTCAACAACCAGGGTATCGGAATCCTTACCCTTGATCCGCGCCCCCATGGCAATGAGCAGATCGACAAGGTTGCCGATTTCCGGCTCTCGGGCCGCATTCTTGATCACGCTGACGCCCTCGGCCAGGGTCGCAGCCATGAGGATATTCTCCGTCCCGGTGACCGAAGGGATATCGAAACAGACAGTGCCTCCCTGCAACCTGCCCTCGGCCTTGGCCTCGACATACCCCTGGCTCAATTCATACCGGGAGCCAAGTTTTTCCAGACCCTGAAGGTGGAAATTGATGGGGCGGGCGCCGATGGCGCAACCCCCGGGCAGGGAAACCCGGGCCGTGCCCATGCGAGCCAGAAGGGGCCCCAGAACCAGCACCGAGGCCCGCATGGTTTTCACCAGTTCATAGGAAGCCTCGCAGCTGGTGATCGTTGAGGCATCAAGCACCAGCGTCGTGCCGTCTTTCTGCCACTTGACTCCGAAAGACTCCAGCAGTGAAAGAAAGGTTCGAACATCCCGGAGATCCGGGACATTGCGCAGAATGATCGGCTCACCGCTCAGCAGACAGGCGGCCATCAACGGCAGGGCCGCATTTTTAGCGCCGCTCACCGCAATTTCACCATGCAGGGGGTAGCCACCTTCAATAACTATCTTGTCCATACGGCTCACTCTTTTATAGAAAAATGGGGCAGCTACTCACTTGAGATTCAGGATTCGGGATAATGTTGTCACAGGCTTCATCATGCTGATTTTTAAATTCGCAATTCCAACACCAGAGGAGGTCAATGCTCCGTTACGACTCAACAACGACGGGCCTGGAAAATACGCGGCAAACCAGCCAGATCAAAATGGACCTGCAACCTATCATATTCCCGAAAGGAAGCAAAGATTTTCAGCACCGCCTCATGCTGATCCGAGCCGATCTCCATGAAAAACAGGCCACCGGTCAGCATTACCTGATGAACTTGCGCCGCCAGGGCACGGATTTCGGAGAGGCCGTCAGCGCCTCCGCTCAAGGCGCGATGGGGCTCGAAATCCCGTACCTCCGGCTGCAGGGTGCCCAGGGTAGTTACGTCGATGTATGGCGGGTTGGAGACAACCAGGGCAAATTTTCTTTCCTGCTTGATGGCAGTCAACCAGTCGCTGTTTACTAAACAAATCCTCGATTGTACCTGATGTCGAACAATATTTTCCTTGGCAACCAGGAGGGCATTCAGCGAAAGATCAACCCCGAAAACCTGCCGTTCCGGGAGTTCGCGAGCTAGAACAACGGTGATTGCACCACTGCCGACACCCAGATCCAGCAGCGGCCCAGGCGGCAGGCTATACTGCTGTAACGTGGCAAAAATCTTTTCCAAAAGTTCTTCTGTCTCCGGCCTGGGGATGAGAACCTGACGGGAAACCGTGAATGGCAACGACCAGAATTCCTGCTCCCCAGTGATGTAAGCCAACGGTTCCCTGGAGAGACGCCGGAAAAGGAGCGAATTAAAAAGGGCAAGGTGCGGCTGAGAGATTTCCTGCTCCAAGGCAAGGAAAAACTGGGTGCGGGAATAGCCCAGGACATGCCCCAGCAAAAGCGCGGCTTCCACTTCCGGCTCAGCAACGCCGACATCGGCAAGACGCTGGACGCTCTCAAGATATAGCTGGTTGAGAATCATGATGTACTATCAAAAGAAAGAAAAAGTTAACAGGATCGTGACACAAAATCAGAGAGTTACCAACGAATACCCGTTGAAATCGCGGCTTTTTGCGATTTCAACAATCATGGGCGATTTTACGGGCCGGGAAAAAACGGAAGAGCTCCTCCCCGAAGCATGCCTTATTGCATAATTTGCAAGGCTTCTGTCTGGAAATGGACAATAAGAGGTTCGATGAGATCGTCAAGTTTTCCCGCGATGATTTCATCAAGCTGATACAGGGTGAGATTGATCCGATGTTCGCTGACCCTGCCTTGCGGAAAATTATAGGTCCTGATGCGTTCACTTCGATCGCCGCTGCCCACCTGACTCTTACGGTCTGCGGACATCTTCTCGTCCTGTTCGCGCTGCATCTTGTCGAGAAGCCGGGCACGGAGTACCTGCAATGCCTTGGCCTTGTTCTTGTGCTGGGATTTTTCATCCTGACAGGTTACCACCAGGCCGGTGGGCAAATGGGTAACCCGAACCGCTGAATCTGTGGTATTAACGCTCTGCCCGCCTGAACCGGTGGAACGGTAAACATCAAACCGCAGTTCGTTGGGGCTGATATCCAATTCAACCTCTTCCGCCTCCGGCATAACCGCCACGGTAACAGCGGAGGTATGGATCCGCCCCTGGGTTTCGGTATCGGGAACCCGTTGCACCCGGTGAGTCCCTGATTCATATTTCAATCTGCTGTAGACCTGCTCGCCGCTGATCAGGGCGATGATTTCCTTGAATCCCCCTATCCCCGTGGGATTGCTGGTCAGCACCTCAACCTTCCACCCCTGCATCTCGGCGTATCGGCTGTACATCCTGAACAGATCACTGACAAACAGGGCGGCCTCGTCCCCGCCGGTACCGGCCCTGATTTCGAGAAGGGTATTCTTGTCATCGTTGGGGTCCCTGGGGAGCAAGGCAACCCTAAGCGCCTTGATCAATTCATCCTGACTGATTTCCAGCTCGGTAAGGTCAGCCCGGACAAGCTCCCGGAGTTCACTGTCATCTTCTTCCTGAAGCAGGAGACGATTCTCCGCGATCTCCTTATTTACCTTCTTGTAGTTGCTGTACAGATCATCAAGTTTTGCCAGATTGGCATGCTCCTTGGCAACTCGACGAAATTCGGCCTGATCACTTGCCAATTGCGGCTCTGAAAGTCTGGCTTCAAGAGCCAGCTTGCGCTCTGCAACATTTTCAAGTTGGGCAAACATGATGAACTCGCAATAAGGGAAAAAGGCCACAGGTCCATAACACAAAATCAAATGGCGGCAAAATGGCAACCGTTGAAATCGCGGCTTCTTGCGATTTCAACAAACATGATCAGCCCGTCAAAAAAGGAACGCCCCTGAGCCATCTCCCCTAACAGGGATGGTCCAAAGGCGTCAGCAACTCATACAACAAGTTTTTCTTATTTGGCTGCCTGCGTCTTGCCATATTTTTTATTGAACTTCTCAATCCGGCCGGCAGAGTCAATCAGCTTTTGCTTACCGGTGAAAAACGGGTGGCAGGCTGAACAGATTTCCACTTTTATTGCAGAAAGAACCGAACCAAGTTCAACTGCATTGCCACAGGCACAGACGGCATCGATTTTATGATATTCGGGATGCACACCTTCTTTCATGGACAGAACCTCCGATAAATTAACAAAAACCCATTACACACGGTCCTAACGGGCCAATTTTTCCAACAAACAAGTGAAAAACGTTGAACTATATCTATATATTCTGTTTTTTGCAAGCCGGAATTGCGCGGCAAGTAAAATCAACCGCCTTTCATGGAATCAAAAAAATCAGCGTTAGAGCGAGTTCCCTTCATCTTGGCCAGAAAAAATTCTATGGCGTCCACCGGGTTCATGGAACCAAGAAGTTTACGCAAGATCCAGACCTTGTTCAACTCGTCCGGCGTAAGCAGCAGATCTTCTTTCCTGGTTCCAGAGCGGGCAATGTCTATGGCAGGAAAAATTCTCCGGTCCGAGATCTTGCGATCCAGGACAAGCTCCATATTACCGGTCCCCTTGAACTCCTCAAAGATAACCTCATCCATACGACTGCCGGTCTCGACCAATGCGGTGGCAATAATGGTCAGGCTTCCTCCCTCTTCGATATTCCGCGCCGCGCCGAAAAACCGCTTGGGACGGTGCAAGGCGTTGGAATCAACCCCGCCGGAAAGAATCTTGCCGCTGGGCGGCACCACAGTATTATAGGCCCTGGCCAGTCTGGTAATGCTATCGAGCAGGATAACCACATCCTTCTTGTGCTCCACCAGCCGACGGGCCTTGTCAAGAACCATCTCGGCCACCTGAATATGACGCTGGGGGGGCTCATCAAAGGTGGAGCTGATCACCTCGGCATTGACGCTCCTGGCCATATCGGTGACTTCTTCCGGCCGCTCGTCGATAAGCAGAACGATAAGAATGATCTCCTTATGATTCTTGGTGATGCTGTTGGCGATATCCTTCATCAATACAGTTTTGCCAGTCCGAGGCGGAGCGACGATCAGGCCGCGCTGCCCCTTCCCGATGGGAGCCATGATATCCATAATCCGCATGGAGTAGTTGTCAGAATCCCGCTCAAGATGGATGCGCTCTTGAGGGTGCAAGGGGGTAAGATTGGAGAAAAGAGTTTTGTCTCTAGCCTTTTCCGGCGGGTCAAAATTGACGCTGTCAACCTTGAGCAAAGCGAAATAACGTTCGCCTTCCTTGGGAGTCCGCACCGGCCCTTCAATGGTATCGCCAGTGCGTAAGTTAAGACGCCTGATCTGGGAAGGCGAAACATAAATGTCGTCTGGCCCGGGCAGATAATTGTAATACGGCGCCCGCAGAAAACCAAAGCCATCGGGCAAGACCTCAAGCACGCCGCTACCCCAGTTCTCGCCGTTTTTTTCGGCCTGACCGCCTGCGGCCTGCAGAATGGCAAAAATCAGCTCCTGCTTACGCATGGCGCTGTAATCTTCAATCCGGTGATCCTTGGCGAGCTTGGTGAGCTCGGTGATTTTCATCAATTTAAGTTCAGATAAGTTCATGCAATCACTTTCTCCATCTCCCTTATGCTGCTTCTCATAATAGTAAGCGTCAACCGTGGTTGCCCCAGGCAATCTTTAAAAAGAATTAAAATCAGGCATGACTCGAAAACGTGAAAGCGAAACATCCAATCCCGACGCCATCACAACAGAAAAAATCTGAAAT
Source organism: Deltaproteobacteria bacterium RIFOXYD12_FULL_56_24 (assembly GCA_001799285.1). Lineage (GTDB taxonomy): Bacteria > Desulfobacterota > Desulfobulbia > Desulfobulbales > Desulfurivibrionaceae > Thiovibrio. The sequence continues at coordinate 18,570 of MGTD01000002.1, forward strand.
GAAAACCCTTGAAATGTTTTCACAGGACCACGAAAACACTAGGAAAACCGCCACGATATAACCGGCGGATGTACCCCAATATTCTCAACGAAGCGGAAATTTTACAGAGAGCAATATTGTGAAATTGAACCGTTGTTTTTCGAGAAAATGGTTAGCGCTGATATATCTTCTCAGATAATCTTGATTTTACTTAAGCAAGGGAGGATATGTACATGACTTTTTCGAATACGATGCGCAATACTATTGGCTAATCCGCTCAGTGTCAACATTTTTTTCGCAAAAAAATCCCCCCGACAAAAAACATCCAATTATTTTATGCTCACTTTTGCTTGCCATAACCTTATATAATTTGTATATTAACAAGTTTTCTGCTTCCGTAATATCAAAATCCGGTATTTGCCGGCAACAGTAACGAAAATCTTGAAACCAGGAGAGGTTAGCCAGTGCCTGCCGACATAAAAGCCAGACTACTCGAAGCCGGAAAAGATGAAGGATGCGTAACCCTCAATTTCCTGAACGACCTGATTCCGGAAGGCAATGACGCTGACGCCATCGATGGCATTTTCGATTTTCTCAATGAAAACAATATAGAAATCGTCAGCCAAGAGAAGTCCGGTAAGAAAAAAACCCTTGACGGCAAAAACTGGGAAGGCGGCGGAGATGGCCAGCACGAGGAATCGGCCATGGACGATGACGATGACAAGCTCATGGACGCCGCGGCCCTTGTTTCCAAGGAGGATAGCCCGGAACCGGAAGAAACCACTACCACCTATCTCCGAGAGATGGGCCGATTCGAGCTGCTCACCCCGCAGGAAGAAGAGAAATACAGCAAGACGATCCGCGAAGGATTTGACGGAATAATCCGCTCGGTTCGCCAGGATCAGCATGGAACCGAAGAACTGACCATACTTGTTGAACGCATTGACCTGTGGGAAAAACGTGACCCGACTCTGAAGCCTAAAAAGCAACATCTCAATTTTATGATGCGCGCGATTGCCGGCGCCTGCCAGACCCACCCTGCCAACAAAAAGCTTCAGGAAATGCAGTGCAAGCTGGAGATGTTTCACCGCTCAATCGAGGTTGCCAAGGACGCCATGATCAAGGCCAACCTTCGCCTGGTGGTCAGCATCGCCAAACGTTACATGCACCAGGGTCTTACCTTGGCCGACCTTATCCAAGAAGGCAATCTCGGCCTGATGCGGGCCGTATTCCGCTTTGATTACACCAAGGGCAACAAATTCAGCACCTATGCCAGCTGGTGGATCAGACAAGCGATCACCAGGGCCATTCTGGACAAGACCAGAACCATCCGGCTGCCAGTCCATTTTCTGGAGCTCAGAAGCCAGTTTTTCAAGGCGTTTTACTCGCTCCTCAAGGAACTGGGGCGTGAGCCAACCCCCATTGAAATTTCCGAGAAAACCGGATTGCCGATGGACAAAATCTTGGCAATTCTCGAAGCTTCCAGGGAACCTATTTCCCTGGAAACCCCGGTTGGCGACGACGACAGCACTCTGGGAGATTTTCTGGAAAACCAGGAATCTATTTCACCTTACGAGGCGGTGCAGAACCAGCAACTCTCCGACCGGGTTACCAGCATTCTCAACACCCTGAGCACCCGGGAAGAAAAGATCATCCGCCTGCGTTTCGGCATCGGTGAAGACGCGGAATACACCCTGGAAGAGATCGGCAAACGGTTCAACGTTTCGCGCGAGCGCATCCGACAGATCGAAAAGAAAGCGCTCAATCGCTTGCGCCATTCAAGCAGACGGGAAAAGCTCAAACATTTTCTGGACTAAAGAGCCCCGGTTTCATTTTTCAACACCGCGCCTGCAACAACACGCTGCATAAACAGGTCCGCACAATTTTACCGAATTCTTCTCAGCCGAAAGCCGTCATAACAAAATATTGCCGGTATCCGGATGATTCAAGCGGCTCCTAAAGGCCGCAGACCAAACACATGCTGCCTCAGACAGACCGCAACCCACTCCTGCCCGCGCTCCTGGCCTTTGCCGCCGGGGCCATAACCGCAGGGGCCGACTGGCTGCCAACCGTCACCCACCTTTGGCTGCCAGCTGTCCTGATCGCGGCACTGGCTGCCCTCACTCTGCTCAGGTGGCCGCAAGCTCGAGCCGGATTCCTTGGCCTGCTGCTGACTCTGCTCTTTCTCTGCGGCCTGCTTTACACCGCCTCATTCCTGGCACCCAAACTGCGTGCTCATCATCTCGCCCGCCTCATCCCGGAAAAACAGGAGGTCAGCCTGACCGGGAAATTGATCCGCAAACCTGTCTTCAAGAATGATATAACCCAGATCATTCTTGAAACGGACAGCATTCTGTTCCCTTCTGCCCAAGCACCCCTGGCGACCACGGGCCGCATCTCCCTCACGGTCAACGCCCCACTGCTTAAAGGATTCGTTCCCGGCCAGGACTATCTGGTACGCGCCCGGCTTTCCCTCCCGGACAAGCCGGCAACCCCTGGCTCTTTTGACTATGCCGGCTATCTTGCCGCCGAAGAGATCATGGTCAAGGGCTGGGTTGCCACGCCCCTTTTCATTCAACCCATCTCTCCACCTGCCGACAGCCGTCTTACCATGCCGGACCCATATTTTCTTGAGCGATTCCGCCAACAATTCGAGGGCTTTCTCCATGCCAACCTAGCCCCGGTCAACGCCGCATTGTACCAGGCCCTCCTCCTTGGCGATAGGAGCGCTCTCTCCCCGGAAGTCACGGAGAACTATCGGGCAACCGGCATCATGCACATCCTTGCCATTTCCGGGAGCCATCTCGTGGTGGTGGCTTTCCTGACCACGGTTTTGTTCCGTTTTCTGGTCAGCCGTTTCCCCTGGCTGCTGCTTAGATTGCCCGCAGTCAAGATATCCCTGACTCTCTCCTTTCCCGTCCTCTTGCTCTATGCCGGCCTTGCCGGTTTTCAGCCACCGGTGGTGCGGGCCCTGATCATGGCCGGAGTTTTCATGACGGCCATTCTCCTGGACCGCCAGTGGTCAAGCCTTAACAACCTGGCCATTGCTGCTTTCTGCATCCTCCTGGCAAACCCGCTCAGCATTCACACCGCCTCCTTCCAACTCTCCTTTGTTGCCGCCGCGGCAATAATCCTCGCCATGCCACGGGTTGCGGCCTGGCGCCCAGAGACGGAGCAGCGTTCCCCCTGGCAGACCCTGCGCTATTTCCTCATCTCAGGGCTTTTCATCTCAGGCGCCGCCTTTCTCGCTACCGCGCCCCTCGCCCTGTTCCACTTCAACAGGATCTCCCTGCTTGGCCCCATCACCACCCTGCTGATCACGCCTTTCCTCTGTTTCTGGACCCTGCCCATGGGTCTGATTGCCATTATCACCCAGCCCTTTGCCCCCTTGCCCGCAGTGTTTTTTCTACAGGCAGGTGCTCTTGGCATCCAGGTTTCCCACGGGCTGACAGGTTTCCTGGCCGGGCTGCCGTTCTCCTCTATCTGGCTCCCCACGCCGCCTATTCCCTTATTGATTATTTCCTACTTGCTCCTCATCCTGATCCTCCACGGCAGACGCCCGCTTCCCGTCCTGGCCATGCTTGCCTGCTTCTCCCTGCTGCTTTCCGGTTATCCGGCGCTGACGAAATGGCACCCCCATTCGGCCCACATTTCTTTTCTGGCCGTGGGTAACGGTAGCGCTACAGTAGTGGAACAACCCGACAATCGCGTCATCCTCATCGACGGCGGTGGCCCCCCCAACGATCTTTTCAACGTGGGAGAACGGATAATCGCCCCGTTTTTATGGCACCGGCAGATCAGAAAGGTGGAACAAATTATCCTCACCCATACCCATGCCGATCATTTTAACGGCCTGCCCTGGATCATCAAAAGATTTCAGCCCAAGATTCTCTGGCTCAGCGAAACCAGCAGCATGGAACCTGGTTTTGCAGCATTATTGCAAGAAGCCAATCTGGCCGGTTGCCAGGTACGAATTGCCAGGGCTGGAGAAGTGCTGATCGCCGAAAGCAATGGTTTTGCTGTCATCTGCCTGGCCAACCTTGCCCTGACCGGAGACCAACAATCGCTTACGGAGGGGGGGAAAATTCCGGACAACCCGAACAACCGGGGGCTGGTCCTGCGCCTGAGCAACGGCGACAACACCTTTCTTTTTCCCGGGGATCTCGAAAAGGAATACGAAGAATACATCTTGGGAAAGGAGTACCAACTCAAGGCCGATGTCCTCCTCCTGCCCCATCATGGGCTGAATTCCTCTGGCAGCGCCAGGTTCATGGAGGCGGTCAAGCCGCTCTACTATGTGGTGTCAACGGGTAAGAAGGAGCCGTTTCCCCCGCCGCAATATATGAATACAGATGCAGGCATCTTTTCCACAGCCCGGCACGGAAGCATTCTTTTCCTGTCCGACGGAAAAAAAATTACCGCTCACCCTTATCGAGCTACCACTCATGGGGAGGATGCCTTATGAACCTGCGAACCGCCAAACTCTAAGCAGCATCGGTAAAATCCGTGGGCGGCTTCTTGAGAAACTGAACAAACTTGCTCTTGTCAATACAGTTTATGTAGGCGTCATCCCCGGAAATCCAGCCTTTCTTAATCAGATGCATGATCGCGTCATCCAGGGTCTGCATCCCGTATTTTTTGCCGGTCTGCATGGCGGAGGGGATCTGATAGGTCTTGCCTTCGCGAATCAGATTCCGCACCGCCGGGGTGCAAATAAGAATCTCCAGGGCGGCGCAGCGCCCCTTGATATCGACCCGCTTGAAAAGGGTCTGGGAAACTACGGCCTTAAGGGCATCCGCCAGAGTGGAACGGACCTGGGCTTGCTGGCTGGCCGGGAATATCTCGATGATCCTGTCCACGGTCTTGTTGGCGTTCAGGGTATGCAGGGTGCCGAATACCAGATGGCCGGTCATGGCCGCTTCCATGGCCAGGGCAATGGTTTCCAGATCGCGCATTTCGCCGACCATAATGATGTCCGGGTCTTCACGGAGCGCCCCGCGCAGGGCCGCGGAAAAAGACTTGGTATGCAGTCCCACCTCCCGGTGGTTGACGATGCAGTTTTGGCTCTTGTGCACGAACTCGATGGGGTCTTCGATGGTCAGGATATGATCCTTGCGCAGCTTGTTGGCCTGATCGACAATGGCGGCCAGAGTAGTCGATTTGCCGCTGCCGGTGGGGCCGGTCACGAGAACCATTCCCTTGGGCAGAGTGGCAAGCTGCGAAACAACCGTGGGCAACCCCAGCTGCTCGCAACCCAGGATATTGCTGGGAATCTCGCGAAATACCGCACCGATCCCGTATTTCTGCATGAAGAGATTGCCGCGGTAACGTGCCAGCCCGGGAATTTCGTAACCGAAATCCACATCGCCGGTTTCTTCGAAAACTTTCACCTTTTCTTCGGAAACAACCTCATAGAGCATGGCCTTGAGCTCATCGTTGCCTAGAACCCGGTACTTGACCCGCTCCATCTCACCCCTGATGCGAAGGATCGGCTGCTGCCCGGAAACCATATGGAGATCCGAGGCGCCCTGCTCGTTCATAAGTTTAAAAAAAGCATCAATCTGAGCCATAAAAAAAACTCCTGCAATCAACAAGTTGAAATTCACATGACGAGCCGCCCCTCAAATGGGCCTCTGCCATACAGCAGTTATTCATCAATAATGCTACTATATAGAATCGAGGCAAATTACTCCACGCAAAAAAAAAAACAAACCCATAGGCAAATAGTATTTCTTGAAAATGACCGTAACTATCCAGCTCAATGCCGGAAATGACTAAAACCACCAAACCGTAACTATTCAGCAGTGCCCCAGGTTGCGGTAAGCGGGACGATGAAGCGTACATCTGGTACGTGAGCCGGCCCGATCGCCGCAAGATGGGGTGCTGCTGGATAGTTACAAATGACCATGTTCATAGATCTGCATACCCACTCAACCTGTTCGGACGGACTGCTGACCCCGTCCGCCCTGTTGAACCTTGCCGCCCGCCGAAAGCTTGCGGCGATTGCCCTGACCGATCACGACACCGTTGCGGGGCTTCCCGAAGCTTTTGCCCACGGCAAAATCACCGGGGTCGAGGTTATCTCAGGAATCGAAATCAGCAGTAATCTCGAAGGGGTAGCCCTCCATATTCTTGGCTATGGCTTCAACCATGAACACCCCGCCCTCCTTCCCTTTATTACCAGGCTGCAACAGGCTCGGCACAACCGCAACCAAGGTATTCTGGAGCGTCTCCAGGTTCTGGGCATCTCCATAACCCGGGAGGAATTGGCCCAGATTGCCGGAGGCCAGGCAGGCCGCCCCCACTTCGCCCGCCTGCTTGTCCAAAAAGGCCGGGCCAAAAAGATCCAGGACGCGTTCAGTCTCTACCTCAAACGCGGCGCTCCCGCCTTTGTTGAACATGTCAAGCCTCAAGCGGCGGAAGTAATCAGCTGCATTACCGAGGCCGGTGGTCTGGCGGTACTCGCCCACCCAGCCTGTTCAGATCCCGGCCTTGAAAGAATCCCCTCCCTGGTGGCCCAGCTTAAGGATTACGGGCTGGCCGGGATTGAGACCTTCTATCCCACCCATTCAAAAAAAGTATGCCGCTTCTTGCAGCAGCTTGCTGCAAAACACAGCCTGCTTCTAAGCGGCGGTACAGATTATCATGGCGACTCCCACTCTACCACCCCTTTGGGAGGCAACGCCAAAACCATGCGCGTCCCTCTTCAGCTTTTGCATGATATCAAACAGCGACTGGCCTCTGCCGCTGTGACGCCTCCACAAAATCAGGCTGGTTGAAACAGAAGCCATCCCGCTTGCCGGAGATGAAAACATCCTCCCGCGCCTTGCAGAAAATATCTGCATCGCATATGATGACAAAATCCTGGGCAACACATATCAGGCATGCTTTCACCCCGAAACATCCCTGTCGTTTCCCAAAAAAAATTCACTGCGGCAAGGCTGCCTACCCATGAATACCATCCTGATTGTTGACGATGAGCCGAACTATCTGATAGTCCTTTCCGAGTTGCTCAGCGAAGAAGGTTTCGGGATCTTTACCGCCGGGAACGGGGAAGAAGCCCTCAAAATCTTGGGCGAGACCGACATCGACCTGATTATCACCGATATGTGCATGCCTGAGCTTGACGGCCTTGGCCTGCTCAAGGCGGCAAAGACTCTCAACCCGGATCTGCCCCTGATCATGATCACCGCTTTCGGCGAGGTGGAAATGGCGGTGGCCGCCATGAAAGCCGGGGCCTTCAACTATCTCACCAAGCCTTTCAACAACGATGAGCTGATCCTGAACGCCGGCAAGGCCTTGGAGCATTACGCCTTACGCCGCGAAAACATGCGGCTGCGGGAGGAAATGCGTTCCCGCACCTCTTTTGCCAACATGGTCGGCAAAAACCAGAAGATGCAGACCATCTTCAACCTCATCGAAAAGGTGGCCCCGACCTCGACTTCGGTTCTGATCACCGGCGAATCCGGCACCGGTAAGGAGCTGGTGGCCAGGGCCATCCATTGCCGCAGCCCCAGGGAAAAGGCCCCCTTCATCTCCCTGAACTGCGCCGGCCTGCCGGAAAATCTCCTGGAAAGCGAGCTCTTCGGCCATGAGAAGGGCGCCTTTACCGGAGCCATCGCCCTGCGCAGGGGCCGCTTCGAGCTGGCCGACACCGGCAGTCTTTTCCTCGACGAGGTCGGCGAGATGGCCATGCCGCTTCAGGCTAAACTGCTGCGCGTTCTCCAGGAACGCAGCTTTGAACGGGTCGGCGGCAGCCAGACCCTGCGGGTTGATGTCCGGATCATTGCCGCGACCAACAGGGATCTCAAGGATGAGGTGGACAAAGGCCACTTCCGGGAAGATCTCTATTACCGGCTCAATGTGCTGCATATTCATCTCCCCCCCCTGCGGGAACGCACCGATGACATTCCCATGCTGGTCGCCCATTTCGTCAGCAAATACGCCGCACAGCTCGATAAGCCAAAGCTGGAGATTGCCCCGGAAACCGTGCGCTTTCTCATGAGCCTGCCCTGGGAAGGCAACATTCGGGAGTTGGAAAACACCATCGAGCGGGCGGCCATCCTCTGCGACAGAAACCTGATCCTCCCGGAAGATGTGCAACCCGAGACCATGACCGACAAAAAACCACTGCCGTGGCTGAATGGCCTTGATCTTGAGCAGACGATTCCGGCCAACACCCCCCTGCCCGATGTACTTGACGGCATTGAAAAGAAGATGATTCTCGCCGCCCTGAACAAGGCTAACTACGTTCAGACAAAAGCGGCGGATGCACTGGGGATCACCAAGAGCCTGCTCCAGTATAAGATGAAGAAACACGGAATCCTCAAACGCTGAATTATTCCCGAATGGTTGCGAAGACTCAGTCCGGCCGTCTGGATCATTGCCCAGCAACCCACAACAGGTTTTCCCGCCATGAGCTTTTCCTGCAAGAACTATGACTACAACGATGACAAGTGCCTGATGCTCAAGCAGGATTGCATTCCCGGTCGGCCGGGGTGTGTGCTTGAAGGGAGGGTAGTCTTGAGCGAGGCGCTCCTAGACCGGATCAAGGAGCTGGAGCAAAAGCCTCCCCCACGGAAGAAGACCAGGTAATCCCGCCATGAGAGATGAGACCAGGGTGGCGGTGGTCGGTTGCGGCCCGGCCGGGCTCATGGCCGCCACCGTCCTAAGCGAAGCAGGCCTTGCGGTAGATATCTTCGACGCCAAGGGTTCAGCCGGCCGCAAATTTCTGATTGCCGGCCGCGGCGGGCTGAATCTCACTCATGCGGAACCATTCGAGACTTTTGTCGACCGCTACGGAAACCACGCGCAAATATTCAAAAATATCCTTGCCGGTTTTTCACCTGAAGATCTGCGCGTCTGGCTGCACGGCCTCGGGATAGAAACCTTTGTCGGCACCAGCGGTCGGGTGTTCCCCAAAGACGCCGCTGCCCCCGAGATATTAAAAATATGGCTTGAGACTCTGGACAAGCGCGGGGTTGTCTTTCACTACCGACATCGCTGGCAGGGGTTTTCGGCAACGAACGCCCCGCTCTTTCTTGCCGAAAGCGGAAAACTCCTCGAATTTACAGCCAAGGGGGTTATTCTTGCCTTGGGGGGGGCAAGCTGGCCCCAAACCGGCTCCGATGGAAGCTGGACCTCACTCCTCGCTGGCAGAGGCATCCACCTTGCGCCATTCCGTCCGGCAAACTGCGGGATTGAGGTAGCCTGGTCCGAGTATTTCCGTAATCGCTTCAGCGGCAAGCCTATAAAAAATCTTCTGCTTTCCTGCGGCGATCGGCAGGCCACCGGCGATGTGGTGGTGACCGCCCATGGTCTTGAAGGAGGGCCGGTCTATGCTTTGAGCGGGGTGATCCGCGACCAGCTGGAAAAAGGCAGCCCGGTTCACCTTTTTCTCGATCTAAAGCGCGATCTTCCACTGGAACGGATTAGGGAAAAGCTCGAACAGCGACGGGGCAAGGAAAGCCTCGCCAATTCCCTCCGCAAGGGTCTGCACCTCACCGGCCCGGCCTATTCGCTGCTCCAGGAATTCTGCCCCCCGGAAGAGCTGACAAATCCGGCCCTCCTTGCCGGACACCTCAAAAGACTCATGCTCCCCATCAGCAGCACCAGGCCTCTGGCCGAGGCAATTTCCTCGGCCGGAGGCGTTACTTTCCCGGAAGTGGACGCAGACCTCATGCTTCGCAAGCTTCCGGGAGTGTTCGTGGCCGGGGAGATGCTGGACTGGGAAGCGCCAACCGGCGGCTACCTGTTGCAGGGCGCCTTCAGCACCGGCTACCAGGCGGCGCAAGGTCTCCTGAAATGGCTGGGCACACTCAACGGACAGACTGCGTATCCTTCAGCATAGCTGAGCGCCTGCCTCTTGCCCTCTGTCGATTTAAGCAACCTTTCCCCTGTAAGAAACCCTGCGTCTTCGTTACCCATTGCATAAAAAAAAACACTGGCCAAAAGACGGGCGTCCTTTGACCAGTGCTGACGGAAAAGATTGGTAAGCGGTTGTTTTGCACCCAGGGGGTATAAGTTTCGCAAGAGCAGGCAAGCTGCTCAACTCAGCTTTAGAACAGCCCGGAAACCTTCCCGGTTTCCGGGTCAACATCGATCCGGCGAAAGGCCGGATTCGAGCTGGTGCCCGGCATCAGGCTGATCGTTCCCGCACAGGGACAGAGGAACTTGGCGCCGGAATAGATCAAGATATCCCGCACCGGCAACCGCCAGCCCTTGGGCACGCCCTTGAGGGTCGGGTCATGCGTCAGGCTCAGGTGGCTCTTGACCATCATCGTGGCATAGTCGGCATACTGGGGATCGTTCTCCAGCATCTTGGCCTTGGTCAAGGCCTCCGGCGACCAATCCACCCCGTCGCCGCCGTAGACTTCCTTGGTGATCAACTCAACCCGGTCGCGCAGCTTCATCTCCAGCGGGTAGAGGAACTTGAAGTCGTTCTCTTCGTTGCAGGCATCGATTACCGCATCGGCAAACTCAAGCGCTCCGTCGCCGCCCAGCTCCCAATGCTTGGATTCGGCGCAACGGGCCCCGGCCGCCTCGGCGATCCGTCGCACTACCCTGCACTCTTCGTCGGTGTCGGAATAGAAACGGTTGATGCAGACCACCGGGTTGATCCCGGCTTTGCGGATCACGTTGATCAAATGCACCATGTTCTCGCAACCCTTCTCGACCAGCCCGATGTTCTCCTTGGTATAGGCAGCATCGAGAGGCTTGCCCGGCACGACCTTCGGGCCGCCGCCATGCATCTTCAGGGCGCGGATGGTGGCGGTGAGCACGGAGACGTGCGGCTTGAGGCCGGAGTAACGGCATTTGACGTTCCAGAATTTCTCGAAACCGATATCGGCGGCAAAGCCGGACTCAGTGACGTTGTATTCAAAGAGTTTCAGGGCCACCCGGTCTGCGATGATCGAAGACTGACCGACTGCTATATTGGCAAAAGGTCCGGCGTGAACCAGGCAGGGGTTGTACTCGGCGGTGCACATCAGGGTCGGGTTGATAGTGTTGCGCATGAAGGCGGCCATGGCGTTGCCGACTTCCAGGTCGCGGCAAGTGACCGGCTTGCCGCTCTTGTCAAAGGCCACGGTAATGTCGTTGATCCGTTCCTTCAGATCGGCCAGGTCAGTGGCAATGGCGAGGATGGCCATAAGCTCCGAACCCACGGCGATGCCGAATTTGGACTGCATGGTGTACCCGTCCGTCCGGCCGCCGAGGCCGATGACGATATTGCGCAGGGCCTGGGCACAGAAATCGATAACCCAGCCAAATTCCACCCGGGTGGGATCGATGTCCAGCCGCCGCATGCCGGTCAACCTGGCCAGCTGCTCATCGTTATAGTTCCGCTCGTGCTGCATCCGGGAGGTCATGGCCACCATGCCCAGGTTATGGGCGTTCATGATGTCGTTGATATCCCCGGTCAATCCTAAGGAGAACTCGGTCATCGGGATCAAGAGGGAGTTGCCGCCGCCGGCCGCCGTCCCCTTGACGTTCATGGTCGGGCCGCCGGAAGGCTGGCGCAGGGAACCGCCGGCAAGTTTACCGCGTTTGCCCAGACCTTCCATCAGGCCGCAGGAGGTGGTGGACTTCCCTTCGCCAAGGGGGGTCGGGGTAATCGCGGTTACCTCGATGTACTTGCCGTCCGGCTTGTCTTTGAGACGGTTGATGATTTTAAGGAAATCGAGCTTGGCCAACCGGCCCATGGGGAGAATTTCGTCTTTCTCGAGTCCCAATCTATCCCGCCACTCCTCAGGGGTGGGCATGTTCTTTTCGGCAGCCTCGGAAATCTGCCAATCCGCCATATTCACCGCATCAAAAGCCATCTCTCTCTCCTTCTTAATAAGTTGTTCTCGATTTCTCTGGATCAACAAAAACATGGGGCGCCAGGCTCTGGCCCGCACTCCGGATTTTCTCTCATTTTCTACTCAGTCGCAAAGGAGGCATCGGCAAAAACAGCCGGAAATCTCTCCTTAAAGGCCCCGGCCAGCGGGATCATCACCTCGCGCATGGAAGGCTCGGCATTCTTGGGGGTGCGCAGCTTAAAGATATGCAGCCACTCCAGCAGATTGGCAAAGACGATGATCTCGGTCTTGCACGAGTTGGGCAGCACGGTGCGGGCAGCCTGGGGCGAAGAGGTAGCCAGGAGTTTCAGGTAGATCTTCTCCGTCTCCAGCATCGCTTTTTCCCAGAGCTTGTATTCCTTGCTCCCCAAGCTAAAAAACATCGGGGCTATAAAGGTGATTTCGTTGCCGAACTTGTCATCGGCATACCGGCAATAGCGCTGGCTTTCCTGCAAAAAGGAACAGGGCCGGTGCCGGACCAGTTCATGGGTCACGGCCCGATTGGTGATAAAGCGCACCGCCACATAGCGGTGCTTGGCCAGCAGATCCGCGGACAAGGCCTCGACCTCGGCCAGCGGCAGCCGGGTGACGGCAACTCCGTCCTGGGGAATCCAGCCGCGTTTTGGGGCCAGATCAAAAAAGAAGAGCGGATACGAGGCGGCCAAATGCCCGGCTATTCCCTTGATCAGCTTGACCTTGCCGTAATCGCGGGTCAGCTCCCGGAAGGCCCGGATCGTCCCGGTAATGAGCAGCACCTTTTTCTCCAGCCGGTCAAACTGGATGAATTTTGGGATCACGCTTAAAAACTGGGTCACCAGCGATTCGCTGTCGATCTCAACCCGCAGGGTCAAAGCCGCCATCTCCAGAACCGAATTATGGCCGTGCTTGACGATTCCCTTGATAAAAGGTTCCGCCGAGTCCTCGCTGATCTTGTCCTCGGATTTATAGCACAGCCGCCCGCACGCCTCAATGCGCACCGCCAGGGACTGATGGTCAAGTTCCTCAAGGATCTGAAACGAAGCCGGTATAACCTTCATGTTGTTATCCTTATCGCGCTGCGGTTAGGAACAGCTGCACTTGCATTGACTACCGCCGGTCTTGCCCCGGTGTTCACTCTTCCAGAACGGCGACATCTCCCGGAGCTGGGCGATGATCGGGGGCAATTTTTCCAGGACAAAATCCACCTCGGCCTCGGTATTGTACACGCTGAGGCTCAAGCGGATCGAGCCGTGCGCCGCGGTAAAAGGCACACCCATGGCCCGCATCACGTGCGAAGGCTCCAGCGACCCGGAGGTACAGGCGGAACCGGAAGAGGCGCAGATCCCAAAACGGTCGAGATGGAGCAGAATCGCCTCGCCCTCCACATACTCAAAGCTGATATTGGTCGTATTGGGCAGCCGCATGGTCTTATGCCCGTTGAGCAGGGAGCTGGGAATCGTGGCCAGCAGCCCATTTTCCAGCTTGTCCCGCAACGTCTTTACCTTGGTGTTTTCTGCGTGCATCTGCCGGGCCGCCAACTCACAGGCCTTGCCCAGGCCGACGATGGAGGCGACGTTTTCCGTGCCGCCCCGACGGCCGTGTTCCTGATGCCCGCCGATGATAAAGGGGACAAAGGGCGTACCCTTGCGAACATAGAGAACGCCGATCCCCTTGGGAGCATGTAATTTATGACCGGAAAGCGAGAGGAAATCAATCGGTACTTGTGACAGGTCGATGGGAATTTTCCCCACCGCCTGCACCGCATCAGTGTGAAACAGGATGCCCCGGCTCTTGGCAATCCGGGCCATCTCCTTGATGGGAAAGATCACCCCGGTCTCGTTGTTGGCCCACATGGCGCTGACAATGGCGGTCTCGTCGCCGAGGCTCTCTTCGTAGAGGGCCAGATCCAGGGTGCCGTCGCTGTTCACCGGCAGCTGGGTAATCCGGTGCTTGTGGCCGGTGAGTTTATCCAGGCTTTCGCAAAGATTTTTCACCGCCGGATGCTCGACCCGGGTGGTGACGATGTGCCGCTTTTCCGGGAATGATTGCAGGGCGGAGAGAATGGCCGTGGAGTCACTTTCGGTACCGCAGCTGGTAAAAATAATTTCGTCTGGCCGGGCGCCAAGGAGCGAGGCGATTTTGCCCCTGGCCTCTTCCACCACCCGGCCTACCTGGCCGCCGAAGGTGTGCATGCTGGAAGGGTTGCCGTACAGCTCGGAATAATAAGGGAGCATAACCTCAACCACCTCCGGGGCAACCCGGGTGGTGGCGTTGTTGTCCATATAGACTGTGTTCATTATTTCCCCTCCTCGACAATCAGGGTATCGAGCACCTGTTCGCGCAGCTTCTTTTCCACGTATTCCTTGAGGGTGGTCTGGGATTTCTTGCAGGTGCCGCAGGCCCCGCGCAGGGAGACGATAACATAATCGCCGTCCACATCGATCAGCTCGATATCGCCGCCATCCTTGCGCAAGGCGGGCCGGACCTCACGTTCGAGAAGCTCCTCGATCCGCTTGATCTTCTGGAGGGTGGTAAGCCGACCAGGCCGCTGGTCAAGGATCAGCGGCTTCGTCTCATGCCGGGCCTCCCGCAGGATCTCTTCCAGGCGGGGGAGGCATTTCCCGCAGCCGCCGCCGGCCTTGGTGAAGTTGGTGATTTCCTCCACGCTCTGGAGCTTGTTTTCCTCGATGGCCCGCTTGACCTCAAGATCGGTGACCCCGAAGCATTCGCAGACCACCTCCCCTTCCGCCATGGGCAGGGGAATGCCGCGGTAGTTGGCAATTGCCGCTTCGAGCGCCTCCCGACCCATCACCGAGCAGTGCATCTTCTCCTTGGGCAGACCGCCGAGGTATTCGGCAATATCCTGATTGGTAACCTTGGCCGCCTCGTCTAGGGGCAGCCCCGTGATCATCTCGGTAAGGGCCGAGGATGAGGCAATGGCGCTGGCGCAGCCGAAGGTCTGAAACTTGGCCTCGACAATCCGGTCGTTGTCGTCCACCTTGAGAAAAAGCTTGAGGGCGTCGCCGCAGGCCAGGGAGCCGACCTCTCCGACCCCATCCGCATTGGCAATCTCCCCTACATTCCTGGGATTCATGAAATGATCCCGAACCTTATCCGTATATTCCCACATAGTATTTTCTCCCGGCAAGCAAAGCAAAAGATGCGGATCGTGCGTCAGGCAAACATCCCGCCCGCACCCGCCATCCAAGTTTATCGTTCGTCCAGCAAGGTGGTATCCGCTAGCACTTTACATGAAACTCCCCCTCCCTCGACGGGAGGGGGCTGGGGGGTGGGTGAACCTGACGATTGCATCACACCAAGCGCCTTCCCCCTCACCCTATCCCTCTCCCGCAAGGGAAGAGGGGACTTTCTTGCGATCAGCAATTTTTCAGCCGGACAATGCTGGTAAGTTTCAGAATTGAGCAATTTAGTTTTTCAAGGTTCAAAAAGCAAGAATTATCATTATGCCTTCAGTCTTCAGTCTTCAGCCATCAGCCTTATTTTCATGCAGATGCTGCCAGATCTGCGCGGCCAGGGCCGGGCCTATCCCCGCCACCGCAGCAAGCTCCCCCACGCCGGCCTGAGCAATACGCTGCCTGCTGCCGAGCTCCCGCAGCAACAACTCCGTGCGCGCTTTGCCCACCCCGGGAATCTGCGTAAGCGATGAGGTCAACCCCTCTTTTGCCCGCAATCTCCGGTGGATGGTTATGCCGTAGCGGTGCGCCTCGTCCCTGATCCGCATGAGATAGAGCAACACCAGGGAATGCCGCTCCAGGATGATCGGGTTTTTCCGTCCCGGCCGGTACAGTTTCTCCCCTTCCTCCACCTTCTCCTTGGCAATGCCGGCCAGCTCAACCGTACCGGGGATACCGAGATCGGCCAAGGCCTGCATGGCCACGCCTAGCTGCCCCTTTCCGCCGTCCACCAGGAGAAGATCGGGCATATCCCCTTCCGTCAGCCCCTTGGCAAATCGCCGCCCCAAAACCTCGTCCATCATGGCGTAATCGTCCGGCCCCTCCACGGTATGGATTCCATAATGGCGGTAGCGATCCTTGGCCGGCTCCCCACCGACAAAGCAGACCAGGGAACCCACTGCCTGCTTGCCATTAAGATTCGAGATATCAAGACACTCGATCCGCTCCGGCAACCGTGCCAGACCTAGGACTTTTTGCAGTCCCCCGGCCAGCCCCTGCCAGGAGGTCTGCCTTGTTTTTCTTGCGACCAAGAGCTGCCGGGCATTCGCCTCGGCCATCTCCAGCAACCGCACCCTGTCGCCCCGCTGCGGGCAGGCAATGGCCACCGAGCCGCCCCGCTGTTCGCTCAGCCAGTCCGCCAGGAGCTGATCATCGGTGCCGGCAAAAGGTAGCAGAATCTCTTGGGGAAGATACCGCCCCTCCTCCCAATAAAACCGGGAAAGTACCTCCGTCAGCACCTCCGCGTCCGTGCCCACCGGATCGGCGAGATAAAAGGCTTGCTGGCCGCTGATCACCCCCTTGCGGATAAAAAGCAGGGCCACGGCCACGGAAGCCTCCTGGCGGGCAAAGCCCAGCACATCCTGATCCTTGCCATGCGCGGCCACCACCTGCTGTTTTTCCAGGGTCTTGTTCAGGGAGTTGATCCGGTCCCGCAGCTGGGCCGCCTCCTCAAAGCGCAGTTCCGCCGAGGCCTGCGCCATCTTCCGGGACAACTCCTTGACCAGTTGCTGGTTCTTCCCATCCAGCACCAAAAGGACATTATCGACCAGCTCCCGGTACTCCTCGCGGCTCACCTTGTCCGCGCAGGGGGCAAGACAGCGGCCCATCTGGTGATTGAGGCAGGGCCGGGACTTGGGCTTGAGACTTTTTTCCTTGCAGCGGCGCAGGGGGAAGAGCGAGTTGAGATAGCGGATGGTTTCCCACATGGCCGAGGGAGAAGAAAACGGCCCGAAATACCGGGCCCCGTCCTTCACCCGCCGCCGGGTCATCACCAGCCGGGGCCACTGTTCCTGCACCGTCACCTTCAAAAGCGGGTAGCTCTTGTCATCGCGGAGGATGACATTGTACTTGGGCCGGTGCTGCTTGATCAGCGAGGACTCAAGGATCAAGGCCTCTTTCTCCGTATTGGTGACAATGGTCTCTATCAGACGCACCTGGGAGAGCAGCATCGCGGTTTTGCCGTGCAGGGCCTGATCGATGCGGGCGTAGGAGGATAGCCGCTTGCGCAGTTCTCTGGCCTTGCCGACATAGAGTACCTCACCCGCCCGGCTCTTCATCAGATAGACGCCGGGCTGCAAGGGAACGGTCGGGAGAAATTCTTTGAAAGCAAATGGGGGCATGATCGCTGTCATCCGGCGCTGTTTTTGAGGCAGAAAGGCCAAGGACTTTGCGATATGACTACCCTTACCGGGGGATTTTGTCAAACAGGACGGGATGCTTTCTTGAAATCATGCCTGTTTCTGCTTGGCCTGACATAAAATGGTTTGACAAGCGCAGGCTATTTCCTTACACCTTATGCATGCTTCATTTTGATTAGTTTAAGAGGATTCTCGATTTCATCACCCATCGGGGAACTATAAAATATGATTTTTCAAGGCCACGATGACTTCCGAAGTGGCCCCAGCTAATGCCATTCGAGATAGTCGGGGTAGAGGTGGCAGAAGGTGCAATAGAAAAATAGATAAGGATGCCCGCCACATTCTTGGGCACTAATTGATTCCTGATTGATTCTACTAGCCGGAATTCAGTCAGAAAGATCTGCTAAGTCCGATCCCGCTGGTCCAGTCCGGGGCGGCGTTGCTGAGACCTGCGGCGAAGGCGGCCCAAGTTCGCCATCCCCTGCCCATCCGCCACTCCAGGGAGAGCGAAGTTTCGTGGAAGTCGTCGGCCGTATCCGTGATTTTTTGTCGGAAAGAGTAGGCCCCGGTCGCGTCGAGGTATTTGCCGAGGATGAGGGTGGCTCCCAGGGAACCGTACGGGACGTCATTGAGGGTCATCAGGCTGGTGTCGCCGGTGATGGTGTAACCCAGCTGGACAAAGGGTTGGAACCGGCCGGCTGGTAATGACACCGCTGCCTGGGCGCTGTAGTCTGCCTTGCCGGTGCCAAGGCCTTTGTCTTCGTCTGCGGTGGGGAATTTTATTCTGCCGCTGATTTCGACGAGAACGCCGGAGTCCCCAAAGGTGAAAAAGCCGTAGCCCGCTTCAGCGCTGAGATCACCGAGGCCGGAAACCGTCGACCGTTGCTGTTGGCAGGTCGTGGCGGTTCCCATGTTTGAGCCGGGTGAGGAATTGCTGCCGGGGCCATTTCCGCCGCTCGGCGGGGCCGAGGTTCCGGCACCGGCGCCGCCGACCATCGCCCCGACCGCAGCACTGTTGATCTGGATCGGGCCATCGGCGCCCATGGTCACGTTGCCGAAGCCGCTGAGTCGGACTGAGGGAATGGATAGCGAGGCGAACCACGGACCCCGGGCATAGTCGACGGTGAGAGGAATCAGGTCGATACGGGTGTCGTTCTCAAGACCGTACGTCCCGGAGGAATGGGTGTACGACACCGAAAGTCCGAGCAGTCCTTCCTTTGTTTCCGCGGCGCCCACCGGGACGGATGAAACCAGCCAGGCAACGGCTAGGGCCGCAAGGCCGGTTCGCATACGCCGCATGACATGATTTCGGGGGATAAATTCCCCCCGCTCGCTGATCGAGAAAAAGTCGGCTGGGCGTTCAGAAGAACTCAATGCGGAGAGCCGCCTGGAGGAAATATTCCTCGTCGCGGTCGCCCCCGCTTTCGTGCGCGTAACGGGTTCTGACATCAAAGAAGAATCGGTCCCCCATATCCCAGCTGCATAACAGACTGCCCTCGTTGAGCAATGAATCGTCGTTTTCCGAGTACTCCATCTGGTATTCAATTTGAACGCTCATTGGGGGAAGGGGTCGCCACTGATGGGCAATGGCCAGATTGTAGATCTTTTCCTCTTCTTCCGTATAATAACCGCTACCGATGCTGATCCGCAAGCCCTGTAGAAAGAGGGGCCAATGGCTGAGCTGGACGTTGGCGTTCCACTGGGTCGGCCGCGCGGTGCCATATTGCTCGTGGTAGAGGCTGCCGCCGATCTCCCAGTTGTCGGCCAGCATGAACCCCGAGGCCAGACCGCTGAGTTCTTTAGCACGAATGTTAAGGGCCGCACGGTTGTTTGCGAAGTCGTACTCCGGGTCGGTTTCCCGTTCCCTGGTATAATTGGCCGCAGCCCAGAAACCTTTCCCCAGATAATTGATGGCCAGGTAGCCGGTGGCGAGATGGGTATCGTCGTTGATCCGATAAAAGCCTGAGTCATCCCGATCGGTGAAGCGTTCGTCGCGGACCCTGAGGTTCAGGCGCAGGGATGGCGGCAGAGCCAGATCGTAGTCGAAAAATGGTCCCTGGCGCTGGAGGTTGAAATCGGTGTCGTTGAAAAGGTTATTTTCCTGACTGATACGACCATCAAACCAACCCAGGGACACCGTGTGTCCCTGGCGCAGAGGAAGGCTCAGCCTGGTTTGCATGGTCGTTTCCGACCAGGTGGAAAGAACGTCTCCGTAAACAGGGTGGAAATCCTCGTGGCCGTACAGTGACAGGTAGGAGCTGAGGGATGCCGACCTCTTCTGACTTTCAGGTTGGCTCCGTTTTTCTGCCCGGCCGACCGCCTGGCCGCTGCTTGAGGAGAGCGATGGAAGGCCGCTTTCCTCAAGATCAAGGACCCATGACGACATTGAGAGGATTTCCTCGGTGCTCTGCGGCGGATCCGGAATCGCGCTTGCTTGGTTTTCCGGGTCGGTTGCGGCCTGGGCCCGCAGTACAGCCACAGGGGTCAGCGAAACGGCGAACAGAAAGAGTGAGAAAAAGATGAGTTCAGGGGCACGGTTGCGCATGGAATGTTTGGTCCGAAGAGAGATGAAAGCCGGGGGCGGGACACGCCACCCGGCTTTCTGTTTTTATGGGAGGATTATGGTCGGGAGGGTTACCGGCGACCTCTGCCGCCGAAGCCTGATCCCATCAAGCCTGTTCCGGCAGGCACACCGAGGGGGGGAGTGCCCAGCGGCTGACCGGTGAGGTCATTGATGCCGTCGCCGTTGGCGTCCATATTGTCGTTGTGCCCATCACCGTTGGCGTCGACAAAGGCAATCCCTTTACCGGTTCCCAGGGGAAGTCCGGTATAGTCGTTGATCCCGTCCTGGTTAGCATCCATCCGAGCGACGCCAATGCCTGGACCGCTGACCGCGCCTGGGCTGGCGGCGCCGCGGAATCTGGCCGCCTGGGAGTCCACCGCGGTCAGCGACAGCATGGTTGCCGCCAGAACTGCACAGGACAGAGAAAAACGCATCAGTTTCTTTTTCATGGTCGTACCTCTTTTGTTGGGGTTTATTTGTGCGGGAAAAATTCCCACGGATTTGATTTTAGAATACGTGTATTTTTTTCCCACGTCAAATTATTTTTTGTGGTATGGTAAAAAAAATCTCCGGGAGAGGACGCACCTCTTCCGGGGGTGTTTCCTTCCCGGCCTTGACGCATATATCAGAACGAGAGAATCAAATGAACGAAACCCAGGGTCCTCAACTTCCCGAGTCATTGGTGACGGCGCTTTCGCGACTGCTTGAACCCCTGGTCCGGCTGCTCATCGGACGCGGCGTGACCTACCCGATGCTCTGCGAACTTCTGAAAAAGTCTTACGTGGGCGTGGCTGAAGAACGTTTTCCGCTGTCCGGAAAACAACAGACCGACAGCCGTATCCACATCCTCACCGCGGTACATCGCAAGGACGTGAAAAGGCTGCGGGCTGAGCGCATGGCTACTGTTCCCAGGGCGGTGGCAACCAGTTCTCTGGGGGCGCTGCTGGTTTCCCGTTGGACCGGCTCCCCCCGCTATCTTGATGACCAGGGTCGCCCGCGGCCGCTATCTGTTGCCGCCACCAAGGGGGAATCTCCTTCCTTTGCCGATCTGATGGAGGAGGTTAGCACCAATGTTCGGCCGCGGGCTGTTCTGGACGAGTGGCTCCGGCTGGGGGTGGTCCGGCTTGGCGACGATAGGAAGGTCTATCTGAACACGGAGGCCTTTGTGCCGGAACAGGGCTTTGAGGAGAAGTGCTATTTCCTCGGCGAGAACGTTCGCGCTCACCTGGAGGCCTGTGTCAACAATCTCCAGCAGGAGGGGGCCACGGCGCCGGAGCGCAATGTCTTCTATGACGAACTTTCCGCAAGCTCGGTGGAAGAACTGCGGGGCATGGCCGCTCAGGAGGGCATGCGGGCGCTCCAGGCGATCAACCGGCGCGCCCTCGAACTGCAACAAAAGGATGCCGACGCAGAGGAAGCAAACCAGCAGATCCGTTTCGGTTTTTACTGGCATCAGGAACAGGAAGGGTACGAACAATGAAGAAGATCCGAACCGGCTGCGCCCTGTTTTTCCTGTTGCTGTTTGCCTCCTGTGTGCCGGCGGACTATTCCGGCTCCCTGGCCGATCGGGGGGAGTCCGGGATCGGCGGTACCGGCCAGCTGGCCGACAAGAAGACCGGCATCGGCGGCACCGGATTTTTAGCCGGAAACGATGGGGAGGTTTTAGGCATCGTTGGCCGGATCACCGGTTTCGGCAGCATCCTGGTCAATGGGGTCAAGGTGGAGTTCAAGTCGGCCACCCCGGTCTTCCTGGCCGGGCGCCAGGCCACCTCTGCGGATTTGTCGGTGGGCCAGGTGGTCGAAGTGCTGGCGGTGAACAGCAATGGCACGGTCCGGGCTGAATCGATCGCCATCCGGCCCGAGGTCGTTGGTCGGATCAGCTCCCCTGCCCCCGATAAAACGGCCTTTCAAATCCTTGGTCAACAGGTGGTGATCGGGGCCGATACCATTCTCCCCGCCACCTGGTCAAACGGTCCTCCGGCCGGCGCCACCGTGCGGGTGGGCGGTTTCCGCGATGCACAGGGACGGATTTTCGCCAGCCGTATCGAAGAAGGTCTGCCCGATGAAGCGGATTTTCTCATCGGGGTGGTCCAGGCCAGGTCCGCCGGGGGTGCGGTGGTGGACGGCCTGCCGGTGACTTTTGCCGGAGCGGCCGATGATCTCCAGGTTGGCGATATTGTCAGGATCCGCGGTGAGTACCGCCAGGGAACCCTGGTCGCCCAGACCGTGGAGAGGGACAGGCCGGGTTTGTTTCAGGTCCGGGTGGACCGGCTCCTGGTCGAGGCCGTTCCGGTTGTCGGTCCCGGCGGAGGTTTCAGGTTGGGAACCCTGCCCTTCCGAGTAAAGGAAATGTCCGATCTCGATCTTGACCGTCCGCAGGTGGAGGGAATGCCGCTTTTGTTCATGGGCGTTATGGACGCCGATGGCGGATTCAATTTGCAACGCATATCGATGGGATCGGCAATAAGCCGTGGCGCAGCTCCCGCCGCGATGGGGCAAGGGAGATCGACGGGGTCATCTTCCACCGGCAAGGCTCCCGTCCGTTCGCCCTTGAGTGGACCTGGGGCAATCCGTCGAATGGGCCGGTGACCGCATATTGGGGTATACCCTGTGATGAGGTTGATGCGCCTGGCGCTGTCCACCAGTTGCTGAATCCTGGTCCGACCCAGGGTCAGACCGACCGGGACCCCACCTTCCTGCCGTTTCCACAATACCATTAACAAACCTGGGTTATGCAGTATCACTCCGTCCCTCTCATCTCTCCTTCCCCGCAATGATACCCTCTATGCGAAGCTCAAGGATAGCCCACCCAGGCTTCACCAAAAATACTTTTGACGTCACGTGTACAAATAGTATGATTGCTTTATGATCAAAAGCTTCAAGGACAAGAAAACCCTAAAACTGCCCAAAGGGAAATGCACCGGCTTTTTTTAAGCCTTTTGCAGACAGGCGGAGAAGCAACTGCGCGTCCTTGATGCCGCCGGCATCATTAAAGGTGACCAAAATGAACAGATTTCCCATACACCCCGGCAAAATTCTCGCCGAGGAACTTGCCGAACTCAATATAACCGCCACCGAACTGGCCAAGAATATCCATGTGCCGCCCAACCGGATCTCCCAGATTTTGGCGGGGAAACGCTCCATCACCGTCGAGACCGCGCTGAGACTCGGGAAATGGTTTGGCACCGGTCCACATATCTGGTTGAACCTCCAGCACACCTATGATCTTGACCTCATCCAGCTGGATCTAAAGCCAACCCTTGACGAGATAAAAACCAGAGTGGCTACACCTGCAGCGTGAGGATTCACATGATTTAATGTACTAAAGGAGTTTCACTGAACATGCTGACCTCGCCCTACCCCATCATCTTAATTCTTACCCTTTCGATTGGCATCCAGGCCGCCGCAGCTATCATGGCTTTCAGGCTGATCGGCATCACGGGCCGACGAAAGGCGTGGAGTCTCATCGCTATAGCATTGACGCTCATGGCGGTGCGCCGCGTGGTTCCGCTCTACCGTCTCATTACCGGTGACCTGTCGATTTTACCGGATCCGTTGAATGAGATTATTGGCCTTGCGCTGTCGGCGGCCATGGCAGCAGGCATCGCATTCATTGCCCCACTTTTTATCGAGCGCAAACAGCGGGAGGATGCTTTGGCCGAGAGGGTGATGCTGGCGGAGTTGTCCGCGGATATTGGCTTGGCTATGGTAAAACAGGATAATCTCCGGAGCATCCTGGATGCATGCGCCGAAGCCATGGTCCGCCACCTCGATGCGGCCTTTGCACGGATCTGGACCTTGAATTCCGCTGAAGATGTCCTGGAAATGCAGGCAAGCTCCGGGATGTACACGAGGATCGACGGCTCTCACCAACGGATTCCGGTTGGCAAGTTCAAGATAGGGCTGATCGCCGAAGAACGCAAACCGCACATTACGAATGCGGTCATAGGAGACCCACGGGTCCACGATCAGGAATGGGCGAAACGGGAAGAGATGGTGGCCTTTGCCGGACATCCGCTCACCATCGGCGACAAACTCATCGGCGTCATGGCGATGTTCTCCCGCCACCCTCTGAGCGAGGTAACCCTTAAGGCCTTGGCTGCGGTTTCCAGCGAAATCGCGGTCGGTATCGACCGCAAGCTTGCCGAGGAGCAACTGCATCGACTGAATCGGCAACTGCGAGCCATCAGCGACTGTAACCAGACCTTGATGCGGGCCGAGGACGAGCAATCCTTGCTTGTCGATATCTGCCGGATCGTTTGCGACGAGGCCGGCTACCGGATGGCCTGGGTGGGATATGCTGAAAACGATGCCCCCGGAACCATCCGCCCAGTTGCCTGGGCCGGGGTCGAGGAGGGGTACCTCGAACAGGTCGGGCTCACCGGGAATGACATGACACGAGACCGAGGCCCAGGCCCAGGCATAACCGCCCCCCTCGCGATTGGCGAGGGCATCTGCATCCAGGATATCAGCACCGACCCCCAAGCCGCCCCGTGGCGGGACAGCGCCTTGCAGCGAGGGTATCGCTCGAGTATCGTCCTTCCCCTGCAGGACGAAAGCAAAAACAACTTCGGCATTCTCGGCATCTATTCTGCTGAGCCAAATGCCTTTCCCCCTGATGAAATTCGGCTCATGGAAGAACTGGCAGGCGATCTGGCGTTCGGCATCATGGTCCTGCGCACTCGCAGCGAACGCAAGCGCACCGAGCAGGAACGCCTGGACCATCTTCGGTTTGTCGAAATCATGGATCAGATCAACCGGGTCATCCAGGGAACAGATGACATTCAGAAGATGATGAGTGATGTTCTTGACGCAGTGCTTGAGATCTTCGATTGCGACCGGGCATGGCTCCTCTATCCCTGCGACCCTGAGGCCGCTTCATGGTCGGTGCCGATGGAACGCACCAAGCCGGAATATCCGGGTGCTAATGTGCAGGGGCGGGTGTTACCGATGGAGCCGGAGGTCCAAAGAATGTTCCGAATCCAGAGGGACACGGACAGCCCGGTTTCCTGGGGCCCGGGGTCCGACTATTCGTACCCCCAATGGCTAACGGAGCAATTCGGGGTTCAATCCCAGTTGAGCGTTGCCACCTACCCCAAAACAGGGCAACCCTGGCAGTTCGGCATGCACCAGTGCTCTCATACCCGAGTATGGCAGCAGGAAGAGCTGGTCCTCTTTCAGGAAATCAACAGGCGTCTGGCCGATGGCCTGACCGGGCTGTTGGCTTACCGTGACTTGCAGGAAAGCGAGACAAAATACCGCCGCATCGTGGAAACGGCTACTGAAGGGATCTGGATGCTCGGGCCGGACAACATGACCACCTTTGTCAACGCCAGAATAGCCGACTTGCTCGGCTACTCCGCTGAAGAGATGATTGGCCGACCGGTGACCGACTTCATGTTCGAGGAGGATGTGGACGATCATCTGAGCAAGATGGATAACCGTGGTCAGGGAATATCGGAGTACTATGAACGCCGCTTCCGCTGCAATAACGGCCAGACCGTCTGGGCTCTTGCTTCCGCTACACCCATCATTGATGATGAACAGCGTTACCAGGGCTCTTTTGCGATGTTCACCGATATCACCGAGCGCAAGCAGTCGGTCGAAATACTCCGGGAGAGGGAGGCCTTCATCCGCAATATCCTCGATTCGGTCGATGAGGGCTTCATCGTTGTCGATCCCCAGTACCGGATCATCTCGGTGAACCGGGCCTTCTGCAAAATGATGCAATTAGCCGAGGAGCAGGTGCTGGGCCGCTTCTGCTACGAGATTTCCCATCAGGCCAACCGCCCCTGTTTCGAACAGGGCGAGGACTGCGCCGTCCGGCGCAGCTTTGAGTCCGGCAAGGCGCATGCCGCCTTGCATTCCCATGTCGATTCCTCAGGAGCGAAACACCACATGGAGTTGAAGTCCTTTCCCATCACCGATGGGGATGGCATGGTGGTTTCGGTTATCGAAACCCTCAACGACGTGACCGAAAAGGTGAAGCTCGAAGAGCAGTTGCGGCAGGCCCAGAAGATGGAGGCAATCGGCACTTTGGCCGGCGGAGTGTCCCACGACTTCAACAACATGCTGAGCGTAATCATCGGCCATGCGGAAATGGCCCTGCGGAAGGTGGACCCGACCGATCCGTTTTTTGCCAGTCTCCAGGAAATCAGGAAAGCAGCCGGGCGTTCCGCCGACCTGACCCGGCAACTGCTGGCCTTTGCCCGCAAGCAGACCGTCGTCCCCAAGGTCCTCGACCTCAATGTAACCCTGGAAGGAATGCTCAAGATGCTGCGGCGCCTGATCGGCGAGGATATCGATCTTGCCTGGTTGCCGGGGTCCGGTTTGTGGCCGGTCCTGATGGACCCCTCCCAGATCGATCAGATTCTAGCCAATCTCTGCGTCAATGCCCGCGATGCCATCGCGGGGGTTGGCAAGGTCACCATCGAAACCCGTAACGCCGTCATCGATGAGGGCTATTGCGCCGAGCACCCGGAGGTTGTTGCCGGCGAATACCTGTTGCTGAGCGTAAGCGACAACGGCTGCGGCATGGACCGCCTGACCGCCGGCAAGGTGTTCGAGCCGTTTTTCACCACCAAGGAATTGGGCAGGGGCACCGGGCTTGGCTTGTCCACGGTCTACGGGATCGTCAAGCAGAACAACGGCTTTGTCAACGTCTACAGCGAGCCGGGACACGGCTCAACCTTCAATGTCTACCTGCCCCGGCATGATGCCAAAATCGAGGAGATCCCGCAGGAAAGCCGGGCTTTGCCGATGGCGGGGGGGCATGAAACCATCCTGCTGGTCGAAGATGAGGCCGCTATTTTAGACATGACCAGGCAAATGCTGGAAGGAATCGGCTATCGGGTGCTGATCGCTTCGACTCCGGCGGAGGCGATCCAACTGGCTAAGAAGCACCCCGGCGAGA
The DNA here is from genome assembly GCA_001799285.1 of Deltaproteobacteria bacterium RIFOXYD12_FULL_56_24. Lineage (GTDB taxonomy): Bacteria > Desulfobacterota > Desulfobulbia > Desulfobulbales > Desulfurivibrionaceae > Thiovibrio. Next base: position 45,176 of record MGTD01000002.1, read on the forward strand.
TCCGGCTTCTGCTGACCGACGTGGTTATGCCGGAGATGAACGGCCAGGAACTCGCCAAAACCCTGCTCGGACTGTATCCGGGAATCAGGCCTCTGTTCATGTCCGGTTATGCGGGCAATATTATTCAGCGCCACGGCGAGCTTGATGAGGGGGACAATTTTATCCAGAAGCCGTTCTCGATTCGGGCTCTGGCCGCCAAAATCCGGGAGGTGCTGGATACTTAATAAATGCTGACAATTTGCCCTGACCGTTTTTCTGAATCCCCGTGATTCTGAAATGAGGCTCGTAATACACTTGCAATTTGAATTCACACTGGCAGACGAGCGGAGCAAAAAAAATCCCCCGGCACCTTGCGGCATCGAGGGATTTTCATACCCAGAAATAACGCGAGATTAATTATTGCTTGTCATCTTCGCTCAAACCTTTGGCAATCACCACTCCAGCCAGCCCGAGCATCCCGAGATTCTTTACCTGATCCATGGCCGGCTTCAGCATCCGGGCCATAATGGTCCGCCGCAGATTGGCCTGGGGCATGGTCTTCGGGATTGAGGTGGTAGTCAGCAGGTGCATGTCCCTTTTGTTAGCGTAATAACGGACATTGGGACCGATCTTCACCTTGGCGTTTTCCAGCTTTACCGCGCCTTTCTGAACATACTTGGCCACCTCGGAATTAGGATCGGAGAGATCACCGAATATCCGCGCCCTGGCCAGACAGGTTTGCACGCAGGCCGGCTCCAGCCCCTGGGCCAGACGCTCTACGCAGAAGGTGCATTTGTCAGCCTTGGGCTCGCCGCCTTCCTCGTTTACATAGCGGGCGCTGTACGGACAGGCATCGGCGCAGGCGCCGCAACCGAGGCAGCGCTCCTTGTCGATCTGCACCGTGCCGTTGAATGGATCCTTCCAGGTGGCGGCCACCTGCATGGTCTTGGTCGCCCCGCTTTTAGGATCGGTAAAGGTGGCCTCGACCTTGTCCGCCGGGCAGACATCCACGCAGGCCGGCTTGTCGCAGTGGTTGCACAGGCCGGGATAGTAGGTGGAAGCCATGCCCTGTGGGGTCTTGCTCGGCCCGAGGCGCAAAACCCAGTTTCTTCTTCGTTCCCGCTGGGCCGAATCCTTGCCCGTGGGAACCTCCCACTCGGCCCGGCAAGCTATGGCGCAGGCATGGCAGCCCACGCATTTCTCAAGATCTATAATCATTCCGTATTGACTCACGGCATACCTCCATAATGCAAATTGGTTAATTTTCCTGCGGTATCGTCACGCTGACCGCGCTTATTTCTCAGGCGGGAATGCTCAACACCTTGCCGTTCTTGATGAACTTGACGAAGTTGTTCCGCATGCCGTGCGCCCCGGTTTCCGGATCGACCGCCAACCTGGTGATCAGACTCTGGTCGTCGATACCCTTACCGGACGCCACGGTCATGGCCTTATTCATCGTGCCGTAGCCATGGGCCATGTAGATGGTATCCTTGCGGATGCCGGGGGTAACCTTGACCACGGAAGAGGTCCGCGACTTCACCCCGTCCTGATTGACCAGTTCGATGGTGTCACCTTCTTTCAGTCCCATCTTTTTGGCGGACTCATCGTTAAGCCAGACTGGATTGTTCGGCATCTCGTTGTGCAGCCAGGCATTGTTCTGCGTCCGGTTGAAGGTGTGGACCGGGGAGCGGCCATAAACCAGACGGGCAAATCCCTTGGGCGGTTCCGGCACCGGAACATAGGTGGGAATGGCCGAGTAACCTGCCTCCGCCAGCTCCGCGCTGTAAAACTCCACATCCAGGGCCTTGCCGTAGGGATCAGCGCCGGGCTGGAGATGAATCCCCTCTTCCTTTACCAGTTGCCCGATGGAGAGATTAACCCCGGCCAAAATCTTCTCAACCATCTCTTCGGCGCTCTTGACCTTGATATGCTCGCCATATCCCATCCGCTTGGCCAGCTCATTGATGATCCAGATGGAGTCCTTGCGCTCATGGTCGGTCGCAATCGGAGATACCAGCGGCAGCCGTGGGGCGATGAACTGCTGCTGCGGGTCGGCAAAGTTCCACTGCGTCCCCTTGTGAATATAGCCGTCATAACGTTCCAGATAGGACAGCTCGGGGAGGAGAATGTCGGCGTACATGGTGATGTCAGTGGGCATGACATCACAGACCATGACAAAATCCATCTGTTCCAGCATCTTGATGGTCAAAGCCTGATCCGGGATGGTCTGGATGGGGTTCTGCCCCCAGCCGACATAGCCCTTGATCGCATAGGGCTTGCCGGTAACGGCGGTATTGCGGATAAGATCGGTGGGGGTGCCGGGAGGAGAAAATTTATATAGCTTGGCCATCGTATGAAGGGCAAACTGCTCGGCATGTTCACTCATGAGCTTCGGCCAACCCACCTTTCCGACTTTCGGGCCTTTGCCCGGTACAAACCCACCTTTAACCCCGATGGTGCCAAGGAGACCGGTCAGGCAAGCAAGGGCCCGCTCCCGCTGGAAGTCGTTGCCGTTCCAACTCACATGACGGCCCGGATGGATGGAAACATTGGGAGCATTGGCGGCCAGGGTGTCGGCAACCTGTTTGATCTGTTTTTCCGGCACATCACAGGTCTTTGCCGCCCATTTAAGAGAGGAATGGCTGATGCCCTTGGCAAATTCGCCAAAACCCTTGCCGTGCTCGGCCACGTATTTCTTGTCGTATTTGCCTTCCTTGATCAGGTAATTCATGATCGCCAGCAAAAAGGCGGTATCGGTGCCGGGCTTGATCCTGACCCAGATATCCGCCTTAGACACGGAGGCGGAAAAGCGGGGGTCAACTACGATCAGCTTGGCGCCGTTCTCAAGCCCTTTCAGATAGCGCTTCAGGTGGGAGACGTGGACGTTCTCGCCAAAATGACCGCCCAAAAGAAAGATCGCCTTGGCATTGGCCATATCAACATTTTCACCGGGGGGTACGCCAAGGGTGGCGACATAGGCGGTGTCGCGAATCCCGCGGCACTGGAAGAAAGAGGCTTCGGAGTTGTTGGGGGTGCCGACCACATTCTCGAAAAAGTTCATCGGATAGGTTGCCGAGCATCCATGGGGGAAAATAGCGATGCCTTGGGGGCCGTACTTGTCGATAACCCCCTTGAGCCTGGTGGCGCACTCGTCCAGAGCCTCATCCCAGGAGATTCGCTTCCATTCAGGAGCGCCACGCTTGCCCACGTTTTTCATCGGGAATTTCAAGCGATCCGGATCGTAGAGCAGCTTGACTCCGGCATTGCCGCGGGCGCAGATGCTCACTCCGTTGTCGATGCTCTTGGGGTTGCCCTCAAGCTTGACCAGTCTGCCATCCCGCACCTTGCCCACCAGCTGACAGCGCCAGAAGCACATCTCGCAGATCCCGCCCGTCACGGTCTTGGTGTCGGCAAAGCTGCCGGGCGCGGCAAATGGTTTCTTGACAAACGGGGTGCCCGCCTTCGCCCTGTCGGCAAAACAGCCGGACATTGCTGCCGTGGCTGCCGCAAGAGATGCGGTTTGCAAAAATTTACGTCTCGTAAGATTCAAAGCCATTTCACATTTCCTCCCTTGTAAAGAAATCAATTAGATTGACTATAACCCGGTAAAAATGATGGCGAGTCTCGCAAACAACCCGCGCCTTAAACTTGGGAAACCACGGCCTGAAATGGTGGGCAAGAAAAAACTCTTCCTCGTCGCTCTTGCCTTCCTCAACCAGAAGAGCAAGAAATTCCAGCTCAAAGGTAAGATGATCGGGGATATCCGCCTCGCCCACCAGGTCGAAACCCTGCTCGTGATAAAATAGTTTTGTTTTTTCAGCGCTGGGTCCATAGAGCATGCCGTCATCGCTGAGGTAGACCGAGCCATATGGCGGAGCGATTACCGCGGGAACCGCATTGACAAACAGCCGGGTGTGCTCCACCTGCAGGGGCTCAAGCCAGTCAGCGCTTTCGGAGATTGACCGCCGGATGGACGCCGCCTCGGCATCCCATCCCAGCCCGACAAGAAAGGCATCGAGAGCGGAAAAATACTCCGCCTGCAGCCAGCTGGAGTCGGGATAGCGCAGGGATTGAGCGAGAAAGCGGTAGATATCCGCCATGTTGCTTGAGGTGGATTGGGCCATGGCCTCACTCCCACAAAAAATATCGTTAAAAGCGAAAACTCCCCAAATGCTATGTCTCTCGCATCCGGATGCCACCGCCCTATGCCCCGGAAAGGCATCTCGAAGAATATTAGCACGAAGGAAAATAATTAAATACTATAGCACCAGGTTTCCCTGATGCAAAGGAAAATAATTAAATACTACAATTCCCTGTCCCACTTGGCAAATGCGGCAATTTGTCGCATTTGAAAACAAATAAACGAAACGCTGTTTTCTACACCACCGGACTTCCCCCGGAAGTGCCCGCTTTACATATGAAGTGACAGCGATAGTCTGTGGGGGTTGAGAATTATGAAATGAGCTTCAGGCAGCGTGTCAGGGAGTTGAAGTAGTTTTTCGTTTGCAACATGCCAAACTCGACCAACTATTTCATGGGATCCGGCAGGGAAATATTAAAGGAGGTCATGGCACCACCTCCTGTTAAAAAGATGATCTTTTCGACAATCTTTTTCAAGAAAAAGGACCGCCGGGATAGTCTTGTCACATCTCTCCCCTACTCCCGCTCCAACCTCACCATGGTTTCCTGATGGGCAGTCTGCGGGAACATATCCACCAACCTAACTTCGGTCAGCCGGTAACCGGCCTGGGTAAGTCCGACCAGATCACGGGCCAGGGTGGCGGGGTCGCAGGAGATGTAGATGATCTGTTGGGCGTTAAGGCCGGGCAGCAGGGGGATGAGTTCGGCACAGCCGGAACGGGGCGGGTCAAGGAGGAGGAAGTCAAAGGTGGCCTTTTCGGCGAGCAGGCGCTTGGTCGCCTTGATGGCGCTTTCCTGACTGAAGCGGCAGCGGTCGGCAAGCCCGGCAATCTCGGCGTTGCGCACCGCACTGCGGATGGTGGAACGCTGCATGTCCATGCCGGTTACCTCCCAACCCTTCCCGGCCAGAGGAAGAGAGAAATTGCCCATGCCGCAGAAGAGATCCAGCGCCTTGGCGGGCTCCATCTTTCGGGTCCAGTCCAGCAGCAGCTTAATGCAGTTTTCATTCTGTCCGAGATTCACCTGGCAGAAGCCCCCCGGCTCCAGGGCAAGGGTCAAGGGGTGGCCGCACAGTTCGGCAGGCAGGGAAAACTCCACCAGCAGCTCGCTGGGCTGAACCTCCCCTTTTTCGGTGAAGCACGGCCCCTTGGCCTGGTCTTCCACGCTGAAGAGCACTGCTGCGAGCCTGGGCAGGGACTGACAGATGAGTTTGGCGGCCTGATGCTCGGCAGGCCGGGTCTTTCTGGTGTAGTGGATGAGCAGGATGACCGAGTTATGGGCGGGATTTTCGAGCAGTTCAATGGCCGAAGCCAGATTCAGAATGGACTGAAACTGTCTGCTTTTTAAAAGCTCGACAAGCAACGAGTTGATACCCTCCCCGGCCAGGGGGCACCGGGAAACAGGGACCAGGCTGTGGCTCTGACGGCCGAAATATCCCACCCTGCCCTCAGCCACCTGCAACCTGATCCGTTGCCGGTATCCTGATGTTTCAGGCGAGGCCACGGGGGCTCCCATAAGGGCGGCAAGTTCCTCCTCCCGGCACAAACCGGCCCGACAGATGGTCTCCCCGAGAACAGCGTTTTTCAGGCGAAGCTGTTCTTCGTAAACCACATGCTGAAAATCACAGCCGCCACAGGTGTCGTACACCGGACAGCTCGGAGCAACGCGCTGATCTGAGGCCACAAGCACCTCCAGCAAATCCGCTTCCTGATACTGCTTGTGCCCTCGGCGCAAACGAACCAGCACCCGTTCCCCAGGCAGCACGCGCGGCACCATGACCACCTGGCCATCGGGCAGACGCCCCAGACCGAGGCCCCCCTTGATTACCTTGTCAACCGTGAGTTCCACGGATTTGCTCATCGGCTGTTCCGCACAAAAAAATGATTCATCAGGAAATCCGGAGAATTCCACCTTTCCCCCATTTGTCCTGCCGCGCCTCACAGGCGAGGGCGGAAAAGACGCGGGAACTGTTTGAGGGCGAAGCCCGAGTTATTCCGCGTCCCGCCCTTGGCGAGAAGTAAGGGAAGCCCGCAGGGCCAGGACTGGCTGGGGTGCCTTTTTCTTGTTTCTTCTTTTGGGCACGCAAAAGAAGAAAGAGAGAACGACAGAAGAGGCTTTTTTGTTCCCCCGAAATTTCCGGATAAACAAAAAAGCCGGCACAGAGCGACCACCCCATACCGGCATTCCGGGTGTAAATCTCCCGGTTAAAACCTAATAGTTTTTATCAGCATAAGCCAACCAACCGCCTGCTTCCACGAGATTTTTATCAAATTCATTAAGGATAAAGGGGATAACCACCTTTTTGTCCCCGTGAACCGTGAGGGTGCAACCAACAAGATCCACCCCGATCTCCACCTCCTCCCCCAGAGTGAAAAGAGTCTCGATATCCTTTTTCGGCAGCTCGATGGCCAGCATGCCGCAGTTGTACATGTTCTGCCTAAAGATGCGGGCAAAGCTCTCGGCGATGACCACATTGATGTCGTTGACCTCGAATACCCAGACCGCGTGCTCCCTGGAGGAGCCGCAGCCGAAATTGGCCCGGGTGATGATAACCCCCTTGCCCTCGATGTCCCGGCGCGGATCAAACCCCCCCAATTTTAGGTCTTCAAGAATATAGGACTGCAGGGCCAGTTTGGTGTTTTCGGTCAGATACTTGGCCGGGATGATCTCGTCGGTATTTATATCGCTTCGGTCAAGAAACAGCGCTTTGCCGCCGAACTCTTTCATTATCTTTCACTCCATTATTGTTTGGTTTAGGGGCCGTTCAGAAATAATTTGTACAATTTCGACTCGCCTTTACGGCCCCTTATGCCATTTTTGGCTTTAAGAAAGTCGTGGTTAATTTTGTACAATGGCTTAGATGAGCTTTCGCGGGTCGGTGATATGCCCCTTTACGGCTGTGGCCGCGGCGGTGAGCGGGCTCATCAGATGGACGATGCCGCCCTTGCCCATCCGGCCATTAAAGTTCCGGTTGGTAGTGGAGGCACAGATCTCCCCTTCGGCCAGAACCCCGTTGCTCATACCCAGGCAGGCGCCGCAAGTCGGGTTGGTCACGCAAAAACCCGCTTCCATAAAGATGGCGATGAGCCCCTCTTCCAGGGCCTGGGAATAAACCTTGGGAGTGGCCGGAGAAAGAATGCCGCGCACATTGGCGGCGATCTTTTTCCCTTTCAGGATTCGGGCCGCGGAACGGAGATCCTCGATGCGGCCATTGGTGCAGGAACCGATATACACCTGATCCACCGGGGTGCCCTCCATTTCGACAACGCTTTTCACCTCGTCGGGCTTGTAGCCGAAGGTCACCTGGGGCGCCAGCTTGGAGACATCAAGGGTCATCTCCTGCACATAGCTCGCATCAGGATCGGAATGCCACCTAAGAAAATCCTCCACCGCCACATCAATGGAGGCATACTTATGGTTGAGAAACGGCCAGAGATATTTGGCGGTCACCCGGTCCGGCAGGCAGATGCCGCAGGTGGCTCCGGCCTCGATGGCCATGTTGCACAGGGTCATCCGCGCTTCCATGCTCATCTTATCCACCACCGGGCCGACAAACTCCATGACCTTGTCGGTGGCCCCGTTGACGGTAAGTTCCTTGATGATAAAGAGAATCACGTCCTTGGCAGAGACGCCGTCCTGCAAGGTGCCGGTGATGGTGATCCGCATGGTTTCCGGGGTGCGAAACGAACAAACCCCCTTCAGGATACCCACCTCCAGATCGGTGGTGCCGACGCCAGCGGCAAAGGCGCCGAAGGCTCCGTGGGTGCAGGTGTGGGAATCACCCATGATCACCGTGTAGCCGGGGCGAATAAAGCCCTTTTCCGGGAAGAGCGCATGGCAGACCCCGTTGGCGCCGATGTCGAAAAAATCCCGGATCTTGTGCCGCCTGGCCCAGTCGCGGAGGATCTTGCCCTGGGTGGCGGTCTTGGAATCCTTTGCCGGGGTGACATGGTCGATGACCGCCTTGATCTTGGTGGTGTCAAAGACCCGGTCCATGTCGCGGGCCTCCAGATCGGTGATGGCGATGGGCGTGGTGATTTCGTGACACAAGACCACATCAAGGTTGAGGATGACGTTCTCAGGGGTCGGGGTGTCGCGCAGATGCGCGGCAAAAATCTTTTCAGCTATGGTTTTACCCATTGGTAATGAGCCTCCGTACGGGGATTGTCTGAGTATTTTTGGGCGGTGTTGCTGGATAGTTACGGTTTTTTTTACCACATTCCGGCAGCCCTTAGCCACGATAAATGCAGAGCCCGTCCGAAAAATTACCGAAAATATTAAGTAAACACTGTTTTTTCATACTTTGCGTTTGACCTGGGTTCCCATGCTGGATATCATGCTTTAAAATTTATTGTTGCTGTCAAAGCGCGCAAATTTTTTTGTAAGGATATAGCAGGCATATGGCACAAACGAAAACCATAACTCCTGACCGGCAATTGTCTGCTAACCAGAGCGATAATCAGCAAACCATCGAGCTTATAATCGCCGTTTCCCGCGCTGAATACGGAAAGGTCCTTCCCCGTCTTGCCGAACTGCTCGCGGATGTGGCCGATCTGTACGCCGGTCGCTGGCCGAGCCACGAAGCCTGCACCGTCAACTATCATAATTTCAGCCATGCCCTGGATGTCTGTCTTGCCGCCGCCCGGATGGTTTCCGGCTGGAACAAGATGGAGGCGGGGCAGTCCCTGGACGCTGGCTACTTTCAGCTTGGCATGGCCGCAAGTGTGTTCCATGACGCCGGCTATATCAAGGACAAGGGCGATCTGGCCGGAGCGGGCGGCAAATTCACCCTGATCCATGTCAAACGAAGCATGGATATCGCCCGGGAATATCTGACCCGAAGACATTGGCCCGAGTCCGATGTGGATGCGGTCTGCCGGATAATTTCCATCACCGACTACACAAATCTGCCGGATTTAGCCCCCCTGTTCAAGGAGGAGCGACTCAAGGCCTTGGCCCGGATAGTGGCCACCGCCGACCTGGTCGCCCAGATGGCGGATACCGACTATATCCAGCGCATGGATGATCTCTTTGCCGAGTTCAAGGAGGTCTACGAGTTTGAAAACCGCGAGAACCTGATCAAGAAAGGGACCAAGATTTTCAAGACCGTGCAGGAGATCAAGGACGGCACCCTTGCCTTTTATGAGCAGTTCATCGTGCCGACCCTGGCAAAACTCGGACGCATGGACCGTTATCTGACCGTTTTTTTTGGCGACGGCAGGAACCCCTATCAGGAAAACATCGTCGCCAATCTTTCCGGGCATCTCATGGATGTCCGTTCCCAGTGGCGGCGGCTCGGCGATATTCTCACTGACTTGGGGCTGGCCTCCGAAGAGGAGATTGCCTCCGCCCTGGCCAGACAGAAGAGCCTGGCCGGGCAAAAAATCGACTCCGCCAAAAACTTCAACGTTCTGCTCCGGGCGCATCTACAGCCTTGGTTTACCGCCCGTTTCAAGGAAGAGCGCTGTCTTGGCGGTATCCTCATGGAGATGCAGACGGTGGAGCCGAAATCCCTGGCCAAAGGATTGCTGGCCCAGAGGCTGCCCGATTCCCTGTGTGAGTCGCTTTCTCCCCGTCAGCTGCACTTCCTGCTCCAGGCCGCGATCCTCTTGCAGAATATCGGTAAGGATCCGTGGATTATGGAGGTGGTCCTGGAAATGGCCAATGAAATCCTCGACTGCGAAGCGAGCTCAATCCTGATCGCGGATCTCGAGGGAAAGGAGCTGCTGGTCGCCCTGCCCACCGGCCCCAAGAAAAACCTGATCTACGGCAAGACTATTCCCATGGACAAAGGACTTGCCGGCTGGGTCTATCGCAACGGCCAGTCGGCCCTGGCGAGCAATGCCGGCACCGACGCCCGCTTTGACAACGGTATGGACAGGAATGCCGATTTTGTCACCCGCTCCATCCTCGCCGTGCCCCTCCATGTAAACGGAGAATGCATCGGCGCGGTGCAGGCGCTGAACAAATGCGATGATAATTTCACCCAGCACGATGTGAATGTGCTTTCCATACTTGCCAATATGCTGGCCAATGTCATGGCCGGGGTGTTAGGCAGTCGAGCGAGCCATTGAGCGCTTTTTCCGTAAGCGATCACAGGGTACCACATCTTGCGGCGATCGGTCCGGCTCACGTACAAAAGTACGCATCGCCGTCCCGCTTGCCGCAACCTGCACCACCCTGTGACCGTTTGTTTCGTGGTTACTTGACCTATTGGGGCATACCCCGTGACCCGTTACCTTTTTCCGCTTTACAGTACTGCCGATGAAAATCCTCTTTCCCGCCCTGCTGGCTCTCGCCCTCGCCCTGCCCGCGTCCGCCCTCGCCGCCCAGGGGATCAGCATCGACGGCAAGGTTAAGTACCCGCAGGGTTTCAACAAGTTCGACTATGCTTCCGACCAGGCCCGGAAGGGCGGCCAGCTGGTGCTCCATGATCTGGGCAGCTTTGACAAGCTCAACCCCTTTACCCTAAAAGGTACTCCCCCGGCGGGGCTTGACGAGCTGGTTTTTGAGACCCTTGCCGTGCCGAGTCTGGATGAGCCCTTTGCCTCCTATGGCCTGATCGCCAAAGATATTACCCTGGCAGCGGACAAATTATCAGTCACCTTCACCATCCACGAACAGGCCAGGTTTTCCGACGGCACTCCGATTACCCCGGAAGATGTGAAATTTTCGTTGGATACCCTGAAAAGCCCGGAGGTAAGCCCCTCGTACCAGATCTATTTTCAGGATATCTCCTCCGCCGAGGTTCTTGACCAGCATCGGGTCCGCTTCCATTTTTCCCAGCGCAATCGTGAGCTGCACATGATCGCCGCCCAGCTGCCGGTATTATCCAAAAAATTCTACACCGCCCACCCTTTTGCCTCCCCGGGCATGACCCCGCCGGTCGGCTCCGGTCCCTATCTGATCAAAGAAGTCATCCCCGGCAAAGCCATCACCTATGTGCGCAACCCGCAGTACTGGGCCAGGGATCTCAACGTGCGGCGCGGGATGTTCAACTTCGACACCATCATCTACAAATATTTCAAGGACCAGATCGTGGCGGTGGAGGCCTTCAAGGCCGGAGAATTCGATTTCATGCCGGTCAATATCGCCAAGCAATGGGCCCGCGACCTGGACGGCCCCAGGTTCAAGCGCGGCGAGCTGGCCAAGGAAACCCTGCCCCACAGGAATAACGCCGGGATGCAGGCCTTTGTCTTCAATCTGCGCAAGCCGGTTTTCCAGAACCCCCAAGTCCGCAAAGCCCTCTCCCTGGCCTTTGATTTTGAATGGACCAACGCGGCCCTCTTTTTTGACCAATACACCCGCTGTGACAGTTTTTTTAGCAATTCAGCCCTGAGCGCCAAGGGAGTGCCGACAGGCCTTGAGCTGTCCTATCTTGAACCATTTCGCTCTCACCTGCCCCCGGAGGTGTTCACTACTCCGCCCGCCCCGTTCAGCACCAGGCCGCCGGCCAGCCTGCGCGCCAATCTGCTTGCGGCCAAAAAAATTCTCAACCAGGCAGGCTGGACTGTGAAAAACGGGGTGTTGACCAACCGCACCGGACAAGTGCTGGAGTTTGAAATTCTTTTGGTCGGCGCGGGTTTTGAACGGGTGATGGAGCCTTACATCAACAACCTGAAAAAACTCGGGGTGCGCGTGCACTCGCGGGTCATCGACCCGGCCCTCTACAGCCGCCGGCTGGATAATTTTGATTTCGACATGACGGTTTCCGTCTTTGGCCAGGCCCAATCACCGGGCAATGAACAGCGGAATTACTGGCATTCGACGGTTGCGGATCGCAAGGGCTCGCGGAATCTCATCGGCATCAAGGAGCCTGCGGTGGATCACCTGGTGGAGAAGATCATCTATGCCCAGACCCAGGAGGAGCTGCATGCCGCTTGCAAGGCCCTGGACCGGGTACTCTGGTACGGCTATTATGTGGTGCCCAACTGGTATCTGGCCCAGCACCGGGTCGCCTATCGCACCATCTTCGCCAGGCCGAAAACCCTGCCCCTGTATTACTCTCCCTTTCAGGCCCTGATGACCTGGTGGCGGATGCCGGAAAGGCAACAGCAAGGAGCGTTTAGGAAATAAGATGACTGCCTATATTATAAGACGCCTGCTGCTCATGATCCCCACCATCTTCGGGATCATGCTGGTCACCTTTGCCGTCACCCAGTTCGTGCCGGGCGGGCCGGTGGAGCGGATGCTCGCCCAGTTGCAGGGCCATGACCGGGCGGGCGGCGAGGTCCGCGCCAGTCGCAGCCTGGATCTGTACCAGGGCGACAAGGGACTCGACGAGGAGCGGGTCGCCCAGCTCACCAAGCTCTACGGCTTTGACAAGCCGCCGGCGGAGCGATTCCTTACCATGATGAAAAACTATCTGGTTTTCGATTTCGGCACCAGCTATTACCACCACAACAGCGTGGCGGCCCTGGTCATCTCCAAGCTGCCCGTTTCCATGTCCCTGGGGTTGTGGTCTTTTCTCATCGTCTACGGGGTCTGCATCCCGCTCGGTATCGCCAAGGCCATGCGGGAGGGCTCCCGCTTCGATGTTCTCACTACCACCGCAATCCTGATCGGCTACGCCATTCCCGGCTTCGTCCTGGCCATCGCCCTGATCGTTCTTTTTGGCGGCGGCAGTTTTTTCAGCATCTTCCCGCTGCGCGGCCTGGTCTCCGACAACTGGGGTGAGCTGAGCCTGGCCGCCAAGGTGGCGGACTACCTCTGGCACATGGTCCTGCCGGTGCTCTCTTCCACGCTGGGCAGCCTGGCGGTGATGACCCTGCTGACCAAGAACAGCTTTCTCGAAGAGATCCGCAAGCAGTACGTGCTCACCGCCCGGGCCAAGGGGTTGAGCGAAGGCCAGGTTCTGTACCGGCATGTGTTCCGCAACGCCATCATCCCCATCATCACCGGTTTTCCCGGCTCCTTCATCACCGCCTTTTTCACCGGCAGCCTGCTGATCGAAACCATCTTCTCCCTGGACGGCATGGGGTTGCTGGCCTACGAATCCATTCTCAACCGCGATTATCCGGTGGTGCTTGGCACCCTCTATTTTTTCACCATCATCGGCCTGATCTCCCGGCTGCTCTCGGACTTAAGCTATGTGGTGGTGGATCCGCGCATCAGCTTTGAAAGCGTGGAGTCCCGTTGATGAACCCGAAACCACAGAAACTCTCTTCCCGGCGCTGGCGGCGTTTTAAGGCCAACAAGAGGGGCTACTACAGCCTGATCCTCTTTTCCCTTTGCTTTCTCTTCAGCCTGGGCGCGGAGCTCCTCAGCAACGATAAGCCGCTGCTGGTTTCCTACCAGGGAAGCCTCTATTTCCCCCTGCTCAAGGAATACCCGGAAACCACCTTCGGCGGTGAGTTTGCCACCGAGGCCGATTACCAGGACCCCTTTGTCCGCCACCGGCTCACCAGCAACGCCAACTTCGCCCTGTTTCCGCCCAACCCGCACAGCTTTGCCTCGATCAACCTCCAGCTCAATCAGCCGGTCCCCTCCCCGCCCGACGGGACCAACTATCTGGGCACCGACGACCGGGGCCGCGATGTCCTGGCCCGGCTGCTCTACGGCTTTCGCCTTTCGGTTATTTTTGCCTTTGTCCTCACCTTTATCGGCACGGTCATCGGCATCATAACCGGGGCGGTGCAGGGCTATCTCGGCGGGCGCACCGATCTCTTTATGCAGCGCTTCATCGAGATCTGGAGCGCCATGCCCGAGCTGTACCTGCTGATCATCTTTGCCTCGATCTTCAAGCCCAGCGTCCTGCTCCTGTTGATCCTCCTGTCGATCTTCGGCTGGATGGGGCTGGCCGATTACGTGCGGGCCGAGTTTCTTAAAGGGCGCAACCTCGATTATGTCAAGGCGGCCAAGGCGCTGGGCGTGGGCAATATCACCATCATGTTCCGCCACCTGCTCCCCAACGGGATGACCCCGGTGATCACCTTCCTGCCTTTCCGCCTGAGCGGTTCGATCCTGGCTCTCACCAGCCTCGACTTCCTGGGCCTCGGCGTGCCGCCCCCCACCCCGAGCTTAGGCGAGCTGCTGGCTCAAGGTAAGAACAACATCGAGGCGTGGTGGCTTTCCCTGACCACCTTCGGGGTGCTGGTCGGCACCCTGGTTCTGTTGATCTTTATTGGGGAAGCGTTGCGGGAAACCTTTGATCCGAGGAAGGTGTGATGGGGGCGCAAGAGGCTTGCGCCACGGTAAAGAAAATTCCCCTCTCCCCCCGGGAGAGGGATAGGGAGAGGGCGCCCAAAAAGTTGCTGACCCGGGCTCGCACCTTACGCCGACAATCCAGCGATGCTGAAAAAACACTGTGGGTGCACCTGCGGGCTCGTCGATTCAATGGGTACAAGTTTCGGCGCCAAGTGATCATCGAGTCTTATATTGTTGATTTCATCTGTGTTGAGGCAAAGCTGATCATTGAGGCCGATGGGGGACAGCACACGGAACAAAGAGCCTACGATGCCGTGCGGACAGCAAGGCTGGAACATTTGGGATACAGAGTTATCCGCTTCTGGAATCATGAGATACTGGCTGAGCTTGATGCTGTGCTTGAACGGGTTTTCTCTGTATTGACGGAGCTTCCCTCACCCCAACCCTCTCCCTGAGGGAGAGGGCGTTAAGGCCACGAATTTGTCTGGAAAAAGGGAATACCCCATGCTGCTTGAGCTGAAAAACCTCACCGCCGGTTTCTACTCGGATCGTGGCTTTACCCCGGTATTGGACAAGGTCTCCTTTGCCATTGCTCGCGGTGAAACCGCGGCTCTGGTCGGCGAATCCGGGTCCGGCAAATCGGTGACCGCCCTGTCCATCCTGGGACTGCTGGAAAAAGATGCGGCCAGGATCGAAGGCCAGGTTCTCTTCAATGGGGAGGATCTGGTCTCCTGCCCGAAAGTCCGGCTGCGCCAGATTCGCGGCAATCGGATCGCCATGATTTTTCAGGAGCCCATGACCTCGCTCAATCCGGTCTACTCCATCGGCGCCCAGCTCATCGAACCGCTGATGCTGCATCAGGGGTTTGCCAAAAATGAGGCGTCGGCCATGGCGGAGAATCTCCTTAAGCGTTGCGGGATTGCCGACGCGGCCCAGCGGCTGAACAGCTTTCCCCACCAGCTCTCCGGCGGCCAGCGCCAGCGGGTGATGATCGCCATGGCCCTGGCCTGCCGGCCGGACCTCTTGATCGCCGACGAGCCGACCACGGCCCTGGATGTCACCATCCAGGCGCAGATCCTGGCCATGATCAAGGAGATCCAGCAGGAACTGGGCATGGCTTTGCTGCTCATCACCCACGACCTCAACATGGTGGAAATGATCGCCCAGCGGGTCCATATCATGCATGAGGGGAGGATCGTGGAGAGCGGTCCCACCGCCGAGGTGTTCAGCAAGCCGCAAAACCCCTACACCATCCATCTCCTGAACAGCGTGCCACACGAAGCACCCACCCCCAAGGACAACCCGCCTCCGCTACTTACCGCCGCCAACCTTTCCTGTCATTTCCCGATCAAGGCCGGTTTCCTGCGGCGCACGGTGAATACGATCAAGGCGGTAGATGAGGTGAGCTTGACCATCAGGCAGGGTACCACCTTCGGGGTGGTCGGCGAATCAGGCTCGGGCAAAAGCACCCTGGGCATGTGCCTGCTCAAATTGGTCAACAGCCGGGGTAGCCTGCTCTACGATGGCCGCGATCTGCTGACCCTGTCCAACAGCCAGTGGCGGCCCCTGCGCCGCGATCTCCAGGTGGTGTTTCAGGATCCCTTCTCCTCCCTATCGCCGAGACTCAACGTGGGCCGGATCGTGGGCGAAGGCTTAAGCGTGCATGGCCTTGGCAACCGGGAGGAACGCAAAAAACGAGTGGCCGAGGCGCTGATCGAGGTCGGCCTGGAGCCGGAGATGATCGAGCGCTACCCCCACGAGTTTTCCGGGGGCCAGCGGCAGCGGATCGCCATTGCCAGAGCCGTGGTGCTCAAGCCCCGCTTCCTGGTGCTGGACGAGCCCACCAGCGCCCTGGACATGACCATCCAGGCCCAGATCATCGAACTGCTCAAAAACCTGCAAGCCAGGCACAACATCACCTACTTCTTCATCTCCCACGATCTGCGGGTGATCAAAGCCATGGCCGACGAGGTGGCGGTGATGCAGAACGGCCGCATTGTCGAATCAGGCCCTGCGGCGGAACTCTTTGCCAACCCCTCCCACCCCTATACCCAAAAGCTTTTTTCCGCGGCCTTTGACCTGGCGCCGGTTTGAGGGCCAACTGCATTTTTCGCCCAAGGCATCTGGGGGCAGAAAAGAGTACTTGCCAAACCGTCTTGTTTTACACATAATATAATGCAAACGAATGTGTGAACGGAGGTGAGAGATGGCGACGAATCTGGCGATTGATGACAGTCTGATCGAAGAAGCGCGGGTGCTGGGCAAGCAGAAGACCAAGAAGGCCGTGGTGACCGAGGCGCTGGAGGAATATATCCAGCGCCGGAAGCAAAAGGATATTCTGAATATCTTCGGCAAGGTCGATTACGATCAGGATTACGATTACAAGAAACAGCGGCAGGCGGAATGAAGATTCTGGTCGATACCTGTGTCTGGTCCCTGGCCTTACGCCGCAACGAGACAGCCGAACACGCTCTGGTCGAGGAGCTCACCGAGTTGGTGGCCGAACTGCGGGTGCAACTGATCGGCCCGGTCCGGCAGGAACTCCTCTCCGGGGTCAAGACGAAAAAGCAGTTCTCCTCTCTCAAAAAGTATCTCGCCGCCTTTCACGATCTGCCCTTGGATTCCGCAGACTTCGAATTGGCGGCGGAGTTTTTCAACCTGGCCAGAAGCAAGGGCATCCAAGGCTCCAACACGGATTATCTCATCTGTGCCGTGGCGCATCGTCACCAGTTACCCATTTTCACCACGGACCAGGATTTCGAACGCTACTCCTCGGTGGTGCCGATCCGCTTGTACCAGCCGCGCCTGCGGTAGCGTTTGCGGCAGAAGATTCAATTCTATTGTTGGATGTCCATAAGATTATATTTTTTGATGGGATGGGGAACAATTAATTGGGGAGCGTCCCGGATTTATTTTCGCCGTAACCGAGACCAAGTTGCGCGAGATCTTCGACCCCGACTTTGCAAAAAAGCTGATTTTCCAGGCTTGACACCTACGCGAAGCTCAAGAGGGGAAACATTCTTTGACATGATGGCTCCTTAGACAAGATGAAAAGAATCATCATCGGGTCT
>MGTD01000003.1 GCA_001799285.1 Deltaproteobacteria bacterium RIFOXYD12_FULL_56_24
CATGGTGGCCTGGAAGTTTTTCTGCTCCAGCCATTTTTTATACCACCTGGCCTCAACCTCTTTGAATTCGTAGCCCTTGGCCAGCTCATGGTCGCCGGTTGCGGCGGAGGGGTTTTCGCTCATCGGTTACATTACACTCCATGGTTTGGGAAGAAAGATGTTGGTGTAGAGATCCAGGGCATAGCGGTCGGTCATGCCGGCGATGAAGTCGCAGACCATCTGTTCCCGCGTGGTCGAATCGTCATAATCGATGACCTTTTCCCAGTGATCGTCCTTGTTGATGAAATATTCGTACAGCTCCCGCAGCACCTTTTTGGCTTTAATGAAGTCGTCATGCACCCGGTTGGTCTCGTAGACGTTTTCATAGAGAAAAGCGCGCAGTTCACTGATCCCCTCCAGCATTTGCGGGGTCATGCTCAGGGTTTCCCCGCCGTTTTTCAGGGTCTGAACCACAAGATCGTGGACCATGCTGCCGATCCGTCCGGAGTGGCTGGAGCCGAACAGCGTGTGGAGATGGGAAGGAATCTGCGATTCTTGAATAATCCCGGCCCGCACCGCGTCGTCGAGATCGTGGTTCACATAGGCGATGATGTCGGCGATGCGTACCACTCGGCCTTCCATGGTGGCGGGCAGCTCGGAGATGTCCTTGGGCAGAATCTCGCGGCGGCCCTTGGAGTGCTTGGCGATGCCGTCCAGCACCTCAACGGTCAGGTTGAGCCCGGCTCCTTTTTTCTCCAGGATGTTCACCACCCGCAGGCTCTGGTCGTAGTGGCGGAAGCCGCCGGGATAGAGTTCGTTGAGTACCGCCTCCCCGGCGTGGCCGAAGGGGGTGTGGCCGAGATCATGGCCCAGGGCGATGGCCTCGGTGAGATGGCCATTGAGGCGCAGGGCCACGGAGATGGTCCGGGCGATCTGGCTGACTTCCAGCACATGAGTGAGTCGGGTCCGGTAATGGTCGCCGGTGGGGGCCAGAAAAACTTGCGTTTTATGCTTGAGGCGCCTAAAGGACTTGCAGTGGATGATCCGGTCCCGGTCCCGTTGGTAGGCGACCCGGATGGGGCATTCCTCTTCGGGCCGGAGCCTGCCTTTGCTCTCCCGGCTCAGCGCGGCATAGGGCGCAAGGCCTGCGGCTTCGCGGGCCTCGATCTGCTGGCGGATGGAATGGTCCATGCTGAAACCTCATGCGATTATGAAAAAACAGGGTGAGGATACCGATAAACATAGAGAAAAACAAGTAAGGATTCAGCTGTCAGCCTGGGAGTCACTCTTCGTTCCGGGCCTCTATCTCTTCCATTTTGGCCTGGGCCTGCTCCCACTCCGCGTAGCTTCTTTTCAGCTTGTGGCCCAGGGAGGTGTATTCGTTGTTCAGTTCGGCGAACCGGTCCTGATCCTGGTAAAGCTCCGGGTCGGCCATGGCCTGTTCCAGCTGGCTCTTCCTGGCCTCGAGCTGTTCGATCTCCTGCTCGCAACGGTCAATAACCTTCTTGAACGGCGCAACCTCCTTGTTTTTTTGCTGGCGCAGGTCGGCCTGCAACTTTCGGGCTTCCTTGCCCTTTTTCCCCGGTTTTTCAGGGACGCTGCCGCCGGGTACGGCTTTGACCGGGGCTGCAATTTTTTGCTGGCTGTTGGCGGCTTCAGCATGGGTCTTGTGGAGATAGTAGTCGATATTGCCGTCAAAGATGGTGCCGTGACCGGCCTTGATCTCCAGCACCTTGCCGACAAAGGAGTTGGCGAAATAGCGGTTGTGGGAAACCACGATGATGGAGCCGTCGTACTGGCGCATCGCCTCCTGAAGCACCTCCTGGGACTGGATGTCCAGATGGTTGGTGGGTTCGTCCAGGATCAGGAGGTTGGCCGGGGTAGCGATCATCTTGGCCAGGGCCACCCGGCTTTTTTCGCCGCCTGAAAGCACCCCCACCTTCTTGTCCACGTCATCGCCGCGAAAAAGGAAGGCGCCCAGCAGGGAGCGGGTCTGGGTGACGCTCAGCTGGTTGCTAACCTGGCTCATGGTTTCCAGCACCGTGTAGCGGGAGTCGAGTTCCTGGGCTTGATGCTGGCCGAAGTAGGAGATGGTCACGTTGTGGCCGAAGCGGATGGAGCCGCTGTCCGGGGTGATGAGCCCGGCCAGGATCTTGACCAGAGTGGATTTGCCCGCGCCGTTGACCCCGAGCACGGCCAGCTTCTCGCCGCGCTGCATGGAAAAAGAGAGATCGCTGAACACCGGCTGGCCGCCGAACTGTTTGCTCATCTTCTCCACCTCCAGCACGGTTCTGCCGGAGGCAGGGGAGGGGGGAAAGCGGAAGGCGATGGTGCTTTCCGTTTCGTCCAGTTCGATCAGCTCTATCTTGTCCAACTGCTTGAGGCGGCTCTGCACCTGGGTGGCCTTGGTGGCTTTGGAGCGGAAGCGGTCCACGAATTTCATGGTCTGCTCGATCATGGCCTGCTGATTCTCGTAGGCCGCCCGTTTGATGATCATCCGGTTTGCTTTGTCCACCAGGTATTTTGAGTAATTGCCCTTGTAGACCGTGAGCTCGCCTAAAGAGATCTCCCAGGTGACGGTGGTGAGGTTGTCGAGAAAGGCGCGGTCATGGGAGATCATCACCATGGCCCCCCGGTGGTTTTTTAAAAACTCCTCCAGCCAGGTAAGCGATTCGATATCCAGATGGTTGGTGGGCTCATCCAGCAGCAGCAGATCCGGCTTGGCCAAAAGGATCTTGGCCAGCATCAAGCGCATGAGCCAGCCGCCACTGAATGAAATGCTGTCCTTGGCAAAATCGCTCGGGGAAAAGCCCAAACCAAGGAGTACCCTTTCAATCTGGGAATCCATGGTGAAGATGTCTGACTGGTCCAGCCGGTGCTGGAGATCTCCCTGGCGGTGGAGCAGGTCGGCGAAGCCGGGGTCTTCCGGCGGCACCTGGCCAAGATCATGGTTGACCTGATCAAGTTC
The DNA here is from genome assembly GCA_001799285.1 of Deltaproteobacteria bacterium RIFOXYD12_FULL_56_24. Lineage (GTDB taxonomy): Bacteria > Desulfobacterota > Desulfobulbia > Desulfobulbales > Desulfurivibrionaceae > Thiovibrio. The sequence continues at coordinate 2,948 of MGTD01000003.1, forward strand.
TTTTTGCAGGGCCAGGGCCTCGGCAAAGGCGGTTTTCGCCTCATCAAAAAGGGAGCGGCCCGGGGCAAATGAGGCGATCTCCTGGGGCAGGTAGCCGATGCTGGTATTTTTGGAGCGGGCCAGGACCCCATCGTCCACCTGCTTGACTTGCGCCATGATCTTGAGCAGGGTGGATTTTCCCGCCCCGTTGACCCCGACCAGGCCGATTTTTTCGCCGGGATGGATGCGGACCGAGACATTTTTGAACAGGTGTTTGGTTCCGAACTGGATGGAAAGCTGGTTGATGGCAAGCATTATTTATGGGCTATGAGCTGAGATTGTTAATTAACGGAAAAAACAATCGCGCACCATAGCACATTTTGCCGGGTATTTCTAATAGATGTTGAAAAAGGTTTGGCGACCATGCCTCAAGCGCGGTTGTTTAAGGAGGTCGGTTTTCGGGAAAGGCCCAACTCTTGGGAAACCTGGGTGGCAATCTCCTCGATGGATTTGCCAGCCGTGGAGACGATGGGGATCTGGTGGTTGTGAAAGATGGTTTCGGCGGTCTGGATCTCCTCGCTGCAGGTGGAACGCTTGGCATAGTTGCTGTCCGCGTACCTTTTTTCCCGGACACTGTGGAGTACTTCCGGGGTGGTGGTCAGGCCGATGGCGCGCTTTCTGTTTCTGATTATTTCTTCCGGCAGAATGTATTCGCGGAGATATTCGGCGGTGAGGGGAAAGTTTGCCGATTTAAGCCCCATCTGCGTTGCCAGATACACGCTGACCGGGGTCTTGCCGGAGCGGGAAACCCCCAGCAGGATGACCTCGGCCTCATCCAGTTCATGAGTGTTTACCCCGTCATCATGTTCCAGACAGTAGTGGATGGCCTCGACCCGCTTGGCCATGGTTAGATTGTCGATATGCCGGGAAAAGCCCGGGACGCCAAGGGCCTTTGCTTCCAGGCAGCTTTCCAGGCGAGTCATGAATATCTCAAAGGCGTCAAAAAGCTCCACCTCGGGGGCATCGAAAACATCGCGAATTTCCTTGGTCATGATGGTGCTGAAAATCAGCGGCCGCCGGCCGGAGGATCTTTGCAGGATGTAGCCCAGAATTTTTTGTGCTTCTTCCCGGTTGAGAACAAAGGGGAATTTCTCTTCGTGAAAATTGATTTCCGGGAACTGGCAGATCAGGGCCTGGCCCAGGTTGGTCGCCAGTATTCCGGTGCTGTCCGAGATATAATACACGTCTTTAGATGACCACATGCCGCAGTACTCCTTATCGAGTAGAAAAGAAGGGGCGCGGCGGTCTCAGGCCGGTCACCTTCTTAAAAACAGGATCAATTATTGATGGACTCATAGGTCATTTTTTACACCCAAAGGGTATAAGTTTCGTATGAGCAGGCAAGCTGCTCAACTCAGCTTTAACGCAGAGGCGCAAAGTCGCAAGGTTTTAATCCTTTTATTTAAACATGTTGTCTTTGCGTCTCTGCGTCTTGGCGTTACGTATTTTAGATGTTGCGAGTCCATCAATTATTTATATTTTTTCGTGCAGAGAGCTCTTCCTGCCGGTTAGTCAGATTTTTCAGACGAAACGCCATGCTGGTCACATTCTCGAGCACAATATAGTTGTTCGGTCCTTCCTGGGCAAGGTTACCAATTATGGCCGCATCGGTATTGTGGGAGTTGGTGTTTTAGGGACTAAGTCATGGCCATCGGAAGGTTTTTCTCTTAGCCACGGCTCTGGATCAGGCCAATAATTTCTTCGGGCTCGGCAAAACGGCCGGCCGCATGCTTTGAAAAAATCAGGCGGCCGTCAGCAACGATCTCAAAGATGCCGCCTGAACCGGGAACAAGATCAATATCGGCCGCGAATTGTTTTCTGATTTCAGCTTCCAGCCTGGAAGCCCGTGGCAGATAGTTTCATTGTGTGCAGTAGGTGATGATAATTTTCATGGTGAGTTTCCGGGGAAAAATTATTTTTTGGACAATGGTAGATATCTTGAGTCTAATTTTTTACTGCTTGCGTATTTTCATCAGAAATTCTGACACATTGTGAAACATGAAAGCCAGCTTATACCGGCGAATGTATCTCCAGAGGCGGAGGCTATCCTTGAAAAACAGATAAAGCATTGATATTTTGGTAAGAAAGATATTGTGATCGTCTTCGTCGATCGTGATGCGGCTGATCCCGGCAGGTGAGGGTGGCTGGCATATTGGACATTGGTTGAAACCGGCACGGATACCTCGGGATTGGAGAAACGCCCATAGCTCAGAAGGTAGGGATCCATACGAACGTGGGGCTCCATGCGAACATAGGAGTCCATACGTATAGGCGCAATATCTGATTTCGGTGTTAATGTTTGCACGTAATATGTCCAGTTCCCCTGCAAAGCGTTGTATAAGCTCTTTCTCGTCGTACGGTTCATAAATCCCCAAGCCGGCATTGGCGAGCAGTCCTACGGTAAACCCGGATTCGATAAGTTCCCGGACTTCCTGCCAGGTCAGGCAGCGAATGGATGTTCCATTGACAGTCTGCGTCCCGCCGATAAATTCCGGCGCGATAAAGAAGGTGGCGGTGAAGCTATATTGTTTGAGGATAGGCACAATATTCACGATGGCGTTCTCATATCCTCCATCAATAGTAATCGCTATGGCGCGATTGCTCAATCGCTTAGTCCCGGTCAGGTGGTTCAGGGTGTCATCGAGGTTGACTACCTGGTACCCATTTGTGGATAGATACTGCATTTGACGCGCGAAGGCCTGGGTAGAAACGGCATTATCGACTTCAGGGGGATAATTGCCAACGTTATTGTATTGTAAAACGGAGATCTCTTTCATTACGTGTTCATAACTCCTTCGAGGCTTTTGAATTCGGATTGATAAAAAATTGTTTTTTGGTCATGGTTGCATAATATCACCCGAAAGGGGTTACCATCAATCATAGGGTTATTTAGCAGTAATCGGTTTTGATTGGGGCGCCACAGTCGCATGAAGGGAGGCTGCCGGTAATCATGCCGTTGATTAGGGAAACCGCGCACCCGACCCAGAATTAATAGGGGACAAGCCAGAATGGCACTAGTTTAAGCTTTTTTTGCACAAGAAACCACCTGAAAATATTGGTTAAAAACGGAGATTGCAAGGAAGTGATTCACAAGCTTCAGTCCTATGCCTTCATCAAGGTGAAGGCAACAATAATTGCGTTTTTTGAACCCCGCCGTCCTTTTATTTCCCGCAGGCGGCTTTGGCTGCTTCGGACGGTTGGCTCATGCAGGTGGCCATTGCCTCGATATCTGACCGACTCAGCTCTGCCCCGTTGAGGCGCATTCGGCTCAGGATTTCCTTCAATTCATTGGGATGGTTGCCGATTTGTTCGCATGCTACCTTTAGGGGGTGGCAGTTGGTGCAGGTCATTTTGAGATGCTTGTCGCAGGCGTCTGCCGCCTTGGCCGGAGTGGCGGCGAGCAAGACGGCCAAGGCCAGGATGGCCGGCAGGGGAAGGAAGGAAGTGGTGGGCATTGGTGATCCTCCTGTTGGTGTGATTTTATAATTACAGCCATAATCCCCAGCTATCAACCGGGAATGAGCTTGCGGCTGTCCTCTTTTTTGTCATCCGTTCCGCCATCACAAAAGCCCGATCTCGCAGAGCATCTCCTTGGCTGCGGTAAACAGTTCATCCTTGCCTGATTCGCTTCTGGCCTCGACGTAAAAACGTACCTTGGGCTCGGTGCCCGAGGGTCGGATCATAAGCCAGCTGTTGTCTTCCATGATCATCTTCCTGCCGTCGATGGTGATTACCGCGGTAATCATCTTTGTCTCGCCACCGATATCAAGCACCATCCCGACTGCATATTTTTCCAGTCTTGCCAAAGTGTCCAGCAGCTCCTTGCCCTGCCGGCTAACCTCAACCCCGCCCCTGGCCGGGTAATAATAGCCGTATTCATCCTGAATTTCGCGGAGATAGTCGCCAAGATTCATTCTAAGGGTGAGTATCATGTCCAGGGCGAGAAGCAGGCCGATGTAGGCGTCTTTTTCCGGGGTGTGGCCGATGACGGAGATGCCGTCAGACTCCTCGAAGCAGACTAGGGCCTTGCCGATCACCGGCTTGAACTCCTTGAATCCTACCCGCGGTTCAAAGATCTCCTCGTGCAACCCCCTGGCAATGGCGTTGGCGAAATTGCTCGTCGCCACGGTCTTGGCCACCAGGCCGTGTTTGCCCTTTTTCTCATGGAGATAGTGAAATGCCATGGCCCCGAAGAGATTCATGTCGATCTCGATTGTGCCATCGCTGAAGCGGATTCGGTCGGCGTCCGGGTCGATGATGACCCCGAGCTTGAGCGGCTCCGGCCTTTGTTGCAGGGTGGCGAGAACCTGCTGCATGTTCTGGGAGGAGGGTTCCGGCGCGACTCCGCCGAAGGTTGGGTCGGCCTGGTCGCGTAACAAAATGAGCCGGTTTGAGGGCTGATCGCCGAACAGGGAGCGCATGTGCACCCGGCTGGCGCCATGGACGCAGTCCACCGCAACCACGCAGTCCGGCGCGGCATGGAAGGCCGCCATTATCCCCTGGTAATCCAGGCCATGCAGGGTAGCGCCCCGGGAAACCAGTTCCTGCCAGCAGGCGAGGGCGTCGCATGGTTTCACCAGGGTTGCCTCCGAGGCCAGTGTCGGGGTTATGCCGCAGGCAATGAGTTGCCGAGCCTTTGCCGTGATGCGGCTGGTAATCTCCGAAGCGGCTGGGCCGGCGTCGGCGGCATTGAATTTAAAGCCGGCGTATTCCATGGGGTTATGGCTGGGGGTGAGGTTGATGGAAAAGGCGGCGTTCAAGATGAGAACCGCGGCGGAAAGGGTGCCGGTGGTCGCTTCCTGGGCATAGTACACGGTAATGCCGTTGCTGGTCAGCACCTCGATCGCCCGCTGGGCCAGTAGGCTGCCGCCGAACCGGTTGTCAAAACCGACCACGGCGCCCCGTTGCTGCGCTTCGCGAAAACTGCGCACGCCCAGAGCCGGGGCCAGGGCATCGTCCTGGTCAAGCTCGCGGTACATGGCAACAATGGCCTGGGCAACCTGGCCGACGGATTGCAGGGAGAAATCCTTGCCGATGATCCCCCGCCAGCCGGAAGTGCCGAAGGATACCTCTTTGCTCGGGGGATTGGTGTTGGTCCGAATTTCATCCTCAACCAAGGCGTATGCCTTGGCGATGGCTGCGCTTGTCTGGGTAAGGTCTGTCGAGCCGGGAGCAGCGCTGTTTTTAAGCTCCACCAGTTTTTGGATCAGGCCGAAATAGTCGCTGGTTGCATGGTTGTTTGGCGTGAGATATTTATGGAAAAGGGGCTCAATATTTTGGCTGATCATGGCGTGACCTTTGGCTGACAGGAAGATGGGAAAGGAACAAAAAAAAACATGTCACAGATACATTATGATATATACTATTTTATCCTTACTGGGCAACCGGTCAATTTTTAGCCGTTTGGTCAGGTTTCGATTGACCCGAAAGGCAAGATTCGCTATACATTGCTGGCATGATTTCGGGCGCAAAATCATAGGATTTTTCAGTGCGTTTCACGTCCTGAACTTTTAAGCTGAGTTGAGCAGCTCGCCTGCTCAAACGAAACTTATACCCTCTGGGGTGTAAATAAATAATTAGGGAGCAGAACACAATGGGTAAACATGACGAGGCTTTCATTCTCTGGTTTGATGATATCGGTATCGAGGATGTACCGCTGGTTGGCGGCAAGAACGCATCTTTGGGTGAAATGCATCAGAAGCTTACCTCAAAAGGTGTTGATGTCCCGAACGGTTTTTCCATTACCGCTTATGCCTATCGGCATCTGCTGAAAACCGCAGGTATTGCCCAGGCAATTGAAGATGCCCTGGCCGACCTTGACACCCACGATCTGCGCAATCTTCAGGCCCGCGGCGAGAAGGCGCGTCAGATTATTCGCACTGCCGAGTTCCCCGAGGATCTGCGTACGGCGGTGCTTGAGTCCTACAAAAAGATGGAGGAGATGTATGGCCCCAATACCGACGTGGCTGTGCGTTCTTCCGCCACCGCCGAGGACCTGCCGGACGCCTCCTTTGCCGGCCAGCAGGAGACCTACCTGAATATCCGCGGCCCGGAGCAGCTGATTGACGCCTGCCGCCGCTGTTTTGCCAGCCTTTTCACTGATCGGGCCATTTCCTACCGGCATGACAAGGGTTTCGGCCAGTTCGACGTTTATCTTTCCATCGTGGTCCAGAAGATGGTGCGCAGTGATTCCGCCGCCTCCGGGGTTTTGTTTTCCATCGATACGGAAAGCGGCTTCGAGGATGCGGTTTTTATTACCGGCGCCTGGGGCTTGGGAGAGACGGTGGTTCAGGGTGCGGTCAATCCCGATGAGTTTTACGTTTTCAAGCCGACCCTTAAAGAGGGCAAGCGGCCAATCGTCGGCAAGACCATCGGCAGTAAAGAAATCAAGATGATCTACGACAACGATCCTAAGACCGAAGAACCGGTAAAGACCATCAATACTACGCCGGAAGAGCGCGGCAAGTATGTAATCAATGACGACGAAATTCTCCAGCTGGCCAAATGGGCTTGCATCATCGAGGATCACTACGGCAAGGGCATGGATATCGAGTGGGCCAAGGACGGCGATGGGGTCAACGTCGGCACCGGCAAGCTCTTTATCGTGCAGGCCCGTCCCGAAACCGTGCATTCCCAGAGTTCTAAGGGCTCGATCGAAACCTATAAGCTGAAGGAGAAGGGCAAGGTCCTGGTCGAAGGTTTGGCGGTCGGCACCAAGATCGGCCAGGGTGAGGCCAACGTCATTGCCGCCGTGGTCGACATCCACAGCTTCAAGAAGGGCCAGGTGCTGGTTACCGACATGACCGATCCCGACTGGGAGCCGATCATGAAAATCGCTTCGGCCATCGTTACCAACCGCGGCGGCCGGACCTGTCATGCCGCCATTATCTCCCGGGAGTTGGGAATTCCCTGCGTCATCGGGACCGGCGACGGTTCCAAGAAGATCGCCCACGGCCAGAACATCACCGTTTCTTCGGCTGAGGGCGAGAAGGGCCTGGTTTATGAGGGATTGCTTAATTTCGAAATAGAACGGCTCGACCTCTCCAACCTGCCCCAGACCAAAACCAAAATCATGATGAACCTGGCCATTCCGGAGAAGGCCTTCTCCGAGTGCCAGATCCCCAATGACGGCGTCGGCCTGGCCCGGGAAGAGTTCGTCATCAACTCTCATATTGGGATTCACCCTCTGGCTCTCTTCAATTACGAAGAGTTGAAGAATTCTGCGGATCCGGAAAAACAGGCGGTGGTGCGGTTGATCGACAAGAAAACCACCGCCTATGCGGACAAGAAGCAGTTCTTCATCGACAAGGTTGCCGAGGGCGTGGGCCGCATCGCGGCAGGCTTTTATCCCAAGGACGTCATCGTCCGCCTTTCCGATTTCAAGTCCAATGAATACGCCAACCTCACCGGCGGCACTTTTTATGAGCCGCACGAGGAGAATCCGATGATCGGCTGGCGTGGCGCCTCCCGGTATTATGATCCCAAGTACCGGCCTGCTTTCGAGCTGGAGTGCAAGGGGTTGCTCAAGGCCCGTAACGACATGGGTCTCACCAACATCAAGCTGATGGTGCCTTTCTGCCGTACTCCCGAGGAGGGCAGGAGAGTCATCCAGGTCATGAAGGAGTGCGGCCTGGTTCAGGGGGAGAATGGTCTGGAAGTGTACGTGATGTGCGAGATCCCGTCCAACGTTATCCTGGCCGATGCCTTTGCCGACATTTTCGATGGCTTTTCTATCGGCTCAAACGATCTGACTCAGCTCACTTACGGCCTTGACCGCGATTCCGGTCTCCTGGCCGGGATCGCCGACGAGCGCCACGATGCGGTTAAGGAGCTGATCAAGATGGTCATCGCCACCGCCAAACGGCGCGGACGGAAGATCGGGATCTGTGGCCAGGGTCCCTCGGATTTCCCCGATTTCGCCACTTTCCTGGTGGAGTGCGGCATCGACTCCATGAGCCTGATTCCGGACACGGCGGTCAAAACCCGGCTGGCCGTGGCTGCCAAGGAGAAGGAGCTGGGAATCAATCCTTAGCCTTCTCTGGAGTAAGCACTAAAAAAATGGCCTCGCAGTGATGCGGGGCCATTTTTTTATATCCCCCATTTACAAAAAAGAGGGGTGAGGGGGGATTTGCGGACGGACCGTGCTATTGGGGTGTTTTAAACACCCCTCAATCCCCCTTTGTTATAGTTGAGTTGAGCAGCTTGCTTGCTCAAACGAAACTTATGCCCTTTGGGTGTAAAGGGAGAGGCTCTGTTTTATTGTCCCCGCTTGGGAGGGTTAAAACCCCCACCTTTAGGTGGCAGCTTTAGCGTATAATTGCTAAATTTCGAGTCATGACA
>MGTD01000004.1 GCA_001799285.1 Deltaproteobacteria bacterium RIFOXYD12_FULL_56_24
CAAAGATGGCTGGCATGGAACAGGCCTACAGGGAGTGGACCACGAAGGCGACCACACCCCAGATCTCGCAGGTGTTTCCTTCGGTCATATGGATGTCTGGATAGTCGGGGCTTTCGGCCTTCAGGCAGATGCTCGCCCCGCTTTTAACCAGCCGTTTCACGGTCAGCTCATTGTTGACCACCGCGATCACCACCTTGCCACTGGTCGGCTCAAGGGATCGATCCACCACCAGGATGTCGTTGTGGTGGATGCCGGCTCCGATCATGGAATCGCCTGCCACCCGGACAAAAAATGTGGCAGCTGGGTTGGCCACCATGAGCTCGTTGAGGTCGAGCCTGCCTTCGATGTAGTCGTCCGCCGGGCTTGGGAATCCTGCGGAGACGCTACAGGCAAAGAGCGGGCGTTTCAGTTCTCCCTTGCGATTGAAGGTGTAGACCGCTGAGATGGTTGGTGTCGGGGAGGGGATCATGGCCCCCAGTATACAGGATAAGGTCGGGTGTGTCATCGTGGGAAGAACGGCGATAGGTGGACTGTGTGGCGGAATGTGGATACCAGGAGATTTTTTTTGATGTAGGACACCATTTGTCCCAGGTATGGGGGTAGGATGTTTTCAGCACAATTGCGCGATGAAATACTATTGTGCTTGGATACCCCGTATTTTTCCGATATTGACTTTTGTGGGGCAATTGTTTGATAGATAGGCTAATTTATTTAGTTACTTGCGAGAGATTGGCCAACAGAATGTTGGAGTCTCACCTGGAGGCAGGACATGAAGAAATATGCTGCCATGATTTTTTTTCTGACAATCGGCACATGGACCTCGGTGCATGCTGAGACCAAACTGAACTGTTATAAAAAAACTCACTGGCGAAATTGTGTGCAAAGAGAGTGACGGTGGCGAGTAGAAAGGGTACAAGAAATTGACCGGTGAGACTGTGTACAAGGGGCCTCGGGGCGAGACTATAACCCTGGAGTCTGGGGTGAAACCGGAGCAGCTGGACATTTATAAAAAATAAGGTGCTTAAGTGAACTGGTTAACCCAAGCAGGCAGGCTCTGTCTAGTTCGGAACGATCAAAGCCTCTTTCTTGTCTGCACTCGGAGCGAAACGCACACAAACAATAACGAGCGACCATGGCCGAACCGATTCAAGACAAGATAAAGCGATCCATCCAAGCAGCCGAAGGTTTGTACCACCGTCTTGTGTTGCTGGTGGGTGAGACCGGTTCCGGTAAGACCGGCGTTCTTCGCGATGTCGCCGAGGATTTCGACACCTCTGTAATCAATATCAACCTAGCGCTTTCAAGCGAGTTGCTTGAGCTGACGGCTAAGCAGCGGTCACTCCATTTACCCAGAATACTGGGCCAGATCGTGAATAAAGCCCAATCACCAGTAGTGCTTGATAACCTCGAAATCCTCTTCGATACGGATCTTCAGCAAGACCCGTTGCGTTTGTTGCAAGGCATTTCGAGGAACCGCGCCGTGGTGGCTTCATGGAATGGGATCTTCGCGGGCGCGAGGCTTTTGTACGCCGAAGCGGGCCACCCCGAATACCGGAGTTATGATTCGGTCGACGCACTGATCGTGAGCATGGATGGGACAGCCTCGGTCGATTCGGCAAAAAAATAATAGAGAGGCAAGCCAAGCATGACAAATTTACAGGATGATAAATTTGGACGCACCGCAGGTGCGCCCGTAGGGGGATCCCCAGGGATGGGGCGACTCAAATACGGAGACCTAATCCAATTCGACCCGATTGAGTCGGTCGTTCAATTACGTGACGCAGACAAAGCCAGCGCCGCGCATCATCTGGTGAACACCTATGTCATTTCAGATGAAATGGCGGAACGGCTTATCCAGCTTGTCATCCCGCAAATGCAGTTTGATCAGCCGGTCGATAACAAGGGCCTGCTGGTCGTCGGTAACTACGGCACCGGTAAATCGCATTTGATGTCGGTGGTCTCCAGCCTTGCCGCAGACGCCTCCCTTCTGGAAGGGCTGAAAAACGATGGTGTCCGCGCCGCAGCCGCTCAGATCGCCGGGCGTTTCAAGGTCATCCGTACAGAGATCGGTGCATCCGAAATGTCCTTGCGGAAGATTTTGACTCAAATGATCGAAGACCGCTTGATTGAATGGGGAGTGGAGTTCGAGTTTCCACCTGCCGATCAAATTATCAATAACAAACGGGCCTTCGAAGACATGATGGCCAAATTCGGCGAGGTGTTCCCCGAGCACGGTCTACTGCTGGTGGTCGATGAACTGCTGGACTACCTGCGAACCCGCAAGGACCAAGAGCTGATCCTCGACCTCAACTTCCTTCGCGAAATTGGCGAGGTTTGCAAAGACCTGCGCTTCCGCTTCATGGCCGGTGTGCAGGAAGCCATTTTTGATAGCCCCCGCTTTGCCTTTGTGGCCGACAGCATCCGCCGCGTACAAGATCGCTTCGAACAAATCCTGATCGCACGCAACGACGTTAAGTTCGTGGTAGCCGAGCGTTTACTCAAGAAAACCATCGAGCAGCAAGCCAAGATCCGCGAGTACCTGATGCCCTTTGCCAAGTTCTACGGTGGGCTCAACGAGCGGATGGATGAATTTGTCCGACTCTTCCCCGTGCATCCCGATTACATTGACACCTTCGAGCGGGTCACCTTGGTCGAAAAGCGCGAGGTGCTCAAGACCCTGTCCCTGAGCATGAAAGACATTCTTGGCAAAGAGGTGCCGCAGGATGAGCCGGGCCTGATTGCCTTTGACAGCTACTGGTACACACTCAAACAGAATGCCTCCTTCCGCGCCATTCCCGAAATCCGGGCGGTTATCGATTGCAGTCAGGTATTGGAATCTCGCATTGAAAACGCCATAACCCGCAAGCAATACAAACCGATGGCGCTGCGCCTGATCCATGCGCTCTCCGTTCACCGCCTTACCACCGGCGATATTTACGCCCCCATGGGTGCCTCAGCCGAAGAACTACGCGACCGCCTCTGCCTCTTCGATCCCTTGATTGCCGAACTTGGCAGCGACGAGCCAGACAAAGACTTGCAGACCCATGTGGAAACCGTTCTGCGTGAGATCCACAAAACGGTCAACGGGCAGTTCATCTCGTTTAACCCCGACAATCGCCAGTTCTATCTCGACCTAAAAAAGACCGACGACTTTGACGCCCTGATCGACAAACGGGCGGAGAGTTTGGGCAATGCCCAGCTCGACCGCTTTTATTACGAGGCGCTCAAACGGGTCATGGAATGCCAGGATGCCACTTATGTGACCGGCTACAAAATCTGGCAGCACGAACTGGTCTGGCAGGAGCGCAAGGCTGCCCGCTCTGGGTACCTCTTTTTTGGCGCACCCAACGAACGCTCCACCGCCGTTCCCGAGCGGGATTTCTATCTCTATTTCATCCAGCCGAACGATCCGCCTCGTTTTAAGGATGACAAGGTAAGCGACGAGGTCTTCTTCCGCCTGAAAGGCACCGACGAGGAACTCCAGGCGGCGCTGAGAAGCTATGCTGCGGCATTGGATCTCGCCGCCACCTCCTCGGGGCATGCTAAATCCACCTACGAGTCGAAGGCCAACGGTTTTCTGAAGAAGCTGGTTCAGTGGCTGCAAAAGCATATGTCCGACGCCTTCGAGGTCACCTACCAGGGCCGCGTCAAGTCCATAACCGAGTGGGCCAAGGGCAAGTCCATCCGCGACCTATCGGGGCTGTCGCCCCACGAAACCATCAACTTCCGCGATTTGGTCAATACCATCGCCGGGCTTTGTCTGGCTCCAAATTTCGAGAACCAGGCTCCCGATTACCCGTTCTTCTCGGTACTGATTACCGGCAACAACCGCGCCCAAGCTGCTAAGGCCACCCTGTGGGCCATCGCCGGACAGAACCGTACCCAACAGGTCACCGCAATACTGGATGCTTTGGAACTGCTCGATGGTGAGAGGATCGACCCCTACAAATCGAAATACACCAAGTTCATCCTTGATGCCGTCAAGGCCAAGGGGCACGGCCAGGTGGTGAACCGCAACGAGCTCATCCAGGACGACCACGGCCTGGAGTACATGAATCCGGGCGGTGGACGGCTTGAACCAGAATGGGTGGTAGTCATTCTGGCCACGCTGGTCTACTCCGGCGATCTTGAGCTTGCCATTCCCGGCAAGAAGTTTGACGCCACCGGATTGCAACAGCTCGCCGCAACCGGCATGGACGAATTAATCCGCTTTAAGCACCTGGAGCAGCCCAAAGAATGGAACTTGCCAGCACTCAAAGCGCTGTTTGAGCTGCTCGGCATGACACCAGGCATGGCCCAGCTTGTGACCCAGGGCAAGGACGAGCCGGTTCAGAACCTGCAACAGGCAGTGGGCAAGGTGGTCAAGCGTCTCGTTATGACCCAGCAGACCTTGCGGGATGGGCTTTCTTTCTGGGGGCTGGATCTGCTCGTGGGCACAGAGCTTGCCAGCCAGGCCAGTGGCTTGGATGAGGCTAAGTCTTTCTTTGAATCTCTCCAGGTCTACTCATCGCCGGGTAAGCTGAAAAACTTCCGTTACAGCGCCCCTGAAGTCATGGTCCATGAAAAGGCCGTGAAAGCACTGGATGAACTTGATGCCCTGCGCGAATTCATCATGGACCACGGGCCGACGGCTTTCTGGCTCTCCACCGCCGAAGCGGTACTGCACGCCGAACATGATTGGGTGGATCGTATGAAGACCACCCGGCAAGACATCTTTGACGCGCTCAAGCAGGCGAACCTGACCGAGCTGGCCACACAGTCTAAAGGTATCGGGGCAAAGCTCCAAAAACTCAAGAAGGATTACACCGTCGCCTATATCGGCCTGCACACCAAGGCCCGTTTGGGCGTGAACGACGACAAGCGCAAAGTGGCGCTGCTCAACGACCAGCGGCTGCAAACCCTGCTCAAGCTGGCCGGTATCGACCTGATGCCCCGGCAGCAACTCACCGATTACCAAAACCGGCTGGCCGGGCTGAAGAGCTGCTTTGCTCTGACCGAGCAAAATCTTGACGCAACGCCCATCTGTCCGCATTGTGGGTTCCGGCCAGCGGCGGAGATTGGAGTTTCCGGTTCCGGGTTACTGCTTGCTGGTTCACAACAACTCAATCAAATGGATGAGCAATTGGACCGGATCATCGAGCAATGGACCAAAACTCTGCTGAACAACCTGGAAGATCCGATGACCCAAGCAAACATTAATGAACTGCTGCACGAGGATGACAAGCAGGTTATCCAGTCGTTCATGGCGTCGAAGGAATTGCCAGAGCCGATAGAGGGCAACTTCGTTCAAACCCTGAAAACGGTTCTGGCCGGCCTGCAGAAAGTGCCGGTTAAGAAAGCGGAACTCATAAAACTTGTTTCAAATCTGGGGCCATCCACACCAGAAGAACTGAAGCGGGCGATCAGTGATTATGTGGACAGTCTGACCAGGGGTAAAGACATCAATAAGGTCAGGATTGTGCTGGAATAGGAGCCTTGAATGGATGTCACCGAACAGCAGATAAGAGAACTGATCCGCACGGGCGAAGGACTCGATCTTGAATTCAAAGCCTGCCGGAACCAGCTCAACCGGGATGTCTACGAAACGGTTTGCGCCTTTTTGAACCGGCATGGCGGCACCTTGCTGCTCGGTGTTCAGGATAATGGGGTTGTTCAGGGCATCGAGCCGGATGCGGTGGCGCAAATCCGGAAAGATTTTGTCACGGCCATCAACAATCCACAGAAAATATCCCCGCCCACCTATCTGGCGGTGGATGAAGTCACGGTTGCCGGCAAACCACTGCTCCGCATCTATGTGCCGGAAAGCTCACAGGTGCATCGCTGCAATGGTCGCATCTACGACCGCAACGAAGACGGCGATATCGATATCACCGACCATACTTCTCAGGTCGGCCAGCTCTATCAGCGCAAGCAAGCCACATACAGTGAAAATCGTGTTTTTCCCTGGATTCAGCCCGGTGATCTCCGTGCGGACCTGATCGAACGCTGCCGAAAATATGTGCGTATCAACAAACCTCAGCATCCCTGGGGATCCTTAGATGACCTTGACTTGGTGAAAAGCGCACAACTCTATCAACCCCATCCAGAAACTGGCAAGCTGGGCGTGACATTGGCCGGTGTGATGCTGCTGGGAACCGATGATTTTATCCTCAAGGTCTGTCCGCCGCATCGAACCGATCTGATCCTTCGCAAGGTGAATGTGGATCGTTACGATGATCGTGATCTGGTCATCACCAATTTGATCGACAGTTACGACCGTATTCTGGCCTTTGTGCAAAAGCACTTGCCAGACCCCTTCTATCTGGAAGGCATTGAGCGGCGCAGCCTCCGTGATCATATTTTCCGGGAAGTTGCCTCCAACATGCTGATCCACCGTGAATACGCTAGTGGAGCCACCTCTCGTCTCGTCATCGAATACGGTCGTGTTGTCACCGACAATCCCAGTCGCCCCCACGGCTTTGGGCGCTTGGATCCTGCTACCAGTGTGCCGTTCCAGAAGAACCCCATCATCGGACGCTTTTTCCGGCAGATTGACCGAGCCGACGAGTTGGGATCCGGTATACGCAAGATGATGCTCTACGGCAAGAAATACGGTGGTGCAGATCCCGAGTTGATCGAGGGTGACAACTTCCGCATGGTGATCAGCGTACCCGAGTTTGGTTCCAATCCTGCGGAAATTCCGCAAGTTGTTACTACCGCCCAAAAAACAACCGAACAAGTAACGGGTGAAGTAACGGGTGAAGTAACGGGTGAAGTGCTTGCACTGCTGAAGATTTTGGCGGCAAGCCCCCTAAACCGAAAGACTGCGCAGGACGCTCTCAATTTGAAAGGACAGGCGAATTTCCGAGAGCGTTATCTCGAGCCAGCTCTTTCCGGGGGATGGATGGAGATGACCCAACCGGATTCACCCAAGAGCCCAACCCAGAAGTACCGGCTGACAGAGAAAGGACGGCTGACGATTATCAACCTCAATGGGAGAGGAGAATGACAGGCCACGGTCTAACCGATATTGATTCGCTTTGCCTCTCGGTGCGTGACCGCGAATCACGCCGTCTGATCATGGAAGCGATTACTGCATATCGAGGTGGTGCATTGAGGTCGGCAATTGTGTCAACCTGGATTGCAGTGGCTTGCGACATTATTGCGAAAGCCAGAGAGTTGGCCAGCCAAGGAGAGCCAGCACCAAAAAAATTCGTGGAGGAGTTAGACGCCGCGATTAATCAGGGGAAAGGCGATTTAAGAAAACTTCAGACCATCGAGTCAAATCTTCTCAAAACAGCAAACGAAGAGCTGCAAATTCTGGCCCCTCATGAATACGAGGCGCTTGATAGATTGCAAAAAGATAGAAATTTATGCGCGCATCCAGCATTTGTCGTTGAAGATGAACTCTTCCAGCCTTCGATGGAATTGGTCCGGGCTCATGTCGTTCATGCTCTTCAGTATCTGTTAATTCACGCGCCATTACAGGGGAAAAGCGCCATCGCAAGATTTGACGCTGATATCGTTAGCCCCTCCTTTCCGAATACAAGCGAGGCAATGGGAGTCTATATCCGGTCCAAGTACCTTGACCGGGCTAAAGATGTCCTTGTTATCAATCTGATCAAGGCTCTACTGAGTGGATTGTTTAGTGAAGATCACGTCAAGTACATCGGGAAAGAACGGCTCTTTGGCATGGCGATACGGGAAATTGCCAAGGGGAAAACCGCAATTTACGAAAAAACAGTTCCCGCTTATGTCGCTAATAAATTCGACGATGTTGCCGATGATGTCCTGTTGAATATCTGCACATTCCTTGAAAACGATCCGCGTATCTGGGGTTGGCTTTCTGAAACGGTAAGATTACGTATCAAGCAACTCATCCAGGTATCTGATATTGAAACGTTGAAAGCTAATGCTGTCTTCGATGCTTTTATCGTTCCCGAACTGGTTGATGTATTGCTAACGAAATTCGATTCGTTTGAAGAAAAGGTTCAAGTGAATATAATCTCTGAATACCCGAGAAAAGAATTTGTTAGCCGAGCCTTAGCAATTTACAGAAATGCAAGTGGATGGAGATATGCAGAGACGCTAGGGCAATCGCTGATTCTCAAGCTCGCCCATTTTTTAACTGTCTCTGACTTGATGGAGATTTTATCTGCGGCAGAGAGCAATAATCAGATTTGGGAAGCTTCTGGCACATCAGGAATACTGGAAGAGTTGTTCGACATTACCATCCATTTAGTTGGGGAATCTCTCACTTACTGGGAAAAATTTGTAAGCTCCATGGAAGAACATCACCCTGATTACTATACATACCCAAATATTTGCGCCAGGCTTGAAGCCATTAAAGAGAAATCATAAGGATATAAATGATTGACCTATTCAGCGATCAACGAACCCTAACAAAAGCTGGTCCTGTTCAATGTCTCGGCATGACCTTCGAGAATGACGAAGCCCGCCGCGCTCACTTTACCGAGGAACTGCGCAAGAAGCTGCAGGACCCGGAGTTCCGCAAGATCGAAGGCTTTCCCATTGGCAGCGACGAGGACATCCTGAATCTGAGCGATCCGCCGTACTACACCGCCTGCCCGAACCCCTGGATCGCCGACTTTATCGCCGAGTGGGAGGCGCAGAAACCCGAGCAGCCCGAAGGCTACCACTGCCATCATGAGCCTTTTGCGGCCGACGTGAGTGAGGGGAAGAACGACCCGATTTACAACGCTCACTCCTATCACACCAAGGTGCCACACAAGGCCATCATGCGTTACATCCTCCATTACACGCAGCCGGGGGATATCGTGTTCGACGGGTTCTGCGGAACCGGCATGACCGGTGTGGCCGCGCAAATGTGTGGCAGCAAAGAGACAGTACAGTCATTAGGCTATCGTGTCTTGGGTGATAGCTCTGTGTTGGACGCCGAAGGCAATTTGATTTCAAATCTTGGCAAAAGGAATGCCATTATCACCGATTTGGCTCCTATTGCCACTTTCATCTCGAACAACCTAAATAACCCCACAAGTGGCACAAAATTCAATGCTGCTTACCGCAAACTATTCCAAAAAGTCTCCGACCTTGAATCTGAGATCTATACAGCTTACGCCGATGATGGATCACGTTGCGGCGTCATTAATTACGTTATCTGGAGTGATGCATACATATGCACCGAGTGTTCCCATGAGTTTGTCTATTGGAACGTTGGCGTTGATCTTGATGAAGGAGAGGCCAATAAAAAATTTAACTGTCCTTCTTGCGGCGCTGAACAATCGACTAGGTCTTTGCAAAGATCCTATGAGACAACAATCGATACACTGACCAAGCTTCCTATTAAAATATTTAAGCAAAAGCCAGTGAGGATCAGCTACATACCTTCTGGAAAGAAAAAACTTCAGAAAGAGTGGAGTGCCGGAGATGAAAAAAGCCTGAGAGCAATGACTGTAAACGGTAGGACTTTAGCCAGCTTTCCAATTGTCGAAATGCCGAAAGGCGACCGTTGGCGCAGAGACGCTTTTGAGGACAAGGGTGTAACCCATCTTCATCATTTTTATACTACTAGAACGATTATTGCCTTGGCGAAAATCTTAGACGCCATAAAAAATGGGGATTTTGACTATAGAGAAAAAACCTCTCTCCTCTTCCTATTCACTTCTTTCGCCGACAGAAATGCTACAAAGCGTAATCGGTTCATAATTAACAAGCATAATCCACAAGGCCGCGTTAACGGCCCGATGGCGAACTGTTTGTATCTCCCCAACCTTTTTTGTGAAATGAACATCCTAAGGCTGATGGATGACAAACAGAAAGATATACTCTCTGCTCTTCAAAGCCACGGATTTGGACAATACGGTCGACCAGTTCTTAATACGGGATCATCCTCAAATCTGGTAAATATTCCAACATCATCTGTTGATTATATTTTTACTGATCCGCCTTTTGGCCATAACATCCAATATTCAGAACTGAACTTTGGCCTGGAGAACTTCCTTGGCGTAAAGTCTATCGGCGATTCGGATGCGGTTGTGAACGAGGTCGTTGGCAAATCTCTGTTGGTATATACCGACATGATGTCCAAGGCTTTCTCAGAGTATTACAGAATACTTAAGCCAGGAAAATGGATGACAGTAGAGTTTCATAATTCTAAAGCATCCGTCTGGAACGCAATCCAAGAGGCAATGGGTAAGGCTGGCTTTGTGATTGCTCATGTTGCAACGCTCGATAAAAAGCAAAAAACCGTTCACCAAGATACACACGTTAGTGGGACAGTTAACCAAGATTTGATTATTTCCGCTTACAAGCCCAATGGAGGACTTGAAGATCGATTTAGGTTGACCGCTGGAACAGAGGCAGGCGTGTGGGATTTCATTAGAACGCACCTTTCGCAATTGCCGGTCTTTATAGCCAAATCCGGGAAAATGGAAATTATCGCCGAAAGGTTAAACTACCTCCTGTTTGACAGGATGGTTGCCTTTCATGTCCAGAGAGGAGTTTCTGTTCCTCTATCTGCGAGCGATTTCTACCAGGGTCTCTCTCAGCGATTTGCTGAAAGAGATGGGATGTATTTTTTGCCTGAGCAGACTGCTGAGTACGATAAAAAGCGCATAAGTGTTAAATCTGTCGAACAACTGTCTCTATTTGTTTCTGACGAAGCGTCTGCAATTCAATGGCTACGCCAGAATTTCAAAGAAAAACCTCAGACGTTCCAAGAAATACATCCTCATTTTATACAGGAGGCTCAAAGGGCTTGGAGTAAGGTGGAGATACCTTTGGAGCTATCAACTCTACTTGTGTCAATGGTCATGCAATAATGTACCAAAAATGGTCAAGCAAAGTGTACCACCTATGAAATGTAATCGGTGATTATCTTCCTGTAAGGAG
>MGTD01000005.1 GCA_001799285.1 Deltaproteobacteria bacterium RIFOXYD12_FULL_56_24
GACCACCTCCTTACAGGAAGATAATCACCGATTACATTTCATAGGTGGTACACTTTGCTTGACCATTTTTGGTACATTATTGCATGACCATTGACAGGAGTAGGTAGAGCAATGCCCATAAACACAAAAAAAACTGAACAAATCTATTCCTACACAGATGAATCTGGAAAAACGGTTTTCAGCAACATCAAAAAAGACACAGAAATCAACGTTCCACCATCCAAAAAACATTCTTTTCCTACCCAAGCAGAAAAACCAATTACCCAAGCAATAAAACCTGTCAAATTTGAACCAGCAAGTGTACTCACAGGAAATAAGCAAATACAAAACACATTCGGAATGATTGTACTGATGATCATTGCAGCGATGGGGATCAGGTTATTTTTTGACAACCTGGATAAAAAACTCACCGCAAAGAAAAAGAAACAAAATCAAAAAGAGAAAGAAAAACAAACAATAGTGGTCCATCATCACCACTATCACGAGAAACCACCCGAAACAGAAAAAAAAGAGCCACCATTCGAAGCAAAACAAGCAAAATCATCCTGGACAATCGAATTTTTAAGAAGTCTCGAATGGCGTGAATTTGAAAAACTGTGCGCAAAAATCCTCGAAGAAAGAGGATTCAAAACTGAGCTAGGAAATTTTGGGCCAGGCGGTGACGGCGGAAAAGATATCAGAGTTTTCAAAGCAAAGGCTCCTGAAAAGCCTTATGGATTGGCTCAATGCAAAGCACAAAAATCAGATATAACTGTGGGCAAAATCCGAGAACTTCGCGGAACAATGGCAAAAGAAAATGTGGCGAAAGGATTTTTCTTCACATCCGGAGGTTTCTACAAAATAGCCTGGGAAGAAGGTAAAGAACAAAAAATGGAGCTCGTCAATGGCGATGAATTGCTAACAGAGATACAGAGCCTCCCAATCGAAAAACAAGAAACCATGTTGAGGGAAATCACCAACACAGATTACATGACGCCGACATGCACAGCCTGCGGAATAAAGATGACCAAACGGACCTCAACAACAAGCAATGAAAAGTTTTGGGGCTGCGTAAATTATCCCAAGTGCAACAAAAAACTTGAACTTCGGTGGACAGATAAATAAACCACCGCAGCGTGATCAGCGAGCACCAGCCGTAATAATCATCCCGGCATTCTCCAAGTAATCCCCCCACCAGTCCATCATCCGCCGACGATCTTCCAGATACTCGGATCTATGGTAGGCAGCGCGGACCTTGTTCCGTTCTACATGAGCAAGCTGACGTTCGATTACATCCGGACGAAAGCCGGATTCATTCAGGATCGTTGAAGCCAGAGCCCGGAAACCATGCGTGGTCGCTTGTCCGTGATAGCCCATGCGGTACAGAGCAAAAAGCATGGTGTTTTCTGAAAAAGGACGTTCTGGAGATAGCCGAGAGGGAAAAAGCAAAGCCTGGTTGCCGGTATGAAGCCGCAAGGCATCAAGGACCGCCACGGCCTGGCGGGACAGGTGGACAACATGCGGGGCCTTCATCTTCATACGGCTTGCCGGAAGCCGCCATTCTAAGGATGCAAAATCGAATTCATCCCATCGAGCGCCTCGCAGCTCGCCGGTACGGACAAACGTCAAAACCACCAGCAGCAAAGCCAGCTTTGTCACCGGCTCCCCGCTGTAATCTTGAAGACGGGTAAAAAACTCAGACAAATCAGACCTATCTAAAGCATGTCGATGGGTGACCTTTCTGGTCTTAAGGACACCGCGCATATCGGCAGCAGGATTGTGAAACACCCGGCCGGTTTGGATAGCATAGCGAAAAACCGCGCTGATTCTCTGCAATATCTTCGACGCAACATCAAGAGCTCCGCGAGCTTCTACAGCCCGGATAACATCAAGGACCATGGGCGGGGTGATTTCCTCGAGATTGAGATTGCCAAAAGCCGGAAAAATATCGGACTCAAAAGAGGCAAGCACCCGAACACGATGAACTGTGGACCAACGAGCTGCATAATTTTCCAACCAAGAAAGAGCCATGTAGCGGAAGTGTTTTTCCGACTGACCTTTTTCAGCTTGTTTTTCCTGACGTCGGACTGCTCCCGGATCTTCCCCCTGAAGCAATAAACGTTTGGCAACATCACGAGCAGCCCGAGCGGAAGCCAGGCTTACCCCCGGATAAATGCCCAGGGCAAAAAGCTTTTGTTTTCCGCCGAAACGATAGGCCATGCGCCAATAACGCGAGCCGTTAGAATGCACCAAAAGAAACAAACCACCGCCATCCGACAGCTTGTAAGGCCGATCAGCCGGAAGGCTTTTTTTAATAAAAAGGTCAGTGAGTTTGTTTGAGACAGCCATGTTGGTACATTATCACAAGTCGGCACGAGATACCAACAAATATACCAACAAAAAAAGCGGGAACACATGGGAAACCATGGGAACTCATGAGACATGAAAAAGCCCGCAAACCGTTAACCGGCGCGGGATGTGAGTCTTTATGAGAACTCACGGGAATACAAGATGGTGCCCAGGACGAGAATCGAACTCGTACGACCTTGCGATCGAGGGATTTTAAGTCCCTTGCGTCTACCAGTTCCGCCACCCAGGCTTGCGTTTAAAGCAAACGGCGGTGTACCATATCACCCTGTAAAAATCAACAGCCATCCACCGAGCCATCGGGGAGCGTACCTTTTTTGTCGAGCATTCAACCATGCTCCGCAAAATACTGCACCCGATAGATGAAAAGCTCAAGGCATCCTGAGCGCCAGGCCTCGGCGGGCAAACAGGCCTTCCGGCAAAGATGGTTTAAAAAATCCCCAGGATCTGGCAATTGCTCCCAGACCTGTGGCAGAAAGGTGGCGCTCCGCATTCCCTGTCGAATAATCACCCCGTCTATCCCGACCTGCAAGGTGCAAAGCAGCTCCTCCGCATTCCCATAGACCAGGGGGATCGGCTCGGTGAGAATGCTGATCTCCACCTCGATTGCGGCGAGTTCATTTTTCTCCACCGGCCTGAACCGGGAATCGTCAAAAGCGGCATGGAGAGCATTGCGCTTTACGCCCTCGACAATGGAGTCGATGGCGGTAAGACAGCCGACACAGCCGCGCAGCTCGCCATGCTTTTTCAGGGTGACAAAGGTTCCCCGCTTGTGCCGCAGCTCCTGATCCAGCAAGCGGGCCGCAATATCAGCCCCCGGCCCATGAGGCTCCATGCCTAGGTGCCGGGCGATGGTCTCCCGCGCCAGCCAGAGCAGCGCTTTCCCCTGTTCTTCGGTCAGGCTCGCGGCCTGTGCTCCTTCCTGCTGTGCCATAAGCAGCTCCTTATTGTTCTCTGTTTTCCTTCGCCCCTTTCTTCTTACCATTATCTTTGAAAACTGAAAAAAACATACCAATTTCTGCACAGGTGCCCTTGCCCGGCGAGACATTTCCGAAAAACGATCAGGAGATAAACCCATGGCAGCAGCACCATTGTCCAATAAAAAACCCCGGCCGGGGCCGGGGTTTTTTATTGGACAATGTCAGCACAAGACAATCAGGCTCCGCAGGAGCCTCCGCTCCCGCAGGAACTACCGCAACTTCCCCCGCCACCGCCACCAAGAGGCTTGGCCGAGGAAATCCCGAAGCCGGAACGGGGCCCGGCCTCGATGAAATCTACCTTGATGACCCCGCACTGATTGCTGAGGTCATTGTCCAGCAAGAATTTAATCCCGCCATGATCAAACGTCGCATCATTTTCTTTTGGCTCATCCAGAGCCAATCCCAAAGAGGGGCCTGCTCAGCCACCCTGCATCAACGCAACACGTACCGCAGACGCGATATTATTATCGGCCAGGTACGCTTTCAGTTTGATGACCGCCTGCTCTGTTACCTCAAGCATCCATGATCTCCTCATAAAAGGTTCATATAAAATATCCGGCGCTGTAAGGCCGGTAAGAAAAAAGTAATTTCAGCTTTTTCTTATTGATTAAATTAAGAAATATAGGAGCATAAGTCAAGGCTGGTTTTTTCTTTTGCTCTCTGCCTGATTCAGGCTATAACTAAAAGAAGAATGACCCTTGCCAATAAAACCCTTTTCTCGTAACTGTACGAGGTTGAACAGATGAAAAAAATCGTCATCTCCACCGGCGGCGGCGATGCCCCCGGCCTGAACGCCGTAATCTACGCGATAACCAAATCCGCCCATTACCGGGGCTGGGAGGTCTACGGCAGCCGTAGCGGCTACAAGGGGCTGCTTGACCCGGACGAACTTGTCCGTCTCACCCCGGAAATCGTTGAAGACATCACCCCTACCGGCGGCACAATCCTCGGCTCGACCAACAAGGGCAATCCCTTTGCCATGCCGATTAAAAACCTGGCCGGCGAGGTGGAACTCCGCGATGTTTCCGACCGGATCATGCAGACCTTTACCCGCATGGGTTTTTTCTGCCACATCGCCGTGGGCGGCGACGGCAGCCTGGAGATAGCCCACCGATTCGCCACGGAAAAGGGGATGCCGGTGATCGGGGTGCCCAAAACCATTGACAACGACCTGCAGTCCACCCAAAGAACCTTCGGCTGCGACACTGCCGTGGCCACGGCAACCGAGGCGCTGGACCGGCTGCATTCCACGGCCAAGTCCCATGACCGAATCATGGTGGTGGAGGTCATGGGGCGGGATTCCGGCTGGATCGCCATCAACTCAGGGATCTCCGGCTGCGCCGATGTCATCCTTATCCCGGAAATCCCCTTTGATATCGACAAGGTTTGCGCCAAGATCAATGACAACGAACTGCACCACAAAAATTACGCCATTGTCGTGGTGGCGGAAGGGGCCAGAGCCAAAAACGCTGAGGTGATTCACAAAGACACGGATGCCCATGAAATCGGACGCCAGGAGGTAATTTTGGGCGGAGTGGGAGAATGGGTGGCGCAGCAGATCAGGGAAAAAACCGGCAAAGACACCCGCTCCCTGGTCTTGGGCCACTTGCAGCGCGGCGGCTCCCCCACCACCTTCGACCGAATGCTGGCCCTGCGCTTTGGCGGCGCGGCGGTTCGTCTGGCCGAACAGGAGGTCTTCGATCACATGGTGGCGCTGTCCGCCTCCGACATCATTGCCGTTCCCCTGGCAGAAGCGGTAAAGGGCAGAAAAAAAGTGCCGCTGAACAGCGACAAGGTTCTGACCGCCCGGGAAATCGGCATCTGCCTGGGAGACTAAAAATAGTGAAAAGTGAAAAATGCAAAATTAAAAATGAACGGCATTTGCCAAGGTGCTGGAGCTTTCTCTTTTTACCTTTAACTCTACATTCTTAACTTTTCATTTTTCACTTTCTTCCAGCCGTTCCATGTAGGCATCCCACTCGATGGGCAGCATGGTTTTCTTCAGATTGTTGCATTCCTTGCAGCAGGCGGCGAGATTCCCCTTGCTGCTCGTGCCGCCCCTGGCCAGGGGGACGATATGGTCCATGGTGAGTTCCTTGGCCGGAATCTTTTTGCCGCAATAGTAGCAGATGCCCAGAGAGAGCTTGGTCTGCCACCATCTGCTTTTCCGAATCTCCCTCGCCTTGGCGCGTTCGCGGCGAATATCCTCCTCGGCCACCCCCTCGCCGTACAGCTCCCCCTCCGCATTCATGGCGCCACCTCCCCCAGGAGAATCTTCCGTGCCGCCCCCACCAGATAGAGAGATCCGGCCACGCAGATCAAATCGCCGCTCTGCGCCATCTCCGCAGCTATGGACAAGGCCTCTCCCACCGTTTCAGCGCCCTGCGTCTTGCCGCGCTCCTCTTCGGCCAGGATGGCGGTAAGCTGCTCCGGCGTTGCCGAGCGCTCGCTTTCCGGGCGGGTAAAGATGATCCGCGCCGCCAGGGGAGCAATGGTGGCAAGGGTTGCGACCACATCCTTATCTCCCATGCAGGCCCAGACCAGAATGAGCCGACGGTAGCCAAACTCGCTGACCAGAGCCTCCCGCAAGCTTTCCACCCCGGCGGGATTGTGGGCTCCGTCCAGCAGATAGCGGCGCAGGGAGGCAAGTTGTCCGGTTGCGCTCCCAGGAGGACAATCCACCGGGTTCCCGTCCGCCAGGCAGAAATATTCGAGCCGACCCGGCCAAGCTACGGAAAGCAACCCCTGCCGGATCGCCTCCCCGGAGACCGGCAAGGTGGTGGCGATCGCCTCAAGCGCGGCCAGGGCCAGGGCGGCGTTGCCGATCTGATACCCGCCCTTGAGGCGGCATTGCAGGCCGGCCAGGGAATGGCTGTCGTCGATCCCCCTATAGTCCCATCTTCCCTCATGGCCTGGAACCGCTGCAAATTCCCGACCCAGCAGAAACAATGGAGCCTTCCGCTCCCCGCAGACCTGCACCACCACTGTCAGGCTTTCATCCGCATCCAGCCCGGCAACCACCGGTACACCGGGCTTGACGACCCCGGCCTTTTCAAAGGCCACCGCAGCCAGGGTGTTGCCCAAGTACTGCTCATGGTCCATGCTCACGTTGGTGATCACGGAGACCAGCGGGGTGATCACGTTGGTGGCGTCAAGCCTGCCGCCCATGCCGACCTCCAGGATGGCCACGTCCACCTGCTCCTCGGCAAACCAGAGCAGGGCCAGGGCCGTGGCGAACTCGAAATAGGTGATCTGCCCCTCCCCCAGCGCCTTACGGATCACACTGGCCTGCCGGGCGAAGGCCTCTTCGGAAATGAACCGCTCATCGATCCGAAACCGCTCCCGCACACAGCTTAAGTGCGGCGAGGTGTAGAGCCCGACCTTGTAGCCTCCCCTCGTCAGAATGGTCCGCAGGGTCGTAGAAACAGAGCCCTTGCCGTTGGTGCCGGCCACATGCACGAAACGCAAATTTTTGTGGGGATTACCGACAGAGGCCAGGAAATCGCGCATGCTCTCAAGACCCAGCTTGATCTTGAAAAACTGCAGGTTATCGAGAAACCCCCAGGCCTCCTGGTAATTCATCATGACACCAGCTCCAGTTTGGCATAATCAAGATGCAGGTTTTTTTTGCCGTGCCGGGCAAAGAGAACCTCCACCGATTTGGGACTGATGATCTTGTCCACCACCCCCTCTCCGAAAAAAGGGTGCCGCACCCGGCTGCCAAGTTTGATATCCTGGGCCGGAGCCGCTGCGGCCGAGCTGGCAAGCCCTGGCGGGTACGCAGATCGGAGGGGAGGAATGCTGTAATCGGGCCGTTCCTCCTGTTCCGCCCCATAAGCGGGAGATTGGGGCTGCCAGGTTGGGGCGGCAGGCGACTGGGTCAGGGCATGGGGCAATTCCTGCAAAAACGGGGAAGGGCCGCCCGCGGCCGAAGAGGAATCGTAGGACATGACCTCCTGCGGGTAGACCAGATACAACTGCTTGCGAGCCCGGGTCGCGGCCACATAGAGCAGGCGACGCTCCTCTTCCCGGTGCGCCGGCAGTACGGCCTGAGCCGAAGGAAAGCGGCCCTCGGCCAGATTGATGATAAAGACCGTGTCCCATTCCAGCCCCTTGGCCGAATGGATGGTGGAAAGCACCAGCCGTTTGCCGCCATCCTCCGCCAAAGCCCCGGCCTGGGGCGGATCGAGGGAGGCATCGTCGAGAAAGGTCTGCAAATCAACATACCCACCCATCACCCGGCCCAGCTCGTCCAGATCCTTGCGGCGGCGGGGATAATCGTCGTGGTAGAGCCGCTCGAAGATCGGCTCGTAATAATCCATGATCCGCTCGAAAATCTGGCCCAGGCTCATGCCCGGCTGCCGGAGCGCCTCAAGCATCGCCAGCAGCTCCAGCAAACCCTCCCGCCAGGTTTTGCCGGCCGGGTATTCCCTAAGGGCAGCCAGGGGGTCATCCGCGCTTTTCACCCGGCTCAGGATATTCTGGGCCGTCTTGGGCCCCACCTTGTCGAGCTGGAGCAGAAGCCGGTTCCAGGAGAGATGGTCGTGCGGGTTGGCCACCACCCGCAGATAGGAGATGACATCTTTATTGTGGGCCAGCTCGTTGAGCTTGAGGCCGCCGCGTTTGTCAAACTCGATCTGCCGGTGAGCCAGCTCCAGCTCCAGCTTGTAGGAATGGAAGCCGGAACGGAAGAGCACCGCCATCTCATCCAGGGGCTCGCCCGCGTTGCGCAGAGCCACGATCTTTTCCGCCACATAGCGGGCCTGGGTGGCCTCATCCCTGGCCCCGTAAACCACCGGCTTTTCCCCGCCCGTGATGTTGGTGAACAGAGTCTTGGTATATTTTTCCTGGGCCTTGTCGATAATGGCGTTGGTCAGATCAAGGATTTTCTGGGTGCTGCGGTAGTTTTCTTCCAGCCGGATGAGGCGGGTTTCGGGAAAAAGATTGGGAAAATCCATGATGTTGCGGAAATCAGCACCCCTAAAGCTGTAGATCGACTGGGAATCATCGCCCACCACCATCACGTTGTTGTGCCGCGCCGCCATCAGCCGGACAATCGCTGCCTGGATGGGGTTGGTGTCCTGGTACTCGTCCACCATGATGTGGCTGAAACGGTTGGCCAACTCCTCATGCACCTCGGGAAACTCCTCCAGAATCCGCCGCCAGTTCACCAGCAGGTCGTCGTAATCCATGAGGCTGTGCTCCAGCTTGAACCGCCGGTAATGGAGGGCAATGGTCTGCAGATCGTCGGCAAAATCATGAAAATGGCCGTACTCAGCCTCGATCAGTTCCTCGATGCCCAGCCCCTTGTTCACCGACTTGCTCAAGATGCTGATCACCACCCGTTTGGAGGGAAAACGCTTGTTCTCGCCGCCCATATTCAGGGAGGATTTGAGCAGATTGACAATGCCCTCGGCATCGGACTGGTCGATAATGGTGAAGTTGGCCGCATAGCCGAGATGGCGGCAGTAGCGGCGCAGCAACAGATTGGCCGTGGCATGGAAGGTGCCGCCCATCACCCGCCGGCAGGAATCGTCCAGCAGCAGACTGGCCCGATGCAGCATCTCCTGGGCCGCCTTGCGGGTAAAGGTCAGGAGCAGGATCTGTTCCGGAGGCACGCCCTGCTCGACCAGATGGGTCAGGCGATAGACCAGGGTGCGGGTTTTGCCGCTGCCTGCCCCGGCAATAACCAGCACCGGACCGGCCACAGTAGTAACCGCCTCGTATTGTGCCTCGTTCAAGGCCTTACGGCTGATCTGGCTGGCGGCGCGGGCTGGCTGGGACTTTGCTTTTGGTTCCATGGGAAAGAGGGTCGGTTGCATGGCGGCAACTCTAACACAAGAGGCATAAGGCCATCGACAAAAAAGTTGAATTTAAATGTCTGGCTGGTAGAGTAGCGAAATGCGACAGTCAGGCCCCATAAGGATATTTTCTCTCATAAATCCAAGGGAATAGAAATGGACAACGCACAGGCTCTTTTTACCCCGGAAACCCTGCAGTCCCTCTTTCCGCCCGAACGGGCCAACGCCTTCTTCGACGCCCTGTTCGGCGACGCCGAAGAAGGTGCCTACGACATCCGCCTCGCCTTCAAAGGGCTGGTGGCAGGCACCCTCACCTTCGGACTCGAGCTTCACGAACGCCCAGGCAGATGCCTGGCCTGCAACCTCACCTACGGACTGCCCGATGTCTTCAGCCGCCACCCCGTTATCAACATCAAGGGATTGACGGCGGAGATCGACGCCCTCCTGGGCGACAAGGCCAACTGCACCGGCTGGAAGCTGGGGACCACCCAGACCGTTTCCAGAAAGCTGCATGTTATTCCGCTGATGATCAGCTTGACGTGAAGGATTACCTCTCTTTAGAAAGGGGCAGCCGTCGCGGTGCTTTCGCGAAAACAGCAGGATTTCATCTATATAACCGCCCCCCCTACAGGGACGCTGAGCGGACCTACTACACAACCTGGCCCCAGGGTTCTCCTGCAAGACCTCGGCCCTCGACCTGATGCCAGAACTAGGCAAATGCAACTTAATCCACCCGCCCCTTGTCAGTATTCCATAAATGGTAATGAAACCGTGGCAAGTGAAGCTGACCCAAAAGGCCCGGAAGCAAAAAGAGCGGCTTCCAAAAACGATTCAGGAGCAGCTGCTTTTTCTGATTCGCGAGATTGAAAAGCAAGGCCCGATGCGCGGTAATTGGCCGAATTACAGCAAGCTGAAGCCTGGGCAGCACCATTGCCACCTGAAGAAAGGCAAGCCCACCTATGTGGCCGTGTGGGCGGAGCTTGATCGAGAAATCAGACAATCAAGCCGTTTTCCAGAGCAACTCTTGCCAGAGTGAATGAACAACAACCAGCCGCCTTGTACGAAAAGTTGTTTTTCAAACTCCTTGACCGGTGTCGGGAAGTATCGCCCGGCCATCGTTTTAAGTTTAAAAACAAGCTCTATCTGCTCGACACCACCACCATTGACCTGTGTCTTGCTGTGTTTCCCTGGGCCTAGTTCCGGAAAATCAAAGGTGCCATCAAGCTGCATTTTGGCATAGACGCCGATGGCTATCTGCCAACCTTTATGTCTCTGACCGACGGCAAAGTGCATGAGAGTCAATGGGCAAAAGCCCTGAATC
>MGTD01000006.1 GCA_001799285.1 Deltaproteobacteria bacterium RIFOXYD12_FULL_56_24
GAAGGCCTGGGGACGGAGGGAGACGGCGGAGCGACAGAGACAGAACACCCTGAGGAGATGGAGGTTCTCGACGAAGACCTGGTCGAGGAGATCGTGGCCGAAGATTCGGAGGATACCGAACTCCTGGAAGAAGAGGTGGAAATCCTCGAAGAAGATGATCTGGAAGAAGTTGAAGAATCAGCGGAACCAGTAGCGGAAAAGCCCCATCAACCGACCCCCCTTGAGATTCTCTCAAAATACATCGAGGCGGAAGAAGCCCTGAACCAAGGAGACTTGCTTCGGGAAACCCAGGAAGAGTTTATCAATCAGATCCTTGAGCGTTTCATGCCAAAATTCATCAAGATCCCGGCTGACGCCTATCTAGTGGGCAGCGCCAGCCCCAGGGGCCTGGAACAACCCCTGCGCAGGCTCAGACTCCATGATTTCTATCTTGGCCAAGCACCCGTGACCAATGACCTGTTCGACATGTTTGTCCGGGAGACAGGGTATCTGACCGAGGCAGAGGAGGCTGGTTACGGAGTTGTCTTCGAAGGCCGTTGCACCAGCCGAACAGACCCGGAAACCGGCCGGAAAATATTCAGTCTGACCAGGGGAACCATCGCCCGCCATGTGAGCGGAGCAAACTGGCGTCATCCTGCCGGACCAGACAGTTCCCTGGAGGGAAAACACGATCACCCGGTAGTTCAGGTCAGCTACAATGACGCCGCGGCCTTTGCCGCTTGGGCAGGGAAAAGGTTGCCCACGGAAGAGGAATGGGAAGCCGCGGCCCGTGGCGCAAGCGGCCGGCTCTATCCCTGGGGCGACATCTGGCGGGCCGAGCTCGGTAATTTTGAGGGTGGCTGCCTGGGTGGCACAACCCCGGTCGAGCATTTCGGGCACCAAGCCATGAGCCCCTTTGGCATATTTGATCTTCTGGGCAACGTGGCCGAGTGGACTTCATCCCTTCATGCCGGCCAGACAGAGACGCAGCCAGGGAGATCAGCGGAAAAAATCCATATCCTTAAGGGCGGTTCCTGGATAACCGGCGGCACCGTGACCGCAGCCTGGCGTCAGATCGAAGCAGGGAAATACTGGGCAAACACCATCGGCTTCCGCTGTGCGGTGTGAGAGGGGTCAGATGTAAGCTCTCAGCTGTAAGCTGCAAGCTGTTAGCTAATGGCTTAATACTGTATCAATCAGCTCCTCGCTCACCGCATCGGTGATGACAACCTTGCCGATCTCCGTGGGCAGGACAAAAAATGGCCTGCCCCCCACGGTTTTCTTGTCCGTCTTCAGAAAAGATTTGATCTGGCCAGCAGAAAATTCCAACGGAATCTCCGTGGACAGGCCATAATCGGCGATGAGGCGGCACACCGCCTCGGCCTGGTCTTGCGGAAAAATGCCCTTGCCCGCCGCCAGCCGACAAGCCGCGACCATCCCCAGGCCAACCGCCAGACCATGGGCCATGGCATAATTTGAGGCCGCTTCCACCGCGTGCCCCAGGGTATGGCCAAAATTCAGGATCCGCCGCAGATCGGCCTCGCGCTCATCCGCCGCCACCACAGCCCCCTTGATCTCGCAACAGCGGGCGATCACCTCTTCGAGCACGCCAAGATCCCTGGCCATAATGGCCTGCCGCTGCTCGGCAAGAAAGCGAAAAAAACCCGCGTCATAAATCACTCCATACTTGATCACCTCGGCCAGCCCGTTCAACAATTCGGCCTCCGGCAGCGACATAAGAACACTGCTGTCGATATACACGCAGCGGGGCTGATAAAAGGTGCCGACCAGGTTTTTGCCCTCCGGGATATCGACCCCGGTCTTCCCCCCCACCGAGCTGTCAACCTGGGCCAAGAGGGTGGTGGGAATCTGGACAAAAGGGATGCCCCGCATGTAGATGGCGGCCAAAAAGCCGGTGATATCTCCGGTTACTCCGCCGCCAAGAGCTATGAGCGCGTCTTTGCGATCCAGGCCAAGCTGGGCCAGCCTGCTTGCCAGCTCGGCAACCGTGCCCAGATGTTTGCTTGCCTCACCCCGGGGAAAGGTGATGAGTTCCGCGGCAACCCCGGCTGCGGCCAGGGAGGCCATGAGCCTGCCGCCCAGCAGCTCCGCGACATATGAATCCGCGACCACCACATACCGCTTGGCAATGGCCCGCTGCTTGAGATCCGCGCCGATTGCGGCCAGGATACCGTTTTCGATCAAAATATCATAGCCACGATCACCGAGGCCAACCCGAATTGTCCGCAATCTGTCCGCCTTTCGAAGTCTCGACTCCGCTTTGCCTGTCTTGTGAATTTACCTTGAACCTTGTACCTTTCGTACTTTTCTTTATAAAGAATCGCACAATATTGCAACCTTCTTGACAACTCCCCCAATATCGCTAGACTGAATAGCGGATAGGCCCCACTAACGAACCCTAGATCACACAGGAGAGAGCCATGGCAAACAAGAAAAATCAATCCGCCTTGAATGACGCCGGCCGTAAGGTGGGCAAGGCCCTGGCCCGGTCAGGCCACACGGTGGAGGAAACCGGCCAGAAGATGAAAAAAGCAGCGGAGAAAATGGTGAAAGATGCAGCAAAGAAAGCGGAAAAAACCGTGGAGTCCGCCATCGGCACGATTAAAGCTGAGTTGAGCAGGTTGCCTGCTCAAACGAAACTTATACCCTCTGGGTGCAAAAAAGAGGTAAGCAGCCTCACCCATAAAAAACCAGCCGGTGCGGCGCCAGGGAAAGACCCTCTGTTCAAGCCGGGCAAAGGGATGACCGTGGAAGGCCAGATCGGTTTCCTGGCCGGAGATATCTTTGAGTACCTCTGCGAAAACGGACAAACCCCGGTGGCGGAACTAGCCGAGATGATGAAAAAACGGGGCGGTACGCTGCTTTTTGGCGCGGCGCTGGGCTGGCTGGCCCGTGAGGCGAAAATCTCTTTTTCCCCCGACGGAACCAAGGTTTCCCTTCTCTGAACATCTCGCAAAACATCCATAAAAAAAGGAGATGCCTTTCGGCATCTCCTTTTTTTAACAAAACCAGGGGCACGGCAAGCCGTGCCCATATTACTTACATTGCAGAACCGGAAGCAGCACCCTGCATCTTGACCTCAACCTTCTCGGTCAGAGTGGCATAGTATGCGCGCAGGATAACCAGAACCTCTTCACGGCCAAAGTGGTCAACAACCTCTTTGCCCTCGGAAAGAGCCTTACGCAGCTTGGTGCCGGAAAGGATAACGCGATCCTCCTTGGTGTGCGGGCAGGTACGCAGAGAAGCCATACCATCACACTTGTGGCAGTAAAAGGTCCAGTCAATCTTCAACGGCATGCACTGCAAAGCTTTGCCCTCAGCCAGGTTGGTCGGGATGCGGTCGAAAATTTCCTGAGCCTCGAAGAGGCCGTAGAAGTCGCCAACACCGGCATGGTCACGACCGATAATCATC
Organism: Deltaproteobacteria bacterium RIFOXYD12_FULL_56_24; assembly: GCA_001799285.1. Taxonomy (GTDB): domain Bacteria; phylum Desulfobacterota; class Desulfobulbia; order Desulfobulbales; family Desulfurivibrionaceae; genus Thiovibrio. The sequence continues at coordinate 3,413 of MGTD01000006.1, forward strand.
TTGGTGATGCCGTAGTTCTGACGGAAGGTTGCATGGAGCAGCGCCTCACGGGGACCGGCGTAACGCATATCCAGGGGGTAACCGGCCTGAATGACGTTGTCTTTCACAAAGTAGTTCTCAACCAGGCAGTCGATGGCCTTAACGCGAACCTCGGCAGGAATATCGCCTGCTTTCAGGTTGCCGATCAAGGAGTGGATCAGGACGCCGTCACATACCTCGATGGCGATCTTGGCCAGGAACTCATGGGAGCGATGCATGGGGTTACGCAGCTGCAGGGCGGCAACGTCGGACCACTTGCGCTCTTCGAACATGGCGCGGGTCTCGGCAGGGGTCAAGTAGACGCCCTTGTACTTGGCGGGGTACTCGCCCTCGGAAAGAACCTTAACCGGGCCGGCCAGGTTCACTTCTTTCTGCTTCATAACCATCTGCACGCCCGGATGATCCTTAAGAGCGATATCCCAGAACTTGTCATCGGCAGACTCTTCGCCCTGACCCTTGAAAACCTTCTCGCACTCCCACTTCTTGTCGGCGTCGGTCATCTCGAACTTCTCGGTGACCTTCATGGTGGCGTAAACTTCGCCATCCGCCTCAAGGGCAACCTCATCGCCGACCTTGATCGCATCGGCATCGGCCTTGGAGACATCCAAGGTGATGGGCAGGGGCCAGAAGGTGCCATCGGCCATGGTGAAATTTTCAACAACGCCCTTCCAGTCGGCCTTGCCCATGAAGCCGTCCAGCGGAGAAAAACCGCCGATACCCATCATGATCAGGTCGCCTTTGGCGCGAGCGCTGATGTTGATTTTCTTGAGGCCCTTGGCCTTTTCCTGCTCAGCGATACGCTCACTGCCGTGCAGCAGGCAGCATACCAGACCTTTTCCACCATGGGGAGCGACTAACTTGGACATGATCGATTCTCCTTGTGTCAATTAATGAGGATTAAGATATTATGGTAAAAATGAACATACATTCATGTTTGCCGCTCAGGTATACGAGAGGCCCCAATAATTGTCAAGGAAAAAGTATGGAGAAAAAACGGCCCAAGCCAGGGAAATGGCTTGGGCCGTTTTTTTATTTTGCGTGGATATTTCGGCCAAGGCGAGGAAAGAAAGGGCTGGAGAAACCAGACGATCCACGGCAACAGGGCGCACCTGCGGCGTCAACTGCCGGTCACTCTATTTTTTTGCGCCGGCAGCCCAATAACAAGAGGCAAAAACGATCAGGATCAGGGCAGCGTTTTACGCCTGTTCGTCAAAAAGCAGGCCGGTCAATTCCTGGAGCTTTACCCGGAGCTTGAGCGCCTCTTCCGAAGGAAACTGCCGCACCAGTTCGCCGCTCGTACGGTCAGTGACCTGCACCACGAGCTCCTCGGGATTTTCCACCACCCTGAAATTCAGCCTGGTATTACCCAAAGCATCGAGGCGTTTCTGCATCTCCTCCACCGCCTTGGCAACCTCTTTGGCGGAGGCGGCAGGCTCCTGCTCGCGGCGGTGCAGCTCCTTGTCGCCCAGGGCCGCCCCGGTTGAATCCGTACTCCCCTGCACTGGGGCAACCCGGGGTTTCACCCGGTCTTCCCGCACCACAGCAGGCATTACCGTTGTTACGCCAATTCCCTTGACTTCAGTGTTTACGCTGGCATCCATGACATACGTCCTCCTGTTTTTCCACTTTCCCCTACATCCTATTACTGAGATATCTTGGCCGGGGAACCAGGCCCTTGTTAATATTATATCCCTGCAATGCCTCTTTTCCCTTGCGCATCGCAGGGAGCTGTCCCTGTATTTTCAGCTGACGGGCCAGGATAAGTTTTTGCAGCACATCCTCCTGAGCCAACAATTTTACCATGATTTCCTGGACACGGAGAATATCCTCCTTGTTGTCCTCTGCGCAAGCAACTACCCTGTCAAGCATTCGGGCGAGCCCTCTGAAAGCTTTTTCCCTGTGCTGCTGCCAGGGAAAATGCTCTTTACAGCGGCCGGCAAGAAGCTCCGCCTTATGTTCCTGCTGCATAGCGGCAAAGTAATCCGCGGCCCGCAAGAAATCCGCAAACAGAGTCTGAACAAATGAATCGATGACACCGGTCGAAGTCGAGATATTCATCACGCCCCATTTCTCCATAACCTCTAAGCCATTGAGCAAGAACAGCTTAAACATCGAGTCCTGCCACGACGGCATAAGGAGCCGTAAAGTTGAGGCAGAATAGTACAAGTTATTTTCGCACGGCTCCTAAATAGAAAGCGAAAGTCCACCCATAGCCACCTGAAGTGGACAAGTCTCATAATTTATCCGTTTATTGCCCCGGGGGACAATGGCCGGACTCGTGACTGAAGCCGACGCCGCAACCCCAGCATCACTATCGACCTGAACGTTTTTGGCGGAATGCAGTTCCACAGCCGAATCCTGCATGGCGGTTTCTTCCCAGATCCCTTTCAGTCTTTCCAGGTAGGTGCGAGACTGACGCAGCACCTTCAGATCCTGAGACACTGAGACCTTGGGAAGCTCCACCAGTATTGCCCCGTACAGGCCCCGCAAAAATTGGGCAGCCTCAGAATGGTCCTCTGAATTAATAGAGGCCTGCAACTCGGTGATAATGGCAATGGCCTTGCCCAGATTTTCCCCGCGTTTCTTGGGGCTTTTTCCCCGAATCCCTTCCTCGGCAAGTTCAAGATGCACCAGCACCCGCTCGTAAAGCATATGGATCAACTTCACCGGCTGAATCTCTGCCTGTTTTTCCGTAGCCCGATAGACATCCAGCGCTTTTTTCCCAACCATGCGCACTTCCTCCCCAATAAGGTTAACACTGCTACAGACCTATTCACTTGTCCGCTATTTACTTGATAGCATGCTGCTCAGGCTGTCAAACTGCCCGGTCAGGTAGCTGCCCATGGACTTCATCTGGCTCATGTATTGATCCAAGGCGACAAATTGCTTGGTCAGTATTTCGTATCTCTTGTCAAGCCGTTCGGTTTCCGCTTCGATCCGCAATTCCAGGTCATCAATCCTGACCTGGGCCGCGGTTTTTTCCGCGTCCACCTGACCGGAGCCGCTGGTAAGCTCACGAAGATAGTCATTAACCTTATCGGCCAAGCCGGTGATTTCCTGATCATCATCTCCAAGAAAAAATGCGGCCACACTGTCCGGCGCTCCGGAAATGGCCGCGGAAAGCACGGTTTCGTCGATGGTGATAGTGCCGTCCCGGTCAAACTCGAGCCCCAAGTCGAACATGGTGACGACCAGCCCTTCGCTGTCCGCAGTAACCTCGGAGGTCATCAGGTTCTGAAGAGCATAGGGCAGATCACGCATGGTGGTGCGAGCCAGAATGCCAAAAGCTTTGGTTTCTTCATCGTAGGAGGTGTTCTTGGCAATTTCCTGCACGGCATCGTTATAGGCGGCAACAAAGCTCACGATCATTTCCTTGATGGAAGCATCGTTATTGGCCACCGAAACAGTGGACGTCCCCGCCCCCTTAAGAGTCATGGTAATTCCGGAAAGCACATCGCTGATGGTGTTGGTCTGCCGCTGATAACTCACCCCGTCAATGGTGAGAGAAGCGTTGAGATTGGCACCGGTCTCCCCCTGCAACGTCATGGTCAAGTCCGGCAACTGATCCGGTTCGGTAATGGTGATCTCCTGCTCGCTGCCGGTCGCGTCCGCCTTCAACACCAGCTTGTAGGGTGTCACCCCGGAACCATCATCAATCAGAGAAGCGGTCACTCCGGGATTATCCGTATCGGCGTTAATCAAGTCGACAAGCCCGCTCAAGGTGGTGCCATCGGCCACCGCCACGGTAATGTCCTCCCCGTCCACCTGATAAACAAAATTCTGACTGCTCCCTGTGGCGTTGACGCTGGTAGTGGAAGCAGCCTTGCCGTCCGACATCCAGGTACTCTTGGTAGCAATCCGGCCCACGGCCACCGCGGTACTTTGCGCCACGGTGCCGTCCGCCACCGTGGCGGTAAGCACGCTCTCGCTGGAGCTGGTTACGGTTCGGGCAAGAAAGGTTGAGGAAAGGGAGAGATCCAGCGCGGCGCTCTTCATGGTCAGCAGCTTGTTGTTGACCACAGTGAACTCATTGAGTTGAACCGCCAGCGCATCAACCTCGCTTTCCTTGCGAGTGATGGCCTGCTGATCCACCTCTTTGAGCTGATCAAGAATGCTTTGCAGCTCAAGCCCGGAGCCGACTCCGAGCGATGAAATTGATCCTGTTGCCATGAAAAAATCCTTTAAATAGCTCTTTACTGGCGAAGCAATATTCTTCACCTGATATACATATCGGTATTCTCCAGCTGTTCTTGAATATTTTTACCAAAAAAGAGGCTGCTGCTGTTTCCAGCCACCGCCCCCGTTTGAGTTTTACTTGCTATTTGCCTTTCCTAAGCACTCAGTACTTCTTTTTCAGCTTACCCAGTTCGCGTTCCGTTCGTTCCGTTCCATAATTTCACCCACCAAGCCAAGGATTGACTACGGTTAATCCAGTTATTTCCACAAAATCATCGGTATTCCGTGTGGCCAACATCATCTGACCGGTAACGGCAATGGCGGCAATCTGGGCATCTTCGACACTGATCGAGCGCCCCATGCCCATCCGAACAGATACTATGCCAGCGTATACGACAGCGGCCTCCTGATCAAAAGATAGACATCGACCAGCAAAATCCTCAGCAAACATCTGCGCCGCTAACTCAGCCAATTTCCGTCTGCGCTTGCCCTCCGGCAACAGAGCAATCCCCAGGCCGATCTCAGCCACGGTGACCGCACTCAGCCAATACTCGGAATGCCGACATTGATTGAGCCAAGCAACTACTTTAGTATCGGGAGAGGGACGCATCAACTCCAAGAGCACGTTGGTATCCAGCAGAATCACAAGTCACCTTCCCCCAGAAAATCAGGAGTTTGTCGTGGAAGTGAGTGCAGCTCAAAAAGCTGGAAGATGCTCCCCATCTAGGCCAGCCACTCGGCAACATGCGCGGTTTTGACCTGACCGGTTATTACAAGCTGTATGCGGTCCGCAAATCGATCCGGGTGGTTTACCGGATCATGGAGGACGAGGTTATCGTCGAGGTGGGTAGGATCGGCAAGCGGACGGATTTCGAGGTGTATGCCGATGTACCCCGGAGATTGCTCAGGAAAAAATAAAGAGTGCCTGCGGAGAAAAAATTCTTTATGCGACCGTTTCCATTGGCAAATCTCCAATCCGCCGGTAGCAGCGCACATCATTAAGCTGTTTGCCAAGACTGAACCAGATTTCTATTGGCCTAGAAATATGTATTGCGTCCCAGGAATTCCAACTTGCTCCAAATAACGTTGCGAAGTAACCGGGCCATCACATCACAGCCACTTCCGCTCCCAAAGTCCATCGAGAAAGACTTGCCATGGCAAGGCATGCCGTGCCCCATCACGCAACTCAGTCTGGTCCTGACTAACCAGCAGGTAATGTTTAAACACACCCTCTTCAGCCAGACGATCGAGCCCCTTGAAATCGCGCCAACTGATGCGGGCGCTGGCCTTCACCTCGACGGCGATGTCTTCGCCAATCAAAAAATCGACTTCGTCACCGTGCGCCGAGCGCCAATAGCACAAAGGTTGCTTGATGCGGTTGTAACTGAGCCAGGCACGAATCTCCCCACCGATAAACTGCTCGAAGCTCTTGCCATAGAGGTCGGAATTGCGGTCCAGCGTGCGTGTACCGGCCAAAAGATGCGTCACCCCGCAATCGAAAAAGTAAAACTTCGCCGTGCGAATTGCCTTGCGCTTCTTTGATTCCGCCCAGGCCGGCAGCAAGTGGCCGACCAGGGTATCCTCCAGCAACGCCACATATTCCGAAACCGTGGAAGGCGGTACCTGGCAATCGCTGGCGAGCTTGGTGAAATTCAGCATTTCGCCATTGGACAACCCCATCGCCCGTAGAAAGCGGGAAAACGGCGGCAGCTTGCGCACCAATCCTTCCGCCATGATTTCCTCAGTCAGATAGGTATGTGCATACGCATCGAGCTCCTCCGCCGGCTCCTCGCCCAGCCATACCATCGGCAAGCCGCCGTAAAGCAGATGGCGATCCAGATCGAAATTCGGAATTTCCCGGTAAATAAACGGAAAAAGCCGCGCCTCCCAGACCCGGCCGGCCAGCAAATTGGCCTGGCCACGCCTCAGTTTGCGGGCACTGCTGCCTGTAAGGAGAAAACAAAGCCGCTTCGCCTCTATCAGCCTATGCACTTCATTGAGGAGCTCCGGAACACGCTGAACCTCGTCGATAACGACCAGAGATTTGCCGCTGGCCTCGATCATCGCCTCCAGATCGCCCGGCGACGCGGAGAGTCGCAGGTATTTGCGCGAATCAAGCAGATCCACGACAAAAGCCTCGTCGGTCAATTGTTGACGAATCAAGGTCGATTTGCCGGTTGCACGAGGCCCGAACAAAAAGAATGATTTCTTTGCCAGCAGCGAAGGTAAATCGAGAACTCGCTTGATTTGGGGCATGCCGCACCTCTATTGTTGATTATCCGGATAATACGCGACTCTCTTGCGCTAATCAACAGAATATTTCACGGCTTCCGAGCATAAGAACAGTACCGAAAGTCGGCGCTGGCGGGACGGCACTCACCCCGGAAGCGCTTCGACAATCGGCGTCACACCCAAGTCCCAAGAATGAACTACACCCGCTGCAAGCTGCGGGGAATGATTCCCCAAAATAGATCCAAGAGTTAAGTATGGTGTTTGAATGCATAAGTAGTCGGCCCTGAAAAAGCCAATTTTATCCCCTGACAGGCAGGATAATGCCGTCGGCATGCCAAGACACAGACCGTCGGAACTTCTCAAGCC
>MGTD01000007.1 GCA_001799285.1 Deltaproteobacteria bacterium RIFOXYD12_FULL_56_24
CATGTCTGTATGTCATGACTCGAAATTTAGCAATTATACGCTAAAGCTGCCACCTAAAGGTGGGGGTTTTAACCCTCCCAAGCGGGGACAATAAAAGAAAAAGGCGGGTTATTGGCCCTGGTGAGCGGTTACAAATTTTCTATGGAGCAAGGAGAGGTCGCAGTACCGCCTCGGCCTGGGCTGCCGAGATTCCTGCGAGAATAAGGCGTTTGTCGCGGCTGGCTTCGCCGCCGGCAATGGCCACGGCTGCCTTGGGGATCTTGAAGAGCTTGGCGAAAAACTTGATGACTGCGGCGTTTGCCTTGCCATCCACCGGGGGCGAGGTGATGCAGAGCTTGAGCGCCTCGCCGTGGAGGCCGGCGAGGCGGGTGCGGGATGCTTTGGGCTGCACATGGATTAGCAGGCTGATTGAAGCGTCGTCAGCCTGCGCCCGAAGAAAGGTCACAGTGGAGATTCCTCCGGATTGAAATGGCCCAGCTTTTTTTTCTTGTCCTCCCTTACTAAATCTTCGGTGAAAGAAACAGCCGGTTCGTGACTGTCGAGGGGATCTTCAAAATTGAAGACCATGTCGCCCTCAAGGTCGGGAAGACCATGCTCCTCATTGTCGTACTCATCCTCATTCATGACCAGCAGGTCTTTTCTGGCGTCAAATGATGGGGGCAGGGCAATATCCCGGGGCTTAAATTCGTCTTCCGCTTCTGGGGGCATACTTTCCGGGCCGCTGTCCGGAATGTCGATCTTGACGTAAAGGTCGGCAAAATCTTCTTCGGAGGAGGCATGACTGTTATCCCGCTGCTGCCCGGGTTCCGTCTCGATTATGGCGCGGGCGAGGGCCCGGGGGCTGGCGCCCTGGATATCGTCTAGATCAGGTGGCTGCGGGCGGGGCGAGGAGCTGAAATGCTCCACCGCCCGCGCCTTATCGGCTGGTTCAGTTTCCAGCATGTGCAGGTATGATTTCAGCTGTTGGCACAGATCATGCCGGGTTTGTTCCCGCATTGCTTTCAATTCGTCGATTTTTCTTTTCAGCTCGGCAATTTCCAGTTCAGCCTCTTTCCGGCGCAGGCGCACTTCTTCCTGGGCCTCGGCCACGATGGTTTCAGCCTCTTGCCTGCTTTTTTCCTTCATGGCATCGGTGACATTCTGGGCGGCGATGATGGCGCTCTGGAAAGATTTTTGCTGGTTCTGGTAGGTGGCCAGTTCTTTCTTCATGATTTCCAAACGGCCTTTCAGTTTTTGGTTTTCTTCGGAAACCGACTGAAAAAGAGCGGCTATTTTTTCCAGAAAATCGTCCACCTCTTCAACATCGAAACCGCGAAAACGGACATGGAATTGTTGGGACTGGATGTCTTGGGCTGTAAGTATCATGTTTCTGCTCCTTGTGGGTACTGGTTTGGGAAGGTTGTAACCGTTCACCGGGGCGCGGTCGTCAAAGTACCAAAACCACCGAACTGTAACCGTTCAGCCAACGCTTTTCGCTAGCTCATGCAAGGTGGGGACCAGAAAGCTCCGTAAAAAAATCAGGGCGAGAATAAGCAGCATGGGGGAAAGGTCGAGGCCGCCGCCAAAAACCGGCACTATCCTGCGGATGCGGGAAAGCGCCGGTTCGGTGACTTCGTAGAGAAAACGGACAATGGGGTTGTAAGGGTCGGCGTTTACCCAGGAAATGATGGCCCTGCCGATGATGACCCACATGTAGGCGCTTAAGGCAAAGTCCACCAAGGTGGCCAGGGCGCCTAAAAAATTACCGATAACGAACATGACAAGCCTCTTTGTTGAGTAAAAAAATAACCGGGTTGCGGCAGTGCGCAAAAATCCGGGCAGGTTACAGGGCGATAAGGCGGTCAGCCACGGCGACAATCTCCAGGCTGGCTTTGCTCTCCGGTGCGCCGAGCAGGAAAGGCTTTTGGCGGCGGATGGCCTGGGAGACGTTTTTGTCCTGGGGCATGGCGCCCAGAGCCAGGGGGGTAATCTTCAGGAAACGCTGGAGTACCATGCTCATATTGGCAAAGACATCCTGGCCTTCTTTTTTGGATTGTACACTGTTTATCAGCAGGTGGAAGTGCTTTCTGTCGTGGCGGGTATGGAGAACCTTGATCAGGGCGTAGGCATCGGTGAGCGAGGTTGGATCCGGGGTCAGGATGACGATATTCATCTGGCTCCAGGTGTTGAACCAGAGCACCGAATCGCCGATCCCGGCCGCGGTATCAATGAGGACAAAATCGAAACGGTCGATGATCTCCTCCAGGCTGCTGGTGAGCAGGGCCTGTTCCTCGTAGGAGAGGTTGGCCATCTCAGGCACGCCCGAACTGGCCGGCAGGACCTGAAACCTCGGGTTGATCTCCACCAGAGAGCTGGCCAGATCACGGCCCTCTTCAATGGTTTCCCGGATGGTGTGGCGGACGTTGAGCCCCAGTACCACATCGACGTTGGCCAACCCCAGGTCGCCGTCGATGAGAAGGACGGCCTTGCCTTTTTGGGAAAGAGCAGTGGCCACGTTCACCGAAAAGGAGGTCTTGCCTACCCCGCCTTTGCCGCTGCTGATACAGATGATTTTCGGAGAGCGCTTGGTTTTCGCGGTCATGGACTATTTTCCCTCTGCAAGTTGTTGTAAGCCGTTGATGAAAAACGTTCCGGTCATTCCGTCTGGACAACTCATGCCGCCATCCCCGCCGCTGCCCGCGAAGCCTTGCGCGGTTGCATCCATAGCTGGGCTCGTTCTTCCACCGTTACCTGGCAGGAATCCTCGGCGTGGGCTGCGGCTCTTTGGCAGATGGCGTCGCTGCCCATCTGGGCAGCGCGGGCCAGCTCGGCCTCGGCCAGGGCCAGAAACCGCTCCGCCGGCAGAGTCTCATAGGCATGGCAGACGGCAATGCCCAGGGCCAGGCTTGGGGCAACACCGGCGGGACCCTTGAGGAAAGCGGCGGTGCGCAGGGCGGCGCGCATCTCCTCCGCCCGCCTTCGCGCCTTGCCCACCGCAGCGCCCGGCATGATCAGAGCCAGGCCGTTTTTTGTAAAGCCGGAGAGCAGATCCCCAGGATGCAGGCATGGCGCCAGCGCTGCCGCAGCCTGTTCCGCCAGGACGCCGTGCCCGGACAGGGTGATCAGGAGAAGGGCGCAGGGCAGTTTGCTCTGTTGAACCCGGTCCATTTCCACTGCCAGTTGCCGGCGGAACCAGGGCTGGCCCGGCAGTTTTTCCTCAGCTTGGCCGAGCGGGGCCGGACGGGGCTGGTCTGGAAAGCGCAGTGCGGCCAGCGCAGAGGCCACCTCCGCCTCGGAAACGGTGTTGCCGATCAGCAACAGGCCCAAGGGCTCAGCTCCCTTGCCGGAGAGCCTGAGCGCGCGGACCGGATGGCGACCGGCCTGTTCCTCCAGGCTGCGGTACAGCAGGGCGGTATCGAAGGGGGCCGTCCGCTTCATGATAATCTCTCACCAGAGATACGAAAAATTTGATAACCCCAAGAATTGTAACCGTTCAGCAGTGCTGCAGCTGCTAGGAAGAGGCCTGCGAAGTGTGCTGGTGCACATGAGCCAGGCCGATGACAACGCAGATGCGGTGCTGCTGAATGGTTACGGTTCATGCCACCCTGCTACCTGGAGCGACCGGCCCGGAAACGGCGGAGAGCACCAGCCGGTCTCCGTCCTTGGCGGCCAGCACCATGCCGTGGGAGGCCACGCCCATTAATTTGGCCGGTTTGAGATTGGCGACAATGATCACCTGGCGGCCAATCAGCTCTTCCGGCTGGTAATGCTGGGCAATGCCCGCAACAATGGTGCGCTCCTCCGGGGCCTTTACCGTCAGCTTAAGGAGGCGGTCTGATTTGGCGATCTTTTCGGCCCCGATGATCTCCGCCACCCGCAATTCCAGTTTCTGGAAGGTGTCGAAGGTGACGATCCCCTCGGTCTCCGGTTCGGTCTCGGAACTGAATTCTTTTTTAGTCTCTGATTTTTGCATGGCGCTGTTCTTTGGCGGTTGCGGTTTGGCTTTTTCTTCCCTTTGCAGCCGGGGGAAAAGTTGCGCCCCTGGGGTGATGGCAGCTCCCGGCACGAGCCTCCCCCAGGCCCCACAGTTGTTCAGGTTCATCTCGCCTGCCACGCCCAGAGCCTCGCCCATCCTGACAGCGGTTTCCGGCATGACGGGGCGCAGGGTCAGGGTGATGAGCCTAAGCGTTTCCAGCAGGGTATAGAGTACCGTGCCCAGCCGGTCGGCCTGCTGCGGATCCTTGGCCAGTTCCCAGGGCTGGGTGCTGACGATGTATTTGTTGGCCCGGCTGATCACCTCCCACACCGAGGCCAGGGCCCGGTGGAAGGCGAAATGGTCCATCTGCTCGCGGTACTGGGCCAGCATGGCCATGGCTGCCTCGGCCAGCTCGCGGTCCTGGGGCGAAGGCACACCAGGCTGCGGCACCTTACTTTGCGCGAAGTTTCGCACCATGGTCAGCGAGCGGGAAAAGAGGTTGCCAAGGTCGTTGGTCAAGTCGGAGTTGTGCCGGGCCACTAGTGCTTCACGGGAAAAGCCGGCGTCCAGGCCGAAAGACATCTCGCGAAGCAGGAAGTAGCGCACCGAGTCCGCGCCGAATTCCGCCACCAGCTCGCCGGGCCGCACCACGTTGCCCAGGCTCTTGGACATCTTGGTCTCGTTCATGTTCCAGTAGCCGTGGACATGCAGCCGCCGGTAGGGCGCAAGCCCCATGGCTTTCAGCATGGTTGGCCAGTAGATGGCGTGGGGCTTGAGAATATCCTTGGCGATGAGATGCTCGGCTGCGGGCCAGTAGCGGGCAAAATCCTGGCCAGCCGGATAGCCCAGGCCGGAAAGGTAGTTGATCAGGGCATCGAACCAGACGTAGGTGACAAAACGGCGGTCAAAGGGCAGGGGGATTCCCCAGGTGAGCCGGGTGGTGGGCCGGGAGATGCAGAGATCCTCCAAGGGGTCCTTGAGGAAGGAGAGTACCTCGTTCTTGTAGCGTTCCGGGGTGATGAACTCCGGATGGCTGGTGATGTGGTCGATGAGCCACTCCTGGTACTTACCCATCCGAAAAAAATAATTCTGCTCGCTGATCCGCTCCGGTTCGCTGAGGTGATCCGGGCACTTGCCGTCCACCAGCTCCTTTTCGGTGAGAAAGCGTTCGCAGCCCTTGCAGTAAAGGCCGGTGTACTCGCTGAAATAGATGTCGCCCTGGTCGTAAACTTGCTGGAGAACAGCCTGCACCACGGCCATGTGGGCCGGATCGGTGGTGCGGACAAAGTTGTCCGGGGCAATGGCGAGCGGCGGCCAGGCACCCCGGAACATGGCGCTGATCGTGTCCACATATTCCTGCACGGAGACCCCGGCATCCTCGGCGGCATGGACGATCTTGTCGCCGTGTTCGTCGGTGCCGGTCTGGAAACGGACATCCTTGCCCAGCAGCCGCTGGTAGCGGCAGACGGCATCCGCCACCACGGTGGAGTAGGCATGGCCCAGATGGGGCTGGGCGTTGACGTAGAAAATCGGGGTGGTGAGATAATAGGTGTTCATTGGCCAGGCTCTTTGGGTCCTCTGGGAGGTCTGGGCTTTTTTCTTCGCGGCGGGGCTTGCGCTTCCGGGGCAAGGGGTTGAGCCTGGGCCTGGGGCAAGGCGGCATGCTGCCCTGGGGCGGGTTGCGTTGTTCTGGCCTGACTCCATTCTTCCTTGGTGAGAATGATATTCCTTTCATGGCCGTCCACCCAGGAGACCTCAAGGGTTTCCTCCAGGGGGTTGACCTTGACGATCTTGTAATTCTTCCCGTCTACGGTGATGGCCTTGCCCGGCTTGGGCATCGTCTTGCGCATGGCGTGGTAGGTGTCGTACTCGTACGTGAGGCAGCAGAGCAGCCGGTTACAGATCCCGGAGATCTTGGCGGGATTGAGCGGCAACCCCTGCTCCTTGGCCATCTTGATGGAAACCGGGGCAAAGTTTTTGAGGTACGAAGAGCAGCAGAGCTCTCGTCCGCAGCAGCCCAGACCGCCGATCATCTTGGTTTCATGGCGGACCCCGACCTGGCGGATCTCAACCCTGGTACGGAATTCCTGGACCAGGTCTTTGACCAGCTCGCGAAAGTCAACCCTGGTGTCGGCAGTGAAATAGAAGATGATCTTGCTGCCGTTTAAAAACCGCTCCACCTTGATGAGCTTCATGGGCAAGCCATGGGTGGCGATGAAACGGGTACAGACGGCAGAAGCCTCCTGTTCGCGTTCCAGAAGGCGGACAAATTTTTCTATTTCGTCCCTGGTTCCCCGCCGGACGATCAGGTGACTGCCCAAGCTCGCCGGCTCGGTTCGTTCAGGGCAGGGCAGGGCTCGGGCGTGGACCGTGGCTGGTTCCAGGCCGTGTTCGGTCTGGGCCATGACCAACTCGCCGACCTTGAGGTTCTGGATGCGGGAGACGGCGGAAAAAAGCTGGTCTCCCGGCCGGAACTGGAGAGTATAGCAGGTTTCCGGTGCGTTGTGCTGGTCTTCATGCCCCAGCTCTTCAGGGGGTGTTTCCGGAGTTTCGTTCATGCATTACGCTCAAACAGCCAGTTGGCTGGGAAATTGAGTAACTGCCCAGCAGCACCACATCTTGCGGCGATCGGGCCGGCCCACGTACTGGAGTACGCATCGCCGTCCCGCTTGCCGCAACCTGCGGCACTGCTGAACAGTTACTGGATAGTTCTTAAAATTGCTAATGTTCATGACCTGCAATCGTGGCGGCTGATTATCAGGTCAAGAAAACAATCATATACCATTAAAGCAGGCCAAAGAAAAGCACTTCGCACACGGCGGTGGGGTTGCAGTTGCGGGCCAGTTGTTTTCGGGCCGTGTCCAGCAGGTGCAGCTTATCTGCGAGCTGGCCCTTGGACCAACGGCGGCAAGCGGCCGGGAAAGTGGGGCTGAGATCATAGTTGATGATCGAACCTGGGGCGCCATGAGCGAAAAGGAGAAGATCATGGTGCCAGGTGGTGAGCAGATCCAGGAGTTCGCCTAAGTCTTCCTTAAGCCTGGCCGCTGTTTCGGCGAGTTCGCCCAGGGCCTGGATCGCGGTCGGGGTGTCCGGCTCAAGGCGCAGCAGGTGCTCAATAATCTCCCGGCGCAGCCCCAGCAGATCCTTGGCCAGAAGGAGTCTGGCCCGTCCAAGGCTGCCTTCGGCCATGGCTGCCAGGGTGGCCGCGTTTTCCGTGGTTATACCCGCCTCCCGCGCCAGGATTTTCGCCACTTCCGGCTGGGGGAGCGGGAAAAAAGGCACGGTCTGGCAGCGGGAGAGGATGGTGGGCAGAATCCCGCCCGCCTCATCACCGGTGAGAATAAGCATGGTCTGGGCGGGTGGTTCTTCCAGAGTCTTGAGCAGGCTGTTGGCCGCCTCCCGCCGCATGGTGTGGATCTCGCAAACGAGCGCCACCCGGATTTTCGCCTCAAAGGGGGGAAAGGCCAGGGTCTTTTTAAGTTCGCGCACCTGATTGATCTTTATGGCCGCGCCTTCCGGCTCGATCACGATGAAGTCAGGGTGACTGCCGGCAGTAAACTTGCGGCAGGAGGGGCATTGGCCGCAGGGTTCGTGGTCTTTGGGGTTATGACAGTTGAGGGCGGCGGCAAAGGTGCGGGCCAAAGTCTTTTTGCCGACCCCCATGGGGCCTTTGAAGAGAAAGGCATGCGCCAGCCGGTCTTGGGCCACGGCGCGGCGCAGCAGTTTTTTCGCCTTTTCCTGACCGATGATTCCGGCAAAAGATTGGGGGCTGTTTTCCTGGGGCTGTTTCATGGTAATCGTTCACCAAGGGCACTCAATTTCAGGTAAACCCGGAACTGTAAGCGTTCAGCAGTGCCGCAGATGCGCGTGTCAATCGTCGGCAGAAGTGTCCGACCAAGAGGCCTGTTCGCTATACATATGGTATGCGGACCAGGCCGATGACAAAGCAGATGTGGTGCTGCTGAACGCTTACATTTCATGGCCGTATCATAAAGGGGCAAGGGGAAAGGCGCAAGGTGAAAGGGTGGCAGGGCAAAAAGCTCTTTTTGTCCGGGCAACGCAATTTCCTGCGGAAAAAAGTATGATTTAATGATAGGTTAAGGGCTTATTTATTTTTCTCGCCACGTGCATACATTTTTTAGGATAAGACCATGGGAACGACAGTCCGCCAGTTGTACCGCGCCATTGATGGCCGCCGTGAATACTGTTTCAATATTGAAAGCGCTGCCCCGCTGACCAATCCCGAGCTGGAGAGGCTGCGGCTGGTGCTGGCGGACGGTTTCTTGGCCGAAACGGTCGCCGACACCCCCCATCTTGCCGGAGAACGGGTGGTGGAGCTGGGGCCGCGGCTCAATTTCGCCACTGCCTGGTCGTCGAACCTGGTCTCGATCTGCCGGGCCATAGGCCTGGACACGGTGACCAGGGTGGAGCGTTCCCGCCGCTATCTGGTGGAGGCGGGCGATGATCTTCCGGCCTTTATTGCCGCCAACCACGACCGGATGACCGAATGCCTCTACCCCGCGCCGCTCACCACCTTTGAAACCGGGGTCAGCCCGGAGCCGGTGTACGAGATTGACCTCATCAGCCAGGGGCCGGACGGGCTGCAGGCCATCCCCGGTATCTCCATGGACGAGTGGGACCGCAATTTTTACTACGACTACTTCGTCACCAAGCACACGCGCAACCCCACCATCGTCGAGATCATGGATCTCAACAACGCCAATTCCGAGCATTCCCGGCACGGCTTTTTCCGGGGGCGGCAGATCATCGACGGCGTGGAGCAGAAGGAAAACCTCTTTAAGCTGGTCACCGACACCCTCGCCGCCCACCCCAAGGGCAGCGTCATCGCCTTTAAGGACAATTCCAGCGCCGTAACTGGGCACCGGCTTACCACCTTGCTTCCGGAAACGCCGGGCGATCCGTGCCCACTTTCCCTCCAGGAAGTGGTCTACCATGTGCTGCTCACCGCCGAGACCCATAATTTCCCCACCGGGGTGGCCCCGTTTCCCGGCGCCGAGACCGGCACCGGCGGGAGGATCCGCGACGTACAGGGCACCGGCCAGGGCGGCTTTGTTATGGCCGGGACCGCCGGCTACTGTGTGGCCAATCTCCACATCCCCGACTACGAGCTGCCCTGGGAAAATCGCTACCCCTGCCCGGACAACCTGGCTTCGGCCCTGACCATCGAGATCGAGGCCAGCAACGGCGCTTCGGACTACGGCAACAAGTTCGGCGAGCCCCTGATTTTGGGCTTCACCCGCTCCTTTGATCTGCGCCTAGACGATGGCGAGCGCTGGGGCTTCTTGAAGCCGATCATGTTCACCGCCGGGGTTGGCCAGATCGACGCCCGGCACACCGCCAAGGCCAAGGAGGAAAAAGGCATGCTCATCGTCCAGGTGGGCGGTCCGGCCTATCGGGTCGGTTTTGGCGGCGGCGCCGCCTCCAGCATGCTCCAGGGCGAGAATGTCAGCGAGCTTGACTTCGATGCGGTCCAGCGCGGCGATGCCGAGATGGAGCAGAAGATGAACCGGGTGATCCGGGCCTGCAACGAGATGGGCGACAAGACCCTGATCGACGTGATCCACGACCAGGGCGCGGGCGGCCCGGCCAACGTCTTAAAAGAGCTGGTGGAGAAATCCGGCGGCCGCATCGAGATCCGCAACATCCGGGTGGGCGATCCCACCATGAGCGTGCTGGAGATTTACGTGGCCGAGTACCAGGAGCGCAACGGCTTTCTGATCCGGCCCGAAAATATCGCCGGATTCCAGGCCATTTGCGCCAGGGAAAAGGTGGCCTGCGAGGTGCTGGGCGAGGTGACCGGCGATCTGCGTTTTGTGGTGCATGACGCACAAGATGATTCCACTCCGGTGGATATCGAGCTCAACGAACTGCTGGGTAATGTGCCGGTCAAGACCTTTACGGACAACCGTCGCGCACCTGGGCTCAAGCCCCTTGCCGTGCAGGATCTTACGGTAAAGGAGGCGCTGCACAACGTTTTGCGTCTGGTTTCCGTTGGCTCCAAGCGCTTCCTCACCAACAAGGTGGACCGGGCCGTGACCGGCCTGATCGTGCGGCAGCAATGCTGCGGCCCCTTGCAGTTGCCGGTGAGCGATGTGGCGGTTTTGGCCCAGAGTCATTTTGCCAAATCCGGCGTGGCTACGGCCATCGGCGAGCAGCCGATCAAGATGCTGGTCAACCCGGCGGCCGGGGCACGGATGGCAGTGGGCGAAGCCCTGACCAATCTGGTTTGGGCCAAGGTGGTAGAGCTTACGCAGGTCAAATGCTCGGCCAACTGGATGTGGGCTCCCAAGCTGCCCGGTGAGGGCGCGGCCATGTACGACGCAGCCCTGGCCATGCGCGAGGCCATGCTTGCGGTGGGCATTGCCGTGGACGGCGGCAAGGACAGCCTGTCCATGGCCACCAAGGTGGGCAGCGAAACGGTCAAGTCGCCCCGGGAGCTGGTGATCTCGGTCTATGGCGCGGTGGCGGATATCGGTAAGGTGGTGAGCCCGGACATCAAACAGCCCGGCTCCACCTTGCTCTTTGTGGACCTGAGTGGGGGCAGAAACCGGCTCGGCGGCACGGCCCTGGCCCAGACTCTGGGCCGGCTCGGCAATGAGTCGCCGGATATGGACGATCCGGCCCTGGTGAAAAATGGTTTTTCTGCGGTGCAGGAGCTGATCGACAGGGGAATGATTGCCGCAGGCCACGACCGCAGCGATGGAGGGCTGATCACCACCGTGCTGGAGATGGCCTTTGCCGGCAACTGCGGCCTGGAGCTGGCTCTGGTCGGCACGGCTTCCGCCATCGAGGCCATGTTCAGCGAAGAGCTGGGCTTAGTGCTGGAATGCGGGGCCGGGCAGGAAGAGCAGGTGCGGGAGGTGCTGGCCGGATACGGGGTGTCCTGTGTATTGCTTGGCAACACCACCCCGGCCAAGGAGATCCGGATCAGTTACAACGGCAGAGTGGTGCTTGCCGAAGACATGCGCCTTTTGCGCCAGTGGTGGGAGGAGACCAGCTACCAGCTGGAACGGCTCCAAGTCAAGCCCGCCTGCGCCGAGGAGGAGAAGAAAAACATCTACGACCGGTTGGGGCCGACCTACCGCCTGAGTTTCACCCCGGAAAAGACCGCGCCCGAGCTGCTGGCCAAGAGCAGCAAACCAAAGGTAGCCATCTTGCGCGACGAGGGCTCCAATTCCGATCGGGAGATGACCTCGGCCTTTTACGCCGCGGGTTTTGAGCCCTGGGATGTGACCATGACCGATCTCCTGGCCGGGCGGATCAACTTGGACGGTTTCCGGGGGCTGGCCGCAGTGGGGGGCTTTTCCTACGCCGACGTGCCCGAGTCTGCCAAGGGCTGGGCCGCTACCATCCTCTTCAACGAAAGGCTCAAGGCGATGTTTCAGGCCTTTTACGACCGGCCCGACACCTTCACCCTGGGCATCTGTAACGGCTGCCAGCTCTTCGGCCTGTTGGGGCTGGTGCCCTGGCAGGGATTGCCGGCCCAGCAGCAGCCGCGCTTTATCCACAATGTCTCAGGCCGTTTCGAGTCGCGCTGGGTCACGGTCAAGGTGCTGAAAAGCCCGGCCATGATGCTTGCAGGCATGGAGGATCTGACCTTCGGCATCCACGTGGATCACGGCGAAGGCTTTCTTCATTTCCCCGATCCGGCCGTCAAGGCGGAGGTGCTGGCCGGCAACCTTGCCACCCTGGCCTATGTGGACGACGAGGGCCGACCCACCGAGGCCTATCCCTTCAACCCCAACGGTTCGCCCGGCGGCCTCACCGGCCTCTGCTCGCCGGATGGCCGCCATCTCGCCATGATGCCGCATCCGGAACGAGCCTTTTTGCCATGGCAATGCCACTGGCTGCCCGAGGAGATGAAGGAGCTTGAGGTCACGCCCTGGCTCAGGATGTTCCAGAATGCCCGAAAGTGGTGCGGGGAATAGCTCCCTTGGCAAGGCATCGGATGCTTTTTTATTTTTCTGGTGTTCTTTAATTGTTTGCGAGATAATAAATAATATCGAGGATCTTGCAAAACCGCTATTTCCGTGAAAACGAGAGTCATGTTTGTCGCAGCTCCCGGAATGATTGGGTTTTTAGCTTGCGCGGGAATGACAACAAAGGTGGGCAAGGAATTTCACAATAAAAAGAGCAAGGAGGTAGATTATGCGAAAGTGGAAAATTTTGTTGTGTCTGATGTGTGTCGGTCTGCTTACGGCCTGTGCGGCGAAGCAGGCGAATCTGCCCAATGATGCCGGTGATCTTTCCGCCAAACTGAAACAGGGTTATGTGCAAAAGGCGGATAACGCCCTGTTTATGCTGGACGGGTCTTCGACCATGGATAATCGCTATCAGGGAAATCAGAAATTCAGCATCGCCCAGAATTTGCTGCAGCGCATGAATGCCGCCATCTCCGGCCTGAAACTGAAAACCGGCCTGACGGTGTTCGGCCCGAAGAGGGGAGGCAGCGTGCTTGTTTACGGGATGCAGCCCCATGATTCCGCGAAATTTGCCGCGGCGGTCAAGACCGCCAAGGCGGACGGCCTTACTCCTTTGGCGTTGCCTCTCACTAACAGCATTGAGGAGCTGAAAAACAGCCAGGGCCGTATTGCCGTGATTATGCTCAGCGACGGGATGAACACCGAGAAGGCCAGTCCGGTAGAGGCCGCGGCGGAGCTGAAAAAGGCCTATGGCGACCGGATCTGCATTTACACCGTGCTGATCGGCGATGATCCTGAAGGCAAAGCGGCATTGGCGGCCATCGCCAAGGCTGGCGGCTGCGGTTTTGCCACCACGGCCGATGCCCTTGCCTCGGGCAGTGAGCTGGCCGGTTTTCTGGAAAAAGTCTTCCTGGAAAAAGCCCCCGCCCCGATGCCGGCTCCTGTGGCGATGGCCCCACAACCTGCCCCGGCCCCGGCTCCAGCCCCCATGCCCATGGTGAAAGAACGTGTTGTGATGCGCGGCATCAACTTTGACTTTGACAAGGCAGTCATCAAACCGGAATTCGCGCCGGTGCTGGATGTTGCCGCAGATATTCTGAAGGAGCGGCCGGATCTCAAGGTGGTTGTCGAAGGCCATACCTGCAACATGGGCCCCGAGGCTTATAATCAGAAGCTTTCCGAACGGCGGGCCAAATCCGTTTATAATTATCTGATTAAAAAGGGCGTGAATGCCGATATGCTTAGTACCGTTGGCTACGGCGAGATGCAGCCCATGGCGGATAACAAAACGAGAAGTAATCGGGAACTCAACAGACGGGTCGAGTTCAAGATTATGGAATAGGTCCGATTATTCTTGTTGACAAGATGAGGGCAGTCGGCGGTTCCGCCGGCTGCCCTTTTTTAGGAGAAAAAATTGATGAAACGCTTCTGTTTTGCCATCTCAGGCAGGCAGTGTGGGCTGATCTTTTTTGTCATGCTGCTGGCGATGGTTGCGGGATTTTGCGGACCGGCCCTGGCCGGCGAGGCGGTGCCTGGTTCCATTTTGACAAGTTTTGAAAAATTCAGCAACGGCTGGATGTCCAGACTTGCGCAGGTAAACAGGGAGAACAGCCGGGATCTGAAGCCGGAATCGACCGCCAACGGCCGCCTGATCGGGCGTTATATCAATTATGGGCCGGACTGCGCGCGGGAAGTCCGCACCACCGATTCAAAGGCCACGCCCTATGTGGGGATTATCCGTTATGCCCAGAAGGTGATGGAGAAAGAAGGGGAAACCCCGCAAAAATTAAAGGATCATCCAGGGGCGCCGACCAGCGAAATCCAGGTCACGGAGATTTTTCGCTATACCGGCGGGCGGTGGGTTTATTGAGGTAAGCGATCAACAGTGCACCGCATGTTGTCGGCACTTCTGCCGACGATTGACAGCGGCGATCGAGCCGGCTCACGTACGTCAAGTACGCATCGCCGTCCCGCTTACCGCAACCTGCAGCACCCTGAGACCGCTTGTTTAGTGACTTACAGAAAAATTTTTACAAGTCAAACAGATTGCGCTGGCGTTGGTCGGCCCCGTTGTCTTCTTTAGCGGCACCATCGGCTTCGCTGCTTGCGTGACCCCGAACAAAAAGAAATCTTTCCAGATTGCGCTGGAACTCCGTCCACTGATAGCCTTCCCCTCGCACCTGCCCGGCCAATCGGTCAAGGTAGTTGATCTTGGCGTCAAGGTCGTCTAAAAAGTTCAAGGCAAAGGCCTCCTGCATCATGGGCAGGGATGGTGAACCGAACTCATGGCGGCCATGATGGCTCAGGATGAGATGCTTGAGCCGGTCGGCAAGATCTTCCGGGAACCCGGTGATCTCCTTGATTTTTTCCTGAATTATCTCTATCCCCAGAACCATGTGCCCAACCAGGCGGCCTCGGTCCGAGTAATCGAAGGGAAAGGATGCGAAGTTGAATTCCTTGAGTTTGCCAAGGTCGTGCAGAAGCGCCCCGGCCATGAGCAGGGAGCGGTCCAGGCTCGGGTAGAGCCCGCTGATGCTGTCCGCCAGCCGGGCGACGGCCAGGGTATGCTCCAGCAATCCGCCCACATAAGCATGGTGCATCACCTTGGCCGCCGGAGCTTTTTTAAACGACTGCATGAGCCGGCGGTCTCCAAACAGGGCGAGAAGCAGCTCCCTTAAAAAAGGGTTTTCCACGCTGCCCGCCAGCCGGATAATTTCCTTGGCCATAAGGCTGACGTTGCCCTGGGTGCTGGGGACAAACAGGGCCAGATCAACCTCGCTGTCCGGTATCCGGCGAAGGTTGTCGATCCGGAGCTGGAGGATGCCTTTATAGGCCTGGGCCTGGGCGGTAACGGAAACAATGGCTCCGGCCGGGCATTCGCCCATAAGCTGCTCGGCATTTTCCCAGATCCTGCCTGAGATCTCGCCGGTTGCGTCCATAAGGACAAGACTCAAGTAGGGTTTGCCTGCCTTGGTCTCGCCCCGGCTCAGCTCCCGGACCAAAAAAAGGTCGTGTATTGCCAGGCCGTCGGTAATCTCTTTTATCCGGATATGCTTATTGGTTGTCATGGGCAGCAGTCTCGGCTTCGATTTCAGGAAATTGTCGGCGCGAATTTTTTGATGCGAAGGAACCATACCAAATGAGCCGGTATTTTGGAATGGACTATCTTGCTTGCCAACAAAAAGAGGGAAGGGCTTGCGCCCTTCCCTCTTTTTTTAACAACCGGAATTACAACCAGAGGCTGGCTTAAAAAGAGGCCTCTAAGGTCAGGTACACCTGATTCATTGACTCAATGGGAGCGTAGAACTGGGCAGCGAGCGGATCATTTTTGATATCTTCGATCTTGTTCGGAGTGCCGAGCCACATGCCGCTGTAAGTGTAGTCGTAGTCATAATGCTGGAAGCCCAAACGGATAAAGGCCTTGCCGTACTTGGAGACGGCCTCGCCGGCAGGAATATCGTAGATGCCGTAGACTTCATAGACATTACCGCGGGTCGCCATCTTGCTGGAATACATATCATCATGACCAGGAGCAAAGGCCAACCAGTTCTTGGAGCCGTGGTTGAATTCTGCGCCGAGCTTTACGCTGCTGTCAGGAATGTCATAGCGTACGCCGAGGGCCACGCTATAGCCGTCCGTATCTTCAAGGGGTGCCCAGAAATCACCCAGCAGAGAGGTGCCCATCTCGTCCATGCCCTTGGCTTCGGTATGGCTCCAGCCACCAGTTATAAAGTAGTTCAGGTTCTGGAACTTATCCATGAACACCGCAGCGGTCTGGAAGATATTACCCATGTTCTTCCGGTCGAGGTACTGATTGGCAGTAGGCAAGCCGGCAGCATCCGCCGCCAACTCAAGCGGGTTGGGGAAGTAGGTGTCGCCCGGCACATTAAAGATGTTGAAGGCGCCAAAGGACTGGATGTTTATAAACCGGTTACCCTTGCTGTAAACATCCCAGCTTAGCCCGGCAAAATCCACATCGCTGATTCCGGTGTCCTCTTCCTGAGGGCCATTCTCGAAGCCGCGTCCATAGCAGAAGCGGATCCGGCCCGGTGCATCCTGCAGGCCAAAAAGGTTGTTGTAGGCATAACCCAAGGAAATCCCGTCAAACGGATAATCCATGTAGGCAACCGGGGTGGCCATCCGCTCATCGTTGCCCATGCGGAGATGAGCTGGGGGGCCATCGGTGGTGGGGCGACGACCGGCAGAAAACCAGACCGGCAAGCCGCCGATGTTGTTCCAGTTCATGAAGGCCCGGTCAAGGATCAGCTTGTTGTCGCCGGGCTGGCGGCCCGCGGTTCCGTCAAAGGAACGAGAGTTGAGGAAATAGGGGCTGTCGGTATTATGAACGCCGTCCAAATCCTGTTCCGGGGTGACGGAGTCCTGCATGCCCCAAACCTTGTAGCCCACGATCCTGGCCTTGACCTCGACATCCTCGGTGGCCTTGGCCCGCAGGTTAAGGCGCAACCGGGTTGAATAAAGGGTGTCGTTGTCATAGGTCTTTGCAGCAGTCGGGCTATATGCACCATACATGTTGGCGAAGATAGAGGCGCGGTCGGCAGCGGACAAATTCCGCATGATGCCGGCAAGAGTTTCCGGGGTGCTCATTGCTCCCAGCAGTTGGCCAACCGTATAGCCGGCTGCAGCATACTGCTGAACCAGGGCTCCGGCACTTGGGTTGGAAAAAAGGGCAAAGGTATCGGTCGCCTGTTGGGTGGAGAGACCTGCACCCGTTGCAGCCCCTACGAATGCCGCCTGACCACCAGCCAAGGCAGGACCAAGATTGTTCAGCAGGTCAGTAACAGTCGAGTTGACGGTTAAGCCAAAGTTGGCCAGAGGGACCGTGCCGCCAGGGCCGTTAGTACTGAGAAAACCATTAGTCCCAGCTATATCAATAAAATCGTAGATCCCGGTGGCAACATCCGTGGCCTTGTAGTAAGCCGCAGTGTCGGCGGTGTGAAAATCCGCCCGGTTGCGGATATCACCGGACCACTGGAAGCGGGAGGCCAGATCCCACTTTTCAGACTTTGCGTCAAAATCCTCGAACTTCTGCTCCTGCGAGGTTTTGATCTCTGCCATCTGGGCCTTCATCTGTTCGATCTGTTTGCTCATGGCATCGATCTTGGCCTGCATATCCGCGGCGTCCGCTGCGGAAGCCACGGCAGGCAGGGCCAAAAGACCGGCCAGCGCTAAGGTGGAAATTCTCTTCCTCATCCCATTCTCTCCTTTTTGTGAATCCATTTTCAATTGCTCACCCGTTGCCGGCCATCCGGCAACGCTCCCCATGGAAATAAACGGTAACAGCTATTGGCTGTTTCCGTAGCGCATTGTCACGCATTGCATGATGTTGGCAAGGCCCGGTTCGGCGATGTGGTAATAGACATTACGGCCCTGGCGCTCGCTGCGCAAAAAGCCCCGATCCTTCAAAAGGCGAAGGTGTTCGGAGGCCATGTTGCTCGGGATCTCGCAGGCGGCGGCCAGCTCCCCAACCGTGCTCGGCTCCTGGAGCAGGATCTGGATCATCCTCAGACGGTGGGGGTGGGAGAGGCTGCGCAAGCATCCGGCCGCCTTCTCCAGCACCTCAATGTCCAGCAATTCTATTTCTCCAGCGGGATTAGTCATGAGAGTCTGCCGGGTTGATATATTTAGATATCGTTATATTGCGACATTTACTGGATATACTTGCCTCGCGCAGGATGTGTCAAGAAAAAAATATGAATGATAATTCATGAGGGAAATACAGGGGGCATGGATACAAATCCACAGCGGGCGGCGGCGGGATAGATGGAACTTCAGACGACAAGGGAAGGAGAAATTGTTGGCCGGGCGAAACCAGATAATTCCCGCGCAGGCAGGAATGACGTTAAAGAACCGGCGACAGATTAGTGGTAATCAGCTTTGCAAAAGGCGGCTATTGATTGTTCCCGTAACGCATTGTCACGCATTGCATGATGTTGACAAGGCCCGGTTCGGCAATGTGGTAATAGACATTGCGGCTCTGCCGCTCGCTGCGCAAAAAGCCCCGATCCTTTAAAAGGCGAAGGTGTTCGGAGGCCATGTTGCTCGGGATCTCGCAGGCAGCGGCAAGCTCCCCGACCGTACTCGGCTCCTGAAGCAAAATCTGGATCATCCTCAGACGATGGGGATGGGAGAGGCTGCGTAAACATTCGGCCGCTTTCCCCAGCACCTCAATGTCCAGCAGTTCGATATCCGTGGCGGGATGATTCATAAGGAGTCTGTTATTTTGCTGTGTGGTTATTGTTTATTGTGAACCTCTCTTGCTTCACCTTCTGCAAGAAGCCCCCGGCACAGTATTACTTGTGGTGAAACATGTCAAGCGGATTGGGCAAGAATATTAAGAGGTTATCCGTAAAGTCGAATCTGGGGTTCTTGGATATCCTGTATTGCTCCGGCCTCCCAAACAAAAAACCCGGTCGGGGCAAAGCCCGGCCGGGAGTTGGTGTAGGGGCTCGGCATGCCGTGCCCTACTTGGATTTATTCATTCTACAGGAATTGTTTGGCAAAATTAGCAAGTGCAATTGCAATGACGACTCCGAGCATCCATTTGACCAAGATGAGCTCGCCGGAAATTCTGGCGTCTAATTTGGCAATATCTGCACGCAACGCTTCTATGTCGTGTTTCGTGGCAAAAGATGTGTCCAGCGCCTCGGCAAAAGCCGCTGTTTGTGCTTCGGAGAAGGCTGTTGCCTGATCGCGCGACACTCCAGCTTTTTCGAGGCGCTCAACGAACTTTAAGGTGTCAAAAGTTATAGTAGCCATATCTAGAAATTATCGCCCTCAATAAGAAAAGTCAAGAAGAGAAAACCCCCGACAGGTGGTGGGATGTAGGGCGGAAGGCGGAAAGCAAAACAAAAAAATCCTCGGCGATCTGACTTGGTGGCAAGGGAAGAATTCATGGCATGGCTTAGAAATTCTTTTACGCTTCGGCTATTGCCTCAGCTTGATTTTCTCCCCCGGTCCCTTCTCTTCCCCGTGACACGTTCATACAAGCTTTCTGGCGCCAGATCAAAACCGCATGACCAAGCCAGTGTTGGCCACCCATCCAGGTAGAACTTTTTAAATTCATCGGTGGCCAGCAGAGGCGTGGCCACTTTGTACTTTTGGATGAGATCAAGTAAATCTACCACTCCGCTCTCGCCCGTATTAAACTTAATCCAGATTTTATAGCCATCCTGATATTTTGCTTCACTCACACCTATCATGTTGTTCCTCCCTACACTAACGGCTCAATTTTATGGAAGTCGTAAGATTCCCACATAGCAAGCAGTTCATCTTGATGCAGTTCTGCCATTCCTCAACAAGACCCCGAACTCTGGCAGGTAGCCAACCATCAACTATGTTCAGAGTCTTAATCGCCATTGTAGCCTTATATTCATTATAACTCACATGAAAATGTGGCGGATTGTGCTCGTCAAAATACATGCTGATAACAATACCCAGAAAACGACATATCTCCGGCATAACAAACCTCCCCCCTTGCCACTCTTAACACCTTGAAAATCTGACATTTTTTATAAAGTACAACAAGAAAGCGTGAAGCGCAAGAAAACCAGAGATATCGATTACAAAATTCAGGCTCTTGGCTATCGTCGGATAATGAGGGCTTATGTCAACACCAAAGGTTGTTGTCAACAGGAGAAAACAAAAAAATCCCCGGCTGGCGAACCAGACGGGGATTTTTGTTTTTCGGCAGGGGCACGGCAGGCCGTGCCCCTACGGTTAATTACCCGAGGGTAATTAGAACTTCATGGTGATGCCGTGACGCAGCCAGTAAATATCATCGATGTCCATGCTGGATTTGCCATGGGTGTAAGCGTCATCGGTCATGACGTAGAAGCCTTCGACCAAGTAGGTCAGGTTGGAGGTGAGTTTCCAGGCGGCCTTGGCGTGCAACTCGGTGCCGAGATCGTCGGTTTTGGCGCCATTGGCGGCCGTAACATCCTCGGTGGTCTGGAGGAAGTTCAGAGCGCCGAAGAGGCTGAGCGGCTTGCCGGTGATCGGGCAGGTTACCGAGGTGCTGGCGTTCAACTGCATGATGGTCAGGTTAGAGAGCCCGGTGTTGCCTGAGCCGATTTTGCCGCTGCCCGGGGTTGCCAGGGCATAGCCGGCCAGGGTGTTGTGGCGATAGGTGGAGAACAGATAAGCAAGGAACGTATCGTTGTCGTTATCGGCGCTGTTGTCGTCGCCGGAGCCCTGGGCCAACATGGCGCCGATTGTGCTCTTGCCGATTTTGTAGTCGGCATTGAGCTGCACGGCATAACCGTTGGCATCTACCGCAGTGGTTCCGTTGTCGGAGTAGGTGCCGAACTGCAAGTTGACGTCGCCCTTCACGGTCAGGCCACCAGCCTTGACCGTGGCGTTGAGGCCCAGGTCGGACATGGCCAAGCCGTTGAAATAACTAGACTCATCGTCGGCGCCACCTTTGAGGAGGGTATAGGCCACATCGCCGCTGAAGTTGTCGCTGAACTTGCGGCCCAGGTGTACGATGTAGGCGTCAAGGTCGCTGGAGTTGTCATCGAGGGCACTTCCTTCAGACAGCTTTACGGTCAGAAGGCCAACCTTGGTGCCTGCCAGGTCGCCATAGACGAGGATGCCGCTGTCCGGCGCGTCAGACCGGTGGTCGATAAAGTTGTTGCCGGGCAGGTTGAGGTGCATGCGGCCGGCTTTGAGGCCAAAGCTGGTGGGCTTGTAATCGATCCAGGCCTCATCGATGTACATCTCTGAGCCGGCTTTGGTTGCGGGGCCATCATCCCAGTTAAAGTTGTCGGTGCTGGTGCTGGCGCTGCCGAGCCGGATGTAGCCGGTCAGGTTATCGGAAGGCTTGGATTTGAAGCCGACCTGAACCTTCTGGTCGTAATAATTTTTTGCCGCTTTATCGGTGCCGATAGTGGTGTCGATGTTGATGCCCCGGATCCGGACAACGCCGTCCACCTCGATGCCGGCCGCGGAGGCCGCCACCGCGCCGCCCAAGATCAGGGCGGTGCTTACTGCTACTGTTGCCAGTACTTTTTTCATCTCTCTTTCTCCTTTCTGCTTGTGGTTTGTTATCGCGTCCGGCCGACGGTTTGCGCCGCACAACCAGCCCGCGAACCCATTTTACCGCTCGCTATCCCGCAAAGGGAAAGCAAACTGTCTATCCTGTATAATAGGTACGGAAACATTGTCAAGCATAAAAGTATAAAAATTTTTATCCGGTTCATTTTTTTGGACTGCAGGGCCCGGCATGCCGTGCCCCTGCGGTGTTTTCTTTGCCGGGGAAGTTTTGGGGGTTGGGAGTTACAATGTTTCCGAAATTTACGTTGATAGATTCCGAATTACACGGCACGATGTTCCCATGAAAACAACCAGTTACTATCAGGAAGTGTCAAGACCCCGTTGTCTCCTCGAATACGGAAACCGCTGAGGCAATGTACGAACACCCATTGACAGTACAATCAATATCCTTTAGATTGTCGATAGATGTACTTAAAACCGCTGGGTGTAACCAGGGCAAGCCACTCGCAACTCTTGTTAACGAGGAAAATTTATGGCCAAAGAAATGCAAATGTCGATCAAAATGGAGCCGGAACTTCACGCGGAATTCATGGCGGTTGCCGCAACCACGCATACCCCGGCGGCGCAAATCGTTCGCCAGCTTATCCGGAGTTTCATTATTCGCCATGAAACTCCAAACGCTACAACCATCGCCGCGATGCAGGCCGCCGACAGGGGCGAAGGAACGTCATTTGACTCTGCCGATGCCTTGTTTAAAGACCTTGGGATATGAGACAAGTGCAACACTATATAAGCGTAAGCGGTGGACAGTTTAAGCGGGATGTTCAGCAAGCGGAAAACGCGGCAAAGATGTGAGCAAACTCCGGGCACTGGTAATGTTGTTGCTTGCAAGTGAGCCATTGCCCGCGAAATATAAAGATCACCCGCTGAAAGGCGACTGGAAACACCACCGGAATAGCCACATCGAGCCGGACTGGCTGCTGATCTACAAGATCGGTGGCGACAACCTGCATCTTGTGCGTACTGGCACCCATGCGGATATTTTCGGAAAATGAGAGTGGGGGCACGGCATGCCGTGCCCACCGAAAAACAAAAATCACCGGTTGGTTCGTCAGCCGGTGATTTTTTCATTCCTTTTACCTTCCCCCTTCTCTCATCGCGCCTCTCTTGACTTTTGGCCGGAGGTAGAATAAGAATATCTGTTTTTCCGCCTTATTTTTCTGATGGACGCATTTTCTCCGGCGGAAACCCCGGTTTTTTTGACGAAGGTGAGGCAAGGTTACCTATCACGGGGCAACACCACAAAGGTCAAATAACTACGGAATCACCCTTCGGTTATAAGTTTCGTATTGTACCCTAAAGGGCATAAAATCCGACAAGCTGCTCAACTCAACTAAAAGCGGTCACAGGGTGCCGCAGATTGCGGCAAGCGGGACGGCGATGCGTACTTTTGTACGTGAGCCGGACCGATCGCCGCAAGATGTGGTGCCCTGTGATCGCTTACGAGGCAAGCGATGACCATTCAGGCCCTAAAAGGCTTTAAGGATATTCTCCCCGAGGAGGTCGGACTCTGGCAGCATATCGAGGCTTCTGCCAGGGACATTCTGCATCGCTTCGGCTTTGCCGAGATCCGGGTGCCGATTCTGGAAAAGACCGAGCTTTTTGCCCGCTCTATAGGCGAGGCCACAGATATTGTCGAAAAAGAGATGTACTCCTTTGCCGACCGCAACGGCGACTCGGTTACCATGCGGCCGGAAGGCACGGCCTCGGTGCTGCGGGCCTTTATCGAGCATGGGTTGCAGACGAGGCTGCCGGTGCAGCGTCTCTACACCATCGGCCCTATGTTCCGGCACGAACGCCCGCAGAAGGGGCGATTGCGCCAGTTTCACCAGCTGAGCGTCGAGGTGCTCGGCCTGGATCATCCCCGGCTGGATGCGGAGCTGATCGCCATGGCCTGGCTGATTCTCGAAGAGCTTGGCCTGACGACCAGCCTGCAGATCAACTCCCTGGGCTGCCCGGCCTGCCGACCCGCTTATAAAGAAGCCCTGGTGAATTTTCTGGCCGCCCGGCAGGATCTGATCTGCGAGGATTGCCGGCGGCGCACGGTGAGCAATCCGCTGCGGGTTCTGGACTGTAAGAGCAGCCATTGCCAGGAGCAATATGTGGACGCGCCGGCCATCCTCGATCATCTTTGCCTTGGCTGCGCCGACCATTTTGCGCAAACGCGGGCGAGCCTTGAGCTGCTGGCGGTTCCCTATGCGGTGAACCCCTTCATGGTCCGCGGCCTGGATTACTACACCCGCACCACCTTTGAGCTGCTTACCGATACGCTCGGCGCTCAGAGCGCGGTGGGAGCGGGAGGCCGTTATGACGGGCTGGTGGCCCAGCTGGGCGGCGCCAAAGGCATGCCCGGTATCGGCTTTGCCATGGGGCTGGAACGATTGGTTCTCCTGCTCGGTCAGCAGAATGCCGACGCCTGTCCCGAGACGGCCACCGACCTTTTTGTCGCCGCTCTGGGCGAGGAGGCCACGGTCAAGGCCTTTCCCCTCGTGCATCTTTTGCGGCGCAAGGGGTTGCAGGTGGCCATGGACCTTGAGGGCAAGAGCCTGAAAAGCCAGATGAAGCAGGCGGACCGGGCCAAGGCCCGTTTTGCCCTTATCCTGGGAGAGGAAGAGCTGGCCAAGGGCGAAGCGGTGCTCAGGGACATGACCAGCAAGGAGCAGCAAGCCCTACCGCTTGCTGGAGAACCAGAGGCCTTGTGCGCGGTGCTGGTTACGGCAATTGCAAGCACAGCACAATAGATTGAATCCCTTGGTTATGCACACCAGCGCCTCCGCGCCCTTGTGTTAACCTTTTCCACTTTTAACTTTTCACTCTTCATTCTTAACTATAAAGGAGCAGTCCTATGGAATCCATGGGAGGACTCAAGCGCACCCATCATTGCAATGCCCTCACCCACGCCGATGTCGGCAAGGAAATCGTCCTCATGGGTTGGGTGTTGCGGCGCCGCGATCATGGCGGGGTTATTTTTATCGACCTCAGAGACCGCTGGGGCCTCACCCAGGTGGTTTTCAACCCCGAGATTAACGTCGAGGTCCATGCCAAGGCGCACGGCATAAGAAGCGAATGGGTGCTGGCTATCCGGGGCATAGTCGAAGACCGGCCCGATGGCATGGTCAACCCCAAGCTGGGGACTGGCGAGATCGAGATCCGGGTTCTGGAGCTGCGCATTTTGAACCAGAGCAAGACCCCGCCCTTCCCGCTGGACGAGGAGACAGAGATATCCGACAACCTGCGCCTCAAGTACCGCTACATCGACCTCCGTCGGCCGCGCATGGCCGAGAGCCTCATCATGCGCCACAAGGCGGCCCAGGCCATCCGTACCTATCTCAACGGCGAGAATTTTCTCGAGATCGAAACCCCGGTGCTCACCCGCTCCACCCCGGAAGGGGCCAGGGATTATCTGGTGCCGAGCCGGGTTAACCCAGGGAAATTTTACGCCCTGCCCCAGTCGCCGCAGCTTTTCAAGCAGCTCCTGATGGTGGCGGGTATGGACCGCTACTACCAGATCGTCCGCTGCTTCCGCGACGAGGACCTGCGCGCCGACCGGCAGCCCGAGTTCACCCAGGTGGATATGGAGCTCTCTTTTGTTGAGGAGGAGGACATCTATGCGGTGGGCGAGGGCTTGATGCAGCTCTTGTTCAAGGAAACCATCGGCCTGGAGTTGAGCCTGCCGTTTGCGCGCATGACCTATGAGGAGGCGATGAACCGTTACGGCTGCGACAAGCCGGATACCCGCTTCGGCTTTGAGCTGGTCAGTCTCACCGAAGAGGTGCGCAGTTGCGGCTTCCAGGTGTTCCGCACCGTGGTGGAAAAGGGCGGCATGGTCAAGGCCATCAATGCCAAGGGGTGCGCCCATTTTTCCCGCAAGGATCTGGACGACCTCACCGGATACGTGGCCAATTTCGGAGCCAAGGGGCTGGCCTGGGTCAAGGTCAAGCCGGAAGGGGAATGGCAGTCGCCCATTGCCAAGTTTTTCAGCGACGAGGAGCGGGCAGGCATGGCCAAAACCCTGGACGCCCAGACGGACGATCTGCTCTTTTTTGTCGCCGATCAGCCTGGGGTTGTGCATCAGGCCCTGTCCGAGCTGCGCCTTGAGCTGGCCCGCCGCCTGAACCTGATCGACAAGAAGCAGTTCAACTTTCTCTGGGTCTGCGACTTTCCGCTCTTGGAGTATGACCATGAGCAAAAGCGGCACACGGCCGTGCATCATCCCTTTACCGCGCCAAACGAGGAAGACATTTCCCTGTTGGACAGCGAGCCTGGCAAAATGCGCAGTCGGGCCTACGATCTGGTCTTAAACGGCACCGAGATCGGCGGCGGCTCCATCCGTATCCACCAGAAGGAGATGCAGGAACGGGTCTTTGCCGCCTTGGGTATTTCCGAGGAAGAAGTGGCCGACAAGTTCGACTTTCTCGTCAAGGCCCTTGAGCTTGGCGCCCCGCCCCACGGCGGCATGGCCTTTGGCCTGGACCGCTTGATGATGATCCTTTTGGGCCGCGACTCCATCCGCGATGTTATCGCCTTCCCCAAAACCCAGAAGGCCTTCTGCCCGCTCACCGAAGCCCCGGCCGCAGTGGCGCGAAAGCAGCTTACCGAGCTGGGGTTGAGGCCGGACTGGAAGGAGTAGGCGGTCAGCTTACAGCTAAGATATCCGCCACCATCTCCCGGATCTGCGGCTCCGGGTCATCGGCCAGGGGCTTGAGGTGCGCCAGCGCCTCGGGGGTGTCGATGATACCCAGCAGATTGACGGCCTCGCCGCGCCACCACGGGGTTTCCTCGGCAAGCAGCGGCAGCAGGGCCGGAATGGCCAGCGGGACTTCCTGGGGCCTGATGGCCATCATCTCTTCAAAAAGCACCGCCATCCCCATCCGCACCATGAAGCGTTCATCTCGCAGCAGCTCACCGCTTAGCGCGTAGAGGGCGGGGTCCTGCTTGAACATGGCCATGATGTTCTCCACATGGCCCATCTCCAGGAAATCGGCAATAACCGCGACCAGCTCCGCCTGTTCTTTTTCGAGCATGGTTGTTGTCCTTAGGTTTCGCATTATCGCGGTTGAAGCCGCTCCTACAGTGGTTGGTCTCCCTTGTAGGAGCGGCTTCAACCGCGATACCGGCTTTGCCGTCAACCGCCGGTATTGGGGATAAGCTCCTCAAAGTCGACCACCGAAGGAAAATCTTCAGAATGGGCAACCGGCTTCCGGCTGCTGGGACGGGCGACAAAGATGAGAAAGCCCATGCCGTAAAGCCGGGCCGAGGCCAGCACCTTTGCGGTATCGTCGGCCAGCATGGTTCTTTCCTTCTCGTAATCCAGGATCGCTTCCAGCCCCAGCCAGAAAACCGGATCTTCCTTGGCCATCCCCACCTCTTCCGCGCAGATGATCCGGTCGAAATAGCCGGCCAGCGCGGTTTTTTCCATCTTGATGGCCAGGGTCTTGCTGTGGGCGTTGGTCACCAGATAGATCTTCTTGCCGGCTTCGCGGCAGAATTTGAGAAAGGCCACCACATGGGGATGCACCCCGATGAGGTGATTGATCTTCATCTTGAGGGCCGGGATATCAAGGCCCAGCTCGCTGGACCAGAAATCCAGGTCGGTCCAGGCCAGGGTGCCTTCCCGTCCCTTGTAGCGGGCCAGAAGCTCAAGCCTGGCTTCGTCGATGGAAAGATCGTGCTCCAAGGCATAGTGCTCCGGCACGTAATGCTCCCAGAAATAATCATCAAAATGGCGGTCCAGCAGGGTGCCGTCCATATCCAGCAGAACCGTGTCTATCGCCTGCCAGTCCAGAAGTGTCGTTTTTGTCATATGCGCTCGTCAGACCAGGCCATGTGGGGCGGCGGGGCAGTTACCCTACTTATCCAGATCCCGGTGAAACAGCTTCACCTGCCATTTACCCCCGGCCAGATGGCGGTAAATCTCCTCGGCCACCGCAACGGAGCGATGTTTTCCGCCGGTGCAGCCTATGGCGATGGTGAGGTAGGCCTTGCCGGCCTGCTCGAATTCGGGGAGCAGGAAATCAAGCAGAGTGAAGAGGTGGGCGAGGAATTGGCTACCGCTGGTGTTATCCAGGGCATGGGCTGCCACCGCTGCCTCCAAGCCGATTTTTTCCTTAAGTTCCGCCACATAATAGGGGTTTGGCAAAAAACGCACATCAAAGAGCAGGTCTGCCTCGCTTGGCAGACCGTGCTTGTGACCGAAGGAAAGAACATTGATCCGCATGGCCGCGACATCTGAGGCGTCGTACAGCAGAAGCTTGTGCCGCAGCTCGGTGGGGCAGAGGTTGCTGGTATCGATCACCCGGTCGGCCAGTTGACGCAGCCCGGCCAGCCGCCTTTTTTCCGAGGCGATCCCGTCTTGAACCAGGCCGACCTGGGCCAGGGGATGGGCGCGGCGTAACTGGCTGTAACGGCGGAGCAGCACCGTGTCATTGGCCTCGAGAAAAATGATCTGGGCCAGGGTGACTTTTGGTTGCACCTCTTTCAGCACTCCGGCCAGGGCCGGGGCAAGTTCGGCATCCCGGGCATCCATGACCAGGGCCAACCGGTGCGGGCCGTCCGCTCTTCGGGCCAGCCCGTCGAGCAGGGGCAGGAGGAGAAAAACCGGGAGATTGTCGATGCACAAAAAACCGGCATCCTCAAAAACATTGAGGGCCGTGGACTTGCCTGCCCCGGAAAGGCCGGTGATGATGGTCAGGGTTAATGGCGGGCTACTGGTTTCAGGCATTGGCGTGGTGATTACTCAGGTGGTTGGGTGGTTATTTGACCTTGGGGGCTTACCCTGTGATTGGTTACGGGCAATCCGTTCAGCTCAGTTTGGGCATTTTTCGGAATTTTGAAGGGAGAATCCCCAGTTGCTCCCGGTACTTGGCCACGGTGCGCCGGGCCAGTTTGATATCCTCCCTGGCGAAGATCTCGGCGATGGCATTGTCGCTTAAGGGGTCTTGATGGTTCTCGCCGCCGATGATGCTGCGAATGCGCTCCTTGATGCTTTCCGAGGCCATGGCCTCACCGCCGTCATGACGGCTGATGGAGGAGTTGAAGAAGTATTTCAGCTCAAAGGTGCCCTGGGGGGTGTGCACGTACTTGTTGCTGGTCACCCGGCTGATCGTCGATTCGTGCATGCCGAGATCCTCGGCCACATCTCGGAGGACAAGGGGCTTGAGAAAGGCGATGCCTTTTTCAAAAAAATCGTACTGAAACTTGAGCAGCGATTCCACCACCCGGTAGATGGTGCGTTGCCGCTGATGGATGCTTTTTATCAGCCAAAGAGCGGATTTTAGTTTGTCTTGCACATAATTCTTGGTGTCGGCCGGGGCGCCGGAATCCTTTTTCAGGATATCCTTGTAATAGTTGCTGACCTTGAGGCGGGGCAGCCCTTCATCGTTCAACAGGATAACGTATTCGCCGCTTATCTTGTGCACATAGACATCCGGGATGATATACTGGGGCTCCTCTTCGGCATAAATCCTGCCTGGATGCGGGTCCAGTCCGGTGATTACTTTGATGGCGGCGAGGATCTCCTCGATGGGGCGGCCCGTGGCCCTGGCAATGGCCGCAAAATTTCTGTTTTCCAGGGTATGCAGATGCTCCCGGACTATTGCCGCGGCCAGGGAGTCCTCCCGCCCCAGGCGAGCAAGCTGGAGCAACAGGCAATCCTTGAGATCCCTGGCCCCGACCCCGGCTGGGTCCATCTCCTGAACCACGCTGATCAGCCGGTGGGCCATGGCCGGGTCACAGCCGGTGCCTTCGGCAATTTCCGCCTCCGTCACTTCCAGAAACCCGTCCCGGTCAAGGTTGCCGATGAGGAAATGGCCGACCTCCATTTCCTCCTCAGTAAGATGGGAAAAGGTCAGCTGCCAGACAAGATGGGAGTGCAGATCCGGTTTGGTCGTCAGGATGTCAAGGCGGGAGGGCAGGTCGCTGTCATCCTTGCCCCGGGTGGAGGAACCGCTTTCATAGTCGTTGCTGTAATTTTCCCAGTCAATTTCCCGCAAGGAGGAGTCGCTTTCCATCTGGACCTCGGCGGTCCTTTCCGGTTCGGGCTGTGGGACGTCAAGCTCGTCGTGGCCATGCCCTTCCTGCTCTGTCTCTGTCTGGTCCTGGCTGTCGGCGGCTTCTTCCAGGACCGGATTGATCTCGATTTCCTGCTGGATGGTTTCGGCAAGTTCAAGGCGGGAAAGCTGGAGCAGCTTGATGGCCTGCTGCAACTGGGGGGTCATCACCAATTGCTGGCTGAGTTTCATCTGCTGTCTCAGTTCAAAAGCCATGTTTACCGGTGTCCTTTACTGTGAAACGAAGAGCAGGGGCCGACGCGGGATTGCGCGGCTCTTGGGAGAAGTATAATCCATGACGGCAAGGTTTTTGCAAGAAGAAAGTGGAGGTAGAAAAGAAACAAGGGGCATTTTGTATAGGTGGCTGACAGAAAGAAACCGTCTAGCAGCGCCGTAGATGCTAGGAAGAGGCCGGCGAAGTGGCTGGTGCACATGAGCCGGCCGATGACAACGCAGATGCGGTGCTGCTGGATGGTTTCTAAAGGGTAAAGTTTTCTCCCAGATACATCCTCCGGGCCTCCGCGCTGCCGACAATCTCTGCGGCATTGCCATGGATGAGGATCTTCCCCTGGCTGATGATGTAGGCCTTATCGCAGACGGAAAGGGTTTCCCGGACGTTGTGATCTGAGATGAGTACCCCCAGGCCGCGCTCTTTCAGATTGCCGATGATCTGCTGGAGGTCGGCCACCGATAAGGGATCGATTCCGGCAAAGGGTTCGTCCAGAAGAATGAACAGCGGATTGGTGGCCAGGGCCCGCATGATCTCCACCCGTCGGCGCTCACCCCCGGAAAGCGAATGGCCCCGGTTGTCGGCCAGATGGGTGATCTTCAGGTCTTCCATGAGCCGGCCGACTCGGTTGTTGATCTCTGCTTTGCTCAGACCAAGCGGTTCAAGAACGATGTGGACATTTTCCTCCACGGTGAGCTTTTTGAAAACCGAGGCTTCCTGCGGCAGATAGGAGAGCCCTTTTCTGGCCCGCTGGTGGATGGGCAGGGAGGTAATGTCCTCCCCATCCAGCAGAATGACGCCTGCGTCCGGCCGGACAAAGCCGGCGATGGCGTAAAAGGTCGTGGTTTTTCCGGCGCCGTTTGGCCCGAGCAACCCGACCACCGTGCCGGTTTCAACCCGCAGGCTGATCCCGTCCACCACCGTCCGTTTTTTATAGCGTTTGACAATCTCTTTTGTTTCCAGAACAGACAAGGGAGCCTCCCCTAATATAGTGAATAGTGCAAAGTTAAAAGTTGAAAGTGGAAAAGCACCCGATCATCAAGCGTGCCAAAATACAAAATTGTCGACCACAGGGCGCCACGCCTTCCTCAACTTTCCACGCTGCACTCTCCACTCTGCACTTTTCACTTTGCCTTATCGTCCCCGCCGGGATAGAAGAAAGCCTTGACCCGCTCGCCTTTCTTCTTGCCTCGTTCTACGATACTCTTGCCCTGGTCGAGGAAAACGACAACGGTATGGCCGGTAACGAGGTTGTTGTCCTGCCAGACCTTGCTGTTGCCGATGAGAATCATTTTGCGCTCAGCTTCATAGTATTCCATTTTGTCGCCGGTGCCGGTCATGCCGTCATTCTGGATTTCCACATTGCCCGAGGCGAAAAGCTTCTTGAGGCTGCGCTCTTCGCTCTGGGGCAGGCTGGCTTTTTCCTCATTGGAAAGGTAATAAACCGTCATTTCCGCGGCGCGGATCGTCATCTGTCCCTGCCGGGCATCCACGTTTCCGGTGAAAAGTACGGCGTTTTCATTTTTCATGGAAACCATCCGGTCCGCCTCGACATGAATCGGCGGTTTGGTGTTGGTTGGGGCGTCAGGCGCGGCCAGGCCGGGGTTGGCGATCAGAAAAGAAGCCAGAAAGAGAAGGGAGCAGAAAAAACGTAAGCGGTTACAGGGCACCACATCTTGCGGCGATCTGTCCGGCTCACGTACACAAGTTCGCATCGCCAGCCCGCTTGTCGCAACCTGCGGCACCCTGTAACCGCTTGTTCCTTGGTTATTTGACCTTGGTGGGTTTACCCTGTGATTGGTTACGAAAAAACGGAGGAATGGTTTCATGTTGTTGGTTTCCTTAGGTCCGGATGGAAGTTGAATGGTTAACGATACCAGCATCCAAGTTTCTCGGCAATCGCTTTGCCGGAAGAGGGTGCCTGTTTTTTTGGCCGCCTATCTTCTTTACAGAATGCCGCCGGCGGTATATATCTTGCGTGTTATCATCAACAAGCGACGGCCTTTTTCCGAAAAATCAGCCACCGACCAGCCAACCATTACAGACAGACTGCCATGCAAACAGGTATCGAAAAAGCCAAGATCCTCATCGAGTCCTTGCCGTATATCAAGAAATTTTACGGCAAAACCGTGGTCATCAAATACGGCGGCCATGCCATGGTGGATGAGGAGCTGAAAAAGAGTTTCGCCCTGGACATCATCCTGATGAAATACGTCGGCATCAATCCCGTGGTGGTGCATGGCGGGGGGCCGCAGATCAATAAATTTCTGAACAAGATGAATATCAAGAGCGATTATGTGCAGGGGATGCGGGTCACCGACGGCGAAACCATGGATGTGGTGGAGATGGTCCTGGTGGGCAAGGTGAACAAGGAAATCGTCGGCCTGATCAATTTCCACGGGGGCAAGGCGGTCGGCCTTTCCGGTCGGGACGGCGACCTGATCAAGGCGCGCAAGATGACGATCATGAAGGCCCAGGCTGAAAACACCCCGCCGGAGATCATCGATCTTGGCCGGGTGGGGGAGGTGACCACGGTCAACCCGCAGATCCTCCATACCCTGGACGCCCAGGATTTCATCCCGGTCATCGCCCCGGTGGGGGTGGGAGAAGACGGGCAGGCCTACAACATCAATGCCGATCTCGTGGCTGGAGCCATCGCCACCCATCTCAAGGCGGAAAAACTGATCCTGCTCACCGATGTGGCCGGGGTCTTGGACAAAGCAGGGGCGCTCATCTCCTCCATGACCTGCGACACGGCCGACCAGTACATTGCGGATGGAATTATCGGCGGAGGCATGATCCCCAAGGTCAAGTGCTGCCAGGGCGTGGTCCGCGGTGGGGTGGGCAAGGCGCATATCATCGACGGGCGGGTGGAGCATGCCATCCTGTTGGAAATGTTTACTCAGCAAGGGGTAGGAACCGAGGTGGTATAAGCGCGATAATGAGCGTTTCACCCCGCGATCAGTTACGAGGTGGTATGATGGCTAATGCGGAATGGATTGAAAAAAGCAAGGGTGCGTTTATGACCACCTATGGCAGGTATCCCGCAGTGATGGTCGAGGGGCGGGGCTGCCTGCTCAAGGACGCCGACGGCAGGGAATATCTGGATTGTCTCGCCGGTATTGCGGTTTGCAGTCTGGGTCACTGTCATCCGGCGGTCACCGAGGCGATCTGCCGCCAGGCCTCCACCCTGGTGCATGTTTCCAACCTTTATCACACGATGCCGCAAACCGAGCTGGCCGAGCTGCTGATCAGCCATTCCTTTGGAGACCGGGTTTTTCTGGCCAACTCCGGGGCGGAGGCCAATGAGGCTGCAATCAAGCTGGCGCGCAAGGCAAGCCCTCCCGGGAAGTACGAGATCATCTCCCTGGCCGGCTCTTTTCATGGCCGGACCCTGGCCACCGTGGCCGCCACCGGTCAGGAAAAATTCCACCAGGGCTTCGAGCCGCTGCCCCAGGGCTTCCGGCACGCGCCCTTCGGCGATCTCGCGGCCCTCGAGGCGATGATCGGCCCGGCGACCTGCGCCATTCTTTGCGAGCCCTTGCAGGGTGAGGGCGGGGTCCGGCCCCTGGCGCGGGAGTATCTTGCCGGGATCCGCCACCTCTGCGACAAGCACGGCCTGCTGTTGATTTTTGATGAAATCCAGGTGGGCATGGGCCGGACCGGCACCCTCTTTGCCTACGAGCAATGCGGGGTCACCCCCGATATCCTCACCCTGGCCAAGGCCCTGGGCAACGGCTTGCCCATCGGCGCCATGCTGGCCAGGGAGTCGGTAGCCAAGGCCTTCGAGCCGGGCAGCCACGCCTCGACCTTCGGCGGCAATCCGGTGGTCTGTGCCGCGGCAGTTACGGTCTTGCGGATCATGCTGGCCGAGGGCTTTCTCGCCGAAGTCCGGGCAAAGGGGGATTATTTGAACGAACGGCTCACCGGGCTGGCCGCTAAATATCCGGCCATCGCCGGTCCTGCCCGGGGTCTTGGCCTGATTCAGGGGCTGCCTCTGGACGAGGCTTGGCTTGATCAGGGCCCGGCCATGGTAAACCGCCTTTTTGAAAAGGGGGTGCTCCTGAACTTTGCCGGGGGCAAGGTACTGCGTTGTCTGCCGCCGCTTATTATCAGCCGCGCCGAGCTGGACCGGCTGATCCAGGCAATGGACGAGGTTTTTGCCGAGCTGAGCCGGTAGTCCCCAGACTTTTTTCCGCGAAAAATCCCTTTGCAAAAAAAAAGTTTTTTTGTATGAATTGTAGTTTGGCCCAACCCGAGGGTGACATTATTCGTTATCCACTGGCAATGGTTGGACTGACATTTTTTGAGCCGGTCTCTAAAATCCTGCCCCGCGCCGTGTCGCCGGTAGGATGCCCTGAACCGAGAGAGGTCTGCCTTCCGCAGGATCTGCGGGAGAGATCGGCAGCGAGAACGAAACCATGACCCAGCATCTACTTGCCTTACAGGATTTCAGCAAAGAGCAGCTTGCCGCCTACATCGAGATGGCCCTGCTCCTTAAAAAAGAGGCCAAGGCAGGAATTCGCCACCAGCAGCTGGCCGGAAAAACCGTTGCCCTCATCTTTGAAAAGCCCTCCACCCGGACCAGGGTTTCCTTTGAGGCGGCCATGTATGGCCTGGGCGGCCAGGTGATCTACCTCTCCGGCCGGGATACCCAGCTGGCCCGCAATGAGCCCCTCAAGGACATGGCCCGGGTCATGTCCCGCTATGTGGACGGCATGGTGGTCCGCACCTATGGCCAGGCCATTGTCGATGAACTGGCCGGCTATTCCTCGGTGCCGGTGATCAATGCCTTAACCGACCTGCACCACCCCTGCCAGGTGCTGAGCGACATTATGACCGTGATCGAGCACAAGGGAGAGGTGGCCAAGCTCCATGTCGCCTGGCTGGGCGACGGCAACAACATGGCCAATTCCTGGATTCAGGCAGCGGCCCGTTTCGGCTTCGCTCTGACCCTGGCCTGTCCGGCGGGCTATGACCCCAATCCCGCCATTCTCGCCGCGGCCCAGGCTGAAGCGAGCCGGCCCATCCGGGTGGTGCGCGATCCGGCCGAGGCGGTGCGCCAGGCGGATGTACTCAACACCGATGTCTGGGCCAGCATGGGCCAGGAGTCCGAGCAGGAGGCGCGGCTCGGGGTGTTTCGTCCCTACCAGGTGAACAGCGCGCTCCTGGCTCAGGCTAATTCCGGGGCCATTGTCCTTCATTGCCTGCCGGCCCACCGCGACGAGGAGATCTCCGAAGAGGTGCTGGAGGGACCGCAATGCGTCGCCTTTGACCAGGCGGAGAACAAGCTCCATATCCACAAGGCCATTTTGGCCATGCATCTATTGTAATGAAAAATGAAAAGTTGAGAGTGAAAAGTGGAAGATTTTTGTCCAATCTCTGATTCTTTGCCCTCTGGCAGTTAATTTTTCACTATTCACTTTTCATTTTT
Organism: Deltaproteobacteria bacterium RIFOXYD12_FULL_56_24; assembly: GCA_001799285.1. Lineage (GTDB taxonomy): Bacteria > Desulfobacterota > Desulfobulbia > Desulfobulbales > Desulfurivibrionaceae > Thiovibrio. The sequence goes on from MGTD01000007.1 coordinate 34,682, forward strand.
AACTAAACAAGGAGTACACAGTGACTGCCAATATAAACAAGATCGTCCTCGCCTATTCCGGTGGGCTGGATACTTCGGTTATCCTCAAGTGGCTGCGGGAAGAATATCAGGTGCCGGTCGTAGCCTTTGCCGCCGATGTGGGGCAGGAGGAGGACTGGGACAAGGTCCGGGCCAAGGGGCTGGCCACCGGCGCCGAAAAGGTGATCATCTCCGATCTGCGCGAAGAGTTTGTCCGGGATTATGTCTTCCCGGCTTTTCGGGCCAACGCCATCTATGAGGGCTCCTATCTGCTGGGCACCTCCCTGGCCCGGCCGGTCATCGCCCGGGAACAGGTGCGGATCGCCGAGGCGGAAGGGGCCGACGCCGTAAGCCACGGTGCCACCGGCAAGGGCAACGACCAGGTCCGCTTCGAGTTGACCTACCTGGCCCTCAATCCCAGGCTGACCATCATCGCCCCCTGGCGGATCTGGGAGCTCAATTCCCGGACCAAGCTCATGGCCTATGCGGCTCAGCACGGGATTCCCGTGCCGGTTACCAAGGAAAAGCCCTACAGCTCCGACGAGAACCTGCTCCACATCAGCTTTGAGGGCGGCATTCTGGAAGATCCGTGGAGCGAGCCGGAGGAAAGCATGTTCAAGCTTTCCGTCTCTCCGGAAAAGGCCCCGGACAAGCCGACCTATATTGAAATGGAGTTTGCGGGCGGCAACCCGGTGGCCATCAATGGCGAACGGCTCAGCCCGGCGGCCATGCTGGCCCGGCTCAACACCCTGGGCGGCGCTAACGGCATCGGGAGACTGGACATGGTGGAGAATCGCTTCGTGGGCATGAAATCCCGTGGGGTGTATGAAACCCCGGGCGGGACCATCCTGCGCTCGGCGCACCGGGATCTGGAGACCATCACCCTGGACCGCGAGGTCATGAAGATCCGCGACAGCCTGATCCCCCGCTATGCTGAGCTGATCTACAACGGCTTCTGGTTCTCGCCGGAAATGAAGCTCCTGCAAAAGACCATGGATAACGCCCAGGAAACGGTAAACGGCGTGGTGCGGCTCAAGCTGATCAAAGGCAACTGTATCCCGGTGGGCCGGAAATCAGACCAGTCGCTTTATCAGGAAAGCTTTGCCACCTTTGAGGAAGACGTAGTTTACACCCAGTCGGATGCCGGCGGCTTTATTCGCCTCAACGCCCTGCGGTTGACCATTCAGGCGTTGGTGGAAAAGAAGAGAGCAAACAATTAACCTGGGCAACTCCTTATGTCTTTGTCAGAGAAAAGCCATAACCCGGCAATGTGGGGCGGCAGGTTCGCGGAAAAGACCGCCGCTTCGGTGGCTGCTTTTACCGCCTCCATCCACTACGATGCCCGCCTCTATCGCCACGATATCGCCGGGAGCCGGGCCCATGCCCGGATGCTGGCCAGGCAGGGGCTGATCTCCGAGGCCGAAGGCGCGCTCATCGTCCAGGGGTTGGCCCAGATCGAGCAGGAGATCGAGGCCGGCAAGTTTGTCTTCCGGCCGGAGCTCGAAGACATTCACATGAATATCGAAAAGTCCCTGGTGGAAAAGATCGGTCCGGCCGGAGAAAAGCTGCACACCGCCCGGAGCCGCAACGATCAGGTTGCCCTTGATGTCCGCCTCTATCTGCGGGAAGAATGCCGGGGCCTGATCGAGCTGGTGGCCGAGCTGCAAACGGCCTGCGTGGTGCTGGCCCGCAAATACCAGCATGCGGTGATGCCGGGCTACACCCATCTGCAGCGGGCCCAGCCGGTTCTGGTGGCCCACCATCTCCTGGCCTATTATGAGATGTTCGGCCGCGACCGGGAACGCCTCACCGACGGCCTGAAGCGGATCAATGTCATGCCCCTGGGCGCCGCGGCCCTGGCCGGCACCGGGTTGCCCATCGACCGCGAGTTTGTCGCCAAAGAGCTTGATTTTCCGGCCATCACCGCCAACAGCATGGACACGGTGGGCGACCGGGATTTCATCATCGAGTTCATGTCCGCGGCCAGCCTGATCCAGATCCACCTGAGCCGGTTGTCCGAAGAGCTGGTGCTGTGGACCACCGAGGAATTCTCCTTCGTCACCCTGGCCGACAGCTTCTGCACCGGCAGCAGCATCATGCCCCAGAAGAAGAACCCCGACATCCCCGAGCTGATCCGGGGCAAGAGCGGCCGGGTGGTGGGGAACCTCATGAGCCTCTTGATGCTGCTCAAGGGGCTGCCCATGACCTATAACCGCGATCTTCAGGAAGACAAGGAGCCCCTCTTCGACACGGTGGACACGGTCTCCCAGTCGGTGGCGATCATGGCCCAGCTTTTGGCCAACCTGACCTTCAACGAAGCGCGACTGGCCGCAGGTCTTGGCGGGGGTTACATGACCGCCACCGATCTGGCCGACTATCTGGTGCGCAAGGATATCCCCTTCCGCCAGGCCCATGCCATTGTCGGGCGCACCGTGGCCTATGCCCTCAGCCTTGGCAAGGAGCTCCCCGAGCTTACCCTGGCGGAACTGAAGACCTTTTCGGCGGCCATCGACAGCGATGTCTTCGAGGTGCTTTCCATTGCCGGCTCGGTGAACAGCCGGGTTTCCCTGGGCGGCACCGCCGGCTCGGTGGTGGCCCAGGCCCTTGCCCGGGCGGAAGACGCCCTGGGGCTTAGCCGATGAAGCCCGCTGCCCTGAAAATCATGCCCCTGCTTCTCGGACTGGCTCTGCTCACGGGCTTGAGCGGTTGCGGCAAGAAGACCCGGCCCGTACCGCCCGACACGGTGCTGCCCGCGCCGATCACCGATCTGAGCTATCACCTGGACGAAAAAGGGGTGGCTCTGACCTGGTCTTACCCCAGGCGAACCGTGCAGGGCGACCGACTACCTTACCGGATCGAGAAATTTGAGCTGTTGCGGGCGGTTATCCCGGCCAAGGACTATTGCGCCGATTGCCCCATCCCCTTTGGCCCGCCCATCGAGATCATCGCGGAAAGCAGCGACAAGGGCAGGGTTTCCTACCAGGAGCTTCTGCTGCGGCCCAATCACCGCTATGTGTATCGGGTGCGCAGCAAGGCGGGCTGGTTTGTCAGCAGCGATGCTTCCAACACCGTTTCCGTCGTCTGGGATACCCCCCTTCTGGCCCCAGGAAATTTCAGAATTGAGGAGGAGGACAAGACCCTTACCCTGCGCTGGCAGCCACCTACAGGACTGCTGGATGGGACGCCGGTTTCCGACCCCATCCGCTATCAGGCCTTTCGCTCAAGCGACGGAGGGGAAACCTTTGCCGAGCTCCCGGGCGGGCTGATGGAGGGGCTGGCCTATACCGACAAGGGATTGCGGAACGGCAGGGCCTACTGGTACAAGGTGCGGGCCGTGCGCCTGCATGCGGGCACCCAGGCGGCCGGCCTGACCAGCCCGCCCGTAAGCGGGGTGCCGCGCGACCTACTGCCTCCGGCTCCGCCCCAGAAGGTTAGGGCTGTTGCCACCAGGGAGGGGGTCAAGATCATCTGGGAGACGGTTACCGAGCCGGATCTGGCGGGTTTCCGCATCTACCGCCGTTCTGCCCAAAGCCAGACCCCGGAGCGCATCGGCGAAATTGGCGGGGCAGGTCTTTCTTATCTGGATGCAAAGCTGCCCAAGGGCAAGGGGGTCTGGTATTACTCGGTCACCGCCTTTGACCAGGGCCGGCCAGCCAATGAAAGCACCTACTCCCTGGAAGCCGTGTACGAGGTGGCGGAGTAAAAAGGTTGATTTTTTTTGCCACGAAACCCACGAAAGAACACGAAAAGGGAAAACCGCTTTTGTGGGGTGGTGGAGCGGGGAAGGTTGATTTTTTAGCCACGTCCGGCAATATACGATTTTGCCAAGCAGGCGAAGAGAGAATCAATCTACAACTACATAATCTGCCAGATCAGGCAATAAAACTGAATAATCCATAAAACCCTTTCGTGTTATTTCGTGGGTTTCGTGGCAAAATAAAATTACGGTATAGCGAATGCATGATTTTCAGTATAAAAACGACACCCTGTTTTGCGAGGATGTTGCCGTGCCCGCAGTGGCAGAGGCGGTGGATACCCCCTTTTATCTGTACAGCACCGCCACCCTGACCCGCCATTTTGCCGCTTTTGACCAGGCCTTTGCCGACATCCCCCATCTCACCTGTTTCGCGGCCAAGTCCTGTGCCAACATCGCCATTCTTCGTCTTTTTGCCAGCCTGGGCGGCGGAGCGGACATTGTTTCCGGCGGCGAGCTGTTCCGGGCCCGCACCGCCGGGATTGATCCCCAAAAGATCGTCTATTCCGGGGTGGGCAAAACCGCAGCCGAGATCCGCGCCGCCCTCACCGCCGGCATCCTCATGCTCAATATCGAATCCGAGCAGGAGCTGACCGTAATCCAGGAGGTGGCGGCGGGGATGGGCCTCAAGGCCCCGGTCTCCTTCCGGGTGAATCCGGATGTGGACCCCAAGACCCATGCCTATATCTCCACCGGCCTGGCCAAGAACAAGTTCGGCATCCCCATCGGTGAGGCGCTGCGGGTCTATCTCGCGGCCAGCCGGCTGCCCAACATCACGATCAAGGGGGTGAGCTGCCACATCGGCTCGCAGCTTACTTTAGTATCCCCCTTTGTCGAATCCCTGGCCAAGGTGAAGCGTTTCATCGCTCAGCTCGGGGAACAGGGGATTACTATCACCCATCTCGACCTGGGCGGGGGGCTCGGCATCCGTTACAACGGTGAGGAGCCGCCCGAGCCTGCCGAGTATGCCCGGGCCATCAAGCAGGAGCTGGCCGGACTTGCCTGCACCCTGATCCTCGAGCCGGGCCGTGTTCTCGTTGGCAATGCCGGGGTGCTGGTCACCAAGGTGCTGTACACCAAGAAAGGGCTCAAGAAATTCATTATCGTCGATGCCGGGATGAACGACCTGGCCCGGCCCAGCCTCTACGACGCCTTTCACCAGATCCAGGCGGTGGAGCGGTCCGGCCGGGAGCAGGCAGTGGCCGATGTGGTGGGGCCGATCTGCGAAACCGGCGATTTTCTTGCCCGGGACAGGGAGATGCCTGCGGTTGGGGCCGGGGAGCTGCTGGCGGTGATGAGCGCCGGGGCCTACGGTTTTTCCATGTCGTCCAATTATAATTCCCGGCCCAGGGTGGCCGAGGTTCTTGTGCATGGAAGCGATTTTCATGTGATCCGGGCCAGGGAAACCTATGAAACCCTGATTCAGGGGGAAAGCATCCCTGAATTCCTTAAGCAGCAGGACGCATGACCATGCAGTTTCCCATTGATTTTACCAAGATGAGCGGCACCGGTAATGACTTCATCCTCATTGACCACCGCACCCTGTTTATGCGCAGGGACGAGATGCCCGCCTTTGCCAGGGCCGTGTGCGAACGACGGGTTTCCGCGGGCGCGGACGGGCTGATCTTGATCGAAAACAGCGAGGCCGCGGATTTTCGCTGGCAGTTTTTAAACGCTGACGGCAGCTGGGCCGAGATGTGCGGCAACGGCGCTCGCTGCGCTGCCCGTTTTGCCTTTGCCTTGGGCATTGCCCCGGCGCGGATGCGCTTTGAGACCGTGGCCGGGCTCATCGAGGCGGAGGTTAAGGACCAATCGGTCAAGCTCAAAATGACCGCGCCCACAGGTCTGCGGCTGCAAGAAAAGCTCATGGTCAACGGCCTGGAACAGGTGGTGCACAGCCTTAATACCGGAGTGCCCCACGCCGTGCTTTTTGGCGAGGATATCGTCCGGGCGCCGGTGCTGGAATCGGGGCGGAGCATTCGCTTTCATGAGCATTTTCAGCCAGCCGGGACCAATGTTAATTTTGTCCAGCAGCTTGGCGCCCAGGCCTTAAGTGTCCGCACTTACGAGCGTGGGGTGGAGGGGGAAACCCTGGCCTGCGGCACCGGGGCCGTGGCCGCCGCGATCATCGCCGGGATTCTTGGCCAGGTGCAACCGCCGGTGGCGGTGACCACCTCAGGCGACGAGCAGCTGACCATCCATTACGCCCTTGCCGGGCAGGAGATCAGTGAGGTCTATCTGGAAGGGCCGGCCCATTTTATCTACGAAGGCCGGCTGCACGAAGAAGCGATAAGAACGAAATCGTAAGGGGCCAACCCCTTTTTTGCCTTTGAGAGACACACAGGAGGAAGATATGAACAAGTTTCGCGGAGCCTTTGTCGCCATTGTCACCCCGTTTATTGATGGCCGGCTGGACGAACAGGGATTGCAGGATCTCATCGAGTTCCAGATTGCCGGCGGTACCCATGGTATTGTTCCCTGCGGCACCACCGGCGAATCCGCCACCATGAGTCATGCCGAGCACCATCGGGTGGTGGAGCTGACCATCAAGACCGTGGCGGGACGGGTGCCGGTGCTGGCCGGAACCGGCTCTAACTCCACGAGCGAGTCCATCGAGCTGACCCGAGCCGCCAAGGAGGCCGGGGCCGATGGCGCCCTGATGATCACCCCCTACTACAACAAGCCGTCCCAGGAAGGGCTTTACCAGCATTTCAAGGCGGTGGCCGAGGCGGTGGATATCCCCATCATTCTTTACAACGTGCCGGGCCGGACCTCGGTGAACATGCTGCCGGAGGCGGTGGCCCGCTGCGCGGCCATTCCCAACATCGTGGGGGTCAAGGAGGCCACCGCCGATCTCAACCAGATCAGCCAAGTCATCCGTCTCTGCCCCAAGGATTTCGCGGTGATGTCCGGGGATGATTTCACCTCCATGCCCACCGTGATGATCGGCGGCACCGGCGTCATCTCCGTCACCTCCAACGTGGCGCCCGGGGACATGGCCGCGATGATGGACGCCGCCATGGCCGGCGATATCGCCAAAGCCCAGGAGCTGCATTACAAGCTGTTCCCCTTGATGCAGGCGATGTTCATCGATACCAACCCGGTCCCTGCCAAGACGGCCCTGGCGATGATGGGCAAGATCAAGTCCGGACTGCCGCGCTTGCCCCTGTACAAGATGACCGAGGGTAATGAGGAAAAGCTGAAGAAGGTTCTCGTCGGTTACGGGCTGGTGTAAGTTGCGCCAAGGCGCACAGCAGTCAGCTTATAGCTGCAAGCTGACTGCTGGCAACTGATTTTAAGGAGAAAATCATGACCAAGGTTATTGTCGCCGGGGCCGCAGGGAGAATGGGCCGCCGGATCAGCTATATGGTGCATCAGCAGACAGGCTTGAACCTGGCTGGAGGCTTTGAGCGGCCCGACAGCCCGGAACTGGGCAAAGATCTCGGCGAACTGGCCGGGGTAGGCGCCCTGGGCGTCCTGGTGGCGGACAGCTTCGAGGCGGTTATGAATCAGGGCGAGGTGGTGATCGACTTCACCTTTCACGAGGCCACCATGGCCCTGGCCCGCAAGGCCGCCCAGGCGAAAAAAGCCATGGTCATCGGCACCACCGGGCTTACGGCGGACAATCTCGCCGAGCTTAAAGAATTGAGCCGGAATTTCCCCTGCGTCCAGTCCCCGAACATGGCGGTTGGGGTCAATGTCCTGTTTAAGATCGCCCGGAAGATGGCGGCCCTGCTGGGCGATGCCTACGATATTGAGATCGTCGAGGCCCACCACCGGATGAAAAAGGACGCACCCAGCGGCACGGCACTGAAACTCGGGGAGATGGTCGCCGAAGGCGTACACCGCAACCTGGCCGAGGTGGGGGTTTATTCCCGACACGGCATGATCGGCGAGCGCACCGACCAGGAGATCGGCATCCAGACCATCCGGGGCGGAGATATCGTGGGCGAGCACACCGTCTATTTTGCCGGGGCTGGGGAGAGGCTGGAGTTGACCCATCGGGCCCACAGCCGGGACAACTTCGCCCGGGGCGCGGCCCTGGCCGCCGCCTGGGTGGCGGGCAAGCCCAACGGCCTTTACACCATGTTCGACGTGCTGGGGTTGCAGGATATTTAGGGTCCGTACGAAATGATTATTTCGTTACGCACCCCCTTATGCCGACCAGTGGCGGCTTAGCAGCCGTGGAAAAACCGCAATCTTGTTTTATCGGGCTGGGCTCCAATCTCGGGGATGGCCAGAGTAAATTGCTGGCCGCCTGGCAACGGTTGGGCAAGGTGGCGGGGATCAGTCTGGTCCGGCTGTCGAGCCCCTACCGGACAGAGCCGGTGGGCCTGGCCACGGAACACTGGTTCACCAACGCCGTGGGCGAAATCACCACCACCCTTTCGCCGCCGGAGCTGCTGGTCGCCATGCTCGCCATCGAGACGGAGCTGGGCCGCGACCGCACCCTGACCAGGGACAGACCCGTTGACCTGGACCTGCTCTACTATGGAGAAATGATGATTCACAGCCAAGCCCTGACCGTGCCCCATCCGCAGCTCGCCAAGCGGCTTTTCGTGCTGGCGCCGCTGGCGGAGCTGGCGCCGGAGCATGTGCATCCGCTCCTTGGTCGAACCAGCCTGGAACTCTGCCGCGCACTCCCGGTGCTGGCAGGGGTGGAGCGACAGGCGTGGCGGGGAGGGGAGGGAGTCGATGGTTAAGCTCTTCATCTTCGCGGTATTTTTCTATGTCGTCTACCGGCTGCTGACCGGCGGTTTTAAAAAAAGGGTTGTCGGCAGCCCCCGGCAGACCGCGGCTCCGGGTGCGCTTGCTGTCCATGATGAGCTGGTGGAAGACCCGGTCTGCCATATCTATATTCCCAAAAGGCAGGCAATTGTGTTACATGGTAGTGATACGCCTGTATATTTTTGCAGTGAGCAGTGCCGGAAGATGTATTGCGATGCCCATAAAACGTAAGCGGCCCCAGGGCACCACATCTTGCGGCGATCGGTCCGGCTCACGTACAAAAGTACGCATCGCCGTCCCGATCGCCGCAACCTGCGGCACCCTGGGGCCGCTTGTTCCGTGGTTATTTGACCTTCGGGGGCTTACCTCGTGATGGTTACCATAAAACAGATCGGAAGGAGAACGGCTGAGCCCGGTTTTCGTTAATAACGATGATCTTGTAGGAGCGGCCATAATTAAAGGAGAGAATAGATGAAGTTTTTTATTGATACCGCCAACCTCGAAGAAATCAAAAAAGCCGTGGACATGGGCATGGTGGACGGAGTCACCACCAATCCTTCGCTGATCGCCAGGGAGAACAAGCCGTTTGTTGAGATCATCAAGGAAATCTGCCAGGTGGTGGATGGCCCGATCAGCGCCGAGGTAATCGCCCTCGACGCCGAGGGCATGGTCCGGGAAGGTCGCGAGCTTGCCGCCATCCATGAAAACATCGTGATCAAGATCCCCATGACCACCGAAGGCCTCAAGGCGGTCAAGAAACTTGCCGATGAGAAGATCAGAACCAACGTGACCCTGGTCTTTTCCGCCAGCCAGGCCCTGATGGCCGCCAAGGCCGGGGCCAGCTACGCGAGCCCCTTTGTCGGCCGACTGGACGATATCTCCCAGAACGGCATGGATCTGATCAGCGATATCATGAACATTTACGACAACTACGGTTATGCCACCGAGGTGATTGTCGCCAGCATCCGCAATCCCCTTCATGTGGTGGACGCGGCCTTGCTGGGCGCCCATATCGCGACGATCCCATTCAAGGTTATCGCCCAGCTTGCCAGGCATCCGCTCACCGATCTCGGCATGGAACAATTTCTGGCCGATTGGGAAAAAAGAACAAAAGCGTAGTATACTGTTGTGGCAAGAGGCAGCTGCCAGGAGACGATAGCATGGCTCAGACACATGACAGGGGAAAAAACAGGGCGCAGGTTACAGGACTCCTGACCATGCTGGTCTGGGCAATACTGCTGGCGCCGGCCGGTGCCCGGGCGGCGATTTATACCTTTGTCGACGCGCAGGGAACCGTGCATTTCACCAATGTCCCCAACGATTCCCGCTATCGGGCCACCTTGATCGGGGCGCAGTCCCGGTCGCGGTTTCGGGGGGGCAGGCCAGCCCGGGCCGGTGATCCACGCCTTTATGAAGCGCATATCCAGAAGGCGGCCAGCCGGTACGCGATGGATCCCCTGCTGATCAAGGCCGTGATCAAGACCGAATCAAACTTTGACTGCCAGGCTGTTTCCTCCAAAGGGGCCCAGGGTCTCATGCAGCTGATGCCGGGAACCGCCGCCGACCTTAATGTCTACAACCCTTTAGACCCCCAGGAAAACATCTTTGGCGGCACCAATTATCTGCGTAAGATGATGGCCCGCTTCGGCGGCAACCTCAGATTGGCCCTGGCCGCCTACAATGCCGGGCCAGCCAGGGTTGAAGCCGCCCAGGGAATCCCGCTGATTCCGGAAACCCAGGAGTATGTGAGCAAGGTTCTGCACCACTACCGACAAATGACGACTGCGGCCTCCCTTTCCCCCAGCTGGTTGAGGGCGGCTAAATAGATCATGTCTAAACACGCGATCCTTACCATTCCCAATCTGCTCACCGGCTACCGTTTTGTGACGGCACCGGTGCTCCTCTTTTTTCTCTATCCCCAGCCCAGCATCGGGGTAAGCCTGTTCGCCTTTTTTCTTTTCCTGACCGGCGTCCTGACCGATCTGGCAGACGGCTATTACGCCCGCAAGCACAAAATCGAAACGGTCCTGGGCAAATTGATGGACCCGGTGGCCGACAAGGTGCTGGTCTGCGTGGCCCTGATCATGCTTATCCCCATGGGCAAGATCCCGGCCTGGCTGGTGTTCATCATCCTGGCCAGGGAACTGGTGATCACCGGGCTTCGCGGCGTGGCCGCTTCGTCGGGCATCGTGATCGCGGCCAGCGGCATGGGCAAACTGAAGAGCATCATGCAATACACCGCGCTTTGTATCCTGATCTTTCCCCTGGGGGTTGTATCCATCCCTTTTCTGCACGACACTTTTCTGCACGAACTTGGCTTGGGTCTCCTTTACGTTTCCGCGGTGATGACGGTCTGGTCGGGGGTGGATTATTTTTATCGGTTCCAGAAAATTTTCCTGGAAACCGGCCACTGAAACAAGGGGGCTTGTAACCGTTCAGCAGTGCCTCAGATTTGAACAAGCGGATCGGCGCTGCGTACCTCGTCGTGTACGTAAGCCGGGCCGATCGTCCGAAGATGTGGTGCTGCTGAACGGTTCAACGGGGGCTTTATCGCTTGACAGGGACAGGCAAGGCTTCTATAATGTTCGTCCTATGCTGCCGTTACGGGGGCATCGCCATTCTGCCGGAGTGGTGAAACTGGTAGACGCACGGGACTCAAAATCCCGCGGGGGCAACCCCATGTCGGTTCGATTCCGACCTCCGGCACCATCCTGTATTCTCGTGAGTTCCCACAAAGGCTCACCGCCCGCACTGGATAACGGTTTGCGGGCTTTTTTGTGTCTCGTGAGTTCCCACGGTTTCCCATGTGTTCCCGCTGTTTCTGTTGGTGTATTTGTTGGTATCTCGTACCGGCCTGTGATAATGTACCAACATGGCCACTTCAAACAAGCTCACTGACCTTTCGATCAAGAAAAGCCTCCCGGTTGATCGGCCTTATAAGCTGTCGGACGGCGGCGGTCTGTTCTTGCTGGATTCCAACGGCTCGCGTTATTGGCGTATGGCCTATCGTTTCTGCGGGAAAACAAGGGGCACGCCCATGATTTCTTGGTTTCCCTGAAGGGAGAAGATGATGATGCTGACAAAAAACTGGAAGATGGCCCCTGGTGAGGTTTTTGCCCAAGGGGTGGTGGTGCCGGTCATGGTGATCAAGGAGTTAGCTCACGCGGTGCCGCTGGCCCGCGCTCTGGTGGCTGGGGGGATCAGGGTGCTGGAGATTACCCTGCGGACTCCAGTTGCGGTTGAGGCCATTCGGACGATCGCTAAGGCGGTGCCGGAGGCGGTGGTGGGGGCTGGGACCGTGACTACTGCCGAGGATCTTGCGGCGGTGAGCGAGGCCGGGGCGGTTTTTGCCATCAGCCCTGGTCTTACCCCTGAGCTGCTGGACGCGGCCAACCAGGGGGATATTGCTTTGATTCCCGGCATTGCCACGATTTCCGAATTGATGACCGGATTGCGCCGGGGCTACAGCCATTTTAAGTTCTTTCCCGCCGAGGCGGCAGGCGGCATTGCCATGCTCAAGGCCATTGCCGGGCCGTTTCCCAGGGTGACTTTTTGTCCAACTGGGGGGATTGGTTTGGGGAATTACCGAGACTATCTGGCGTTAGGGAATGTCGCCTGTGTGGGTGGCTCCTGGGTGGCGCCGCCTGAGGCGGTGGCCCAAGGGGATTGGGCTCGTATCACCCAGTTGGCTCGCGAAGCTGTTAAGGGGGCCGGGAAATAGGTTTCGTTCATTTCTTTGCGTGCCCAAAGAAACGAACCAAAGAAAGGGCACCCCGGCACTTGTCCCGCCTAAGGCGGGATTCCCTGTGCTCCTCGATGCTGCCGGGGCTTTGCAAACTCGGCTTCGCCTCAAACAGTGCAAATCCCCTTTTCGGCAGCCTCTCCGGTGCTCGGCGGCGTGCCAATGGGGGATTACTGCGACTACAGACTCAACGACACCTCTCCATTACTCAGCGATTCCCGCAACTCCATCACCTCCGCACTCTCCAGATAATCGTCAAAATCCATCCTCTTGTCGATGATCCCGTTGGGGAGAATCTCGATGATCCGGTTGGCGGTGCTGGCCACCATCTGGTGATCGTGGGAGGCGAAGAGAATCACCTCCGGGAAGGCGATGAGCCCGTTGTTCAAGGCGGTGATTGATTCCAGGTCCAGATGGTTGGTGGGCTCGTCCAGGATCAGGGCGTTAGCCCCGGTGAGCATCATCCGGGAGAGCATGCAGCGCACCCGCTCGCCGCCAGAGAGCACGCTGGTTTTTTTCAGGGCTTCTTCCCCGGAGAACAGCATCTTGCCCAAAAAGCCGCGGGCAAAGTTTTCCCCCTCGCTGGGCGGGGTGTACTGGCTCAGCCACTCCACCAGGGTCATCTCCTTGTCGAAGAAGGCGCTGTTTTCCTTGGGGAAGTAGGAGGTGGACATGGTGATCCCCCAGCGGAAGCTGCCGCGATCCGGGAATATACCTTCGGTGAGGATCTCAAAAAGAGCGGTCTTGGGCACGGAGTTGGCGCCGATGAAGGCGATTTTGTCGCCCTTGTGGACCGTGAGGTTGAAGTCGTTCAAGACCGTGACCCCGTCGAGTTCCTTGCCTAAGCCCGTAACCTCCAGAATGATGTCGCCGCAGGGCCGCTCGGGCTTGAAAACCACGAAGGGATATTTGCGCGACGAGGCGGGCATGTCTTCGATGGTCAGCTTGTCCAGCAGCTTTTTTCGGGAGGTGGCTTGCTTGGCCTTGGAGGCGTTGGAGGAAAAGCGCTGGATGAAGTCGGTGAGCTCCTTGGCCTTGGCCGTGGTTTTTTTGTTTTCGTCCTGTTTCTGCTTAACGAAAAGCTGGCTGGCCTGGTACCAGAAATCGTAGTTGCCCACGTAGACCCGAATCTCGCCGAAGTCGATGTCGGCGATGTGGGTGCAGGCCTGGTTTAAGAAATGGCGGTCATGGGAGACGATGATCACCGTGTTCTGGAAGCGGAAGAGAAAATCCTCCAGCCAGGCGATGGATTTGAGATCCAGATGGTTGGTGGGTTCGTCCAGCAGCAGCACGTCCGGGTTGCCGAACAGGGCCTGGGCGAGCAGCACCCGCACCTTGTCGCCGCCTTCCAGCTCCTTCATCTTCTTCTCGCGGAACTCCTCGGGGATACCGAGGCCCTTGAGCAGAACAGCCGCCTCGGATTCCACCTCGTAGCCGTTCATCTCGGCAAACTCCGCCTCAATGTCCCCGGCCCTGATCCCGTCTGCCTCGGTAAGCTCCGGCTTGGCGTAGAGGGCGTCGCGCTCGTGCATCAGCTCGTACAACTTCTTGTGGCCCATAACCACCGTGTTGAACACGGTTTCTTCATCAAAGGCGAAATGGTCCTGGCGCAGCATGGCGATCCGCTCTCTGGGGCCGACCACGATCTCGCCCCTGTCCGGCTCCTTTTCTCCGGCCAGGATCTTCAAAAAGGTGGATTTGCCCGAACCGTTGGCGCCGATGAGGCCATAGCAGTTGCCGGGGGCGAACTTGATGTTGACGTCCTTGAAGATAATCCTTTTCCCGTAGGAGAGGGCGATATTGACTGCGGTAATCATGATATTTCCTTGGCTGCAATGAAGGAAGCAGGGTGCGTTTCCCGGCGCTCTTCGTGGGGATGAGGGGCGCCGGCTCTTGTAAGCCGCTTTATATACTGCAAATGGCGGGAAATGACAATGGCCGTTGCACGATAACGATACGAATCTGGGCGTTTTTGCGGGGAAACCGCCATTATTCGGCTTTGGCTGGTGTTCGCGCTGCCTGGTGAGTTCTCGGGGCGGCAGGCCTTAGGGAGTTCGTTGATTCCCCTTGACAGTGCCGGAGAATTTTTTGTATTATTTCGCGACGATCCATCCTGGGGCAGGTATTTTTTCAAGGGGCGCGATGCCGTTGCCAAAGCAGGTGATGGTCGGTGGCTGTTTCCCCGGAATCTCCCGACGGGCTTGTGCCCCTGTTCCCCTCCTGCCGACGACGGACCCAGAGAGCGCAGTGACTACCTTGCCAACTACCTCCATGCAGAAATGGTCTTTTCCCGCCGCGCTGTTGCTGCTCGTCGCCACCCTCGGCGGACTAGGTTTTTATATCTTCGGCTCGTACCAGGCTTTCTTCAACTCCGACGCCGCCATTGCTAATATCCTGGCGGAAGAGATCGTCCGCACCGGTTCGCTTTTTCCTAAAGACTGGTGGTATGTCAACGGCGATCTCTGGGTGTTCTACAAACATCTTCTCCTGATCCCCTGGGTTATGGCCGGAGAAAACGGCTTTTTCGCCCACGGGGTTTCCGTGGCCCTGGCCACTGCGGTCACCATCCTGCTGCTGGCCGGGGTTCTCCGCTCACTGGGGCTTTCCGGCACGGCAAAGGTCATGGGTTGCGTGGTCATCGGCCTCGGCTATTCCCCCCTTTATTTGCGCGAGGTTTACGGCGAGGCCGCCTACACCTGGTATTTTGCTTTTCTCCTCGCCTTTTTTCTGTTGCTTAACAAGGCCCGGTCGCCGGTGGTAAGCCGTTTTGTCAGATCGGCGCTGACCGGCATCTTTCTTGTCCTGCTCTTTCTGGTGACCATGGAGAACCCGGTGCGTTTCCTGGTTTACTATGTGGTGCCCTTTGTCCTGGCCCTGGCTGCCTTTTTGTATCTTGAGCAGGAGGCTCCGGCAGAGGCCGGAAAAAGCACCTTGCGCGAGCTGCTTTTCCCCTGGCTGCCCTTGGCCGTCGCCGGTTGCGGGGCGATCTTTCTGGGGGCGTTTTTCCACAAACTGGTCTTTACCGGGCTGCACAACGCCGCCGGCGCCAACCATGCCGTGCTCGTTGCCATGCAAAAGCTTCCGGAGCATGTGGCCCATTCCTTCCTGGGGCTGATGAATTTCATCGGCGCCGAATGGGGGGAGGAGGTGGAGATGGCCTCCCTGGCCGGGGTGACCGCCCTGCTGAAGCTGGGGCTTTATCCCCTGGTCCTGGTCCTGCCCGCCTGTTATGCCCGCAAAAACTTTCCTCTGCTGGACCGGGGGCAGAGATTTTTTCTGCTCCTTTCCTATCTCGGTTTTGCCCTGATCTTTTTCATCTATTCCATCAGCAGCCTGCACGACAACGCCTATGCCGCCCGCAACAACATCCGCTACATCATCCCTTTTTTGATGATGGTTCTGCTCTGCCCGGTGCTGCTCTGGCGATTTTTCCCCAAGCCGGTCAAGGCGGCTTTGCTCCTGGCTCTGCTGATCGCCGCCCTCGGCTCCTGGCGGAACATCTCGCCTCCGGACTGGCGGGACAAGGCCGGGGAGAGGATGATGGTGGTCAACACCCTCAAGGGGCGTGGACTGAGCAATGGCTATGCCCCATACTGGGAATCGCATGTTTACACGGTGTTCAGCAAGGGGAAGGTGCGCATCCGGCCCCTTGACATAGACTGCCGCGGGGTGGATCGCTGTCTGTGGCTGACCAGCGACAGCTGGCATGAACCGGGCTATACCACCGGCAGGGTTTTCGTGCTGGTGCCCAAGGAAAGGCTTGCCGACTGGGCCAATGGGATGCGGAATTTCTCCCTTGCCCCACCGGTGGAAGAGTTTACCCTGGCCAATTACCAGGTGCTGGTCTTTGCCGAAAACCCGCTGCCCGGGCTCAAGGGAAGGAATGAAAACTGTGATTGAGGTTTTGCTGCCTTCGGGGTGGGTGTCAATAGGGAGCCGTTCTGGTCCGGGGGATGCTTTTCCCTCATGGTCGGCACTTCTGCCGACGATTGACACTCGGGCGGACATCCTGTCCGCCTCCGAGGCGTCTGCTGCCCGGTCCGTCCATGGCCGGGCGACGCAGCCGATACCGGGAAAAGCATCCCCCGGACCAGAACTTGTAACCGATCACGGGGCAACCACACAAAGGTCAAATAACCACGGAACAAGCGGTCACAGGGTGCCGCAGGTTGCGGCAAGCGGGACGGCGATGCGTACTTTTGTCCGTGAGCCGGACCGATCGCCGCAAGATGTGGTGCCATGTGATCGCTTACCAGAACTCACTTTGCAGGCTTCGATATTGTCTGAAATATTGAGACTGTTTCTAAGGAGAATCTCGTGTCCACTCCAGTAAAAATAAGCGTGGTCTCTCCGGTTTACGGCTGCAGAGAGTGTCTGGGAGAACTATGTAAAAGGCTGGCGGCAACGATTGCGCCTATCTGCGACGATTTTGAGATCATTCTGGTTAACGACGCTTGCCCCCAGGGCTCCTGGGAGACGATCCAGGCCATGGCCCGTCAGGATCACCAAATCAAGGGGATCAATCTCTCCCGCAATTTCGGCCAGCATTACGCGATCACCGCCGGGCTCGACCATGCCAGCGGCGACTGGGTGGTGGTGATGGACTGCGACCTGCAGGACAAGCCGGAGGAGATCGCCAAGCTCTATGCCAAGGCGAGGGAAGGCTACGACATTGTTTTCGGGCAACGGGTGGAGCGGCAGGACAGCTTTTTCAAGAAGCTCTCCTCCCGGATGTTTTACTGGGTTTTGGAGTATTTCACCGATACCGAGCATGACAAGACCATCGCCAATTTCGGCATCTTTTCCCGGCAGGTGATTGCAACCGTCAACCGCTATCGCGAGCAGAACCGCTCCTTTCCGCTCTTCGTCAAGATCGCCGGCTTCAAAAGAACCCAGGTTCCGGTGGCGCACGATGACCGGTTGTACGGCAGGTCTTCCTATAACTTCAGCAAACTGATCAATCTGGCCATCGACTCCATCGTGGCCCACTCCAACAAGCCGCTGCGGCTTTTCATCCAGTTCGGCTTCTTTATCGCCCTGGGCAGCATGCTCTACGCCTTCTGGCTGGTGTTGAGCTATTTTCTCTACGGCGACATCGCCGAGGGCTGGACCAGCCTGATGGTCTCGATGTTTTTCATGTTCGGCCTGCTCTTCGGCATCCTGGGGATTCTGGGCCTCTATATCGGCAAGATCTTCGATGAGGTCAAGGGGCGGCCGCTCTACATCATTGCGGAAGCGGTCAATATTGACGCCGTTTCACAAGCGCCGCAGCCATGAAGAAAATCGCCATTCTTCAGTCCAACTATATCCCCTGGAAGGGGTATTTCGACCTCATCGGCAGCGTCGACGAGTTCGTGCTCTACGACGACATGCAGTACACCAAGAACGACTGGCGCAACCGCAATCTGATCAAGACCCCGAATGGCCCGGCCTGGCTCACCATCCCGGTAAGGCAGGAATCGCTTGCCCAGACCATCAGGGAAACCAGAATCGCCAACCCCCTTTGGCACAAGCAGCACTGGAAGACCATCTCGCAGAACTATGCCAAGGCCGCGTATTTCAAGGAGTATAAGGATTTCTTTGAGGAGCTCTACCGCACGGCCACCGAGGAATATTTAAGCGAGATCAACCGCAAATTCCTGCTGGCCATCAACGGGCTGCTGGGTATCACCACTACCATCCGCTGCTCCAGCGAATTCACCCTGGCGCCGGGCAAAAGTGAACGTCTGTTGGCCTTATGCCAGGAGCTGGGCGCGACCACCTACCTGAGCGGGCCCGCGGCCGGCGATTATCTCGACGTGGCGCTTTTTACGGCGGCGGGGATAGAGGTCGAATGGATGGATTACCGCGGCTATCCCGAATATACCCAGCTTTTCCCGCCCTTTGCGCACGGGGTGAGCATTGTGGATCTGCTGTTTAACGAGGGCGGTAATGCCCCGAAATTCATGAAAGGCGCGCACCGATGATACACTTCAACAAGCCCCCCCACACCGGCAACGAAGAGCAGTACGTTCTTGAAGCGATGAAGAGCCCGCAGATCTCCGGGGACGGAGCGTTCGGCAAGCGCTGCCAGCGCTGGTTTGAAGAGCAGCTCGTCTGCCGCAAGGCCCTGCTCACTCCCTCCTGCACCCATGCCCTGGAGATGGCCGCGATCCTCATCGGCATCGAGCCCGGCGATGAGGTGATCATGCCCAGCTATACCTTTGTCAGCACCGCTAACGCCTTTGCCCTGCGCGGAGCCCGCATCGTCTTCGTGGACATCCGCCCGGACACGATGAACATCGACGAGACCCGGATCGAGGCGGCGATCACCCCGCAGACCAAGGCCATCGTCCCGGTGCATTATGCCGGAGTGGGCTGTGAGATGGACGAGATCATGACCCTGGCCGAGAAATACTCCCTTTTTGTCATCGAGGACGCGGCCCAGGGCATGATGAGCCGCTACAAGGGCCGACCGCTGGGGACCATCGGCCATCTCGGCACCTACAGCTTCCATGAAACCAAGAATTACACCAGCGGCGGCGAGGGCGGCCTGCTGCTCATCAACGATGGCCGCTTTACCGAGAGGGCTGAGATCATCCGCGAAAAGGGGACCAACCGCAGCCAGTTCTTCCGCGGCATGGTGGACAAGTACAGCTGGGTGGACATCGGCAGCAGCTATCTGCCCTCCGAGCTGCAAGCGGCCTACCTCTGGGGGCAGCTGGAAATGGCCGAGGCCATCAACGGTGACCGGCTCGCCAGCTGGCTGGCCTACCGCGACAAGCTTGGCCCCCTGGCCGCCGCAGGGGTGATCGAGCTGCCGGTGGTCCCGGAAACCTGTCTCCACAACGCGCACATGTTTTATCTCAAGGTCAAGGATCTGAAGGAGCGCACCGCGCTTCTGGCGCAATGCCGACAGGACGAGATCGGGGCGGTGTTTCACTATGTGCCGCTGCACAGCGCGCCGGCCGGGCTGAAATATGGGCGCTTTTCCGGCCGGGATATCTACACCACCAGCCAGAGCGAACGGCTCATCCGGCTGCCCCTCTATTATGGCATGACAGAGGCGGAGATTGACACGGTCTGCGAAAAGATTACGGAATGGAGCGGGGGAAACGTAACCGCTCACGGGGCAAACCCACAAAGGTCAAGTAACCACGAAACAAGCGGTCACAGGGTGCCGCAGGTTGCGGTAAGCGGGGCGGCGATGCGTACTTTTGTACGTGAGCCGGACCGATCGCCGCAAGATGTGGTGCCCTGTGATCGCTTACGGGAAAACTGATGGCGCATCTTTATATCTTCGGCACGATCCTCTTCACCGTTTACGGCCAGCTGATCATCAAGTGGCGGGTGCCGTTTCACGGTAATCTGCCCGGCGAGACGCTGCCCAAGCTGATCTTTCTGCTTAAGCTCTTTTTTGATCCCTTTATCATGAGCGGCTTTGTCGCCGCTTTTCTCGCCTCGCTCTGCTGGATGGCGGCCATGACCGCCTTTGAGCTCAGCTACGCCTACCCCTTCATGGGCCTCAACTTTGTCCTGGTTTTTCTAGCCTCCGCCATCCTGCTCAGCGAACAGGTCACCCTGTACAAGGTGGTCGGCCTGATCCTTATCGTGTTGGGGATCGTTATCTCCAGCCGGGGATGATTACCTTTTGCCAGCAGCCCCCCTGCCACCATTTTTTTAAACCCTATTGCAGAGCCTAATCGCGGTTGTAGATATCGGGCCGGAACTGGATGATGCCTTCCCGGTCAACCCAGGCGGTCATGTAGGCGATATGGACGGGGATGGGCGAGGGAATGGCCACGGTAAGCGTCTTTTCGCGGGAGATCGCCGCGGTCAGGGCCTCCATGGAGCCCAGGGAAGTGCCTTGGAGAAGGTAAACGGCCAGGTCCAGGGGCCTTGCCAGACGGATGCAGCCGGAGCTGAAGGTGCGGGAGTTTTGCTGGAACAGCGCCCGGGACGGGGTATCATGCAGGTAGACATCGTAGGGATTGGGAAAGAGAAATTTCACCTGGCCGAGGGCATTGGCGGGTCCGGGTTCCTGGCGCAGCCGGTAAGGAAAGCGGGATGGGGAAAGGTTTCCCCAGTCAATGGTGGCCGGGTTGATCTCCTCGCTGGACTTCCAGCCCCGGAATATCTGGAAATGCGACTGGCTGAGATACCCCGGATTTTTTTTGATTTTTGGGAGAAGATCCTTGGTGGCAATGCTGTGCGGCACCTCCCAGCTCGGATTGAGAACCAGGGAAGTGATGTTGCCAGTGAACACCGGGGTTTGCCGGTAGGTCTTGCCGACGATCACCGGCATGGAGAGCCGGAGTTTACCATCCTCGTACAGCTTGAGGGTGAAGTCGGCGATGTTCACCAGAATATGGCGCGGTTCCAAAAGAGACGGCAGCGGCTGGCAGCGTTCGAGGCTTACGGCGAGCTGCCGGACGCGTTTGCTGATGGGGACATTGAGCTCGGTCATGGTTTTGGCCCCGACCACCCCATCGGTGGCAAGGCCATGGCGGGCCTGGAATCTCTGCACCGCCTCCTTGAGAAGTCCATCGAAAAGGTCTCCCTGGACCAGTGGCGCAGCCAGGTCTCCGCTTGCAACAAGGCGTTCCTTAAGAAAGTGGAGGCGTTCATCCTGGTCGCCTTCGCGCAGGGCGGGACCGACCGGAACCTGGGGCCAGCCGCCCTGGGCGGCAAGCTGCCGGTACTGGGCAAGGGCCTTCTCCAATCCGGGCAGCAGGCAGAGTTCTCCCCGTGCCGACGGGGCCTCGGGTGCCGCCATGGCGGGAACAGGAAGTATGGCAATGACCAGGGTGCAGCAGAACAAGCGGAAGAGGTTCAGGGCCAGGGAGATGGGGGAGGCTGGTTTTTCCGGCCTGGCTACCAAGTGCGGAAGGCTCCTGAATCGATATGAACGAAGTCGTTGCTCGGGTAATAGCCGACCCCGCCAAGGCGGGCCGAGAGGGCGGTGCGCTGGAGAGTGGCCAGGGCCGTGCCCGGGATGCGGATGTCCAGGGCGCGTCCTTCCAGGTGCAGGCTGTGTTTTGCCACCTTGTGGCCGAGGCTGAGCAGCCGGTTGTTGTATTCCGGCGAGCGAAAGCCGGAGATGATATGGATTTCGTTGTTGCGGCCCAGCCGGGAATTTATCAGGTCGAGAAAATCCAGGGTCTGGATATCAATGGGATGCTGCTCGTTTGTATGGTGGCAGCGCAGCAGCCAGTTCAGCTCTGTAATGGCTTGGGGGTTGTACTGGCCGTCCGGGTCGCGATAGGTGGCGTTGATTTTTTCGCCGGTGTGGATGTTGTACAGATTCAGTCGGCCTGACGGCTGTTCCGTGGAAAAAGAGGCCTTTGCCATCCCCGGATGGAGAAAGGCCATGGTTGTCAGCAGCGAGACCTTGAGGAAAGAGCGTCTACTGGTGGAACGGTGCATAAAAGAATCCTCCTGGGTTTGTGTCCAAGCAGGAACGTGTGCGTTTGCAGGGGGTGAAGCATCAAGACGTCACTTGGTTGCATATAATACTCATGTTTGTCTGACTTTGCCAGTTTTTCGGTAAACCATGGGATGGATGGGGCTCGCGGCAAATACGATCCGGTGAGAAATGTGCTGTCATTTCGCCTCGTTTTACCAACGCAAAAAAAAAAATGGGGCATGGAAAGTCTTGCTCTTGTCGTTCCCGCCACAAAAGATCGGCAAAATGTATCAAAATTCCTTCGAGATGGAGCCAGCTTGATGTCACTCAGCCGTTTCTCCCAGTTCCTTTTCAATCTGCTCGATGCTGGGCAGGCTGGTTTGCAACTCCTGAGGGAGGGCCGCCACCAATTGGTACTCGGCCACGCCGATGGGCTTGTTTGAATCGCGCAAAGCGTATTCGGCCACCACCCGGTTCTGCGACTTGCACAACAGGATGCCGATGGTCGGGTTATCCTGCTCCGCCTTCATCTGGCTATCCACGGCGGCGAGATAAAAGCCCAATTGCCCAGTGTGTTCCGGTTTGAAGGCTCCGGCCTTGAGTTCTACCACCACATAGCAACGCAGCTTGAGGTGATAAAACAGCAGGTCGATGAAGAAATCGTCACCACCGACCTCGATATGCACCTGCCGCCCGACATAGGCAAAACCAGCGCCCAGTTCCAGCAGGAAGCGGGTAATGTGCTGAACAATGGCAGACTCGATGGCCCGCTCGTCAGCCTCCTGGCCCACGCCGAGAAAGTCCAGGCGATAGGGGTCTTTCAGCGATTCACGGGCAAGATCGGAGTGCGGGGCTGGCAACCGCTCATCAAAGTTGGTAACCGCTTTGCCGCTACGCTCAAGCAGGCGGGTCTCGATATGAATATTCAACACGTTGCGCGACCAGCCATGCTGAATGGCGCGCCCAGCATAGGCCAGACGCATTGCCGGGTTTTTCAGCCGGGTAAGCAAAACCAGGTTATGACCCCAGGGCAATTGTCCAACAGCCTGTTGGACAATTGCCTCATCCGGCCAAGCCTCGGCAAAGGCGCGCATATACATCAGGTTGGCGCGGGAAAAGCCCTTCATCTCAGGAAAGGCGGTGCGCAGGTCGTGGGCCAGCCGGTCGATGACCTTGGCGCCCCAGCCCTGCTCTGCCTGCCGTTCCAGGATATCGCGACCGATTTGCCAGTAGAGCGCCACCAATTCACGGTTCACCGCCAGGCTGGCGCGTTGCTGGGCAATGTGGATGCGGCCTTTCAGCTCCGCCAGCCAGTCGGCGTAGCCGGCGGGGATGGCGGCGAGAGAGGCTGGAGGGTCGTTTTGCACACTCATGTCAATTCTCCTATGCAGTAGGACCATGCCGGATTATATGGTCAAGCTGTTGCCCCACATCGCGGCCCTGCTCATCTTCCTTTACCGCAAAAAGAAACAGGCAACGCCCGCCGCTTGATTGCTGCCATTGGTGGCCGATCTGTGCCTTTTCCCGCGGACGGTAAAGGGTGCTTCAGATTATGTGTGGAAGGAGTAACGAAGCCCGTCCCTTGGGGCGCTCCAGGATCATTCCAAAACATGCAAAAGCTGCTCTCGGATCTCCATTGCCGTCGCTCCAAGATCTACGGTGGCAAATCGAATTTCATGGTTCTGGATTACAACAGCCTCGTTAACCATATCGCTCACCGAGGGGTGAAGGAGCAGGCCCGAGGCGTTTTCCGAGAGCGGATCACCATTACCTTCCTGAGATCGCAAGTAGGCGTAAATCTGATAGACATATCCGCTTCGCAATGTTTCTTCTCGATACCAACCACGGGTGACCACAGAGTTGAACTTCGTATCGATGACGATGCGGCGTCCTGCGTCCGAGTTGTCAAGGATGATGTCGGTTCGCATGGAGGGAAGGATTTTGTCTATGCCCACACTTTTGCTTTCAACCTGCCAGCCAATCGTTTTGCCCGCGCCGACGCGCCATCCTCTTTGGGAAAGTACGACATCGTAGAACCCGGCAATCCCTTTCTCGTAAAGCTTCCGAATCCAGGTTATTTCTCTATCCGGCAACGATAATTGCTTTGCGCCCGCGGACTCTGTAGGCAGGGCAAGGTTGAAGGCAAGATGGGCCGCAGCAACCATTGGCTGATCATCTGCATCGTGTCTTCCGAAGCGGTCGATGGAAACCTCGCCACGACTCGGGCGTTCCCCGGCTACACCCATGCGTCTCAAGCTTGCCGCCAACGACCGGCATTGGTGTGCCAACGCACCACGGAGAACGATTTTGGATATTTCCTCCAGTGCCGTCCGGACATAGCGGTTTCGGGCGGTATCGATTGTCAGCTCATCGAACCGGCAAGCAACCTTCCCGCGATCCAGCAGTCGATTCCTTTCGGTGTTCAGCAGGTCGATGCGCCCGCGCACGCGACCAAGAACTGCCTCCCGTGATTGGTAGCCATAACTCAAGTTGCGCTGAATATGGCGCTCGACGCGACGGCAAAGCATTTCTGCGACCAGGTCTGCGATATCGTCCGGATTATCCTCTACGGCGATCTTTGCCTTTTCGAGATCCCTGAACAGATCCGATGCGTACAGCATTAGCAGCCAAAGGTTGCGCACCGGGATGCGGCCGATCCGGCCAATCCCTTCATGGGCGTCTGATATCAAGTTGGCTGCGGCAAATGTCACGATCAGAACCTTTCAAGCAGGCGTTCTCTCGCCTTCCGGGACTTCTCGAGCGCATCGAACCAGTATTCATCAAGTAGTGGGCCGATCTCGGTATCAACCACCTGGCGGAACCATTCCCGTGCATCACTGATGGGAACACCAAACGGCGGTGTGACATAGCTGTGCCCCACTCGGAACTGAGGCCCGAGTCCGGTGTCGGCTGAGATTTCATTATTCAGGGCAATGAGACGCTTCTCGATTTCGACAAGGATTTCTGAATCAATACCGCACTGGGATTGAACCCAATCGTGCCAGGGCTTGCCGAGCGTGGGTTCCAGATCGATGAAGGCGAAACGGCGCCGCAGCGCCAGATCGACCAGCGCGAGGGAGCGGTCGGCAATATTCATCGTGCCGATAACATAGAGGTTGTCCGGGATGAAAACACGCTCGCCATCCGACCGTTTGTAGGAAAGCTCCAGGGCCTCATTCGGGGTTCTCTTGTCCACCTCAAGCAGCGTCAGCATCTCGCCGAAAATCTGTGCGGGATTCCCGCGATTGATTTCTTCGATGACGACGACATGCCTTGATGTCGGATCTTTTGCGGCGGCCTTCATCATCTCCACAAAAGGCCCATCCACCAGCGTGAGCTTGCCGTCGCCCACCGGCCGCCAGCCACGAATAAAATCCTCGTAAGAAAGGTTCGGATGAAACTGGACCGCTCGGACTTTGCTGTCGTCGCGTTGCCCCATAAAAGCGAAAGCCAATCGCTTGGCCAGCCAGGTCTTGCCGGTTCCCGGCGGCCCCTGGAGGATCAGGTTTTTCTTGGTTCGAAGGCGCTCGAGAATCTTTTCAAGTTTTTCTCGGGCAAGGAAACATCCATCGCCAATAATATCGTCTATCGAATACGGCTCAATTGGTCGAGTTTCATCCACAACCGGAAGTGAAGTAGAAAAGAAATCTGTAAATCGCCTATATTTACCTAACTCAGCTTGAGGCAAGCTCAATAAAGCCAAGCCTTTTTCGGTAATCTGAACAAACCCTCTTCGAGGAAAATCAACCAGTTCCGCCCTTTTCAGATAAGACTTTGCCCAAGCTGCACGATTGTCGAACAAAGGCTGTCCTGTCGACTCAAGAGTTACGACATCATACTTTTCGAGTCCCATTTCCGACTTCATTTTTTGGTAGACCTCATTTGCGAGATGCTCCTGCTCGTCTCTTATGAGTTTTAAAAATGGGATCATTAAATCATCAAACTTTGGCAGCAGGCCTCGCAGGTCGTCGGCTATTCCGTCTGGTGAAATTTCTTCATCATCGGTTTCAATATCCTGAATATCCGGGTCAGTCGCGTATGGATTGGCAGCTGTCCCGCTGTCTCTAAAAAGCCAAGCGGCAAGGGAAAGCTCTGGGAATGAATGAACTGGATACGCATCCTCTTGAAAGCGAGCCTCAAGGGTGTCCAGAACTGTCAGATAATCAGTGGCGTTGCAGCGCCCCTTGGGGCCGTTCAAGCCAACCTGAATGTTGAGCTTCTTGCTGATGTAACGCTGGGACTGTCCATCAAGGGTCGGGAAATTCCAAGGACGAATCCAGTAAAGCCCCATGGTAAGGTTCCACCCCACACCATGGCGCTGCGTCGCGTTGTCGTAGGCAGCGACAAATGTCGACCGTGTATCAGCATCATTCGATTGCGCAAAAGCAATTGCCTGTGCGAATGCTTCCCAGAGGGTGTCAATGTCATCTGCTTGGCGTTTGTTGTCGAACCCGAAAAACCATGACTTCTGATTGTTGAGAGTCGGAATCCCCTCAAAGGAACCTGGAACAGGCTCGGACACTCCAAGAAGGCTGGCAAGTTCGCTCGCAATAGCTTTGCGATTGGTATCGGTTATCCCCCGGTTGAATATGCCCATGGCCGTAAATGGGCAGATGTCCTTCAGGGGGCCATATGAGCCATCCGCAAATTGATCCTGCAGGTTGGAGAGACCATCAACCCTGGAGGCGATAGCATGAATCCCGGTAATCAGCTCATCTCGCCGATTCCGAAAGGTAAGGAGCTTGTCGGCCACCGCCTCGTAGAAGTGGGTCCACTTGAAACGGCGTTTGTCGACGGCGCTATCACCGAAACGCTCGCGCCAGTAAGGGGCATTGCGGAACCGGTTGATGTCTTGCGCCTTTTCCTCGAATGTGAATCCGATCAAGGCGTCTGTTGTCCAGTCGCCGGGCAAAACCCGCCAGACCGTGCTTCGATTGGTGTAGAAGTACCACTCGCGAGGAGGTTCGAAAGGTTTCCAGTCAACCTTCAAGGTGCGGCCATCGCCGAGGTTTTCCTTTACCGTGCCAATGGCTTTGATCGCCATGACTGAAACGGTTTGGCCCCGGTTATCAAAGGGGAGATCGTGCTTCCGTGTATAGGACGACTTGATCGCAATACGGTCCCCCACCTGGATGGACTTTACTGCGTCGAGGTATTTGTCCTGATAGCCATTTTCCCAAATGCCTTCCTGTAGAAAACGGCGGGTCTGATCATCGGTTCCGCCGTACGAGGCTCCGACAAACCAACAGGCTCGGGCTCCGGCTCCTTCAGGTTTTGAACTCATAATCGATCTCCCATAATGAGAAATGTCCGTAGTACATTTCTTGACCCGCAAAATGCTCTAGAGCAGGGCCGAGGGGCAGGTCTTGAAAAGCCACTTTTCCTTCTCATTACCAAAAGAGACCCTTAAGTTCTCCAACTCACCCGCCTGTCTAAAACCTTCAGTGATTAGAATTACCACGATCATTATTATCCGGCATGAAGTTTTTGCTGGGGCTTCATATTCCACCTGCCCGAAGTTGGCCAGCTTCCGTGTGAGGATGAGATCATGTTCGATTTTCGGACATTTGCGGAGCAGTTCTTGGTCCCCTTGGTGCAATCCGAAAAATCGGGTAAGGTGGCACCATGAAAACCGACCCTACCATCTCCGCGGTTTACGGCTTCGATCGCAAGACCAACCTCAGGCGCCCGCTGTTCGCGTGCGGGGTCTCGGCAGGGTTTCCGTCGCCAGCGGATGACTACATCGAGGGCAAACTCGACCTCAACGAACTCATGATCCAGCATCCGGCAGCCACCTTCTTCGTGCGGGTGGCAGGCGACTCCATGCTCGGCGCCGGTATCCACCACGACGATATCCTGGTGGTGGACCGTTCACTCGAACCGGTGAGCGGCAAGGTGGTAATCGCGGTATTCAACGGCGAACTCACGGTGAAAAGACTCTTCCGGCAGAATGGTACGGTGCAGCTACTGGCCGAGAATCCCGATTATCCCCCCATCGATCTCACCGAGGAGATGGCCTGCGAGATCTGGGGTGTCGTCGCTTTCGTCATCCATTCCCTTTAGGCGCGGCCATGGCTCAGATCTTCGCTCTCCTCGACTGTAATAATTTCTATGTTTCCTGCGAAAGGCTCTTCAGCCCAAGGCTCGAAGGCCGCCCGGTGGTGGTGCTCTCCAACAACGACGGCTGCATCATTGCCCGCTCAAACGAGGCCAAGGAGTTGGGGATCAAGATGGGCGCCCCCTTTTTCCAGTGTCGCGAGCTGATGGAGGCTCACCAGGTGCAGGTCTTTTCTTCCAACTACCCTCTTTACGGGGATCTTTCTCAGCGGGTCATGGGTATCCTCTCCCAGCTCGAACCCGAGGTGGATATCTATTCCATCGACGAGGCCTTCTTCCGGCAAGCAAAGGGGAAACCCCAGGCGCTGCTGGATAACGGCCGCCACATCCGGGCCACGGTCAGGAAGCAGGTCGGCATTCCGGTCTCCATCGGCTTTGGTTCCACCAAGACCCTGGCCAAGATCGCCAACCGGATCGCCAAGAAACAGCCGGAACACGGCGGGATCTTCGTGCTGCCGGAGGAGAATCTTGAGGCCATCCTCGCCACCATCGAGGTGGGGGAGGTGTGGGGTATCGGGCCGCGCCATAGCCAAAAGCTATTCACTTACGGCATTCGCACGGCACTTGATCTCAAGAACGCCAACGACACCTGGCTGCGAAAGCATCTCACCATCACCGGCCTGCGTACCGCCATGGAGCTGCGCGGCGTTTCCTGTCTTCCCTTTGAGGAGGTCCCGGCGCCCAGGAGGAAGTCGGTTACCAGCTCCCGCTCCTTCGGTCAGCCGGTGACCGATCTTTCCGGGCTCAGGGAGGCACTCTCTGCCTACGTCTCGATTGCTGCCGAAAAACTCAGGGCAGAGCATAAAAAGGCCGGCTGTCTTCAGGTGTACCTCACCACCAACCGGTTCCGGGATGGCGAGCCGCAGTACGCCAACAGCCTTACCGTCAATCTGCCAAACCCAACAGCCTCAACCTTGGCGTTGATCCACCACGCCAGCGAGGCGCTCAGGCAACTTTACCGCCCCGGCTTCTCCTACCGAAAGGTGGGGGTCATTTTGGTGGACCTGGTTGCCTCGAGTCATGAGCAGCAGCACCTTTTCCGCGCCAAACATGAGGAACAGGGGGAACTTATGGCTGCCCTGGACAAGATCAACCGGAGGTGGGGCAGGGATACCCTGCAAAGTGGTTCCGCTGGTTTTAAGCGACCATGGAAGAATAAGCAGACCAGAAAGTCGCCTTCCTACACCACTTCCTGGCATGAGCTGCCGGTGGTGAGGTGAAGATGGCAATCACAAAGAGCGGAGCCGAAGCAAATCGAATAAACCCCGCGCCGATTGGCTCGGGGCTGGAATTGAGTTGTGTGGAGCTTAGAAAGTGTAAGGAGGGCCTTGGATAACTAGGGGGCGGAGTTACTTCAAGGTTCAGAAACGAAACATCATAGACTGTTGCAAAGTTTCAAGAAGTTACTTTCCTCCTGGTCGCTGATGAACGACAATGGAACATTTTTCCCCTTGCAAATCGATAGATAATCATCCACCCCATCAACGTCCAGCCACCGAATGACCAATATTTACTTGTTACGAGTCCATCAAATTTACAGGCACTTGTTCAGGATAGCCCTGGCTTCCTTGTGGCTTGGATCAAGGCGAAGCACCTTCGAGACCCACTGGTCGGCCAGAATCAATCGCTTCATGGAAAAATAGGCCTTGCCCAGGGCCAGAAAAAGCTCGATGTCCTCGGGTGCCTTCTCCGCCACCTTTTCAAGCACCTTGACCGCCTCATTATATTCGCCCACCGCATACAGGGCTATGCCGATTTTCTTGTTGAGATAGGCTCGTTCCGGGGCTGCCTTGAAAACCTCGCGATAGCATTTAACCGCCAGCCCCCCCAAGCCGCAATCGTTACAAACATTTCCAATCTCTTCCTTGAAGTCGAGATCGTTACTTTTTGTTTTCAATGCCAGACGCAGGACTTTTTCCGCCTCTGGCAACTGTTTCTTGTTGATAAGCAACTTGGCAAAATTAACGGCCCGATCAACATGCCTTGGGCTGATCTCCATGGCCCGCTTGAAGTTTTCCATAGCCATTTCCACCTTACCCTGACGAAAATATATCTGACCCAGAGCATGGTAGGAACTGACATCCAATCGATTAATCTCCACCGCCCTTTCAAAACAGAGCTGGGCTTTTTTCAAGTCGCCCTTTTTCCCGCAGAGTCGCCCCATATCCCGATAGGGCTTTGAGGAGCGGTCATTGAGTTTGGCCGCCTCCCTGGCCGCATCAATGGCACCGTCAAAATCGCCATTTTCTTCACGGGTGCGCACTTGGAGCAGTAGCTGGTTGTAGGGGGAAGGGTTATTGCTCTGGTTCAGAAGCTCCAGAACCTTCTGTTCCAAGGTCGCGGTGACAAAGGGCTTGGTAAGATATGCGTCAACATCATTCTCGGCCGCTTCGGCAACAACATCCATGTTGGCTTCGGCTGTCACCATAAGAAAGGGGATATCGCGCAATCTCTTGCTGGCACGGATCTGGCCCAGCAGCTCAGTGCCGGACATGTAGGGCATGTTGTAGTCACAGATAATAAAATCTATGGTGATATTCTCATCTTTGAGAAGCGGCAAGGCTTCCCGACCATTGGCCGCCTCGTAAAACTCCTTGCCGAAATGGAGCAGCTTCAGCATGGCCTTGATAGAGCGACGCATGTTGTCGATGTCGTCCACGACAAGAAAAATCATGTCTTTAGGAGCTTTGAGCTTCATCCTGCTTTTCTCTCCTTTACTGTCTATCGTGTAACCGATCACGGGGTGGGCCACACAGGTACAGCCACGGGACAAGCAACCACAGGGTGCCGCTGGTTGCGGCAAGCGGGGACGGCAATGCGTACATCAGGTACGTGCGCCGGGTGCCGATCGCCGCAAGATATGGTGCCATGTGATCGCTTACC
Organism: Deltaproteobacteria bacterium RIFOXYD12_FULL_56_24; assembly: GCA_001799285.1. GTDB lineage: Bacteria > Desulfobacterota > Desulfobulbia > Desulfobulbales > Desulfurivibrionaceae > Thiovibrio. The sequence continues at coordinate 65,309 of MGTD01000007.1, forward strand.
CTATCGTCCGTGGCGAGTGCGCTGTATTACAGGGGCAAGGTGAAATAAAAACGAGAGCCTTTCCCTGGTTCGCTCGCCAGGCCGATCCTGCCCCGATGAATCTCCACGGCCAGACGGCAGAAATAGAGACCCAGGCCGGTGCCGACCAAGGCATCCTGCTTGTCGGAGATTCTGGCGTACTTCTCAAAAATAGTGCTGTACTTCGCTGGTTGGATCCCGGGGCCTTGATCCTGCACATAAAATTCCAGCCGCTTTTTACCGACCACCCGACGGCAGCCAAAACGGATCGTAGTGTTGTCCGGACAATAACCCAGGGCATTGGTAAGCAGATTCTGCAACACCCGCAGAATGAGAATCCGATCCAGAGCGATTCGCGGCAAATCCGCCTCAACCTCCAGAATCAATTCCACCTCCTTGATCCTGGCCATACCCTTGATGGCGCTCAGACATTCGGCCAGCATGGGACCGGGCTCGACCACCTCCTTGATAGGAATGAGCTTGCCGTCTTCAATCTTGCCGATGCTCACCAGGTTTGAAACCATGCGCACCGCCCGGTCGCACCCCATCTGGGCCGAATCCAGAAACTCGCGGTTTTCCTCGGAAACGGTGTAGGAGAGGATGTCGAGATTGGCCACCACCTCGGAAAGCGGCCCCTTGAGATCGTGGATGAGCATCCGGGAGAGTTCGCCCCGCAAGGTCTCCTGATGCCGCAGCTCGCGGTTACGCTCCCGGAGGATGCGTTGCTGCCGGCGGAGATCCTGTTGCAGGTTTTCCTGGACCAGCAGGGAGAGGATAACACTGCTGAAGTCAAAAAGACGGGTGATGTCCGTCTTGAGCAGATCCCGCTCCCCGATCTTGTCGGTTACATTGATGACACCCAGTACCTTGCCTTTATGGAGGATGGGCATGGAGAGCAGAGAATTGCGCCGGTAGCTGTTCCGGCCCATTTTATCAAACCGTTTATCCTTGGAGATATCCTTGATAAACAGGGGTTCCTGCTGCCTGGCCACCCAGGCGGCCACGGAACGTTCATCGTCAATGGTTTGCTCATGGCCGATAAGCTCAGGCCGGCTTGCCGCCCGGACCACCAGATGCTTCTGCCGCTCCAGCACCATGAGGGAGCCTTGCTCCACCCCCAGATACTCGAGGATAGCCTCGAGTATCCGGCCCAAACGCGCGGAATAGTCAAGGCGTGGTGTGTTGATCACCAAGGCAATCCGGGAAAAACTATCCAGGAGCCGGTTGGCCAACTCCAGATCCCGCAACTCTTTTTCTCCACCTTTCACGGCAACCCCTTTTCCTTAATAGTGAAAAATGCAAAATGAAAAGTTAAAAGTTGCGGATGAAAAGCAAAAGTGGGGAATTGACTCTGCCTTTTCACTCTCCATTTTGCACTTTGCACTTTCAACTGTGCCTTTTCTGAAAGGCACGCTTACTCCCATTCGATTGTTCCCGGCGGCTTGCCGGTCACATCGTAGACCACCCGGGAGATGCCCCGCACCTCGTTGACGATCCGCCGGGAGACATGGTCGAGGAAATCATAGGGAAGATGCGCCCAACGGGCGGTCATGAAATCCACCGTCTCCACGGCCCGCAAGGCCACCACATGGGCGTACTGCCGGTTGTCGCCGACCACCCCCACCGATCTCACCGGGAGAAAGACGGTGAAGGCCTGGGAGACCTTGTCGTAAAGCTCGTTCTTGCGCAGCTCCTCGATAAAAATCTCATCGGCCAGACGCAGGGTGTCGGCGTAATCCTTGCGCACCTCGCCCAGGATGCGCACCCCAAGCCCTGGGCCGGGAAAGGGATGCCGGTAAACCATTTCATAGGGCAACCCCAACTCGACCCCGATGACGCGGACCTCATCCTTGAACAGCTCCCGCAGGGGCTCGACCAGACCGAGCTTCATGTGCTCGGGCAGCCCGCCCACGTTGTGATGGCTCTTGATCATCTTGGCCTTACCGGTTTTGGCCCCGGCCGACTCGATAACATCGGGATAGATGGTGCCCTGGGCCAGCCACTTGGCATTGGCCAGCTTCTCCGCCTCCTCCTCAAAGACCTCTATAAAGGTATTGCCGATGACTTTGCGTTTCAGCTCCGGGTCTGCCACACCCTTGAGTCCGTCGAGAAAGCGTTGCTCCGCGTCCACCCGCAGCACCTTGACTCCCATGTGCCGGGCAAAGGTGGTCATGACCTGATCGCCCTCATGCAGTCGCAAGAGGCCATTGTCAACGAAGACGCAGGTGAGCTGGGTGCCGATAGCTCGGTGCAGCAGGGCCGCGACCACCGAGGAGTCAACCCCGCCGGATAGCCCCAGCAGCACCTCATCCTCGCCAACCTGGGCGCGGATCTGGGCGATGGCATGGTCAATGATGTTGCTCGACGTCCAGAGACGGCCGCAGCCGCAGATCTCGTGGATAAAGCGCTCGATGATCCGCTGGCCCTGGCGGGTATGGGTCACCTCCGGGTGAAACTGGAGCCCGTAGAAGTGGCGGCTCTCGTCCCCCATCCCGGCCAGCGGGGCGTTGTCGCTCTCGCAGATAGCCACAAACCCCTCGGGCAGATGGTTGACCCGGTCGCCGTGGCTCATCCAGACATCGAGCAGCCCGTAGCCCTCGGGGCTGGTGTGATCTTCGATATCCTTAAGCAGCCGGGAATGATTACGGGCCCGCACCTGGGCATAACCGTATTCGCGTTTGCCTGCCGCCTCCACCTCGCCGCCAAGCTGGGCGGCCATGGTTTGCATGCCGTAGCAGATGCCGAGCACCGGCACCCCCAGGGTGAAAACCACCTCGGCGGCGCGGGGGGTCTCGGCCTCATGCACGGATTGGGGCCCACCCGAAAGGATGATCCCCTGGGGGCCGAAAGCCTTGATCTCCTCGGAGGTCATGTCCCAAGGGTGGAGCTCGCAATACACCCCGGCCTCCCGCACCCTACGGGCAATAAGCTGAGTGTACTGGGAGCCGAAATCAAGAATCAGTATTTTTTCGCCGTGGATATCCATTTTTCACCTTTGGTGAAAATAATTAAAAGTTAAAAGTGCATAATGAAAAGTTAAGGGCAATCCCCCGCTATGCGCTACGCTTTGCATTTGTAACTTTCCATTTTACACTTTGTGTTTTGCACTTTGCACTATTTTCAACCCAACCGGTAATTCGGGGCCTCTTTGGTTATGATCACGTCATGAACATGACTTTCCTTGAGCCCGGCGGCGGTGATCTTGACAAACCGTGCCTTCTGGCGCAGATCCTCGATGGTGGCCGCGCCGAGATAGCCCATGCCGGAACGCAGGCCGCCCATGAGCTGATAAATCATATCGGAAAGTGGCCCCCGATAGGGCACCTTGCCCTCGATTCCCTCGGGTACGAATTTTTCCTGGCTCTCTATCCCTTCCTGAAAGTAACGGTCGCTGGAGCCCTGCTTCATGGCGCCGAGCGAACCCATGCCCCGGTAGCCCTTGTAAGTTCGCCCCTGGTAGAGGAAGGTCTCGCCGGGCGATTCATCAGTGCCGGCAAAGAGGCTGCCGATCATCACCACTCTGGCCCCGATGCCGATGGCTTTGGCGATTTCGCCGGAGTACTTGATCCCGCCATCGGCAATCACCGGGATGCCGAATTTCTCCGCGGCCTTAGAGCAGTTATGGATCGCAGACATCTGCGGCACCCCGACTCCGGCCACGATACGGGTGGTGCAGATGGAGCCCGGCCCGACTCCGACCTTGACGCAATCGGCCCCCGCCCGGATCAGGGCTTCGGCCCCTTCCGCCGTGGCCACGTTGCCGGCAATGATCTGGAGCTCGGGGAAGGCGTCTTTGATCCTGGTCAGGGCGTTCAGGATGTTACGGGAATGGCCGTGGGCGGAATCAAGAACCACCACATCCACCCCGACATTGATCAATTTCTCCACCTGATCCAGGGAGGAGTTCACACCGATGGCCGCACCCACCCGCAGCCGGCCCAGGTCATCCTTGGCGGCGTTGGGGTATTTCTTGATCTTTTCAATATCCTTGATGGTAATCAAGCCCTGGAGATTGCCCTCATCGTCCACCACCAGAAGTTTTTCAATCCGATGCTCATGGAGGAGAGCCTTGGATTGCTCCAGGGTGATGCTGGCCTTGGCGGTAACCAGGTTCTTGCTGGTCATGACATCCCGGACCAGCAGGTCCTCGTCGGAAACAAAGCGCAGATCGCGGTTGGTGACAATGCCGACCAGCTTGGTACCCCGCAATACCGGCACCCCGGAGATCCGGTAGTTACGCATGATCTCGTTTACTTCCCGCACGGTCTGGGCATCGTTCACCGTGATCGGATCGATGACCATGCCCGACTCGGACTTCTTGACCTTCCGCACCTCGCGGACCTGCTCGTCCACGCTCATATTCTTATGGATAATCCCGATGCCGCCCTCCCTGGCCATGGCGATGGCGGCCCGATGCTCGGTGACCGTGTCCATGGCCGCACTGACCAGGGGAATATTAAGGGTGATCGACTTGGTCAGCATCGTGGCCAGGTTCACCTCGTTGGGCAGCACTTCGGAAGCGGCGGGAACCAGGAGCAGGTCGTCAAAGGTATAGGCATGTTCAATGGTCTGAATTGACATCAGCGGACTCCCTCAAAAAAATTGTGGCAGGTGATGCGCCTCGATATTGTCAAAGCGATCTGAGATACTGGAGCGCCACCCTGAAAACGGGTGGCAAAAAACGTAAGCGTTCAGCAGCACCACATCTGCTTTGTCATCAGCCTGCTTATGTGCAATAGCACACTTCGCAGGCCTCTTTCGCGCATCTGCGGCACTGCTGAACGCTTACAGTCCTGGGTTTACCTGAAAGCGGGTTGCCCTTGGTGAACGCTTACCAAAAAACCGTATAGTCTTCACTATAAAAAACTTTAAATCCCCAGGTCAATGGCGAGTTTGCGGAAGCGCACATCTTCCGCCACCCTCAGCAGTCTGTTGCCCCGCTCAGGAGAATACCCTCCAGCAACCCGGCATCGCTCACCAGCAAAGGGGGGCTGGCCAGGGCCTGCTGCAACTCCTGCAAGATCAACGCCCCGGCCACGATGATCTCCCCGCGCCCATCGGCCAAGCCGGGGAGAATGTTGCGTTCGGCAGGAGAAAGAGCAGCCAGCCAGGCAACCAGCCGGTGCAACGCAGGCTGGTGCAAAAGGTAATTCTGGACCTGCCTGGCGTCATAGCGTTCCAGCCCCAGGGCGAGTGCGGCCAGACTGGTCGCGGTCCCGCCGCAAGCCACCAGCGATAAGCCTTGTCCGACCGTATTCTCCCCGCCGATACTCCGCAAAGCCGGAGTCAAGGTCTCCCTGATTTTCTCGCGCATGGCCTGACGATCCGCACCGAATTCCTCGCTTAGCCCTACTGCGCCCAAGGGCAGGCTTATCAGCCGGGACTCGCTTCCGATGGCGTCCTGAAGAATAATCTCGGTGCTGCCTCCCCCAACGTCCGCCAACAGCAGCGGCTCGCGGAGCTGTTCTTCCGGCAGGGCGGAAAGCGCCCCCAACAGAGCAAGACGGGCCTCCTCCTCGCCGGAAAGAACCTCGATCGGCAGCCCGACCAAAGCCTCGGCCCGCGAGAGAAAGTCTTGGCTGTTGGCGGCCTGGCGCACGGCATGGGTGGTGCAGACCCGCACAGAGTGCAAAGGTAAGCGGCCACAGGGCACCACATCTTGCTGCGATCGGTCCGGCTCTCGGACAAAAGTACGCATCGCCGTCCCGCTTGCCGCAACCTGCGGCACCGTGTGGCCGCTTATTCCGTGGTTATTTGACCCTTGTGGGCTTACCTCGTGATCGATTACGTGCAAAAGGTAGGGCGCCATTTTCTCGACAAAACGGACGAGAGCCGCTTCGCCTCGAAGCATGGCGGCTGGCGCAAGCAGACCGCTGGCCCAAAGCCCATCGCCCAACCGGACTGTAACCAGATCTTGGATCAAGGGACGCAGACGCCCATCTTCCACTTCGGCCACCAGCAAACGGAAACTATTGCTCCCTATATCCATGCCGCAGGCTGTGATCATCGCGCTTCGCTGGTTACTATCCAGCAACCCCCCATCTTGCGGCGATCGGGCCGGCTCACGTACCAGATGTACGCTTCGCCGTCCCGCTTATAGCTGAGCTGGGCAGCTTGTCTGCCCTAGCGAAACTTATACCCTCTGGGTGTACCGCAACCTGGGGCACTTCTGAATAGTTACGGTTGGTGGTTCGAGTCATTTCCGGCTTTGAGCTGGATAGTTACCTTGGCTGTTGCCTTTTCTTGGGGGGTGCCGTACAATATGGGGCAAGAATCCCAATGCTCATAAGGGGTTAGCCGTTGAAATGAGCAAAATGGCATTAGGAACAGTAACCGCCCCCGGGCTTCGGCCTGCCAAACCCAATCCCGCCAAAAGGATCGCCGCGTGCTACTTGAGATCAATCCGAACAACCCACAGCCCCGCTTGATCCAACAGGCGGCGGATGCCATGCGCAAAGGGGCGGTGATCTGCTATCCCACCGACACCGTCTACGGCATCGGCTGCGACATGTTCAACCAGAAGGCAATCAAGCGGATCCATCAAATAAAAAAGAGGCCGATACACCAGCCTTTCAGCTTCATGTGCTCAAGCCTCAAAAACGTCAGCACCTATTGCCATGTTGCCAACACAAGCTACAGGATCATGAAAAAAGATCTGCCCGGACCCTACACCTTTATCCTGCAGGCGACAAAGCTGGTGCCCAAAGTCATGCTCAGCCGGCAGAAAACCGTGGGGATCAGGGTGCCGGACAACGCCATCTGCCTGGCGCTGATCGAAGCCCTTGGTAATCCGATGCTCAACACCAGCGCCATCCAGAACCCGGATGATCCGCCCATGAGCGAGGCCTTTGAAATCGAAGCGCAGTTCGGTCGCCTGGTGGACATCATCATTGACGGCGGCACGGTCTACCCGGAACCGTCATCCGTAGTCTCGCTCATCGGTGAGACCCCGGAAGTGCTGCGTCTGGGGAAGGGCAACACCCTTCATTTCTGAGCAGGGAGAACAATCACAAAGGCCTTACCCCGGCTACTTCCCGTTCTGGATCAGAGCGTCTTTCAACGATTTGCTCATGGTGAAATGCAAATTTTTGCGGGAGGTAATCTTCATGACCTTGCCGGTCCTGGGGTTTTTGGTTGTCCGCGCCTTGCGCTGACGCACAGAAAAGCTGCCAAAGCCACGGATTTCGACCCGCCGATTCTCGGCCAGGGCTTCAATTATAGTTTCCAGCATGATATCAACGGCCTGACTCACATCTTTTTTCAGATATGCGCCCATTTCCTCGGCCACTGCATTTACCAAATCCCGTTTCAACATCGTTTAATATACTCCTATCGCAAAGTCCCTGTCCATTCATAGGCCAGCATCGGACCGGATAATCCTGTTTGCTGTAACAACGATTCACTTTTATTACCGGTAATCAGCCGCAGAAAGGAAAAATCTTTTTCCCGGGGATAGATAAGTTCCGGCATCTTTTCGCTCTTAATTCCGGCCAGGTCTGCAGCCAGCATGACCGCATCGCTGAAATTGCCCAACTGATCAACCAGGCCGTACTCCTTGGCCTGCTGTCCGGAAAAAATGCGGCCATCGGCAATCTTTCTTACCTCAGCCACGGGCAAAGACCGACTTTCGGCAACCGCCTGGACAAACTGACCCTGGACATTATCGATCATGCCCTGGAGCATCTGCCGCTCTTCGTCAGTCATGGGCCGTGATGAAGAACCGATATCCTTCATCCTGCCGCTCTTGACCACCTCGCTCTTGTAGCCGATCTTGCCAAATAACCCTTCAAGATTGACAAACTTGAGAATAACTCCCATACTGCCGGTCAGGGTGCCGGGGTTGGCAACAATCTTGCTGGCGCCCAGGGAAACATACAAGCCGCCCGAAGCCGCCACCGAACCCATGGAGACGACCACCGGCTTGAGCGCACTGGTCCGCCGGACCTCGTCATAAATCTCCTGGGAGGCGCCCACCGCCCCGCCAGGGCTGTCAATTCTAAGAACAATCCCCTTTATTTTAGGCTCTTCCCGAAAAGCCACCAGATTCTCGATGGTCTCCTCGGCTTCGAGGATAACGCCCTTGACCTCGATAACCCCGATTCCTTCCTTCGAAAAAAGCTCCGACTTGGAAGGACCGGTGAGGCTGGTAACAAAAAAGGTTATCCCGCCCCAGAAAAACAGCATGATAGCCCCCAGGACCAATAATCCCGTAAAGACCGGATGCTTGTGGCGGAATAACCCTTGTGACATGACAAACCCGGAATGAAAATTTAGGAGCCATTACGAAACATCCTGACCACTCCGCAACAGCTCCATATTGTCCACCTTTAAAACAACGACTTCGGCTTGATTACTCCTGGGCCTTGTTCTCCATCTCTTCCTTCATGAGATCGCCAATGGTGGACGGGCCACTCTTGGCCTGCTTCTGCTTGTACTCCTCGTAGGAGCCCTGGCCGGAATCATCGGTCAGTGCCTTAATGGAGAGGCCGATCTTACGGTCCTTGGCGGAAACATTGATCACCTTGGCTTCCACGGTATCGCCGGCATTGTACAAGCCAACCGGAGTGGCAACCTTGTCCTTGCTGATCTCGGAAACATGAATCAACCCTTCGATGCCATCTTCCACTTCCACAAAGATACCGAACTCGGTGACATTGGTGATCTTGCCCTGCACGGTGGTGCCCACCGCATATTTTTCGATGGCTGCCTGCCAGGGATCCGGCTCCAGCTGCTTGACGCCAAGAGAGAACCGCTCGTTCTCGCGGTCGATCTTGAGCACCACGGCCTGGATGGTTTCACCCTTGGCGTATTTCTCGGAAGGATGCTTGATCCGCTCGGTCCAGGAGAGGTCGGAAACATGGATCAACCCGTCGATTCCTTCCTCGATGCCGATGAAGACGCCGAAGTCGGTGATGTTCTTGATCTTGCCCTCGATGATGGAGCCCACCGGATAATTCTCGCTGACCAGATCCCAAGGGTTGGGCTGCAACTGCTTCATGCCGAGAGAGATCCGCTTGGCGTCCACGTCGATGTTGAGGATAACCACCTCGGCCGCCTCGCCAACCCCGACAATCTTGGACGGATGCCGGGTCTTCTTGGACCAGGACATCTCGGAGACATGGATCAAACCTTCCACACCCTCTTCCAGTTCGGCGAACACCCCGTAGTCGGTGATGGAAACCACCTTGCCCATGGCCTTGGCGCCGATGGGGTAGCGCTCCTGCACGGTGGACCAGGGATCTTCCTTGAGCTGCTTGACGCCGAGGGAAACCTTGTCGTTCTCGCGATCGTACTTGAGGATCTTGACCTGCACATCCTCGCCCACCTTGAACAGCTTGGAGGGATGGGAAACCCGGCCCCAGGAGAGATCGGTGATGTGGCAAAGACCGTCCATGCCGCCCAGGTCGATGAATACCCCGTAATCGGTGATATTAGTAATGGTGCCGGTGACCACCTGGCCTTCCACCAGGTTGGACTGCATATCTTCCCGCAGCTTCTTGCGCTCGTCCTCGAGGATGGCGCGGCGGGAGATCACCACATTGTTGCGCTTGCGGTTATATTTGAGAACCTTGAACTCAAAGGTCTGGCCGATGAGGCTGTCCAGATCCTTGACCGGTCTAAGGTCGATCTGCGAGTAGGGCAGGAAGGCCGGCACGCCGATATCGACGGAAAGGCCGCCCTTGACCCGGTTGTCGATCCGACCCGAGATGGTGCCGTCCTCTTCCTGGATCTTGGCTATGTCTTCCCAAACCTTGATGCCGATGGCCTTTTCGCGCGAAAGCTTGAGACCGCCGTCGATCTCCCGTTTCTCCACGAAGACGTCAAAGACGTCGCCAACCTTGACCTCGATCTCGCCATTCTCATTTTTGAATTCGGAACAGTGAATCTCACTTTCCGACTTGTCGCCGATGTCCACCACGACAAAGTCGTTGACCAGGGCGATAACGGTGCCGAGCACGACTTCACCCACCTCCGCTACCTTCTGGCTTGCCTCAAAAAGCTGAGCAAAGCTCATTTCCCCTGCATTTACATCTAAATCCGTTGTGGTTGCTGTTGTGCTTGTTGCCATGGAAACAATCCTCCTTTGATAGATCGAGCTTATATACCAGAGAATATGGGCAAATACAAACTTTTTATCTGCTTCGGACGAATCAGGAATGCGAGGAAAAACGAGGGGGGTCCCTGTCGCGAAACGCATCATAACTATCAGAAACAACAGAGCAAATAAAGAAGGGAATAAGGCTGCGGCTGGGTATGGAGAGAGAATATTATCGGTTGACAGTATTTTTTTGGTTTTTCAAAGGCCCGTGCGGGAGGGTAATTCTTCAAACCAGGCAAGGGTAAGCGGTCACAGGGTGCCGCAACCTGCGGCACCCTGTGACCGCTTATAGCTGAGCTTGGCAGCTCGTAACTTATGCCGGCACTGCTGGATAGTTACGGTTTGGGTTGTTTTTGTTCGTTTCCGGCCTTGAGCTGGATAGTTACCGATGAGTTTTCATTCTCGACGTGAGTCCGTTCAGCGGCAAAATAGTCACTGAGAATCCCGGCATGGTCAAAGGCCAGCACCGGCAGCGATTCTTCGGTAAATATCGCGACCTCACCCGCATCATCGCCGGCCACTGGCGTTCCTTCCGCTGTGGCAAGAAAAACCGTGCTTATCGTATGCTGCCGGGGGTCGCGATCCGGTGCGGAATAGGTGTGAAACTGCCGACCAAGCCTGATCGAAAGCCCGGTTTCCTCGCACGCTTCCCGCACCGCCGCCTGCTCCAGCGACTCCCCATAATCCACAAAGCCACCGGGCAGAGCCCAGGCAAGCGGCGGATTTTTCCGCTTCACCAGGACAACACCGGAGCCAAGGGTAATAATGATATCCACCGTCGGCGCCGGATTTCTATGGGCAGGAATCGCCTGAACGCAGGCAGGGCATTGTACGCGGTCACAGGGCACTCCCCCGGAATCGGTTACGGGGCATTGCTTCACCAGGCGTCCTCCCCGAGCGGCGGCCCATCACACAGGGCGTGAATAGAGCGCCAGCTCTCCACCTCGGGCAGATCATGCTTGCCCTGGTTCCAGGGCTGGCGGTAGACAATGGGCTGGATGCCCTCCTCCCGGGCGAGCTGCAGGCAGGTCTGGACCCGGTCATCCACAAAAAAGGCCAGCCCCATTCCCTTGATAAAGTCGGCCTTGTTGTCGTGTTCGCCGGTGGCCACCAGCCGCACCCGGCCATAGACCTGCGGACCCAGTTCGTTTTTCAGCCAACGGGCGATGGGCTTTTTTTGCGGGCGGGCTGTAATGAAGGTGAGGGGGCCATGCTCGGCAAAGCCGGTCAACACCTGACGGGCGTGACTCATAAGCCGCAGGCCGCAGGCCATGGGCTCTTCCAGCAGCCGGCCAAAAATTTCCGCCACCATGACCGGGTCAAGGTCCAGACAATCCTCCACCTGAAACTCGGTGATCTCCTCCGGACGCAACCTGGCCCCGTATCCGGTCCAGGCCAGGCGGATAAAGGCCTCCATGGTATCGGCGACCACGCCGTCTATGTCAAAGCCGATGCGGCTTGGGTGAATAGGCATAGTGCAGCATTCCCTGATCAGTATATATATGTTGCAAAAAAGAATAAAAATCGGGTACATCTTCCCGCCACAGCGCAGCTATTTTAAAATAGTTTAACCCAGAACCCGGCAAAAAAGACCAAAAATCTTCTCCCCCCAAGCGGAAACCCGCCTTCTGGCCTGGCAGGTTTGTGGACTTTTTGCATGTGCATCACGGGACAAGTGACTCTTCCTTGTTTTACGAGCCAGTCAGTTTTCTTGACAAAAAAAACTAAAAAAAGCATAGTTGCTAATTCGTCCTTAGCAGTTGTTCGAACATACCCGTAATATTGAAAAGATCGTGACGGTTTAGGGATCGTAACGAAATGGTTACAGTCAGGGTTGTTTTGTAACGACCCATAAGCCCATCGTGCAAAAATAACTGTAATATTGAAATTGCCGTGACCGGCATAAAGGGCTGTAACGAAACAAGTTGCAGCCCATGAATTTAAACGGAGCACCAGACTTTCATGAAGCTACCCCCCCTTACCATCGGCAAGTTCACCGCCCCGGTTCCCCTTGTTCAAGGAGGCATGTCCATCCGCGTCTCCACTTCGGCCCTGGCCATTCCCGTGGCTGAGTGCGGCGGCATCGGCACCATCGGCGGCTCGGCCATTCCCCTGGAAGAGCTCCAGGCCGATATCCGCAAGGCCAAGGCGGCAACCAGAGGAATCATTGCGGTGAACATCATGTTCGCCATGAAGAATTTCTACAGTCTGGTCCAGGGTTCCATCGAAGCCGGAGTGGACATGATCGTCACCGGCGCCGGTTTTTCCCGGGATATCTTCAAGATCGGCAAGGAGACCAACACCCCAATCGTCTCCATCGTTTCCTCGCCCTCCTTTGCCATGCTCGCCGAGAAACTGGGTGCTTCGGCCATCGTAGTCGAGGCCAAGGAGGCGGGCGGCCATCTGGGCACCAACGTGGCACTGCGCGAGCTTTTTCCCGAGATCCGCAAGGTGGTCAAGAAGGTGCCCCTGATCGCGGCCGGCGGCATCACCAACGGCTATGAAATGGCGGAGATGATGGACAAGCACGGGGCGGACGGCATCCAGATCGCTACCCGTTTTGTCCTCACCAAGGAATGTTCGGTTGCGGAAAGCTTCAAGCAGGCCATGCTCCAGGCCTGCCAGGAAGACATCTCTCTGATCAAGTCCCCGGTGGGGTTGCCGGGCCGGGCCATCAAGACCCCTTTTGTCAAGCAGCTGCTGAACAATGCCGACCTCAAGGCCAAGGAATGCAAATACAAATGCCTGAAAAAATGCGACCATGTTTACTGCATCAGCGACCGGCTCACCGCTGCCTGCGAGGGCAACATGGAGGATGGCCTGGTCTTTTCCGGGGAAAATGTCTTTAAAATCAAGGAAATCCTCACTGTTCGCGAGGTTTTCGACCAGTTTATTTCCCAAGCCGAATCCATGTACAAAGAACCTACGGCGACATATTAAGCAGGAGCCCCCACCCTTTGCCCTCCCGCCCGGAAAACCTCATGGACCCATCCGCTGACCTGCCGGAGCCCCTCATCATTCCGCGGGCCGAACATCCCATCTCCCGCAAGGATATCGACCGCGAGGCCCTGAAGGTGATGCACCGGCTCCGCGATGCGGGCTTTTCCGCCTACCTGGTGGGCGGCGCGGTCCGCGATCTCTACCTAGGTAAAACCCCTAAGGATTTCGACATCAGCACCAATGCCAGACCCGGACAGTTGCGTACCCTTTTTCGCAACAGCCGGATCATCGGGCGCCGCTTTCGGCTGGTGCAGGTCTTTTTCTTCGGCGGCAAGATAGTCGAGGTCTCCACCCTGCGCTGCCGCAGCGAGTTTGAAGAAGGCGACCGAGAAGAGGACGAGGTGCTGGCCCACAACAACACCTTCGGCTCCGAAGCGGAGGACGCCTTCCGGCGGGATCTCACCATCAACGCCCTGTTCTATGAAATAGAAAACTTTACCATCATTGACTACGCTGGCGGGGTGGCCGACCTCAACAACCGGATCGTCCGCATGGTCGGGGAAGCGGATCGGAGGATCGTTCGGGATCCCGTTCGGATGATGCGGGCCATTCGCCATGCGGCCAGAAGCGGGTTCACCATTGAAGCGCGCACCTGGCAGGCCATTATCGCCAACCTGGACACCCTGCGCCTCTGCCCTGATTCCCGGGTCAGGGACGAATTCTTCAAAGACCTGCACAGTGGCGCCTGCGCCCCCTGGTGTCGGCTGGCCGTGACCAGCGGTTTGTTCTTTATCCTGCTGCCCTGCTATGATGGGATCGTCAGCCGGGGGCCGGATGAACCCTCGGAGCAAAGCCGCCTTCTCTTCGCTCTCTGCCAGGTGATTGACCGTTTGCATGCCGACGGCACCCCCCTGCCGGAGCATCTTCTGCTCGCGGTTCTGCTGCTGCCCTGGGCCCAGGCGCGCTTCAATTTTGCGACTCTGCCGGCCGAAGGCCGGGAGGGCTTTGCCCGCACCCTGCGCACGGAGGTTGATTCCCATCTGGAGCATCTCAATGTAAAACGGGCCTCCAAGGAAGAGATCACCTTGCTGCTGGCAAATTTCCCGGTCTTTGCCCGACACGGCGCCGAACAGAGCTGGCCGGCCTGGCTGAAACGCAAAAGTTATTTTTCCGATGGTCTGCTGTTTCTTCAGCTTTATCAGGAAGCCCTTGGCGGCGCGCCTGCCAACCACCTGGCGGGGCAGCCGGATCCCTTGCCTTCCTCACCTTACGTCCCCAAGAGCCCCAGGCCCAGAACCGGGAAATCCCGGCCAGCAAGGCCGGAAAGCCGCACCCCGGCGTTTTCCGGCAAGAAGGGCGGCATCTTCGGCCTCAAATAGGGCAGGGTATCTGCTGCCGCTGTTTAGTTTTTTTTAGCCGTTCTTTTTCCCAAGGCTACTACTTATGGACCAGCCGCTCGACATCACCGACCTCCAGGCCCTGCCCCTGGCCGAACTCATGCGGCAGGCCCTGGCGACCAAACTTGCCCACCGGGGGACCGCCTTTTCCCTGTGCAGCATCATCAACGCCAAATCCGGCCGCTGCAGCGAAGACTGCCATTTTTGCGCGCAATCAGCCCATTACCAAACAGAAGCGCCGGTTTATCCCCTGCTGGACAAAGCCCGGATTCTCGCCGCCGCCCATGAAGCCCTAAAAAACGGGGCGAGCCGTTTTTCCCTGGTAACCAGCGGCCGGGGACTGGCAAGCGATGATCTACTCCAGGTGCTGAAAATCATCCGCGCCATCCGGGAGGAGGTGGGGATCAAGGTCTGCGCCTCCCTAGGCATTCTGGGCGAGGCCGAATTAGGCCGGCTCAAGGAGGCTGGTCTTTCCCGCTACCACCATAATCTGGAAACCTCCCGGGAGTTTTTCCCGCGGATCTGCACCACCCACAGCTTTGCCGACCGGGTTGCCACCATCAAGGCGGCCCAGGCGGTCGGTCTTGAGGTCTGCAGCGGCGGGATCTTCGGCCTGGGAGAATCCGAGGCCGACCGCTTGTCCATGGCCATGAGCCTTGTCGAATACGGGATCGATTCCGTGCCCCTCAATATTCTCATCCCCCTGGCCGGCACGCCCTGCGCAGGATTTCCCCCCCTGGGCATCACGGAAATCCTTCGAGCCATCGCCCTCTACCGCTTGATTCTGCCCCAGGCCGCCATCCGCCTGGCCGCCGGTCGCGAGTCCGCCCTGGCCGATTTTTTAAGCTCCGCCTTCATGGGCGGCGCCGACGGCATGATGATCGGCGGCTATCTCACCCAGCGGGGCCGCTCCCCGAAGGCAGACCTTCAATTCGCCGAAAAGATCAGAGAGTTATGGTCGATCTGAAGGCTTGGCTTAGCCAGCAGCGAGAAAAAGGGGAACTCCGCCGCCTGCGCCCGGTGATTCGCCGGAGAAACGGGAGGATCATCCTGGCCGGAGACGATGCGCGGGAACTGATCGACTTTTCCTCCAATGACTACCTGGCTCTGGCCGAACATCCGGCCCTGATTGAAGCGGCCCAGGAAGCCCTGCAACGGTTTGGCACCGGATCAGGCGCCTCCCGCCTGATGAGCGGCGATCTCGCAGTACACCATGAACTGGAAGAAGCCGTGGCCGGCCTCAAGGGCAAAGAAGCGGCCCTCACCTTCGGCTCCGGCTACATGGCCAACGCCGGCATCATCCCCGCCCTGGCCGCCCGCCACGACCTGATCTTCAGCGACCGCCTGAACCATGCCAGCATCCACGACGGCTGCCGTCTCTCCGGCGCCCGTCTGGTACGCTTCCGGCACAACGACCTCAATCATCTCGAAGAGCTGCTCAAGGAAAAACGGGGGACCGGCACGGCGTTGATCGTGGTGGAATCCATCTACAGCATGGACGGAGACCGCTGTCCGCTGCGCGAACTGGTGACGCTCAAAGAGCGGTTCGGCTGCCTGCTCATGGTGGACGAGGCCCATGCCACCGGGGTTTTCGGCGCAAAGGGCGGCGGGGTTATCGAAGAAGACGGGGTGAGCAGCGGGGTGGATCTGGCCATGGGCACCTTCGGCAAGGCCCTGGGCAGTTATGGCGCTTATGTGGCAGGCAACAGGGAGTTGATCGACTATCTGGTCAACCGGGCCAGGAGCTTTATCTTTTCCACCGCCTTGCCGCCTGCGGTTGCCGCCGCCTCCCTGGCCGCAGTGCGCCTTATCCGGCAGGAGCCAAAGCTGCGCCATGAACTGCATGAAAAAATTGGTTATTTCAAGGGGCTGCTGCGCACCGGGGGCTACAGTGCGGACCTTGGCTCGTCACAGATCATCCCAATCCTCCTCGGCGAAAGCGGCGCCGCGCTGGACAAAGCAGAACTGCTGAGAAAGCTGGGGCTCTTCGTCACAGCCGTCCGACCGCCCACCGTACCGGAAGGCACAGCGCGGCTCAGATTATCCATAACCCGCCATCACAGCCCAACGGATCTCTCCCAGGCAGTCACAGCGCTGCTGGAGATTATGGACTAGCGTTTTGCGGGGTAACCAAGGGGGAAGTGGAAAAACGAGGGGAGAGGAAATTTCCGGGCTGGGGAAAACCCAGCCCGGAAATGAAACAACAATTTACTTTGCAGCAGGAGCAGCCTCAGGAGCAGCAGCCTCAGGAGCAGCAGCCTCGGGAGCAGCCTCAGGAGCAGCCTCAGGAGCCGGAGCCATCGGAGCAGCAGGCTCCATGACGGGAGCAGCCTGCTCAACCGGCGGGGCAACTACTTCTTCGCTTTTCTTGCAAGCGATCATGCCGGTGGCAAGAAGCAGCATCAGGGCAAAAGCAACTGTGATTTTGATTGACTTCATGGTTCTCTTCCTCTCTTTGTGTTTTTAATAAATGCGACAATGCGCATCACGCCTGGTAGTGACCACGCTGGATCACCCAGCCAACTATTCCCTCGGTCAGGGGGGTGATAAATATGTTTTGTATACATCCACTCCCCGCCCGAGTAAAGAAAAAATATACAACTCCCCTCAAAAAACTCTATTTATGTCTTCTTTCTGACAAACTGGACAACAAAAAGTGGCCCGGCCTGCCAAGACGGTGCGCACTATCGGCTGGCCACAACGCGGGCAGGGTTGCCCCTGCCGCCCATACACCGCCAGCTCCAGTTGAAAATACCCGGCCTCCCCGCGGACGTTCTCATAATCGGAAATAGTGGAGCCTCCCATGGCAATGGCTTTTTCAAGAATAAGCCGGCTCTTGTTGACGATGCGTTGCCAATCCAGCTTCAACAGTCGATATACCTGGGTTTGCGGGTGGAGGCCGACGGCAAAAAGGGTCTCGTTGGCGTAGATATTGCCAAGGCCCACCACCACCCGGTTGTCCATGAGAAAGCTTTTCAGCGGCTGCTTCCTGCCCCGCGCTTTTTGCTGCAGATAGTCGGCGGAAAAATCTTCGGAAAACGGCTCCGGTCCCAACGCGGCAAAGGGATCGTTTCCCAGCAGCTCTTTTTCCGAATATACCTCTACACAGCCGAAGCGGCGCGCATCGTTAAAGCGCATCTCCTTGCCGTTATCGAGAAGAAAGCGGAGATGATCATGCTTCCGGCGGGGGGTGTCGCAGGCAAAAATGCCGATCTTCCCGGTCATGCCTAGATGAAACAGCATGACCGCCTTGCCGGTCAATCGGAGGAGGATGTATTTAGCACGACGCTCCACCCCCAGGATGAAAGCGCCCTCGACGTGCCGGTACATTTTGGCCCTGGGAAAAGGCTTGCGCAACCGCTTGTTGCTGTAGGAAACTGAAAGAATTTTACGCTTGAGCACCAAGGGGGCAAGCCCTTGGCAGATCACTTCCACTTCCGGCAGTTCAGGCATGACAGGATTCCTTTCGTAATGCCGCTTCGCGCCACAAAGGGCACTGCCTGCCAATACATTCCCGGTTGACGGAAAACTGCCGGCAGACAAAATCCGCCTCGGCCAGAAGCGGCACCGGCAGAAGCCGGCGGGAAAGAAGCGCCGCTTCCCTTAGGGCCGTGACCGTTTCCCGCTGGCAGCAGCGCGCCCCCTGGGTCTGGGCGATCTCGCCCAGCACCCGGGAAGTGATCTCCTGCACCTGCTGCCGGGCTTTAGGGGTGAGGGGCGTGGCCGCAAGCAAAACGCTGAAGGCGATGCCCACCCCGGCCGCGGCCCCGCAATTGCCCCAGAAGCCGCAAACCCCGCCCGGCACCTTGCTGCCCCGCTCAATGCCCGCCAGAATGTCCTCCCGGCTGATCCTGCCGCCCAGGTTCCGGTAGGTAGCCAGGATAATGCCCGGCACCATGGCATGGTGTTCCGGGCCGTGCAGGGGGATGGCCGGGTGACGCCGGATCGTCTCCAGCAGGGCCAGCATGTCCTGTTCTTTCGTTTCGCTGCAGAGCAGCCGGATGGCGGAGAGCCCGTCCTGCTGGTGACAGGCATCGCAGATATAATGGCCCTCGATACAGACCGCGTTGGTTTTCTTGACCCCGCCGCAGTAATGGCAGGCTACTTCCCGCTCGTGGGCGAGATAGGTGATCTCCCTGCCGCAGGCCATACAGCCCGACGGGTGCCGCCCGCTCCCCGGTAAACTCAGGCGGGGCAGGGGAACGATCTTGCCCGGCGCAGGCTCATCCTGCCCCCCGCCGCAACAGCCGCCGCCCTGAAGCAGAGAGAGCTCGGCCGGCGGCGCACAGCAGCTGCCTTCCAGAGCCAGATTGGTCACCGCCCCCTGGGCGTCGAGGACAAACAGGGAATCGGCCAGGCTTTCCGCCTCGCTTAGAGCCACGGTAACCCGCCGACCCTTGAGCAGCATGGTCCCGCTCTCGGTCCACACCGCGGCAAAGGGTCCGCGGTAGATGACCTCAACCTGCCGCGGCTCTTTTGGCTTGTCCGCCCGGAAGGTCAGCGAGTAGAAACGGGTTTCTCCTTCCCGCCGGTAGGGAAAACGTTTGACCAGCGTACTCCCGGTAAATCCGGCCCCCCTGAGCATGGCCAGCAGATCCTCCTGCCTGAGCGCCCCGCCCAGGCATTCGCCCCGGAATCGCTCATTGTTTTTGATGGCCACCGGTATGGCTTCGTCGGTGACGATGTCGGACACCACCAGCCTGCCGCCGGGCCTTAAAATACGGAAGATCTCGTGCAGGGTTTGCCGCTTGTCCGGGCTTAAGTTTATCACGCAGTTAGAGATCACCACGTCGGCAGCGGCGTCCGGCAAAGGGATGTCTTCGAGAAAGCCCTTTTTGAACTCCACATTGTCATAGCCAAGCCGGTCGGCCACCTCTGCCTTGGCTGCCCTGGCCAGACTGAGCATCTCCTCGGTCATGTCGATGCCGATCACCCGGCCGGCCGGCCCCACCTGAGCCGCGGCCATGAAGCATTCGACCCCGCTGCCGCTGCCCAGATCCACCAGCACCTCACCGGGCTGCGGCGCGGCATCCTTGACCGGGCTGCCGCAGCCGTAGGATTTCTTCCGGGAGTCCGCCGGGATGAAGTTTGCCAGGGCCTGGTCCGGGGCGAAGGGATTAACGATCTCCTCGTTGGCGGTAAGCGCGGCCCGGCTATAAAACTCCCGCACCGTAGCGTGCCCCTGGTCATCGGCCAGAGAAACCACGCAGTTGCAATGGGTAAGCGTTACCTCCCGGCCCCCGTCCGGGCAGTCGTGGCGCACCTCGCCCATCCGCAGCAGAATTTCCCCTTTTGCCCGGGCCGGGTATTGGCGTACCTGGCGGCTGATCAACCAAAGGGCCAGAGTGTTGTAAAGCTCCACATAGGGGTCATGCCCGACCAGGGCGCCGCCGGCCAGATAGCTGTGATCCAGATCGCCGCCTCCCACCAGAAAACGCAGAGGGTTGGCCCGGCAGGCCTCGCTTGAAACAAGGGTCGCCTTACGGATCTTCTCCAGAACCGGACTCCGCCGCCAGACCGACGCCAGGCCATCGCTTAAGGGGCCGCAGGCCAGCTCCGCGATGCCGACCAGGGCGGGGGAGGGGTAGATAATTCCATCCGGCCCCACGGCCAGAGACTCCCAGGCCGTATTGGACAGATCATGCCGGGTGCCCGGGGTACTGAACACCTGGCTGCGCAGGCTCTCCACATTGTCGATGCACACCCCAAGTTTCTCCGCCATCTCCTGGGCCCGGATCAATTCGGGAAGAATCTCCGCCGGGGCGACAAACTGTTCCCGGCTGCCCTTGCCCCGGACAAAATGCCAGAGCAGATGGATATTGCCGACCCCCTGCTCGGCGGCAAAGGCGACAATCTCGGCCAACTCCCGCACATTGCCCCGATTCACCGCCACGGACAAGGTAAGGGGGAAATTCATTTCCTTGAGCAAGCCCAGGCTTTCCAGCAAGCCGGCAAAGGTGCCTTTGCCCCGCAGCTTCTCATGCCGCTCCGCCAGACCATCCAAGCTGAGCTGCAAGTGAACCCGTTCCCTGGGCAGGGCGGCCAGTTCGGCCAGGTGCTCTTTGATCAGCAGACCATTGCTCAAAATCACCACATGCACCGCCGGGTCGGCAAGCAGCTCGGCCACTGCGCCGACAAAACCAGGATAAATAAAGGGTTCGCCCCCGGTGAAATAAAAGAGGGTACAGCCAAGCCCCCTGGCTTCGGCAAGCCCCTGAGCCAGGGCCTCCGGAGAAAGGGTGGCTGCCTGGGCCGGAGAGGCGGCAAAGAGACAATGTCGGCAGACCAGATTGCAGCGGTCGGTGAGATGAAACCAGCATTCCTTCAGGCTGTTCAGGGTGAGCAGCGGATAGCGGCCCGGATACGGGGCCACCGGTCCGCCGGCAAGCTGGGAGACAAGCCGCCGAGCCGCAAGCTCCTGATCCTTGCGGTTTTCCGCAATCCCCGGATTAACCCCTTGTTGCAGTTCCTGCAACAGACGGTCCGCTTCATGGTCGGGCACAAACCAGTCCGGCCTTTCCGGCTGCACATACACCGGGTTTCCATCCTGCGCCAAGCGTTGCCATTCTTCAAACATGCAAATATTCTCCTAGGGATTTCCTCTGCTTGCTTGCCAAGGTTTTGCAAAATAACTCACCAGGGCTCAGGAAGCAATCATTCCTGCCTTTTTGCCCCGCCTGCCTCCGGTCCGCAAGCCGCGCCCTTATAACGGAAAAAAAACTTGAGCGCCTTGCGCACGGGGCCGGAAAATATTTTCTTGGAGAAGACCGAGCCGATCACCTTTTTGTTGATCTCACCCAGGGTGGGATAGGGATGGATGGCCGAGGCGATTTTCGACAACCCCACCCCGCCGTTCATGATCGCCACCCACTCGCTTAAGAGATTGCCGGCCTGGGGGCCCAGGATCTGGATGCCCAGGGGCTTTTCCTTTTTGTCCAGCAGCAGTTTGATCCGGCCGACGCTCTCTCCTTCGGCAAGTGCGCGGTCGTTGCCGCTGAATTCTTCGGTCCATACCGAATACTCTATCCCGGCTTTGCGGGCGCTTTTTTCATTCATGCCGATGCTGGCCAGTTCGGGATGGGTATAGGTACACCAGGGCACATGGGTGTAGTCGGCTTTCCTGGGCAGATGAAAGATGGCGTTGCTTAGGACAATCCCGCCTTCATAGCCGGCCACATGGGTGAACTGGTAGCCGCCGCTGACATCTCCTGCCGCATAGATATGCCTGTGACTGGTTCTGAGGCGCCGGTCCACCTTGATCCCTTGGCGATCAAAAGGCAGGTCGATCTTTTCCAGTCCAAGCCCGGCCACATTGGGCGAACGGCCAAGGGCCACCAGCAGCGCCTCGGCCTTGAGGGTCCGGATCTCGCCGGCCTCATTCTTGATCACCACTTCCCGCTCACGACCCAAATCCCCGACCCGGACCACCGCAACGTTCAGGACAAAGGCAACGCCTTCTTTTTCAAGCTCCTGCTGGACGATGCCCGCCATATCCTGGTCTTCCTTGCTGAGAATCTGGCCGCTGCGCTGGATCACCGTCACCCTGGTGCCAAGTCGGCAAAAAGCCTGGGCCATTTCAACGGCGATGGGGCCGGCGCCCAGGATGATCATGGAGCCGGGAAGTTTCTCCAAATAAAAGATCTCCCGGTTGGTCAGATAGGGTGTCTGGTCGAGTCCTTCAATCGGCGGGATCAACGCAGAAGAGCCGGTGGCGATCGCCCAGGCGCGGGCGGAAATTCTTTTGCCGTCCAGAGTAATCGTATGCTCGTCGGCGAATTCCGGACTGCCGAATGCAACCTTGGCGCCCAGCTTGCAGAAGCGCTCCACCGAATCATGCTGCTGGATAACCCCGATCACTGCTTTGATCCGGGCGGAAACCTCCCGAAAATCCACCGGTGGTGGGG
This sequence comes from Deltaproteobacteria bacterium RIFOXYD12_FULL_56_24, assembly GCA_001799285.1. GTDB lineage: Bacteria > Desulfobacterota > Desulfobulbia > Desulfobulbales > Desulfurivibrionaceae > Thiovibrio. The sequence continues at coordinate 87,667 of MGTD01000007.1, forward strand.
TAAGGGCCGGAAGGCCAAAATGAGGCCCGTTTTTCATCAGATGATAAACATGGGCCGTCTTGATCAGGGTTTTGCTCGGCACGCAGCCGAAGTGGAGACAATCGCCGCCCAGCGCCTCCTCTTTTTCGATAAGCAGGGTTTTCGCCCCAAGCTGGGCCGCCCCGGAAGCGACCGTGAGTCCTGCCGCGCCGCCCCCAATGATGCCGAGGTCATAATCATAGTCCGCCATGTCGCGCCTCCTTTTTTAGCGCTTAAATTTCGTTTGATAAAACCCGAGAATTTTTTTGGCCGCAATTGGGAAAAGCCCAAGAATCCCGAAGGAGATCAGCAAGCCGGGCGACATGATCCCGGACAGAAACTCGATTTTTGCCAATTCCTTGCCGGCATTGACATAGACGATGGTTCCGGCCAGCATGCCGATCTGCGACACCCAGAAAAAGGTGAACAGCCGCATCCGGGTAAGTCCCATAAGCAAGTTAATGACAAAAAACGGAAAAATCGGCACCAGGCGCAGGGAAAAAAGATAAAAGGCCCCCTCTTTTTCAATGCCGCGGTTGATGACGGCGAGCCGGTCGCCGAATTTGTCCTGCACCCATTCGCGCAGCAGAAAGCGGGAAACCATACAGGCCAGGGTGGCCCCGATGGTGCTGGCAAAAGAGATCACCACCGTGCCCACCACAAGGCCGAACAGAGCCCCGCCCGCCAGGGTCATGACAACCGCCCCCGGCAGAGACAGGGCGGTGACCGCGATATATATCCCCATATAGGCGGCGACAACCAGGAGACGGTTTTCCAGGTAGAGTTCCAGAAACTTTGCCTGCGACGCCTTGAGGTAATCGAGGGAAAGATACTGCCCCACATCAAAATAACGGAAGACCGCGATGCCGAGAACAACGACGCAGCCAATGATGATTTTCTGAACAATTTTCCTGCTTTTTTCCTCTGCCATAATTCTTTATCCTTAAACCCCATAGGTGCTTGACGACACCTTGCCGCCGTGGCCGGTCCAGTCGGTGTGGAAAAACTCGCCGCGCGGCCGGTCGATCCGTTCATAGGTATGAGCACCGAAATAGTCCCGCTGGGCCTGCAACAGATTGGCAGGGAGTTTTTCGCTGCGATAGCCGTCATAATAGGCCAGGGCCGACGAGAAGGCCGGGGTCGGAATGCCCAGCTCGATGGCCCGGATCACCACCTTGCGCCAGCCGGCCTGGGCGGCATGAATTGCCTGGCGGAAAAAATCGTCGAACAGCAGATTCTCCAGCCCGGGATTCTTGACATAGGCCTGTTTGATGTTGTCCAGAAAGACGCTGCGGATAATACAGCCGCCCCGCCACATGAGGGCGATGCCGCCGTAATTGAGATTCCAACCGTGGTTTTCGGCCGCTTCCCGCATGAGCATATAGCCCTGGGCGTAGGAGATGATCTTCGAAGCATAGAGGGCATCGCGCAGGTATCCCACGAATTCGTCGGCCTCCCCGGTAAAACTTGCCTGCGGCCCTTCAAGAAGCTCTGCGGCCTTGCCCCGTTCTTCCTTCATCGCCGACAGACACCGGGCAAACACCGCCTCGCCGATGAGGGTAAGGGGAATCCCCAAATCAAGAGCATTGATTCCGGTCCATTTGCCGGTGCCCTTCTGGCCTGCGGCATCGAGGATTTTTTCCACCAGGGGGACGCCGTCTTCATCCTTGAAACCAAGGATGTCGGCGGTGATCCCAATCAGATATGAGTCAAGCACCCCCTGGTTCCAGCGGGCAAACACGGCCCCCATCGCTTCATGATTCAGACCAAGACCCCGGCGCATAAAATCATAGGCCTCGCAGATAAGCTGCATGTCGCCGTACTCAATGCCGTTGTGCACCATCTTGACGAAATGGCCGGCGCCGCCTTCGCCGACCCAATCGCAACACGGCGCGCCATCGACCCGGGCGGCTATGCTCTGGAAGATGTCCTTTACCAGCGGCCAGGCCTCGGGATTGCCGCCCGGCATGATGGACGGCCCCTGGCGCGCCCCCTCCTCGCCCCCGGAGATGCCGGCGCCGACAAAGAGAATGCCCTTTTCCGCCGTGGCCCGGGTGCGGCGGTCGGTATCGGCATAGAGCGAGTTGCCGCCGTCAATGAGGATATCGCCCCGCTCCAGGTGCGGCAGCAGCAGGTCGATAAACGAATCAACCACCGGCCCGGCCTTGACCATCAGCATGACCCGGCGCGGCTTTTTGAGAAGGCCGGTAAATTCCTCGATGGAATGGGCGCCGATGATCTTCGTTCCCTTGGCCGGACCTGCCATGAACTCATCGACCTTGGCGGTGGTGCGGTTGAACACCGCCACCGAAAACCCGTGGTCGTTCATGTTCAACACCAGGTTCTGGCCCATGACCGCAAGGCCGATCAATCCGATATCCGCTTGTGACATTGGCGTTTATCCTTATGTTTTTCTGCCATGCGCCAAAGATCATCAAGCGGCGGCTGGCGGCCTGATATCGCACGGCACTTGCAGAGAGTCGGCAATCGCGTTGAAGCTTGCAAACAGCTCGACAACCTTCTTCGCCTCGTTGACCTCCTCCTGGCTGGCGCCGGTCATCAGCGCTACGCCCTCATGGGCGAGAGAGCAGTACTCGCAGCCGTTGACCAGAGATATCGCCATGGCGAGAAGCTCCTTGGTCTTGCGGTCGAGGGCGCCCTCGGCAAGCATGATCAGCTTTTCCCGCTGCCAGTTCAGGGCCAGCCACTCCGGGTCCACAGCAGCCTGGGCCTTGAAAAAATTCGGCACCATGCCGAAGGCGGCACGAATCTCGTCATACACCTCCTTGGCTTTTCCGGTGGCATCCTCTTCGGACAAAAGAGCGCTCATTAAGTGTTCTCCTCTTTTATGTAATTGGCATTTTTTCGGCGGAGATTCAATTCCCATTGCAGGGGCATGACGCGCCCGCCATTCCTTTACTATGTGTTCCCCAACGATGGCTCCAGCCACTGCCTGCCATCCTTTTCAAGTAACCGCTCACCCGCGGTCGGCCCCCAACTGCCGGCGGGATAGATTTCCAGCATGTCCATTGGCCCGCTCGCCCCGCCAAGAGAGCAGGTTCCGGAATCCCGCAGGGCCGGGGTCAGGAGCCGCCACGAGGCCTGGACGCCATCTCTTCGCCAGTACAAGCTCTGATCCCCCCGGATGCAGTCCAGAATAAGAGTGGAGTAATCCTCGTCCATTTCGCTGCCATAGACATCCCGATAATTGAAGTCCATCCGCACCGGGGCCAGGCACATCCTGACGCCCGGCACCTTGGCCTGGACGGCGAGCGAAAGGCCCTGCCTCGGCTGGATATCAAAGACCAGCACATTCGGGGCAGGAGCCGACTCCACGCTTTTGTTGCCGGCAAACAGGCCGTATGCGGCCTTCTTGAAGACCACGGCGATCCGGGTCAGTTTCCGTTCAAGCCTTTTGCCGGCCCGCAGGTAGAAGGGGACTCCATGCCAGCGCCAGTTGTCAATGGAGAGCTTCATGGCGAAATAGGTTTCCGTGCACGACGAGGGCGACACCCCGGCCTCCTCCCGATAGCCCCTGACCTCGTGGCCGGCGATCACCCCCGGCCCGTACTGGCCCCGGACCATCTGGGCGGGAAGATTATCCAGGTCGAACGGCCGGATGGACTTCATGAATTTGACTTTTTCATCCCGGATATTTTCGGAATCCAGGGACACCGGCGGCTCCATGCCCACCAGAGCCGCCAGTTGCAGAAGGTGATTCTGGAACATGTCCCGCAATAGACCGGCCTGTTCAAAATACCCGGCCCGGTGCTCAACCCCAAGCGACTCGGCGACGGTGATCTGCACCTGATCGATGTAAGCGCTGTTCCAGGCCGGTTCGAAGATCGGATTGGCAAAGCGGAACATCAGGATATTCTGCACCGTCTCCTTGCCCAGATAATGGTCGATCCGGTAGAGCTGCTCCTCGGCAAGATACTCAAGCAGGTCGTTGTTCAGCCGCTCCGCGCTTTCGAAATCCCGGCCGAATGGTTTTTCCACGATTACCCGCTGGAATGGCGCATCATTCTGATGTCTTTTCAGCAGCCCATTTTTTCCCAGGCCGGCCACGATCCCGGCATAGAGCGGTGGCGGAGTCGCGACATGAAAAACCAGGTTGCCGCCCGTGGCAAAGGCTGCGTCCAGTTCCGCCGTTCTTGCCTTCAGCGCCTGGTAACCGTCATCCTGGTCATAGCCGCCGGAGACATAAAAACACTTTTGGGCAAACGCCTCGATCTCGCTTTCGGCAATACCCGCATCCACCTGGCGGATGGCCTCCCGCACCTTGATCCTGAAGGCGGCATCGTCCATCGCTGAACGGGCATAGCCGACGATAAAAAATTCCGCGGCCACCCTTTTGGTCCGGCACAGGGAGAAAACCGAGGGCAAGAGCTTTCGTTGACTTAGATCGCCGGAAGCGCCGAAAATCACATACCCGCACCTGCCGCCGCTCACCCGTTCGCACGATTCGCTATTGTCTTGGCTCAGTCTGACTTCCATTGGGCTCTCCTGTCTCGCTTCTTTTCATGGCCGCGATTCGCTGAGACGCTGAGACACGCGGGAGACGATGAATTCCGCCGCGGCAAGCATGTCTTGCGCGACATGGATGTGATTTCGAGGGTGCATTTTTGCCACCTTGCCGCTTTCTCCCGGCTCATTGACAAAGGGGATGAGGATGCCCCGGTCCCGCCAAGGTTGAGGGCGGTCTGGACATCGCTGGCCCGGTCGCCGATGACGTAAAGATCGGCATTGTCAGGCGTGATCCCTTCGGCTTGCAAGGCATTGAAAACCATGCCGAGGCCCGGCTTGAGGCAATGGCAATCATGGACCAGATGGGCATGGAAGTTGGTGGTCGGTTTCCGGGCGGCGTACTCCGGGGTGGCATGCGGACAGAGAAAGTGGCCAGCGAGATTTGCTCCCTCGCCTTTCAACACGGCCAGCACGTAACGGCAGACCTCGTGCGCCCGTTCCTCGGTCAGCAGGGGAAAATCGCTGATCGCCACGCCGGCCTGGTTGGTGATCATGTAAATCCCCACCCCGGCAATGGTGTTGAGCAGGCGCAGGCCTTCCACCACATGGGGAAGGATGCCGATCTGCTCCTGCCAGTCGTTGTCCCGGCCCAGGAAAAGATGCTCCCTGGTATCATGGATCAGGGTTCCGTCGCGGTCGATGCAGATAAGCGTTTTTTTCATCATTGGTCCTTGCCGGGGATGCGAATCATTCCGGCTCATTCAGGCTCCAGTCGTACTCATCACGCAAACCACCGGTGTATGTCCGCAGAGAATCAGCCAGGCCATCCTCGGCATACTGGAGCAGATGCTTGATCACGCCCTCTTCGGAACCGCCGAAATCCACCTGAAACCACTGATAAATACTGGAGACATACAGCTTTCCCTTGACCATCCGCGCTCCCCGGGGGTTATTGATGTACGCCCTGGCTCCCGCCTCCAGCAGCGCTTCGGTGTTGGCAACGGTATATGCTTTCGGCTGCAGGTTGGGGCAGCCAAGGCTCGCGCAGTTCAATGCGTAATGGAGCCGGCTGTCTTTGAAGATCGGCCGCAGGATACGGTGCTCAATATCGTTGAGGCTGACTTTTTCTCCTTCGATAGCAAGGAGTTTGGCGTCCCACGGGCCGTTGCTGAACAGGCCGGGGGAGATGTCGATATCCTTGATGCTCTTTACCGGATAGTGGTCGAGAATGACCTGCACGGTCAGGGCATTGTACAGGTTGATCCAGTAGGCCTTTTGCTCTTTCCGGTTCAAGGAAGAAACCTTGGCCGTCTGTAGCTTTCGGAGATATTCCGCAAGCATTTGCCGGTCTGCCGCCAAAACGTTCCCATAGCGAAAGCGGTTGATCCCCGAAGGATGGCTGGTGACCAGATACTTTTTCAGCATTATGTCCCAAGGGGCATGGTCTACAACCCGCATGCTGTCCGGCACATGAGCCTGCCAGCGCGGCCACAAATCCGGGGAGGGGGCGGCAAAGGCCGGGTGCAGCCACAGGCTAACGCTGACGGTGAGAACGAGAGCAAAGAGGAGACGTTTGCCGGAAGTTGCCTTGTTACCCTGTGCCGAAATCATATCGTGCCCCCTTTCATCTTAACAACAAGCCCCGCCGCGGCAATTCCCCTCGCCGTCATGGGCCTTGACCGACGCCGGGGCGCGGCTAAAGGCCCCGTAATGAACCGAGCGGTCTCCCGTTATGGTAAAGTATGCCGCATATCTCGTATGCTGGAGCATGGAGGCGGTATTGCCGCAAACCAACATCGGTTTGCCGCTGACAAAACGATGGTGATCATCCAGATCGAACCAATGGGGATGATTGGGCAGGGTGCCGTTATAGATCGCCACCTGGCCATAGTCCTCGCAGAGATCTTCCAGATCCGGCAGCTTGAAGGCCCGGATGGTCATGGAAAAGAAATCGACCATGCCGATTTTTTCCTCAAGGCCATGGTTGTCGATGCTGACTCTGGTTTTGGCGCACACCCGAAAATCGGCATAGCCCAAGGCATGCAACAGTCGCCTGAAGTCCTCGACATACATGGCCCCGGCCAGACACTCGCCATGGAGAACCGGATCGTTTTTTAGATGCCTGGGGATTCGCCGGTCTGAAAAAATGTCGGAAAAGTACAACTCTCCTCCCGGCTTGAGCACCCGGAAGATCTCGCTAAACACCGCCTGCTTGTTCGGCGAGAGGTTGATGACGCAGTTGGAGATCACCACATCCACCGAATTGTCCGCCACCCCCGGTTGCTTGAGATCTTCGATATAGCCCTGGCGAAAATCCACATTGCCCTCTGCATAGCCGAAGCGGCTGGCCTGGGAGGTCATGTGTTTACGGGCGATGACAAGTTGTTCGTCGGTCATGTCGACCCCGATGACAAAGCCGTTCTCCCCGACCAGGCGGGAAGCGACATAGACATCCCGGCCGCTGCCGCAGCCAAGATCCAGCACGGTGCAACCCGTCAGCGCCGGCGGAATTGGCGAGCCGCAGCCAAAAAAGCGCTCGATGATTTCCTCATCAATCTCCTGGAGGATCGTCCTTATCTGCCGCGGCATGGCATCCTCACCGCAACAGCAGGCATTGGCCTTCAGGTCTTTCGAGCCAACCAGAATCCGCCCGTAGTACTCTTTCAGCTGCTCATGGGTAGGGCTTGAGCCGTACATTGTTCCTCCGAAATAAATTGCCACCGGCAAGGCCGGTGGCTTATTGAAGCGACAAACACCCTCGGCTCAAGCCCAAAATACGGCAAGCCAAGGAGATGCGAGGTTGCGATCAACCCTTGCACCCAGAGAGTATAAGTTTGTTGAAATCGCAAAAAGCCGCGATTACAACGGTTGCTGTTTCGCAACTTGTTTAATTTGTGTCAGGACCTGTGACCTTTTTCCTTTTTTACGAGTCCATCAATTTACGTTTGAGCAGCCAGGCTGCTCAACTCAGCTTTAGCAGCCCTCGATTTTCTTCGGCGTTTTTTTCTTGCCCGGCTTAGTCACCAAGGTCTTCATGTAGGCCATCAGATCCTGCATCTCCTGGCCATTAGGATCAATGGCCTTGCCGCCCAAGGGATTTTCGATGCAGACATTGACGACTTCGGCCAGGGTCTTCTTTTGCATTTTCATGATGGTGAATTGCTTGCGCGTAAACAGGTCGCTGCCCAAGCCCTCGCCGCCCGCATGGCAGGAGTTGCAGCTTTTCCCGGTGGTGCCCCCGCCAAAGCGCGGGCTTTCAAACAGGGCCTTCCCCTTGTCCGCGCTCGCCGCATAGGCCATGGTTCCCGTAATCATCAACGCCGCTACCAGAACAAGTGTCTTTTTCATCTCAATCCCCTTACGGTAATGGTTGCCGGCCGTCCCAGGCCTGCCTGTGCCGGCCACCTTTATTGGGTGATGGTGCCCCCTTTTTCAGCATGTACAGCTTCGTGTTCGAGAAACCATGGAGATAGGGGATCACCTTCTGTTGCCTTGAATGCAGACGGCATTACATCCTTTGTCTCAATTCAAGGTAAAGTAGGGGCTTTCCTGAAGGGCGCCTTTGTGCACCGTGTATCTGTGGGTTTCAACGGCCATCATCAATTCCTGCCCGGAAAAACGGCTGAGGGGATATTGGCAGAGAAAGAGCCGCCCAGGCGTGGCCGGCAAGCTATTGCCCATCTCTTCAAGTTGCCTGGTCGTCTCCAGTCCCCATCCCCTTTCCTTTACCCAGGTCATATCGCCGAAGAGTCTGAAGCGACTCTTGGCCATGGCGATTTTTTGCGAAATGCAGGCAAACATCGTTTGAGGCGTATCCAACCCCTTGCAGATATGCAAGAGATTCCCGGCTCTGGCCTTCTCAACATCAATCCCCCCAAGCTCAAGAAGATTGACGAATTTTTCCAGGTTGGCGTGAGATGTCACCAGCATAACGGCTTCATTGGCGGCAAGGCCTTGCCGCAAAAATGAAACCCCGACCTTTTGAGCATCCGGATCATCCAAGGACAGGTGAGACAAATGAGATCCGTCTGGAACAGCCATGCTGCCGATGCCCAGTTGGACCATTTCGTTTTGCGTGATTAGTGGCGCCGGTCTTTGGTGGAGAAATTCTTGTAAATCCTGGAGGTTGAAGCGCCTTGCCCGTTTTCCGCCGACTCGGTAACAATTAAGGGCGCCAGAGTTTGTCCAGCGTCGTATCGTCATCTCCGAGACGTTTAAAAGTTCCGCCGCCTCTTTCACATCCATTAACCGTTCCACGATGAGTACATACCCCTGATCGAATTGTGACTTTATTACTGTTTGCTATACATTATTATACATAATTTATTGAGGTCACTGTCAATCGTAATGATTTTGGAAGATTATTTTTCTTTGCTCAATCATCATTTTTTCATGAATTCATGAGGCCGGCGGAAGGATATGCCTGTTGCGCCCACCACGGTTCATGCTATTTCTCAACCGATCTCGCCGAGCTTGCGCAGCCTCTCCAAGGACCGGACGATCAAATAGCGGCCCTCCACCTCAAGCAGGCCGTCATTTTTCAGCTTGCTCATCGTGGCGGTCACGGTCTCGCGCGTCGAGGCGATCAGGTCCGCGAAATCCTGGTGCGTCAGTTTAACCTTCAACAGATAGCCCTCCGCATGGGGAACGGCGAAATCATCAAGCAGATTGAGAATGGTTTTGGCCAGCCGTTGCTCGACCGAGCCATACAACAGGTCGATGAGTTTGTTCTCCAGCTTCCAGCGCCGGAACCCGATCATTTTGGTCACCCGGATCGACAGACCCGGCACCATCTTCTGCATCCGTTCAAAATCCGGCCGGCTCAGTTCGCAGAGCAGCCCGTCCTCGACAACCACGGCGGCTTCATCCCGCTCCCTGTCTTCAATGGCCGCCATTTCACCGAACAGAGAGCCGCCCTTGATGATATCAATGATCAGTTCCCGGCCGCCGGGGGTCAATTTGGTGATCTTGACCGCTCCGGTTTTCAACATATACAGCTTCTTGTCCGAGGAGCCATAAAGATAGAGGATGTCGCCCCGCTTGATTGCCCGCATGGAGGAATGCTGGTCGAGCATCTGATATTCCTCTTCGCGCAGGTGGCTGAAGATGTCGAGATTTTTCAGATACCAGAGCTTTGTCCTCCCTGACATTTTCACTCTCCAAGGTTTTTTGCTGAAAAAAGGAAAAATCTGTCGACGGAATTACCGGCGACAAGGCTTTAAATGAATTCCTTAAAAAGGAATATCCTATGTCAGGACAAAAAAATGTAAGCTCCGCTACATATTCCGTTTTTTTCAGGAAAACCCCCGCTGTTGCTACGGCGAAAACTGCCTAGAAAAATGACTCCGCGGAACGCAACAATTTCTCCGCCTCTTCGGCAGGCAGCGGTTTGGCAAAGAGATAGCCCTGGCCGAACTCGCAGCCCAGACTTCGGACCAGCGCCAGTTGCGTTGCGGTTTCGATGCCTTCGACGATCACCTTCTTTCCAAGATTGTGGGCCAGGGCCACGATGCTTTTGATAATCTCCAGATTTTTCGTATCTTTTTCCATTTCAATCACAAAGGAACGGTCCACCTTCAGGGTATCGAAAGGGAAACGATGCAGGTAGCTCAGGGAGGAATAACCGGTGCCGAAGTCATCGATGCTGAGGGTCATGCCGCGCTCTCTGATGGCATGCAGGACATTAAGCGCAGTTTCGATATTTTCCATGATGCCGCTTTCGGTAACCTCCAGTTTGAGGGTGGCGGGCGGCAGGCCGCTTTCATCCAGGATCTGCTCGATTTCCTCCATGATATGCGAGGAGAGAAGCTGCGGCACCGCCAGGTTGACGCTGATCAGAAGCTTCCGGTGATCCGCGAATTTTTCCTGCCACAACCTGGCCTGGAGGCAGGAGAGACGAAGAACCTCCCGGCCGATAGCATGGATGTGTCCGGTTTTCTCGGCCATGGGGATGAAAAAACCCGGCGGCAAAAGCCCCTGGCTGGGATGTCGCCAGCGGACCAGGGCCTCAAAACCGGTCAGCGCGCCATGCGTCAGCTCGACAATCGGCTGATAATAAACGACGAACTCCTGCCGCTCGATGGCCTTTTTCAGCTCGATCTCAAGGCGGAGGCGCTCAAGGGCCTGGCTGTGCATGGTCGCATCAAACAAAACGTATTGGCCCCGGCCCTGGGCCTTGGCCCGGTACATGGCCGTGTCCGCGTCACGGAGAATTTCCTCGGCCCCAAGTTCAGGCGCGGGCTGCAGAACAATGCCGATGCTGACCGAAACGCTGATCTCCAGCCCGTTGAGATGGACGGGAGCGGCAAGCGCCTGCCGGATCCGCTCCGGAATGGCCAGGGCCTGATCGTCGGCAAGGTTGTCGAGCAACAGGGTGAATTCGTCGCCGCCAAGACGGGCCAGGGTATCGCCTGGCTGGACAAGGGGCGCGATCCGCTCGGCAAAAGCGACCAGCAGCTTGTCCCCCTGCTCATGGCCCAGGCTGTCATTGACCAGCTTGAAGCCATCAAGATCGAGAAACATCACGGTAAAGCCGGCGCCCGGATCGGTTTGCCGGCGGGCCACCGCCTGCTGGAGTCGATCCAGAAACAGGGCCCGGTTGGCAAGCCCGGTCAGGGAATCATGAAAGGCATCATGGCGGAGCTGCTCTTCGAGCCGTTTCCTGGCCGTAATATCCTTGGCGTAGATATGGACCACGCCTTGCTCCACCAAGGGATTATAAGTCCACTCAAAAACCCGGTACCCGGCGGCGGTTTCTATCCCGGAGCGGTTGCGGCCACTGGCCAGGCAAACCTCGATAATCCGGCCATGGTCGGGAGGCAGAAAATCTTCGCTCTTAAGGCGCAGCTCATCAAGAATCGCCTTGGCGCTATGGTTCATGTAGGTAATGGCCCCGCCGGCATCGGCGGCCAGAACCGGGGCCGGGTTCTCGCGCGGGAAGGAGGCCAGCCGGATAATTTCATTCACCATTTTTTTCAGATCGGCGGCCAGGCCTTTGAGCTCCCCCTGAAAATCCCCGGCCAGACCGGCCTGGTAATCGCCTTCGCTGATTTCCCTGGTGTAGCCGACAATCGCCTTGATGGGGACGGTGATGCTTTTGGCAATGGCATAGATAAAGGCCGAGGCCAGCGCCAGGGCCAGGGCGCTGGCAACAAAGGCCAGCAACTGCCATGTGCGGTAACTGGCGATCCTTTTGCCGATGAGAATGTCCAGCTCGTTAAGCCCCGACTGGATGAGCCGCCGGCAGCTCACCCGGGCCTTTTCGCCGGCGGCAAGTAAAGCGGCCCGGTCAACATCCCCTGTGGCGCTCTGCTGCTGAAGGGCGATAAAACCGGCCGTCTCCCGGCGATAGTCTTCTAATGCCTTGGCGAAGGAGTCATGCAATGAAGGGCTGATGCCGTAATAATTGCCGTCTTCCTGAACGGCGAGCCCGGCATCGGCGATGATTTTTGCAAAATCGGCCTGAAACAGGCTAAAATCATGTTGCAGCTTCAGGGATGATGCGCGGGAAACCTCGACCGGCGCCGCCGGAGAGCCAGGCCGTGCCGCTGGGTGCGCCGGCAGCGAATACCTGCTGAGCTGGCTGTAGTTGCGCGGGAGCTGGGCCACCAGAATTCCGGCCAGCAGACTGCTGTCCAGGGCAGGATCGCGGGTAAGCAAAAAATCCCGGCCGGTTGCCAGGAACTGCTCTAAAATTTGAGTCTGCGCCTTTTCCTGGCCGTTAACTCCGGAATTTTCCCGCAGCGCGGTAAACAGCCGGCGGAGATTTCCGGAGCCCGCCAATTCCTTCTTGCCGATGTTGATGTCATAGGTGAAGCTGATGTTCATAAAAAAGATCAGCACCGCCATGGGCAGGGCAAAGGCCAGATTGCTGAGTAAAAGCTTGGCAGAGATGGGAAGTTTTTTGTAAAAGGATAGCATGGCGTTCCTCTCAACTCATTGAAAAGACAGTGCGGTGAACCCGGTCTCCGCCAAATATCCACCCAGGCTTACAAGAATCACCGGGAGCATTAAAAATATGTACGCCACTCTTGGGGGCAGGTCAATTGTTAAGAAAAACCGCTTAGCGTATTGGGGACAGTGCGTTATCCATTCAGCTTGCCCGGAAAGCCGGGCAAAAAGGACCCGCAATGAGCGAAACGCGCAAGGCCCTGCGCAGCAGAATTCTCGCCGCCCGCGACCAGCTTTCTCCAAATGAGCGGCAGCAAAAAAGCAGGGCCATTACCGAACGGCTCCTGGCCCTGCCGGAATTTGCCGGGGCCGACAGCGTTTTTACCTATGTCAGCTTCCGCAGCGAGGTGGAAACCCTGCCCTTGATCACGCATTGCCTGAAAAAGGGAGTATCTGTGAGCGTGCCCCTGACCCTGGTTAAGGAACACCGGCTGCTGCCCTATGCCATCACCGACCCAAGCAGGGATCTTGTCCCTGGCTATTGCGGTATCACGGAGCCGCTGCAAACCCTGCCCCTGGTAGACCCCGCCTCCATCAAAATCGTGGTGACGCCTGGCAGTGTCTTCGATGCCGGAGGAGGACGGCTGGGATACGGCGGCGGCTTTTATGACCGCTTTTTACAGTCTGCGGCGCCCCAGGCCCTGCGGATCGGCCTGGCCTTTGATCTCCAGGTTGTTGCGGCCGTGCCTCTGGAAAGCCACGATCAACAGCTCGATTATCTGATCACCGAAACCTGCACCATTCATATTGTGAGAAAAACTGTATGCGCCGAAAAACCGCGGTCCTGAAAGACGCCCTCTTTCTTGAACACGATCCGGGCGACGACCATGTGGAAAGCCCCGAGCGCCTTACCGCCATCTATCAGGCCCTGGCCCGGACGGAAGAAGCCGGGGCCTTTTTTTATCCCGAGTGTGAGCCGGCTGACTACTCCGATCTGGCCGCAAACCATACCCCCGAGTATATCGAAAGGGTGGCCGAGACGGCGGGCAAGCAGTTCGACGTGCTTGACCCGGACACCCACACCTCGCCCCGCTCCTACGAGGCGGCGGTCCTCGCCGCAGGCTCGGTGATCACCGGCCTCAAGCTGGTGGCCGCGGGCGAGGCCGACAATGCCGCGGCCCTGGTTCGCCCGCCCGGGCACCATGCCGAAGCGGACCGCGGCAAAGGCTTCTGTCTGTTCAACAATATCGCCATCGGCGCCCGCTACGGGCTGAAACATCTGGGCATGGAGCGGATTTTCATCCTCGACTGGGATCTGCACCACGGCAACGGCACCCAGCATGCCTTTTATCACACCGCCCAGGTTCTCTACTGCTCCACCCACCAGTACCCATATTATCCGGGAACCGGCTCACTCCGGGAGGCCGGAGCAGGCAAGGGAGAAGGCTACACCCTCAACGTGCCGCTGCCCGGCGGCCAGGGCGACCAGGACTTTGCCCGGATCATGAACGAGCTGGTGGCTCCGGTTGCCGGCCTGTACAGGCCGGACTGCCTTTTAATCTCCGCCGGTTATGATACCCATGTCTCCGATCCGCTCGGCACCATGGCTGTTACCACCGCCGGGTTTGCCTATATGACCAGGGTTATGGTCTCTCTGGCGGCCGAGCTTTGCGGGGGGCGGCTGGTGCTGGTGCTGGAAGGGGGCTACAATCTGCACGGCCTTGCCGACGGCGTGCTGGCCAGCCTTCATGAAATGACCGGGGAGGGAGGGCTTACGCCCGCAACGTTTAACCCACTGTCCCAGGCAAACAGGCCTCTGCCTCCATTGGATGCGGCCCTGGCAGTGGCAAAAAAATACTGGACTTTTTAAAGAAAATTCGGTGTTATAATCGAGATGGCGGTTGCGGCCCTTATTGGCCCGCGCTCGCACCCATCCTTCTTTTCTGGTTACGGACTCACCATGGCGCAGGCAAAGATCCTCATCGCTGACGACGACATCCTGGTTCGGGAAGCCGTTTACAAAATCCTCACCATGTTCGGTCACACGGTGGTCTCCTGCGCCAGCGGCGAAGAGGCCCTGGCCGCCCTGGCCTGTGATTTCGATCTCATCATCCTCGATATCAACATGCCTGGCCTTGACGGCTTTGAAACCCTTAAGCGGATCAACGACTGCAATTACGGGATCCCGGTGATCTTCCTCACCGGCGCGGGCTCCATGGAGTACGCGGTCAAGGCCATCAACCTTGGAGCCTACGACTTCATCCCCAAGCCCATCGAAGACCTGGACATCTTCAACATCAAGGTCAAGCGGGCCATTGAAAAACGGAAGTACGTCCTCCAAGAGAAGGTTTACAAAGAAAATCTCGAAAGCGAAGTACGCAGCAAGACCCGCGAACTGGCGAAAAAAAACCGCCTGCTGGAAGAATACAACGAGGATCTGGAAGTCTCCACCCTGAACACCATGCTTACCCTGCAAACTGCCCTGGAAGAAAAGGACATGTATACCGCCGGGCACACCAACCGGGTCACCTTCCACGCCATGAACATCGCCAAGGCCCTGCACCTGACCGAGAAGGAAATGACCGTGCTGGAGCGGGCCTGCAAGGTCCACGACATCGGCAAGCTGGTGATAGATGTCAATTACATCCGCAAACCCGGGCCGCTCTCCGATGAAGAGTGGTTGCTGATGAAAAAACATCCGGAGATCGGGGCCAACATCATCACGCCCCTGGCCTTCATGCAGGAGGAGATCTTCATCGTCCGCCACCACCACGAAAGGTTGGATGGCAAGGGATATCCGGACGCCCTGGGCGGCAGCGACCTGAACCTGCTGACTAAAATCATCACCGTGGCGGACAGCTTTGACGCCATGACCTCCATGCGCAGCTACAAAAAAAACATGGAGCCCCTGACGGCCATTGCCGAGCTGCACCGTTGCGCCGGGAGCCAGTTTGACCCCGAAGTGGTGCGGGTCTTCGTCGAGGTCCTCGATAGCCAGATATAACCGGCCGGCAGCGCCACTAGCGCCTGCGAAGCAGATGCGCTGCTGCTGAACGGGTACGATTGTTGATCGTGTAACAACTGAAAAACGTAACGCCAAGACTCAGAGGCGCGAAGGCAACATGTTGAAATAAAAGGATTAAAGTTTTGCTACTTTGCGCCTCTGCGTTAAAAAATGAGTTGTTGCGAGTTCATCACGATTGTTGAAATCGTAAAAAGCCACGATTACAACGGCTATTAATGTGTAAGTGTTTGATTTAGCATCTTGGGCCTGTGAACTTTTCAGGTTATTGCGAGTTCATCACGATTGACTTGGCCGGTTGGATGCGGTAAAAATCAAGGCATGAAAATCACCCCTGAAGAAGTGCGACATGTAGCCAGGCTGGCGAGACTTTCGCTGTCAGAGGCCGAAGTAGAGAAAACCACCCTGCAACTCGATGGTATTCTGAGTTATGTGGAAAAACTGGGCGAGCTGGACACCACCGGTGTTGTGCCCACCACGCATGCCCTGGCCATCCACAATGCCTTCCGCGCAGACGAGGTTCGTGAATCCTTGTCCCAGCAGGAGGCCCTGGCCAACGGCCCGGTGCAGAACGGCGAGGCCTTCGTGGTGCCCAGGGTTATTTAGTAAGTTAGAGGTTATTTTCTGCGTTTTTGGGCAGAAAATAACCCCGTTAACGCACTTATCCTGTTTATCAGGGTTAGGAGCCGTCAAGAAATAACCTGTAAAATTTGGCCGCTAATTTACGGCTCCTTATGCCGTTTTGACCACATGAAACGTCCACGTTATTTTTTACAACGGCTTAGAAATAATCATTGCGTACTGCCCATTACGGACCTCCTTGCCGAGGTCCGTTTTTATTAGCGCGCTCTCCGCGCCGGCGGCAGACCTTCGGAAAACCAGCAGCGGTACGGTATATTATGAAACTCCACGCCTTAACCATTCACGCCTTGCAGGATCTCCTGGCTACGGGGGAGATCTCCTCCGTGGAGCTGACCCGGGCGGTACTCGACAGGATCGACGCTGTGGAGTCCAAGATCAACGCCTATATCACCCAGGACCGCGACACGGCCCTGGCCCAGGCAGAAGCAGCGGATGCCCAGCGGAGGCGGGGCGAAGGCGGCAACCTCTGCGGCATTCCGCTCTCCCTCAAGGATGTTCTCTGCACCAAAGGGTTGCGCACCACGGCCGGCTCCAGGATCCTCGAAACCTTCATTCCGCCCTATGACGCCACGGTGGTGGAAAGGCTGCGGGCTGAGGGCGCGGTGATCCTCGGCAAGACGAGCATGGACGAATTCGCCATGGGCTCGGCCAACGAAAACTGCGCCTACGGGGTGCCGAAAAATCCCTGGAACCTGGCCCATGTCTGCGGCGGCTCCAGCGGCGGCTCGGCCGCCTCGGTGGCGGCGGACGAATGCATCGCCTCGCTGGGCTCGGATACCGGCGGCTCCATCCGCCAGCCCGCCTCCCACTGCGGAATCGTGGGGATCAAACCCACCTATGGCCGAGTCTCCCGCTTCGGCCTCCTGGCCTATGCCTCCTCTCTGGATCAGGTCGGCCCGCTCACCAAGGATGTGCGCGACGCTGCCATCATGCTCAAGGCGATCAGCGGTTACGATCCGCGCGACTCCACCTCGATCGACCAGCCGGTGCCGGACTACACCGGTGCCCTTACCCAAGATTGTAACGGCCTTACCATCGGCATCCCCAAGGAATACTTCGGCGCCGGGCTCGACCCGGAGGTGGAACAGGCGGTGAGCAAAGGCATTTCCCTGCTCAAGGAAGCCGGGGCCAAAATCGTGGAAATCTCCCTGCCCCACACCGAATACGGGGTAGCGGCCTACTACATCATCGCGCCGGCCGAGGCCAGCTCCAATCTGGCCCGCTACGACGGAGTCCGATACGGCTTCCGCGACCACGACCAGCAGGAACTCCTGGAGATGTACCGCCACAGCCGCTCCCAGGGATTCGGCGAGGAGGTCAAGCGACGGATCATCATCGGCACCTACGCTCTTTCCTCCGGTTACTACGATGCTTATTACAAGAAGGCCTCCCAGGTACGCACCCTGATCGTGCAGGATTACGCCAAAGCTTTTGCCCAGTGCGACCTGCTGGTCTCCCCGGTCACCCCCGCCCCGGCCTGGAAGATTGGGGCAAAAATCGACGATCCTCTCTCCGTATATCTCTCCGATATCCTTACCATTTGCACCAACCTGGCCGGCTTGCCCGGCATGTCGGTGCCCTGCGGGATAAGCAGCCACGGGTTGCCCATCGGCCTTCAGCTCCAGGCCAGCCATTTTGCCGAGGAAAAAATCTTCCAGGCCGCCTCTGCCCTGGAACAGCGGCTTGATTTGAAAAACAGCTGTCAGTTATAAGCTATAAGCTATAAGCTATAAGTTAACAGCTGACAACTGACAGCTATCTATAAGGATTTACTTCCATGAAACTCCCTGTGCGCGATAACATCGCCAGCCTCATCCCCTATCCGCCGGGCAAGCCTCTGGAAGAACTGGAGCGCGAGTACGGCATCACCGGCTCCATCAAGCTGGCCTCCAACGAAAACGCCATGGGTCCGTCGCCCAAGGCCTTGGCCGCCGTGACCGACAGCCTGAAAAACCTGCACCGCTATCCCGATGGCAGCTGCTATTACCTGGCCCAGGCGCTGGCCAAAAAAATCGGCGTTGCCCAAAACCAGCTGGTCTTCGGCAACGGTTCCAACGAGATCATCCAGCTGATGATCGCAGCCTTTCTCGCGCCAGACGAAGAGGTGATCACCAGTCTGCCCACCTTTCTCGTCTACCAGAAGGCGGTTCAGGCCCAGGGCGGCATCAACCGGGTGGTGCCCCTGGTCAACATGCACCATGACCTGGACGAAATCTCCAGCCGGATCACGGAAAAAACCCGGCTCATCTTTCTCGACAACCCCAACAATCCCTGCGGCACGGTATTCAGCAATGAGGCCTTTGCAGCCTTTCTCGACAAGGTGCCGGATCAGGTGATCGTCGTCCTCGATGAGGCATATGTTGATTTTGTCGAGCCGGCCCTGCGGCTCGACGCCCGGGACTATCTCTTGCACCGGGTGCCGGTGGTGGCCCTGCGCACCTTTTCCAAGGCCTACGGCCTGGCTGGCTTAAGAGTGGGCTACGGCCTGATGCACGCCGACATCGCCGACTATCTGCACCGGGTCAGGCAGCCATTCAACGTCAATCTTCCCGCCCAGGCGGGGGCACTTGCCGCCTTGAGCGATGACGAACATTACGAGAAAACCATCGCCTTAACCCGCGAGGGCATCGCCTGGGTAAGCAGCGAAGTGGAAAAACTCGGCTGCCACCCCTTTCCCACCCAGACCAACTTTTTTCTCATCGATGTCAAGGCCGACGGCAAAAAGCTGTACGAGGCACTGCTCCATCAGGGAGTCATCGTCCGGCCCATGAACGCCTACGGCTACCCCACCTATATCCGGATCACCGCAGGGTTGCCCGCGGAAAACCAGCGGTTTGTCAAAGCCCTGGCCACGGTGCTGGGCGAGCTGGATCATGCTTGATCCCAAGGCCATCATCACCATCGACGGCCCCTCGGGCGCCGGAAAAAGCACGATCAGCCGGGGGCTGGCCGCAAGGCTCCATTTTACTTATCTAGACACCGGCGCCATGTACCGGGCGGTGGGGTTGGCGCTTCAGCGACAGGGTATTGACCTGGCCGATACGGAGGCGCTCAAAAAATGTCTGGCCGGAATCGAACTGGCCCTTTCCCCCAACGGTGACGATGACGTGCTGGTAGTGCTCAATGGCGAAGATGTTTCCCTGGCCATTCGCACCCCGGAAATGGGCTTGGTCGCCTCGCGGGTTTCCGCCGACCCGCTGGTCCGGGCGAAACTTACCGCCCTGCAGCGGCAGCTGGGGGAAAAAGGCTCCATTGTCGCCGAGGGCCGCGATATGGGCACCGTGGTTTTCCCCACGGCGGTCGGTAAGTTTTTTCTCGACGCCTCAGCCGAGGTGCGAGCCAGCCGCCGCCAGAAACAGCTGGCGGAAAAGGGCCAGATCGTGGCCTATCAGGAAATCCTGGACCAGATCAGCAAGCGCGACCATGATGATTCCAGGCGGACCCTTGCCCCGCTCAAACCGGCGGCTGATGCCGTTATTGTCGATTCTTCCAGCATAGGTCCCGAGGCAATCATTGAAGGCATGCTGGCCAGCCTTGCCAAAATAGAACCAAAAGGAGGAAAGCATGACGGATGAACCCAGAACCCTTAAGCGCCGGCACCTTGTCTACTACCTTGAAGTCTACGATGATGAAACCAATGAACTCCTGGGGCATCTCGTCGATCTGACCACCACCGGCCTCAAACTGGTGAGCAAGGAGAAAATTCCCACAAACCGGAACTACAAGCTGCGGATGATGCTGCCGGCGGGATATTTTTCCCGCAAGGATCTCCATTTCGAGGCAGAGAGCAAATGGAGTTCCAACGACATCAACCCTGATTTTTATGACACGGGTTTTGCCGCGCCGACCCTTGAAGTTGCCGCCCAGAACATCATCCAGGATATGGTGAGCGAGATAAGCTTCAATGACTGACCTGCGACAAGAACAAAACATCCATACCATCCTCGACTGCCGGGGTCTTGTCTGCCCGCAACCGGTAATAAGGGCCAAGGAATTGCTAGACTCTCCGGGACAAAGCGCAGTGGAGGTGCTGGTTGACAACGAGGCTGCCCGGAGCAATCTAACCAGATTCGGCAAAAGTCAGGGTTATGAGGTGGCAAGCCATTCCGCCGGAGAGGCCATCCACATAACGATCAGCAAAAAACAGAGCGGGGAGGCTGCCGCCAAGGAGCCGGCCCCTGAGAACTACCGCTGCGATCTGCCAGGCGCCGGCCTGATCTGCGTCATCCCCGCCGAGACCATGGGAAGGGGAAGCGACCCCCTGGGCGGAGTACTCATGCGGGCCTATATAAAAACCCTCAAGAACATCAACCCCCTGCCCGCCAAAATCTTTTTTTACAACAGCGGGGTAAAAATCACCGCCACCGAATCCGACCTGATCGCCCCATTAAAGGAGCTGACTGACCTGGGGGTGGAGATCTTCTCCTGCGGCACCTGTCTGGACTTTTTCAACCTCAAGGACGACCTGCTGGTAGGCCAGGTCACCAACATGTTCGAAATCATGGACGCCGTGGCCCAGGCGGCCAAGGTGGTCAGCCCCTACTGAAGTCTGCCGCCCTCTTTTGCTTATGCCCGACTCTTCTTCCCCCATCTATCTAGACAACGCCGCCACCTCCTTTCCCAAGCCGCCGGAGGTAGCCGAGGCCATGCACCGGCTGCTCAGGGAGATCTCCTTAAGCCCGGGCCGCTCGGCCCATCGTTTTTCCCTGGCTGCCAGCCGGGTGATCTTTGAGACCCGCGAGCGGCTTGCCGAGTTTTTCGGTTGCCAGAACTCCAGCCGAGTGGTGTTCACCAGCAATGTTACCGAGGCGCTCAATGTCGGGATATTCGGGCTGCTCACCCCCGGCGATCAGGTGCTGACCACGGGCATGGAACATAACTCGGTGATGCGCCCCCTGCGCCACCTGGAAAAGACCAAGGGCATTCGTCTTTCGTTTCTGCCAACCTCCGCCATCGGAACCATCGACCCCGACGATATCCCCAGGCGGCTGAGCGCCAAGACCCGGCTCATCATCATCAACCATCTCTCCAATGTAACCGGCGCGGTTGCCGATCTTGCCGCCATCGGCAACCGCAAGGGCGAGGCGCTGCTGATGGTGGACGCGGCCCAGTCCGCCGGAGTTTTTCCCCTAGACATGGAAGAGATGGGCATCGATTTTCTCGCCTTTACCGGCCACAAGGGGCTGTTTGGCCCCACCGGCACCGGCGGTTTTCTGCTGCGCGAAGAGCTCATGCTTCCGCCGCTGACCATGGGCGGCACGGGCAGCAATTCGGAGCAGGAGGAGCAGCCGCAAGGCATGCCGGACTGTCATGAGTCGGGAACGCCCAACACTCTGGGCATCGGCGGCCTGGCCGCGGGGCTGGAATTCATCCGGCAAACAGGCAGGGAAACGATCCGGCGCCACGAAGAACACCTCACCTCCCTGCTGTTGGACGGCTTAAGCCAGATCAAGGGGCTTACCGTGTACGGTCCTCCGGTCGGCGCCGGCCGGGGCTCGGTTGTTTCCCTGACCATGGCAGGAAGAAGCGTGGCCGATCTCGCCTTTCTCCTCGACCGCCATTACGGAATCATGGCCAGAGGCGGGCTCCACTGCGCTCCGGCGGCCCACCGCAGCATCGGGACCTTTCCCCAGGGCACCCTGCGGTTTTCCCCCGGTTTTTTCAACACCGAAGCCGAAATCCAGGCAGTCCTCGCCGCCCTGGACCAGATCAGCTCCGGGTCATGAATCCATAAAAGTAACTATCCAGCAGCACCGCATCTGCGTTGTTATCAGCCTGCTCATGGGCACCAGCACACTTCGCAGGCTTCTGCCTAGCAGCTACGGCACTGCTGGATAGTTACGGTTTGGGTTGTTTTTGTTCGCTTCCGGCCTTGAGCTGGATAGTTATCCATAAAAAACGTAAGAGGTTTGTATGAAAAGGTATCTCCAGGCATGTTCCCTGTTAATGTTGTTGCTTGCCCCAATCGCCTGCGGCGACAGATCCCCGTCGGCATCCGGCCAGAGCCCGATCTTCCGCGCCCTTTCTCCGCAGGAGGCCAAGACTCTCATCGAGACCCGCAAGGATCTGGTGCTGGTGGATGTCCGCTCGCCGGCAGAGCTGCGCGAGGGTTCCATTCCCGGGTCGCAGCTCTTCCCCTTCGGCGAACTTGCCCGCGGCAGGATGACCCTGCCAACGGGCAAGCCACTCTTGCTGATCTGCGCCGTGGGCGGGCGCAGCTATGCGGTGGGCCAGTATTTTTCCGGCAAGGGTTACGGGGAAATCTACAACCTGAATGGCGGGATCAGCGCCTGGAAGGCGGCGGGGCTGCCCCTGCAACAACGATGATCCTGGAACTTTCCGGTTTCACGCCTGCAGGGGCTTAAATGCACGGCTAAATTCGGGCAAAACTGTCGGCCTTGGTAAGCGATCACAGGGCACCACATCTTGCGGCGATCGGTCCGGCTCACGTACAAAAGTACGCATCGCCGTCCCGCTTGCCGCAACCTGCGGCACCCTGTGACCGCTTGTTCCGTAGTTATTTGACCTTTGTGGGCTTACCCCGTGATTGGTTACCGGCCTTGACTTAAATCAATGCCGCAAATCAAGCTGCATGCTACTGTCAGCAAATTGAGAGGAAACCGCACACCACAACAAACCCCACACCAGGAGGACTCCGCGTCCATGAATTTCATCAAACGCCTTGCCATCAAAAACCAGATGCGGCTGCTTGTTTCCATTCCGGTTTTTTTCCTGGCTGTCCTTCTGGTGACTAACGGCGCGGAGCGCTACCGGACCATTACCCAGGCGACCAAGGTCAAGGAACTTGCCGTCATGGCCGGATTGATCACCGAGATCGCCCACGAAGCCCAGAAGGAGCGGGGCATGACCGCGGGATTTCTGGGCAGCCAGGGCAAGACCTTCGGCGACCGCCTGCCGGACCAGCGGCGTGAAACCGAGGCGCGTCTCACGGCGCTCAAAGAGTCCCTCGGCCATGCCAGCGCGGACAAGACCGATGGGGAATTAGTGCATAAGCTGGCGGAAGCCCTGGCCGAAGCAGAAAAAATCTCCGCCATCCGGCAGCAGGTTGACACCCTGACCATCGCCGCGCCGGAGGCCATCTCCTTTTACACCAAAGTGATTCACCAGTTTCTGGGCACAATTCCCCTCATCGCCAGGAGTACTCCTGACGCAGGAACCATGCGAGCGCTCACCGCCTACTACAACTTTGTCGAGGCCAAGGAACGCATGGGCATCGAAAGAGCGGTGCTGAACAACACCTTTGCCAACGATCGTTTCGCCCTGGGGATGAACAAAAAATTCTTACAGATCCTCGCCGAGCAGTCATCCTTTTTGAATAACTTCCTGGCATTTTCCAATCAACCGGGCACAAAGGTTTACGAGGAAAAAATGAAGGCCCCTGTTGTCTCCGAGGTTGCCGCCATGGAGAACGAAACCCTGGCCAAGATTGCGGACAATGTTAGTGATGGTTTCGGGATCAATGCCGAACGCTGGTTTACGGCCATGACCGGCAAAATCGATCTGATGAAAGAAATTGAAACCCAGCTGGCGGAAGGAATTGTAAGCCAGGCGGAGAACGGCAGACGCGAGGCCCGGACCTCGTTGCTGATCACCACGGCGACAGCCTTGGTCGTTATCCTGCTCAGCATTTTTCTGGCCGCCTATCTTTCCGCCCTTATCGGCGGTGCCCTGGAGAGGATCAGTAATGCCCTGGATGAAGGGGCGGAGGAGGTTACCTCGGCGGCCGGCCAGGTCTCCTCGGTCAGTCAGTCTCTGGCGGACGGGGCCAGCAATCAGGCCGCCGCCATCGAGGAAACCTCCGCCTCTCTGGAAGAGATCTCCGCAGTGACCAAGCAGAACGCCGACAATGTCGGCCAGGCCGAGGTCCTGACTTCCGAGACGCGCAGGGTGATCGACACGGCCAATGGTTCCATGGACCAGCTCACCCAGTCCATGGCGGAAATCTCCCAGGCCAGCGAAGAGACCTCCAAGATTATCAGAACCATTGATGAGATTGCCTTCCAAACCAATCTGCTGGCCCTGAACGCAGCGGTTGAGGCAGCGCGGGCCGGGGTGGCCGGGGCCGGTTTCGCCGTGGTGGCAGACGAGGTACGCAACCTGGCCATGCGGGCCTCAGAGGCGGCGAAGAATACCGCCGGGCTTATCGAGGGAACTGTGCAGAAGGTGCGGATCGGTGAAAATCTGGTGCTTGCCACCAACCGGTCATTCAAGGAAGTGGCCGAGAGTACCGGCAAGGTTGCCATGCTGATGAGCGAGATCACCACGGCTTCCCGGGAGCAGGCCACCGGAGTGGAACAGGTTAATCTGGCGGTTAACGAGCTGGATATGGTTACCCAGCAGAATGCAGCCACCGCAGAGGAAGCGGCCAGCGCCGCCGAAGAGCTGAGCGCCCAGGCGCATCAGATGCGCGGAACCGTAAGGATGCTGATCGCTCTGGTTCGGGGCGGCGGCTGAGTCATTTGCCGATCAGCCGTTTTTTTTCCCCATTACCAGCAAAACGATGCCGCCCACCAACGCAACAGCTCCGACAATCGGCGGCAGCGGCAGGGTTTTCGTCTTCTCCGTCGTCATCTGAATCGGGCCGATATCGAGGACCTTCTCTCGAGTCGTATAGGTGATGCCTTGATAGGCAAAGGCTATGATCCCTATGGCGATGAGCACAATGGCTATCAACATGTTTGTTTTCATTTCGTTCCTTTCTGTTGTCAACTTTGATGAACTCGCAACAACCTGAAAAGTTTACAGGCCCACCACACAAAATCATACACTTACACATTAATACCCGTTGTAATCGTGGCTTTTTACGATTTCAACAACTTTGCATAAAACTCCTTTTCCGCAAACTACCCCAGCCGCCCCTGAATAACATTGAGCAAAACCACAACAATAGCAACCACCAACAGGAGATGAAAAAACCTCCCATCGTGTAACTGCTGACCAGCCCCAGCGCCCAGAGAACTATCAATATCACGGAATTGTCCGCAGCATATGATTCTCCTTTTTTTGTCCGTCGGATAAGCCAAAGATTCGGTGCCGTCTCATGTGCTCCCCGGCGTAATTTCATGGAGCACCTGAGACTTGGCGGAAATCGGCCGCTTGAGCCTTTTTCCTTATTTAAGGCGCATGGAATTGGTGACCGATTTCACCCCTTTGACGCTGCGGGCAACTTCGACCGCCTTGTTGATGTCGGCCTGAGAATTGACAAAACCGCTCAACTGAACCACGCCCTTGGAGGTTTCGACGTTGATCTCGCTCGACTTCAGCGAACTCTCCTTAAGAATTGCCGCTTTTACCTTGGTGGTGATGACTGCGTCATCAATATACTCTCCGACGCTGCTCTCTTGCTTAAGGCGCATGGAATTGGTAACCGATTTCACCCCCTTGACGTTGCGGGCAACTTCGACCGCCTTGTTGATGTCGGCTTGAGAGTTGACAAAACCGCTCAACTGAACCACACCCTTGAAGGTTTCAACGTTGATCTCGCTCGACTTCAGTGAATCTTCTTTGAGAATTACCGCTTTTACCTTGGTGGTGATGGCCGTGTCATCAATATACTCTCCGGTTCCCTCATGCTTTGCCGTCGAGGCGCAGCCCAGAAAAGAAGCCAGCAGAATGAAGAGAAAAAAGCTCCCAAACAGATTGAATAGTTTCATAATGATTTTCCTTGTGGATTATTAATTCAGTTTTTGCTCTTCCCGATCACCTGCCCGGCAAACCCTGTTTTTCTCTCCCGGAGTGGCGCAGAGGCAGTCCCGAATCGCAGGACAGGTTGACGGTAAACACGAGGGCAATTTCTCTTGATTTTCATGCTGCCGGGAAAGATAGCTTCCGGTTTCGCTCACTCCATGCTCAGCCGATTCATGCTCGTTTCCACATTGTTTTTTCCTCCTTTATAGGTTAGCTGATCTTGCAAATTCTCTCCCTGATAACAATCATGGTATCACAAGGTCCGTGCAAAAAGGTCAACCCTTAGGCGAAAAAAAGGGGGAAACCCTGGCAGGCCTCCCCCTTGCATGACATTTTTTTGGCTGCGACTTACAAAATGGCTTTCATCGCCCCCATGTAGGAGCGCAGCTCCGCACCGATCTCCTCGACCCCGGTGTAGCGGATCGCCTCGTTGACTTGCACCAGTTCCACGTTGCTCACTCCGTTATCCTTGACGCTCAACCCCTTGCCGATCACCTCAGTGTCGATCTTCTTCATGAACTTGGCCAGCATGGGCACGGCGGCGTGGGCAAAGAGGTAGCAGCCGTACTCGGCGGTATCGGAGATGACCACGTTCATCTCATAGAGCTTCTTGCGGGCGATGAGGTTGGCGATGAGCGGCACCTCATGCAGCGACTCGTAATAGGCGGACTCCTCCTTGATTCCGGCGGAAACCATGGTGTCGAAGGCCAGCTCGACCCCGGCCTTGACCATGGCCACCATGAGGATACCGTGGTCAAAGTATTCCTGCTCGCTGATCTTCTTTTTGGTGGAGGTGGACTTCTCGAAAGCGGTTTTGCCGGTGGCCGCCCGCCATTTGAGAAGGTTCTTGTCGTTATTGGCCCAGTCCTCCATCATGGTTTTCGAGAAGTGGCCGCTCATGATGTCGTCCATGTGCTTGGCAAAAAGAGGGGCCAGGATATCCTTGAGCTCCTCGGCAAGATCAAAGGCCCTGATCTTGGCCGGATTGGCGAGGCGGTCCAGCATGTTGGTGATGCCGCCGTGCTTAAGGGCCTCGGTGATGGTCTCCCAGCCGTACTGGACGAGCTTGGAGGCATAGCCGCTCTCGACCCCCTTTTCGATCATCTTGTCGTAGCAGAGCAGGGAACCTGCCTGGAGCATGCCGCAGAGGATGGTCTGCTCGCCCATCAGGTCGGATTTGACCTCGGCGACAAAGGAGGATTCCAGCACCCCGGCCCGGTCGCCGCCGGTGCCGCAGGCATAAGCCTTGGCCTGCTCCCAGCCCTTGCCCTGGGGGTCGTTGGCGCGATGCACGGCAATCAGGGTGGGCACGCCGAAGCCGCGCTTGTACTCCTCCCGCACCTCGGTGCCGGGGGACTTGGGGGCCACCATGATAACCGTAAGATCCTTGCGGATCTGCATCCCCTCTTCCACGATGTTAAAGCCGTGGGAGTAGGAGAGGGTCGCCCCTTTTTTCATCAGGGGCATGATGGCGGAAACCACCTTGGTGTGCTGCTTGTCCGGGGTCAGGTTGATGACCAGGTCGGCCTTGGGAATCAGCTGTTCGGGGGTGCCCACGGTAAAACCGTTGTCCGTGGCATTTTTGAAGGACTGCCGTTTGGTCTTGATCGCTTCCTCACGCAGGACGTAGGAGACATTCAGGCCGCTGTCCCGAAGATTCAAACCCTGGTGCAGCCCCTGGGCGCCGCAGCCGACGATGACGATCTTCTTGCCCTTGAGCGCCTCGACTCCGTTGAACTCGGAAGAGTCCATGAAGCGGCACTGACCAAGCTCCTCAAGCTGCAAACGCAGCGGCAGGCTGTTGAAGTAATTCTCTCCCATGATGTTCTCCTTATCGTCTTGGAAATATGATTTTCTTACTTGCTTCCGAGAACTATCATAGCGGTATTTTCTGTTGCGTCAAGTGACTTGTTCGCGATATTGTGTTGCAAAAATTGCAACAACCGGAGAGTGCCCATGGACATTGAAGAACTGAAGCTCTTTCGCCACCTGGCCGAATCCCTGCATTTCGGCAAAACCAGCCGGGCCCGGCATGTGACGCCCTCGGCCCTGACCCGCACCATCCAGCGCCTTGAGGCGGAAGTAGGGGAGCGGCTCTTTGACCGGGACAAGCGCTCGGTACGGCTAACCAAGGCAGGCGAGGCCATGAGGCAGTACGCCGAGGAGACCATCACCCGCTGGCAGGAGCTGAAAAACAGCCTTGCCGATGATGGCGCTCTGCACGGCGACATCTCCCTCTACTGCTCGGTGACCGCCGCCTACTCCATCCTGCCTGGCATCTTGGGCCGATTCCGCAAGACTTGCCCCGAGGTGCAGATCAAGCTCCAGACCGGCGATGCGGCCCAGGGGCTGACCCGGCTCCGTAACGGCGAGGTGGAGGTGATCATCGACGCCCTGCCGGATAAACAGGCCGGCGGCCTGGAGTTCCGGCAGCTCACCGAAACGCCCCTGGTCTTCATCGCGCCCCTGGCCTTTCCCGAAACCGTTATTTATGAAGGCCCGGAGATCGACTGGCGCAAAACCCCGGTTATCATGGCCGAGCAGGGCTTAAGCCGGGAACGGCTCGACCGCTGGTTTGCCACAAAAAAGATCCTGCCCAACATCTACGCCCAGGTGGCGGGCAACGAGGCGATCATCGCCATGGTCAGCCTGGGCTGCGGGGTCGGGGTGGTGCCCAGGTTGGTCTTGGAGAAAAGCCCGCTCCAAGCACAGATCACCGTACTCACTATCTCCCCCGCGCTGGCGCCGTTCGCGCTGGGGGTCTGCACGGTGAAAAAAAATCTGCGCAACCCAAAAATTTTGGCCTTCTGGGAGATCGCCGACTCACGGTGAGGGTATTGCCCCGCTGCCGCAGGTAATGCTGATGGACTCACAACAACTCATTTTTTAACGCAGAGGCGCAAAGTCGCAAAATTTTAATCCTTTTATTTCAACATGTTGCCTTTGCGCCTCTGCGTCTTGGCGTTACGTTTTTCAGTTGTTACACGATCATCAATACTGCCCCGTTTTTCTAGTATTGACAATCTGTTAGGCGTATGAGATGTTTTGAAACCAGCTTGGGTCGGCGATGTTTTTCGGATTGCCGGAAAGACAGGGAATGCGGTACCCGGAATTTACCGTCCAAAAACAAAGAGGTCGCACATGAATAATTCCCTGGACCGCCGGATGTTGCTGGCTGCCCTTGGCGCATCGGCTACTTCCCTGCTGCTCGCAGGCCTGGCGGCCGCGCTGCTTCCCGGCTCATCATGGCTGGTCTGGCCGGGCGTCGCCCTGGCCGCAGCCGGAGCCGCAACGCTGCTTGCCCGCTGGCTGGTCCGCCCGCTTCAGGCAGAAGCCGCGCAACAGACGGCCTGGCAGCAGACCCTGACCGATGACCTGCGCCAGGCCCATCTCCAAGTTGCCGAGCTGGTCCGTTATCTCCACGCTATCCCCACCCCGGTCCAGGTGGTGGACCGCGATCTCAACATCCGCTTCGTCAACCAAGCCGGGGCGCGGGCCGCCCGCCTGGCCGTGGGCCAGTGCATCGGCAGAAAGTGCCACGACCTTTTCCATACCCGCGATTGCCAGAGCGACCGTTGCAAGGTGGTGCGGGCCATGGTCCAGAACCGGGTGCTCACCGGGGAAAATATCATCATCACCCCCAGGGGTGAAACCCATTACCGCTACACCGCCGCCCCGCTCAAGGACGACGACGGTCGGATCATCGGGGCGGTAGAGTACATCGTGGATATCCGCGACGAAATAAAGGTGGTGGAGATGGCCGAGGCTGTTTCCCAAGGCAACTATGACATCGTCATCCCGCCCCGCTCTGAGGATGACCGGTTGAGTTACGCCTTGAACCGGATGGCCGCCACCCTCCGCGACCTGGGCGGCAAACAGGAAACGGTTCACTGGCTGGCCGAGGGCACGGCTGCGGTGAGCGACCGACTCCACGGCCAGCATGACCTGCTCACCCTGGCCCACAACATTCTGGAGGTATTGGTCGAGGTGATCGATGCCCAGGCCGCAGTCTTTTACCTGGCCCAGGACGATGACACCCTGCGGCTGCTCAAGGCTTACGGGGCGGACGAAGCGGTGGAGGCCCGGCCGCTGATCAGCCGCGGCCATGGCATTATCGGCCGGGCGCTGCACCAGGGCAAGGCCTTGGTGATGAACGATCTGCCGGTCGGCTACCTGAAAATTTCCTCCAGCCTTGGCGAAGCCGATGCCGCCGGGGTGGTGATCGCTCCCATCTACTTTGAAAACCAACTGCTGGCCGTGATTGAACTGGGCCGGCACAAGCCCTTCACCCCCAGGGAAGAGCTCCTGCTCGACCGGGTGATGGAGAATATCGGAGTGGCGATCCACACCACCGAGGCTCGACTGGAACTGGACCGCCTCTTGAAAACCACCCAGGAGCAATCGGAAAGGCTTCAGGTCCAGCAGGAAGAATTGCAGCAAACCAACGAGGAGTTGCAGGAACAGGCCCGCACCCTCTCCATTTCCGAGGAGCAGTTGCAGACCCAGCAGGAAGAGTTGCGGGTATCAAACGAAGAACTGGAAGAACGATCCAAGGCGCTGTCCGCCAAAAACGAGGAGATCGAGACCTCCAACCGGGGCTTGCTCCGGGCACGGCAGGATCTGGAGGAAAAGGCCAAGGCTCTGGAGGTCTCCGGTCGCTACAAGTCGGAGTTCCTGGCCAACATGAGCCATGAACTCCGCACCCCCTTGAACAGCATCCTCATCCTCTCCCAGCTGCTGGCCGCCAACAAGGAGGCTAACCTGCTGCCCAGGCAGGTAGAATTCGCCGCCACCATCCACAACTCCGGCTCCGATCTGCTTAACCTGATCAACGAAGTGCTGGATCTCTCCAAGATCGAGGCGGGCCGGATGGAGGTCAACCCGGAGGAGATCTCCCTGGACAATTTGCTTTCTTCGCTGCTCACTCCTTTCCGGCCCCTGGCTGACCAGAAAAAGATCGGCTTGAACCTGGTGCGGGAAGACAACGTCCCGGTGATGATTTTTTCCGATGATGCCCGCCTGCGTCAGATCATGAAAAATCTGCTTTCCAACGCCTTCAAGTTCACCGAGCATGGCGCGGTTGAGCTCACCGTAGGACGGCCCGCGGCCGGCGCCCTGCCCATGGAACTGCGGGATGTCCGCCCGGAGGCGGCCATTTTCTTCCGGGTGAGCGACAGCGGCATCGGGATTCCCGACGACAAGCTTGAGATTGTTTTCGAGGCCTTCAAGCAGGCGGACGGAACCACCAGCCGCAAGTTCGGCGGCACCGGCCTGGGACTTTCCATCTCCCGGGAGCTGGCCCGCTTCCTGGGTGGCGTCTTAACCGTGGAAAGCGAGGAAGGCGTCGGCAGTGCCTTTACCCTCTGGCTACCGGAACGGTTCAAGGGTGCCCGGCAGGAAGCCTCTGCGGTCGCAGCCCCTGCCCCGTTGGCCCCAAAAAAAATCCAACGGCCAACGGTGGATCGGGCCAAGACCAAACCCGCTCCTGCCGCAGTGCCGGAGAAGATCGGGCCGCCACCGGAGCCCGCCGGCAAGCTGGTTCGCGATGACCGCCGCCTGCTTAAATGCGACGATAAGAGCCTGCTCATCGTTGAGGATGATCCGGCCTTTGCCGCCCTGCTCCTCGATCTGGCCAGGGAAAAGGGCTACAAGGGGCTGGTAGCCGAAGACGGAGAAACCGGCCTCCATCTGGCCGACTACTACCGGCCCAGCGCGGTGCTGCTCGATATGGGGCTACCCGGCATCAGCGGCAAGGAGGTGCTGGAACGGCTCAAGAACAACCCGGAAACCCGCCATATTCCGGTCCAGTTCATTTCGGCCAGCGACCAGTCCTCCGACATCATGCAGCTGGGCGCCATCGGCTATCTGACCAAGCCGGTCAGCGTGGAAAAGCTGGAACAGGTTTTCGGCCGGATCGAAAAACTGGTGGAAAGGCCGATGAAAAAGCTGCTGATCGTGGAGGACGACCTGGTCCAGCGCCAGGCGATCAAGGCTCTGATCGGCAACGGCGATGTTATTGTGGAGGAGGCCGCCACCGGCGAGGAAGCGTACCGTCTGCTGCTGGCCGAGCATTTTGACTGCATCATTCTGGATCTGGGCTTGGGAGACATGTCCGGCTTTGACCTGCTCGCCCGGATCAAGGACAATCCGGAGATCGCCCGGATTCCGGTGGTCATTTATACCGGCAAGGAACTCGACAAGGATGAGGAAGAGCGGCTCCAGCAGTATGCCAACTCCATCATCATCAAGGGCGCCCGGTCGCCGGAGCGGCTCCTTGATGAAACCACGCTCTTTCTCCACCGGGTAGAAAAAAACCTGCCCAGGGAGCAACAAGAGATCCTGAACACCCTCCACGACCGGGAATCCGCCCTCAATGGCCGGACCATCCTGCTGACGGACGACGATATGCGCAACGTTTTTGCCCTCTCCAGTGTGCTGGAGGAACAGGGCCTCGCAATCGTGGTGGCCAAAAACGGCCTGGAAGCCCTGGAAAAACTGGCCGCCCATCCGGAGATCAACCTGGTGCTGATGGACATCATGATGCCGGAAATGGACGGCTACGAGGCGATCCGCCGGATCAGGAAAGACCCCAAACATCGCAACCTGCCGATCATCGCCCTCACCGCCAAGGCCATGCGGGGCGACCGGGACAAATGCCTCCAGGCCGGGGCCAGCGATTACCTGGCCAAGCCGATTGATCCGGAAAAACTGGTGTCTCTGCTGCGGGTCTGGTTATACCGATGAGTAACCGTCCAGCAGCACCACATCTTCGGACGATCGGCCCGGCTTACGTAACCAATCAGGGGGTAAGCCCACAAAGGTCAAATAACCACGGAACAAGCGGTCACAGGGTGCCGCAGGTTGCGGCAAGCGGGCTGGCGATGCGTACTTTTGTACGTGAGCCGGACCGATCGCTGCAAGATGTGGTGCCCTGTGATCGCTTACCGGCTTACGGACACGAGGTACGCAGCGCCGGTCCGCTTGTCCAAATCTGCACCACTGCTGAACGGTTACAGTTCGGCGGTTTTGGTACCTTGGCGACCGCCCCGGTGAACGGTTACTATCGATGACAAACACGACAGATGACAGCAAAGAAGTCGAGGATCTGGAGATCGCCTTGCTGCTGGAGGGGATGTTCAAGCGCTACGGCTATGATTTTCGCGACTATTCCCTGGCCCACCTGCGCCGCCGCCTGCGGCACCGGATGGAGTCCTCATCGCTGCCGGACATGGGGGCCATGCTGCACCGGGTGCTCCATGACCGGAGTTTTTTTGAATTGTTGCTGCGAGATCTGTCGATCAACGTCACCGAGATGTTCCGCGACCCGGACATCTATCTGCGGATCAGAACCGAGGTGGTGTCCCGGCTCAAGACCTATCCCTTTGTCAAGATCTGGCACGCGGGCTGCGCCACCGGCGAAGAGGTCTATTCCATGGCCATTCTCCTGCACGAGGAAGGGCTGCTGGAGCGGTGCCAGATTTACGCCACCGATTTCAACCAGATCGCCCTCAAAAAGGCCAAAGCAGGCATTTACGCCTTGGATCAGATTCGGCAATTTACCGCTAATTACCAGAAAAGCGGGGGACGGGAATCGTTATCCGATTACTACACGGCGGACGACCACTCGGTGATTCTCAAGAACTGGCTGAAAAAAAAGGTCGTCTTCGCCGATCACAACCTGGTCACCGACAGCGTCTTCAGCGAGATGCAGCTGGTGGTCTGCCGCAATGTCCTGATCTATTTCAACCGGGAACTCCAGAACCGGATTTTCCAGACGTTTTATGAAAGCCTGTGCCCCGGCGGCTTTCTCTGGCTCGGCTCAAAAGAGTCCCTGCGGCTTTCGCCCATGAACAAACACTTTGACCCGCTGTTTGCCGACGAAAAAATCTACAAGCGGGAATTGTAATAATGACCAGGCCTTCGAAACGGGTTCCTTACGAAGCCGTGGTGATCGGAGTTTCAGCCGGCGGCCTGCACGCGCTGCGCGCCATCCTGCCCCGGTTGCCGAAAAATTTTCCGGTGCCGGTGGTCGTGGTCCAGCACCGGGGGGCGGATAGCGATGGTTTTTTCGCCGAGTACCTGGACCAGCGCTGCTTGGTGCAGGTCAAAGAGGCGGAGGAAAAGGAGGAGGCGGCGCCGGGCACGGTTTATCTGGCCCCGGCCAATTATCACCTGCTCCTGGAGGATGACCGGACCTTTTCTCTGACCCTGGAAAGCCGAGTCCGCTTCGCCCGACCCTCCATCGATGTGCTGTTCGAGAGCGCAGCGGATGTGTACGGCGCCAACCTGATCGGCATTATCCTGACCGGGGCCAACGACGACGGCAGCCGCGGCCTGGCCACCATCAAAAAGCGGGGCGGCCTGGCGGTGGTCCAGGATCCGGTCGGCGCCGAGGTGGATACCATGCCCAAGGCCGCGCTCCAGGCGGCCAAGGTTGATTTCGTCCTGCCCCTGGCCGCCATAGGCCAATTTTTAGCCAATCTGTACGAGGAATGAACTATCCAGCTCAAGGACGGAAACGAACAAAAACAACCCAAACCGTAACTATTCAGCAGTGCCGTAGCTGCTAGGCAGAAGCCTGCGAAGTGTGCTGGTGCCCATGAGCAGGCTGATAACAACGCAGATGCGGTGCTGCTGGATAGTTACCGAGGAGTAATAATCATGCCCGGAACTCCCAAAATCCTGATCGTGGACGACCAGCCCGCCAACCTGCTGGCAATGGAGGGATTGCTGGAGGAGGTGGGCGCCGAGCTGCTCACCGCCGCCTCCGGCCATGAGGCCCTGGCCTTGATGCTGAAACATGAGTTCGCCCTGGTGCTCCTCGATGTCCAGATGCCGGACATGGACGGCTTCGAGACCGCCGCCTTGATGCGGGGGATGAAACAGACCCGGCAGCTGCCGATCATCTTCGTCACCGCGATCAACAAGGAGGACGAGCATATCTTCCGGGGGTACGACGCCGGGGCCATCGACTACCTGTTCAAACCGGTAAACCCGGTCATCCTGCGCAGCAAGGTCGAGGTTTTCCTGAAAATCTACCGCCAGCAGCGGCTACTGGAAAAAAAGACGGAGGAGCTCGATCAGAAGGTGGAGGAGTTGCTGGTCTTAAAGGCCCAGATGGAGGAGACCAACCAGCAGCTGGAGACGGCCAATCAGCAGCTGGAGGAACTCTCCCGCACCGATGCCCTCACCGGGCTGGCCAATCGGCGGCAGTTCAAGGAGGCGTTGGCCACGGAATGGCGGCGCGCCCTGCGCAACGGCCATCCCCTGGCCCTGATCATTGCCGATATTGATGCCTTCAAGGCATTCAACGACACCTACGGCCATCTGGCCGGCGACGAGTGCCTGCGGAAAATCGCTCTGGCCCTGCGCAGCCCGCTGATGAGGCCTTCCGATCTGGCGGCCCGTTTCGGCGGGGAAGAGTTCGTCATTCTCCTGCCCGGCACCGATCTGGAAGGCGGCGCCCATCTCGCCGAATCGATCCGCCAGGACGTGGAAAGGCTGGCCATCCCCCACGCCGGTTCCGACACCGGCGGTCTGGTAACCATGAGTTTCGGGGTAACGGCGGTGACGCCGTCCGCCGAGCTGACGGATCAGAGCCTGATCTGCGCCGCCGACAGGGCCATGTACAGAGCCAAGGAAGAGGGCAAGAACC
This sequence comes from Deltaproteobacteria bacterium RIFOXYD12_FULL_56_24, assembly GCA_001799285.1. Classification (GTDB taxonomy): domain Bacteria; phylum Desulfobacterota; class Desulfobulbia; order Desulfobulbales; family Desulfurivibrionaceae; genus Thiovibrio. The sequence goes on from MGTD01000007.1 coordinate 123,069, forward strand.
GCTATGTCGCGATTCCTCTGGCGGATAGCGACAGCGGCTGCTTCACCGGCAAATATGAAATAAAGGAAAAATAGCCGTCCGGTAATGGTGGCCGGCTATTTTTTCCCTACCAGCCTTTCTCTGCGTATCCCGCAATCCGCTTAAAGTTGAGATAACGATACACTTCGTCCGCCTTGGGGGTCACCCGTTCGGCAAGGATCGCCTGGTATTCCGCTAGGGTTGGGATGCGGCCAAGCACGGCGCAGACCGCCGCCAGCTCGGCCGAACCCAGGAAAACCCTGGCGCCGGTGCCGATGCGGTTATCGAAATTGCGGGTGGAGGTGGAAAAAACCACCGCCTTGTCGCGGGTTCTTGCCTGGTTGCCCATGCAGAGCGAACAGCCGGGAATCTCGGTCCGCGCACCGGCGCGGCCCAGAATGCTGTACACCCCCTCGGCTTTAAGCTGCTCCTCGTCCATCCGGGTGGGTGGCGCTACCCAGAGGCGGACCGGTACCTGGGGACCGTTGTCGAGAATCCTGGCCAGAGCCCGGAAATGGCCGATGTTGGTCATGCAGGAGCCGACGAACACCTCGTCGATAGGGGTGCCCGCCACCTCGGACAGCAGCTTGACGTCGTCCGGGTCGTTGGGGCAGGCCAGCAGCGGCTCGGTGATCGTATTGAGATCGATCGTGAGTACCGCCTTGTATTCGGCGTCCGCATCCGGGGCCAGCAACGCGGGCGCGGCCAGCCACGCCTCCAGGGCCGCGATCCGGTTGCGGATGGCCAAGGCATCCTGATAGCCCCTGGTCAACAGATTTTGCAGCAACACTACATTGGAGCGGAGAAACTCGGCCACCGGCTCCTCATTGAGGCGCACCGTGCAGGCGGCGGCGGAGCGCTCAGCCGAGGCATCGGCCAGCTCGAAGGCCTGCTCCACCGCCAGATCCGGCAGCCCCTCGATCTCCAGCACCGTCCCGGCAAAGATGTTCTTCTTGCCCTTCTTCTCCACGGTGAGCAACCCCTTTTGCATGGCCACCCAGGGAATGGCGTTGACCAGATCGCGCAGGGTGATGCCCGGCTGCATCCGGCCGGTGAAACGGATCAGCACCGACTCCGGCATGACCAGGGGCATGGCGCCGGTGGCGGCGGCAAAGGCCACCAGCCCGGAGCCGGCCGGAAAGGAGATGCCGATGGGGAAGCGGGTATGAGAGTCGCCGCCGGTGCCCACCGTGTCTGGGAGGACCATGCGGTTGAGCCAGGAATGGACCACCCCGTCGCCGGGACGTAAGGCTATGCCGCCCCGTTCGCTGATGAAAGAGGGCAGGGTCTGGTGGGTCCGCACGTCCACCGGCTTGGGGTAGGCGGCAGTGTGGCAGAAAGACTGCATCACCAGGGGGGCGGAGAATTTCAGGCAGGCCAGCTCCTTGATCTCGTCGCGAGTCATGGGGCCGGTGGTGTCCTGGGAGCCCACCGAGTTCATCTTCGGCTCGCAGTACCTGCCGGGTCGCACTCCGGGGAGATTGCAGGCCCGGCCCACCATTTTCTGGGCCAGGGTGTAGCCGCGCCCGGTATCTTTTGGCACCTCCGGCTCCCGAAAGAGAGTGGAGGGCGGCAGCCCCAGGGCCTCACGGGCCTTGGCCGTCAAGCCCCGGCCGATGATGAGATTAACCCGCCCCCCGGCCTGCACCTCGTCGGGCAGAGTGGCGGGGGAGAGGGTAAAGCGGCTGACCACTTGCCCATCCCGGCTGATCGTGCCGGTGCGGGTGTTGATGGTGATGATCTCCCCGGTTTCCAGGCTGCTGACGTCGCCCTGGATTGGCAACATGCCCGAATCCTCGGCGGTGTTGAAGTAGATGGGCGCGATGGTGGAACCCATGACCACCCCGCCGGTGCGCTTGGCCGGCACATGGGGGATGTCGCTCCCCAGATGCCAGAGCATGGAATTGACCCCGGACTTGCGGGAGGAGCCGGTGCCCACCACGTCGCCCACATAGACCACGGGGCGCCCCTTTTTCTTAAGCTCCTCGATCACCGCCAGCGAGCCGGGCAGCCGGTTGATCAGCATGGACTGGGCGTGCAGGGGAATATCCGGACGGCTCCAGGCCTCGGAAGCAGGGGAAAGATCGTCGGTGTTGGTCTCGCCCACCACCTTGAACACGGTAACCGTCAGTTCCTCGGGCATGGGGGGCCGGGAGGTGAACCAGGTCGCCGCCGCCCAGTTGGCCAGCACCTGCCGGGCAGAGGGATTATTTTGCGACTTGGCTACTACTTCCTGAAAGGCGTCATAGACCAGAAGGGTATTGGAAAGGGCGGCCACTGCCGCCGCCGCCAACTCGGCATCATCGAGCAGCTCGATCAGCGGCTGCACGTTGTAGCCACCCAGCATGGTGCCGAGCAATTGCACCGCCGCCGGTTTATCAATGAGCGGTGAGGTGATCTTCCCCTGCGCCACCCCGGCAAGAAATTCGGCTTTTACCCTGGAGGCCTCATCCACCCCAGGAGGAACCTGATTGCTGATGAGATCGAGCAGGGTCGCTTCCGTTCCGGCGGGCGTTTTTTGCAGCAGCTCAACCAGGGCCGTGGTCTGCGCGGCGGAAAGGGGCAGGGGGGGCAACCCCTGGGCAGCCCGCTCGGCAACATGGGTTCGATACGCATCAAGCATGGGAACTACCTCCTTGCAAAATAATAAACCGGGATGGTCCGGTAATTTTTTCCAACCAGATTCCTACCCTTGCCGGGCGTGAACTGTCAAGGATAACCTGCCGGCCGGCGGCGCGGAAGCAATCGCGGCCCGCAAATCAGCTGGCAGCCGCCAGCGGGAAGTTGTAAGCTGTCAACCGCAGCAACCCTCTTTTGCCCCTAACCTTGCACCTTTAACCTTTCATCTTAATAACCATGAACAATTCAAATCCATGCCGACAATGCGGCGTCTGCTGCAAAAAAGGCGGGCCGGCCCTGAACCGGGATGATCTCGATCTGGTCCGGCAAGGTTATATCCGCCACGATCAGCTGCTCACCATCCGGCAAGGGGAGATGGGCTACAACCCTGCCTCGGAGAGGCTGGAGCCGGTACCAGTTGAACTGCTCAAGATCCGAGGGCAGGGGAATAGCTGGACCTGCCTTTTCTTGACCGAGGAAAGCAACGGCTGCACCATCTATGCCCACCGCCCCTCAACCTGCCGGCTTCTTCAATGCCGGCAGCCAGAACCGCTCCTGGCCACCATCTACCGGAACACCCTGCGCCGCGCCGACCTGATCAATCCCGGCGATCCGATTCTGGCGGAGATCGAACGCCACGAGCTGGCCTGTCCAGGCCAGCTCTTTACCGGGCTGCTCGCGGAAACAGCAGAAGACGCCCTTTCCCGCCTCAACGAAATGGTGCGCGCCGATCTGGCCATCCGGGCCGAGGTTGCCCAAAAGACAGGAATTTCCCTGGAATTGGAATTTTTTCTTTTTGGCAGACCGCTTTTCAAGCAGCTGGCAGGGTCCGGGATAGAATGTGTTGAGGAAAACGGGAAGATCCGTTTGCAGAGGAGGATACTCCCCTCTCCCGCAAGCGGACGAAGGGAGTAAAAGCCTTACTTCGTGTCCCGGACCATGATCTCTTCGGACCAGTCATTGTGCGCAAACTGCTCATGGTCGGGCTTGGAGGGTTTTTCCTCGTTCAGCCGCTGCTTGAGCCAGTTGAGCACCTGCTCGAACTCGGCGGCCATCTCCGCCATGGCCCTGCCCCGGTGGCTAACCCGGTTTTTCTCTTCCATGCTCAGTTCGGCAAAGGTCTTGCCAAGTGCCGGATAGTAAAAAATGGGATCGTAGCCAAAACCATCCTCACCCCGAGGCGCGGTGAGCAGTTCCCCTTCACAGGTCCCCTCGTAGGTCAGAGCTGGGCCGCTGGGCACGGCGATGGAGATGACGCAGTGGAAGGCGGCCTTGCGGTTGGCCACGCCTGCCATCTCCTTGAGCAGCTTGGCGGTATTCTCCGCATCGCCGGCATTATCCCCGGCATAGCGGGCCGAATATACGCCGGGCGCCCCATCCAGGGCCTCGACCGCCAGCCCGGAATCATCGGCGATGCAAGGCAGCCCTAAAACCTTGGCGGTAAAATGCGCCTTTTTGTAGGCATTGTCGTCAAAGGTGGCGCCGTCCTCAACCACCTCGGGGATGGGGCCGAAATCGGCAAGCGAGCGGACCTCCACCGGAAAATCCTTGAGCAATTCCTGAAACTCCCTCAGCTTTCCCTTGTTCCTGGTGGCCAGCACCACGATATTGAACATGATTTTTCTCCTTTCTCTTCCTGTTAACCCTTCTTAGACAAAAAGCATTTACCCGCATCACCGCCGGAAGTCAAGATTGCCTGGGCAAACCTTACTCTTTTGCAGGGCAATGGCCTCGCCTTGACTTGAGTCATGTTTATTACAGGAAATTAGCGATATTATCCGCCCTAATCTTAACAAATGGTAAGCGGTCACAGGGCACCACATCTTGCGGCGATCGGTTCGGCTCACGTACAAAAGTACGCATCGCCGTCCCGCTTGCCGCAATCTGCGGCACCCTGTGACCGCTTGTCCCGTGGTTATTTGACCATTTTGGGCTTACCCCGTGATTGGTTACAACAAAGGAGAACCGTCCCCATGCCAGCTCAGCATCCCAAGACCTACAACATTCTTCCCGGACCCAAAATGGGCCTTGTCACCCCCGACTATCTCGAAGCCGTTGCCGCGGCGGCGCGCAGGCACAATATTCCGCTGCTCAAGCTCACCTCGGCCCAGCGAATCGCCATCGGTGGCCACAGCCCCGAGGCGGCGGCAGCCATCTGGCACGATTTCGGCCAAGGCGAAGGCCCGAAAAAACCGGTGGGCATCCACTACATCCAGGCCTGCCCCGGCGCACACTGGTGCAAGTTCGGCAGGCAGGATTCCCCGGTACTGGGCAAAAAAATGGAGGAGACCCTGATGAGCATCCCCCTACCCGCCAAAACCAAAGTCGGCATCTCCGGTTGCCCTATGAATTGCTGCGAGAGTTTTGTTCGTGACCTCGGGGTGTTCGGCAAAAAAAATGGTTGGACCTTGATCTTCGGCGGCAACGGCGGAGGGGTTCCCCGGATCGGCGACATCATCGCCAACGATTTGGATGATGACAGCGTGGTCGCCCTGGCGAAAAAATGCCTGCGCCACTACGCCGCCAACGCCCGCAAGCTGGAACGAACCGCTCGTTTCATGGAACGCACCGACTTGCAAAAATTCAAGGAGGCGATGCTGGGCAACTAGCCGGCTACCATCTTATACCAAAAGGGCGTAAGTTTCGTAGGAGCAGGCAAGCTGCTCAACTCAGCTTTAAAACCAAAGGTTGCAAACCGTCACCGCGGCAATCAACCCCACGGCCTCGCCGCAGAGCGCGGCGGGCAGGGCGTGCCGGGTCCGCCGGACCCCGACCGCCCCGAAGTAGACGGCCAGCACATAAAGAGTAGTTTCGCTGGAGCCCTGGATCACCGAAACCATGGCGGAAAGCAAGCTGTCCGGCGACTGGTTGATGATCTCGCTCATGAAGGCGAAGGAGCCGCTGCCGGAAAGGGGCCGGAGCAAACCCATGGCCAGGGCCTCGGCCGGCATGCCCACCGAGGAGGTCAGAGGCGAGAGTACGGCGACCAGAAGGTCCATGGCCCCGCTGGCCCTGAACATGCCGATGGCGACAAAGATCGCCACCATGAAGGGAATGATCCGCATGGCGGTGGTGAAACCCTCCTTGGCCCCGTCGGTAAGGGTTTCATAGATTCGCACCCCCCGCAGATAGCCGAAGATGAGCAAGCCCGAGATCAGGGCCGGAATCAGCCAACTGGAAAGGCTGTTGAGTCCGGCCGCGGAAAAGGCCAATGGCTCCGGGGCGCTGCTCAACTGATACCCCGCCCCCCCAGCAAAGGCGGCGACCAGCAGCCAGATGAACCACTTTCCGGCAACACTCGGCGGAAACAGCTCCGGCTCGACGTCGGCCTCGACCGGTGCGGTTTCATAGCCCACCGGCCCCACGGGCGAGCCCAGCCCGCTGTTGCTGCGGCTCAGCATCTTGGCCGCCACGATGGCCGCAATGGTGGAGCACGTGGTGGCGATGAGGGAGGGGATAAAGATGGCGGCCGGGCTCACTGCGCCCGCGGCAGCCCGGATGGTGATCACCCCCAGGGGCAGCAGGGTGACGCTGGAGGTGTTGATCGCCAGAAACAGGCACATGGCGTTGGTGGCCGTACCCTTTTCCGGGGCGAGCTTCTCCAGCTCCTGCATGGCCTTGATCCCCATGGGCGTGGCCGCGTTGCCCAACCCCAGGGCGTTGGCCGCCATGTTCATGATCATGGCGCTCATGGCCGGATGCTCAGGGGGCACCTCCGGAAACAACCGGACCATCAGGGGCCGCACCCGCCGGGCGACGATCCGCATCAGCCCCCCGGCCTCGGCCACCTTCATGATCCCCAGCCAGAGGGCCATGGGGCCGATCAGGCCGATGGCGAGAACAACCGCATCCTTGGCCGACTCGAACGAGGCCTTGGTCAGGGCGTCCATCCGGTTGGTGTAGGCGGCGGTCACCGTGGCCAGCACGACCAGGGACAGCCAGATAATATTGATAACCGAAGCTTTTTTTTGCATGTCTCCCCCTGTCTGGTCTGCGGAAAAAAGCAAAACAAGGTAAACAAACCCCCCGCCAAAAAGCCAGGCTTTATTTTGAGGAACCCAAGATTGTTGAAATCGCAAAAAGCCGTGATTTCAACGATTGTCACTGCGTAACCATTTGATTTTGTGTCTCGGACCTGTGACCTTTTTCCCTTTTTACGAGACCCTCAAGATTCGCTTGGCTTGAAACACGGTGCTCCCCCAGAGGGTTTCTCCAAATTATTTCTAATTATTTCATGTGGTTACCCGTAACGCCCCCCAGCCTAGCTCGGTTCGCAACCCGGCCAACCTGCAAAATACAAAAATATGCGTAAAAACAGCGAGTTAAAAAATACGCGCCCTCCGCTTTTTTTCTTGACACTTTTCTGCGCAAGAAGCATAGAATGGTTCAGTTAAATATCTAGAACCGCTTGTAGCTGTCAGCGGTATCATTTTGAAATTACTTGATCTTTTTACGGGTTCAATCGAACGTCCAGCAAGGAGAAAAACGATGCAGCAAAAAGTTGTTTATGTTGAGGAGCAGGAGGAACCCCCTGGGCGTTGCCCCTGCCCCGACGCCTTTCCTTTTTCCCCCCTTTCCCCCTCCCTCACCTTCCGCCAACGCCATTTCCCCCTGGCCACAGATAATGACTGGCACGATTGGCGTTGGCAGCTCCGCAACCGCATCACCAGCCTCAAAAAACTTGGCAGAATCATAGACCTCTCGGACAGCGAACGGCAGGCCATGGCCTTCAACGGCGCCACTCTGCCCCTGGCCATTACCCCCTATTATGCGAGCCTCATTTCCCCTGACGACTCGTCGCAGCCACTCCGGCGAACCATGGTGCCTTCGGTCAACGAACTCCTGGTTTCCCAGGGCGAGGAACACGATCCCCTGGGTGAGGACAAGCACAGCCCGGTGCCCGGCCTGGTGCACCGCTATCCGGACCGGGTTCTCTTTCTGGTTACCGACTACTGTTCGAGCTACTGCCGTTACTGCACCCGCTCCAGGATGGTTGGCCGCCGCAAGGGATACAACCCGGCCCGCTGGCAGAAAGCCCTCGCCTATATCGCAGCCAACCCTGGAATCCGCGATGTACTCCTCTCCGGCGGCGACCCGCTGACCATGCCCGACGAACAGCTGGACTGGCTGCTCGGCCGTCTCCGGCAGATCCCGCATGTGGAAATGATCCGCATCGGCACCAAGACCCCCATGGTTTTGCCCCAACGCATCACGCCCGAACTGGTGGCCATGCTGAAAAAATATCATCCGCTGTGGCTCAGCATCCATTGCACCCACCCCGATGAGCTGACCCCGGAAGCGACCCAGGCCTGCACCATGCTCGCCGACGCCGGCATCCCCCTGGGCAGCCAGACCGTACTCCTTTCCGGGATCAACGATTCGCTGGAGACCATGCGGCGGCTGATGCACGGGCTGGTCAAGATCAGGGTCAAGCCCTATTACCTGTACCAGTGCGATCCCATTCTCGGCTCAGCCCATTTCCGCACCCCGGTTGCCAAAGGGCTGGAGATCTATCAGGGGTTGCGCGGCCACACCTCCGGCTATGCCGTGCCCAACTATGTGATTGATGCGCCGGGCGGCGGCGGCAAGATTCCGCTCATCCCGGAAACTGTGGTCGGCCGCGAGGGCAACGATCTTTTGCTCCGCAACTACGAAGGCAAAGTCTACCGCTACCCCGATATAATTGGCGGGGCAAGCCGGGCAAGCTAACGACAAAGGAAATTTATGCTGATCGGGATTACCTACGACCTGCGGAGCGACTATCTGGCCGCAGGATACGGGGAAGAGGAAACAGCCGAGTTCGACCGGGAATCTACCATCGCGGCCATTGACCACGCCCTGCGAAACATGGGCCATGACACGGTACCCATCGGCAATTTCATGAGCCTCATGCCCCGGCTGCTAACCGGCGAGCGCTGGGACCTGGTCTTTAATATCTGCGAAGGTTTGTACGGCTTCGGCCGGGAAGCCCTGGTCCCCGCCCTGCTGGAAGCACACCGGATTCCCTATGTCTTTTCCGACCCCCTGGTCTTGGGGTTGACCCTGCACAAGGGGATGAGCAAGCACGTGGTCCGGGATCTCGACATCCCGACCCCACCCTTTGCCGTGGTAAAAAGCATGGCGGATGTGACTAAGGTGACTCTGGCCTATCCGGTCTTTGCCAAACCCGTGGCCGAGGGCACCGGCAAGGGGGTGACCCCGGCCTCCAAAATCAGCACTGCCGAAGAGCTGCATGTGGTCTGCGCCGAGCTTTTGCAGACCTTCCACCAGCCGGTGCTGGTGGAGGCCTTTCTGCCGGGCCGGGAGTTCACCGTGGGCATCGTGGGCAACGGCCCGGCGGCCCGGAGCATCGGGGTGATGGAGGTGGTCCTCCTGCCCAACTCCGAACCGGAGGTCTACTCGTACCACAACAAGGAGTTCTGCGAAGAGCTGGTGGAGTACCGCAAGGTGGACGATCCGGAAGCCAAACAGGCGGAGGCAACCGCCCTGGCCGCTTGGCGCGGCCTGGACTGCCGGGACGGCGGCCGAGTCGATCTGCGCTCCGACGCCAACGGCATCCCCAATTTCATCGAGGTCAACCCCCTGGCCGGGCTGCATCCCGAACATTCCGACCTCTGCATCATCGCCGGAAAGTATGGGATCTCCTACCAGGAACTGCTCAGCAAGATCGTCGACGCCGCCATTGTTCGGCTCGGGCTTACGCCATGAACCATCTGAAGATTGGGATCATCCACAACGAGCCGATCCCCAAGGGTGAGCCGAACTGGGAATCCTCCGCCGATGTCTTGGTCCAGGTGGAAGCCATAGAAGCTGCGCTCCGCGATTTGGGCCAGCCCCAGGTGCGCATCCCCTTTACCCGCGACCTGGGTAGCTTTGTCAGCCAGGTGAAGGCGGCGGGGATTGCCCTGGCCTTCAATCTTTGCGAGTCGGTGGACGAAGACCCGCTCCTCATCGGCCACCCGGCCGCGGTCTTGGAGCTGTTGGGGATTCCCTTCAGCGGTTCTTCGGCCATGGCCCTGCTGCTCTCCACGGACAAACTCACGATCAAGAGGCTGCTCACCGCCTCGGGTCTGCACACCCCTGCCTTTTTTCTCTACGAAGGCAACGAGGTGCTGCGGCCCGCGGGGCTGAATTTTCCGGTGATCCTCAAGCCCCGCTACCAGGACGCCAGCATCGGCATCGAGCAGGAGTCGGTGGTCGAAAACAGCGCCGACCTGCTGCCCCGGCTGGAAGATCTTTACGCCCGATATGGCGCCATCCTGGTGGAGGAGTATGTCGCCGGGCGGGAGTTCAATGTCTCGCTCTTCGGCTATCCTAAAGCCAGAGTCATGCCCCTGGCGGAGATCGATTTCTCCGGCTTTCCCGCCGAGCTGCACCGGATCGTGAGCTACAAGGCCAAATGGGACGAAGACTCGTTCGAGTATCACCACACCAGGCGAATTTTTCCGGACAACCTGCCCGAGCCCTTGCAGCAGGCCATGCGCCACCTGGCCCAGGACTGCTTTGCCCTCTTCGGCCTGCGCGACTACGCCAGGGTTGACCTGCGCCTTGACCGGCATGGCCGCCTTACCATCCTCGAAATCAACGCCAACCCTTGCCTGAGCCCGGACGCCGGATTTTCCGCCGCCGTGGCCGAAAGCAAGATGAGCTACACGGAGATGGTCGGGGAATTTCTCCGGTTGGTCACCCGGCGGGTCGCCCTGTGATCAGCATTCGCCCCATTGAAGCCCGGGACCGCAGCCAGCTGCTGGAGCTGGTGCGTCTCCAGGATAATTTCAACGCCCAGGAGGTGGAGGTGGCCATCGAGGTCATCGACGACACCCTGGACCAGGCCAAAAACGATTACTCCATCCTGGTAGCGGTGCGCGAAGGACAGGAGCTGGCGGGCTTTATCTGTTACGGGGAGATCCCCATGACCGACCGCCGCTTCGACCTGTACTGGGTAGCGGTGGACCCGGACCTTGGCCGCAAGGGCGTAGGCGGCCTGCTTCTTGCCAGGATGGAAGAAGAACTGACCTGGCAGGGGGGAGGCATCGTCTACGTGGACACCTCCTCCACCCCCGGCTATGCCCGAGCCCGCTCTTTTTATGAAAAAAACGGCTATGGCGTGGCCTGCGTGCTGGCGGATTTCTACCGGGCCGGAGATGACCGGGTCATTTATAGCAAGACGGTGTAGCGGAGGTTCGTCCGGGATGAGTCTGCACGTGGGAAAGCCCCTTTCCCAGGACGGGGGAAAGGGGCTTTCAGAGGAGAGAAGAGAGGGATGAGGAAGATTACTTCAGGGCTTCGTAGACCTTGCCCACCAGATTGGCTCCGGGGGTAAGAGTCTTGTCGCCTGCTTCCCAGCGGGCCGGACAGGCCTCGGCAGGATTGGCCGCCACATAAACGCTGGCTTTGAGTTTTCTTGCCAGTTCCTTGGCATTGCGACCGACGTTGTAAAAATTCACCTCGGAGGCGACCAGCTTGCCCGCAGGGCTGATGATAAAGGTGCCGCGCAGGGCAAGACCGGTATTATAATCATAGACTCCGAACAGTTTGGCCACCGTGCCGGTGCGGTCCGCGGCCATTGGGTATTTGGCGTTTTCCAGGAATTTCTCTTCCCGCTTCCAGGCCAGATGGGTGTAAACGGTATCGGTACTCACCGTGACCACCTCGGCCCCGGTCGCCGTGAGCTCCGCGTATTCGTCCGCCAGATCACCCAGCTCGGTGGAGCAGACAAAGGTAAAGTCCGCCGGGTAAAAAACCAGAACCGTCCATTTGCCGGCCTTTTTCAACTTCTCCAAAGAAACCGTGCCAAAACCGTAATCGGCTGGCTCATAGGTATCCATGGTAAAATCCGGCACATTCTGACCAACCTGCAATCCGCAGCAACAATTTTCAGCCATGACACATCTCCATCGTAATAAGTATAAACAAAGGTAACCGTGTCGCAGCAGCGCATCCGCGACCCAGCCGAACAGTTACAGATCGAAGCAGGCTTTGCTTTTTTGCCCAACGCGTGATATCAACAAGCAAAGAAATTGACCCGGTGTTTGATAAAAATTATCATTTTAATCAAGTCAAGTCAAACCTTTTTTGTCCTGTTTATAAAAATTGAAGCGCCTTGCTATATTAATCCGGAAACTCTCTTTCCAGATGGATACTCTTTTATATATATTACCTGTATTACCTGAAAAAAATTCCGCACAGCCAAAAACATTCTGTCCAGCTAGACAAAAACCTTGTGGTTTTTCTTGCTTCACGGTCTATCACGAAAAAGATTAAAGAGGCTGTGCTTGACACCCCCCCTCTCTTTCCCGTAAATTCTTTATAGATGCTAATTGTTCAGCAACCCCACCGCTGAACAATTGCATTTCGCAGGCTTAAGAGCCTGCCGAACTGGCTCTGGATAGTTACTATATGTTTATACCACGAAGAAAAATAATCCTGACCGGCTACCGGGCCACCGGCAAAACCCTGGTGGGCCTACTGCTGGCCGAGCACCTGAACCTCGACTTCATAGACATGGACGAAATGCTTGAAGCCAGGGCAGGGCAAACCATCCGCCAGCTCGTCGCCCAACAGGGGTGGGGACAGTTTCGCCTTCTGGAGCGCGACTTGCTGGCCGAAATGATCTGCCGTAAAGACGTGGTGATTTCCACGGGAGGCGGGGCGATTCTCCATCAGGAAATATGGAATCTCCTGCAACAGACAGGCCTTACCGTCTGGCTCACTGCGGATATCGACACCATCTGCCGAAGACTGGCCGAAGATGCAAAAAGCGCCGACAAAAGGCCGTCGCTCACTGAGGCGGACATCTACCTCGAGGTGGCCAAAGTGCTGGCCGAGCGGGAGCCGCTTTATGAAAAAGGTTCACACCTCACCGTGGACACCAGCAACAACACCGCAGGCGAGATCGTGCATCTCATTAAACTGGCCCTGGGAGACGATGAGTTTCTTCGTACCGTCGAAGCCTCCCTCCCAAAAGACCCCATATTCTGTTAGGTACTGATAATGGCAGGAAACACCTTTGGCTCTGTTTTTCGCGTAACCACCTGGGGCGAATCCCACGGCACCGCAGTGGGCGCCACCCTGGATGGCTGCCCTCCGGGGCTGCCGCTCACCGCCCTGGATATCCAGGCAGAGCTGGACCGCAGGCGGCCCGGCAAGGGCGGTCCTGCCGCGAGCCCCAGAAAAGAGCCGGACAAGGTGGAGATCCTCTCCGGGGTCTTTGAAGGCAAAACCACCGGCACCCCCATTACCCTGGCTATCTTCAATCAAGATGCCATGAGCAAATCCTATGACAATCTCAAGGATATCTTCCGGCCGGGTCACGGCGACATCACCTATCTCGCCAAGTATGGCCGCCGTGACCATCGGGGCGGCGGCCGGGCCTCGGCCCGGGAAACCGTGGGCAGGGTGGCGGCAGGGGCCATAGCCAGAAAAATCCTCACCCTGCATGGCATCACGATCATTGCCTATACTGTAGCCTTGGGTGAGGTCACTACCGCCCGGCGTCACCTGGCCGAAATCAACGACAACCAACTGTTCTGCCCGGACAATGAGGCCGCCGCCAATATGATCAGCCATATCGAGACGGTGCGCAAAGAGGGCGACACCCTGGGCGGCATCGTAGAGATTCTCGTCACCGGCTGCCCGGCTGGCCTTGGCGAACCGGTGTTCGAAAAACTCGACGCGGCCCTGGCCGGAGCGCTGATGTCCATCGGCGCGGTCAAAGGGGTGGAGATCGGCGCGGGCTTTGGTGCCGCCGCCATGCGGGGTTCGGAAAACAACGATGTCATCCTGCCCGACGGTTTTGCCACCAACAACGCGGGCGGGATCCTGGCCGGGATCTCCAACGGCGACGCTATCGTGGCCAGGGTTGCGGTCAAGCCCATCCCTTCCATCAGCCGGGAACAGCAGACCATCAATCTGGCCCACGAACCGGTCACCGTCAGCATCGGCGGCCGGCACGATATCTCCGCCATTCCTCGGATCATCCCGGTCTGCGAGGCCATGGTGGCCCTGACCCTGGCCGATCATCTGCTCAGGCAAAAGGCCATCGCCTGAACACACTGGACCAACGGACACTCCATGAAATATCTCTCCCTGCTCCTATGCCTTTCCCTTGCTGGTCTCTGCGCCAGTTGTGCGTCAAAAGATCAGGTATATGCCGCTCTTTATGAGGCTGGCAACAGGCGAGAACGAATAATGCGTGCGCAAATGGAGCCGTCGCCGGTTGATCTCACTTCGCAAGACCAGATCTCCTATGATCGGTACAAAAAGGAAAGGGACACCTCTCTCGCCAAAGACCCTTTTCTCCCTACAGACCTCGGGCAATAATGGACCTTGCCTTCTTTCATCAACACACACGCCCAACCATTCTAGCCGGAGAAAAAATGGCCCCTGAATCACGCCCATACAAAAAAATCAACAACGTCTGGATGCTGACCCGCGAATACGACGGTCTGGCCGGTGCCGGCGGGGTAAAGGATGTGGCCCGCCAGCTGGCAGAGGCCCTGGCCCGTTCGGGCCGCATGGTCAGCGTGGTCCTGCCGCTCTACGGCTTCATGGACCCAAAGAAGCTGGGTTTTACCCCGCTCGATCTTTCCTTTGAAATCGATCTGGATTATGCCGAGGAGCCGCGCCGGGAATATGTGCGGGTCTTTGCCAAAACGGAAAAGCCCTCAACGAAAAAAGTGGCGCCGGCCATCTATCTGATCGACGCAGCCCGCTATCTGGAAAAAAAGAGCGTCTACACCTATACTGCGGAGGATGAGGCCCAAAACCCTTTCCACCGCCAGGGCTCCGGCCATTTTGATTATTTTGCCATGAATGTCCTGCTGCAAAAGGCGGCAGCCGCCCTGATGATCCGCCTGGATGAACGGCCCGAGATCATCCACTGCCACGACGGCCACACTGCGCTCCTGCCGGCCATGCTCCACGAAACGGAGGGTTTTCGCCATTTCTTTGCCAAAACCGGCTGTGTGGTGACCATCCATAACGCAGGAATCGGCTACCATCAGGAAGTAGGTGACCTGCCCTTTGCCGAGGCGGTCACCGGCCTGCCCGGAACGCTGATCAGCAACAATCTGCTGGACGGGAAATTCGACCCCTTGCTCACCGCCTCGCCGTATGCGGTCATGAATACGGTGAGCGAAAAATATGCCCAAGAACTGCGGGAAACTGATGAGGACGCGCTGACCGGCTGGCTCGGACACCGACTCCTCGCCAGGGGCGTGGTACTCAAGGGGGTGACCAACGGCATCAACCCGGCGGATTTCGACCCGACCAAGCCAAAGCCCCTGGGCCTTGCCGTCGCCTTCAACCCCGCCACCGGCGATCTGGCGGGCAAAGCGAAATGCCGCCAGAGCCTGATCAAGGATCTGGCCCAACACAGCCTGAAAACCGTCCGCCAGATCGGCACCCTGGAAAACCGGCCGGACAACCCGCTGTTCACTTTTGTCGGCCGCCTCTCCTCACAAAAAGGAGTGGACAAGCTATTGGGGGCTCTTGAAACCCTGCTGCCCCTGGACCAGAACTTCCAGGTTCTGATTCTGGGCTCAGGTAGCAAGGAAATTGAAAATGCCCTGGCCGGTCTGGTCGCAACGCCTAAAAACCAAGGACGCATCTGCCTGCTGCGGGGTTACGATCAGCAGCTTGCCACCCGCATCTACGCGGCGGGCGACTTCTTTCTCATTCCCTCCTGCTACGAGCCCTGCGGTCTTACCGATTATATCGCCCAGCTTTTCGGCAACCTGCCCATCGTCCATCACATCGGCGGTCTGGTCAAGGTAAAGGACGGAGAAACCGGCTTTTCCTATCCGGAACACAAGTCCGCCGCCCTGATGGGCGCCATGCAGACAGCCATGCAAACCTTCCGCACCAGGCCGGAAAAAATTCTGGCCATGCAGCAGGCCGCGGTCAAAACGATCCACGACACCTATACCTGGGACAAAGTGCTGACCCATTATTTATCACTGTATCAAGAGGCGCTTTCACAGGTACAATGATAACTGTTCAGCAGCACCGCATCTGCGTTGTCATCGGCCTGGCTCCTGTGCAACAGCACACCTCGCAGACCTCTTCCTAGCAGCTGCGGCACTGCTGAACAGTTATCTTCCGAGAATTTAATTCAATCAAGATAGAGAGTTACAAAACAACACCAAATAGGAGACCGGCATGGCGATACGAATAGGCATTAACGGATTTGGCCGCATCGGCCGCAATATCTTCCGGGCCATTGACAAAGATCCGCTTTTTGCCGGAATCGAAGTCATCGCCATCAACGACCTCACCAGTAACGACACCCTGGCCCACCTGCTCAAGTACGACTCGGTCATGGGCGTGTATGAGAAAAAAGTCACCGCCACCGAGGATGGCCTGCTCGTCAACGACCGCCCGGTCCGAATCTTCAACCACCGCAACCCCGCCGATATTCCCTGGGGCCAAATGGGGGTCGAGTACGTGGTCGAATCCACCGGCTACTTCACCGATGGCGAAAAAGCGGCCCTGCATCTTGAAGCCGGCGCCAAGAAGGTGGTGATCTCCGCCCCGGCCAAGGGCCAGGTCAAAACCATTGTCATGGGGGTCAACGAGGACGAATACAACCCCACCGAAGACCACATCATCTCCAACGCCTCCTGCACCACCAACTGCCTGGCTCCCGTGGTCAAGGTCATTCTCGACCGCTTCGGCATCAAGAGCGGCCTGATGACCACGATCCACTCCTACACCAACGACCAGTCCCTCCTTGATTTTCCCCACAACGACCTGCGGAGGGCCAGGGCGGCGGCGCTCTCGATGATCCCCACCAAAACCGGGGCCGCAGCCGCAGTCTCCCTGGTTATCCCCGAGCTGAAAGGCAAGTTCGACGGCTTGGCGGTGCGGGTGCCCACCCCAAATGTTTCCCTGGTGGACGCAGTCATGGAGGTGGAAAGGGCGACCACGGTGCCGGAGGTAAACCAGGCCCTCAAGGAGGCGGCCAACCGCTTTCTCGGCTATTCCGACGAGCCCCTTGTCTCCATCGACTACCAGGGCAACCCGCACTCCTCGGTGGTGGACGCCATGTCCACCAAGGTGATCGGCACCTCGGTCAAGGTGCTGGCCTGGTATGACAACGAATGGGGCTACTCCAACCGGGTGCTGGATTTGATCTTGATGATGGAGAGCCAGAAACCGTTGTGAGGGAAGGGGGGAGATCCCGGAATCATCACGATACCGGAATCTCCTCGGCAAGCAGCGCCTTGAACTCCTCGTCATCCAAGGCCTCTTTTTCAAGCAGCACTTTTGCGATTTTTTCTAGAAGCGGCCGCTGTTCGACCAGAGTCTTTTCCGCCAGCACCATGCGCGCCTCGATGATCTTGCGCACCTCCTCGTCGATGAGCAGGGCGGTATGCTCGCTGAACTCCTTTGGCTGAAACAAGCCCTGCTGCAGGAACTGGTTCGCCGGCTGCAGGTAGGTAACCTGGCCCAGTTTTTCGTTCATCCCGTACATGGCCACCATGCTGCGGGCGATCTCCGTAGCCCGTTGCAGATCGTTCTGAGCGCCGGTGGTGATCTCGTTAAAGATGATCTTTTCCGCGGCCCGCCCCCCCAGGAGCACGTCTATCTTCTCCAGCAGCTCGGTCTTGGACATCAGAAAGCGATCCTCCGTTGGCAGCTGCATGGTGTAGCCCAAGGCGCCGATGCCTCTGGGAACGATGCTGATCTTGTGTACCTTTTCCGCGGTCTTACGGAAAGTGGCCACCAGGGCATGCCCGGTTTCGTGGTAGGCCACGGTCTTCTTTTCCGTTTCATTGAGCACCCGGTTTTTCTTCTCCAGCCCGGCCACGATCCGGTCGATGGCCTCTTCAAACTCGGTGGCCTCCACCACATCCTTGCCCTTGCGCACCGCCAGCAGGGTCGCCTCGTTGGCCAGGTTGGCCAGATCGGCCCCGGTAAAACCCGGGGTGCGGCGGGCGATGATCTCCAGATCAACCTCCGGGGCCAGGGTGATCCCCTTGACATGCACCTTGAGGATGGCCACCCGCTCCTTGAGGTCGGGCCGGTCCACCAGGATATGCCGGTCGAAGCGGCCCGGCCGCAGCAGGGCCGGGTCGAGAATCTCGGGCCGGTTGGTGGCGGCAAGGATCACCACCCCCTTGTTCACCTCAAAGCCGTCCATCTCGGCAAGCAGCTGGTTAAGGGTCTGCTCCCGCTCGTCGTGGCCGCCCATCATGCCGCTGCCCCTGGCCTTGCCCAGGGAATCCAGCTCGTCAATGAAGACGATACAGGGCGCCTTGGCGTTGGCCTGCTCAAAGAGATCGCGCACCCTGGCTGCGCCCAAACCAACGAACATCTCAATGAAATCAGAGCCGCTGATCGAGAAAAACGGCACCCCGGATTCCCCGGCCACCGCCTTGGCCAACAAGGTCTTGCCCGTGCCCGGCGGCCCTACCAGGAGGATGCCCTTGGGAATCTTGGCGCCCAGGCGGGTAAATTTTTCCGGGGTTTTCAAAAACTCGATCACCTCGGCCAGCTCCACCTTGGCCTCCTCCTGGCCCGCCACGGATTCAAAATTAACGCCGAGATCGGTCTGGGCGATGATCTTGGCCTTAGACTTGCCCAAGGTCATCATGCCCCCTGCGCCCCCTTGCCCCATGCGCTTCATCATGAACATCCAGATCCCGACAAAAAACAGGGTGGGCAAAATCCAGGAGAGCAGGGTGCGCAAAAAGGTGTTCTCGTTGGCGGCGATGATGTCCACCCCGTATTTTTCCAAAAACTCGACGAGATTCTTGTCGTCGATGCGCGGAGTCACATAAAGGGCCTTGGGAAACATCGGCTCCTTCTTGTCGCTCTCGACCTTTTCATACCCCTTGAGCAGGATGGAGGAGATGACCACGGAATTGATCTTTTTTTCCGCCACGTGCGCCTTGAACTGGCTGTAGGAAACATTGTTGACCTGGGGGGAAAGCCAGTTCTGGAGGAGGATGAAGACGGCCAGGGCGATGAAGAGATAGCTGAGCGAAAACTGGAATTTTTTTTCCATGTCCGACCCGATCTTGGGATTATGGCCGGTTTCGGCAAAGGAAAAGATTCTTCTTCCCTGCTCTGGCCTTGTTTTCATGGTATAAGAGAATGGGTTTTTTGCAAAGCGTAGAATGGAGACAAAAAAATGAATCCGGCCGATGAAATAGTCCTGATCGTGGACGAACAAAACCAGGAGGTGGCGCAGGTTTCCCGGCGGGTGATGCGAGAGGGTGTTCTCATCCACCGGGCCTGCTACATCCTGGTTTTTAACCGGCAACAGGAAATCTTTGTCCAGAGGCGAACAATAAACAAGGATATCTATCCAGGTTACCTGGATGTCGCCACCGGCGGCGTGGTCCTGGCCGGGGAATCATACGAGCTTGCCGCAAAACGCGAACTGGCCGAAGAGTTGGGCGTGCGCAAGGCTACCCTTCGCCGCCATTTCGATTTTTATCATGAGGCCGATAACAACCGGGTCTGGGGGAGGGTCTTTTCCTGCCAGGCTGAAGGCCCGTTTGTCCTCCAACCGGAAGAGGTGGAGGATGGGTTTTTTCTCGGGCTGCCGTCGATAAAAGCCCTGGCCGCAGCGGAACAATTTACCCCGGATGGCCTTGTGGCGCTGAAGAGATTCCTGGCCGACCATGCAACCTTTGCTTAAGGCCCTCTTCGATCTCCTGCTGCCCTCGTTTTGTCTTGCCTGTGAAAAGCCGCTGGGCTCCTTGCCGGAGCTGTTGTTCTGCAAGGACTGCCTGAAAAGGCTCCGCTTCATCCGGAGCCCCCTTTGCCCCTGTTGCGGCAGGGTCTATCTTGTGGCCCCGAGTGGTGACCATCACTGCGGGGCCTGCCTCGCTAAACCAAGGCATTTCACTCGGGCCAGGGCCCTGTTTCTCTACGAAGAGCCGCTAAAAAAGGTGGTCCACCGCTTCAAATACCAGGGAAAAACCGCCTGCCTGCCGAGCTTTACCCGGTTTGCCAAAAATCTGCCCCAGGTGGCCGAGTTAGGCGAGGTGGAGAGACCGGACTTGATCGTCCCCGTGCCCTTGCACCCAAGCCGCCTGCGGGAGCGCGGCTTCAACCAGGCCCTGCTTCTGGCCCGCGCCTTCTTTCCTAAAGACCGGCGGGTCACGGCCGACCTGCTCGTCCGTTTGCGGCCAACCGAGCCGCAGACCAATTTCAATGGGGCAGCCCGGCGCACCAACCTGAAAAACGCCTTTGGTATAGTAAAACCGCACCGGTTGACGGGGAAAAAGATTCTCCTTATCGATGATGTGTTCACCACCGGCACCACGGTGAACGAATGCGCCATGGTTTTGAAAAAGGCCGGGGCGGCCGAGGTAATGGTGCTGACTCTGGCCAGGGTGAAAGAAGACTATTAATTCTTGGCAGCAAAAAAATTCCGGTTTACCCTGTAGCCACAACAACCAAAAGGAAACACCATCATGAATCTCCGTGCCCTTGCCGGCTTTGCCGCCCTTGTCGTTGCCGGACTGACCTTTGCCTTTATGCTTAAAAAACAGCAGGAGAGCGACTGCCCTTCCTGACTGCTGATTTACGCCGCCATTGGTATGGGTCTCATATCATATTATCTTTTCACCTTTTTTCTCTGATCGCTTGGGGAAGACATGCACGTTACCGGAAAACTTTACCGAACCATCTGGCCGTCTGACACAGACCGCGGAGTAGTCAAGATTATCGACCAGCGCCATCTGCCCCACCTCTTCGTGGTCGAGGAGCTGCGCACAGTTAGTGAGGTCTGCACGGCTATCAGGGAGATGCATGTGCGCGGCGCCGGACTGATCGGCGCCGCCGCCGGTTTCGGCATGCACCTCGCAGCCCTGACCGCCCCGAAGCAGGACTTTGCCGGATTTGTGCGCCAGGCGGCTGTTGATCTGGTCCAGACCCGGCCCACCGCCGGCAACCTGGCCTGGGCCGTGAACCGGCAGCTTGCCGCCCTCGACCGGGAAGACACCCTGTCGGCAAAAAGGGACCGCGCCTTTACCGTTGCCTGTGAAATAGCAGAGGAAGACGCGAAATTCTGCCGCCTTATCGGGGAGCACGGCAAAAAGATCATCGCGGAGATCAGCCGACAAAAAGGCGGCGGAGTGGTGAATATCCTCACCCACTGTAATGCCGGCTGGCTGGCTTTTGTGGATTACGGTTCAGCCACTGCCCCAATCTATGCCGCCCATGCCGAGGGCATCAAGGTGCATGTCTGGGTGGATGAAACCCGCCCCTGGCTGCAGGGGGCCAAACTCACCGCCTGGGAACTGAAGGAGGAGGGGGTACCCCATACCCTGATCGCCGACAACACCGGCGGCCATCTCATGCAGCACGGCCTGGTTGACCTGGTTATTGTCGGTACCGACCGCACCACCCGTTGTGGTGATGTGGCCAACAAGATCGGCACCTATCTAAAGGCCCTGGCCGCCCATGATAACAAAATCCCCTTTTATGTGGCCCTGCCTTCCTCCACCTTCGACTGGACGATCTGCGACGGTCTTGCCGAGATCCCCATCGAACAGCGGAGCGGCTGGGAAATCACCCACATCAGGGGCTTGAGCGAGGCGGCGGAACTTACCACCATCGCCATTGCCCCGCCGGATACCGCCACCCTGAACTATGGCTTTGACGTCACCCCTGCCAGGTTGATCACGGGGTTGATCAGCGAACGCGGCGTTATGCAGGCCAGCGAAGAAGATATCCTGCGGTTGTACCCGGAACAAAAAGAGAAATAAAAAGGGATGCGCTTCCTGTGACCTCTTCCCCTAGACCAGGCCAAGGCTCTCTATCACCGTCTCGTGAAACAGGGGACGGAACTGTTTAATCCGGCTATTCTCCCGGCTGGGATGGACCCTGTTGCTCAGCAAGACCATGACCAACTCGCGGGTCGGATCAATCCAGAAAGAGGTTCCGGTAAAACCGAGATGGCCCACGCTGGTGGGGGCCAGATATCTGCCCCCGCTTGAGCCTGTAGCGGAGGGGGTGTCAAAGCCCAGAGCCCAAGTGGAGCCTGGGATATCCTGGCGGATTAAAAACCGGCGCAGATCGCTGGCCTGGTAGCCGGGGTGCTCTTCCCGGCCCTGCCACTGATCGAGCAGGTGCACGCCCATCTCCAACACCCCTTCGATGGTGCCGAACAGACCAGCATGCCCTGCAACCCCACCCAGGGCATGGGCATTTTCATCGCTCACCTCGCCAACGAGAATCCGCTTACGAAAAGGGCACTCTTCCGTGGGGGCATACCTTATTTTTTCCCTCTCCCCATTACCTTTTTCCCCTGCCGCGACATAGAATATTTTTCCCTCAACTCCCAACGGCGCCGCGATCTTTTCCCGAAAAAAACCAGCCAGCTCCAGGCCGCTTTTCTTCTCCACAATCAGGCCGAGCAGCATGAAACCGAGATCGCTGTAGATCGAGATGCTGCCAAGCTCATAGGCTGGCGGTTCCGCACCAAGAAGCTCAAGAAGCGATTCCTTTCTTTTTTCCGCCGGAAGTTTGGCAAGCTCTAAATAATAGGGTCGGTGCGCAGGAAACCCTGCGGAATGGCAGAGAAGATCTTTGATTTTTATCCCGGTAAAGGCTATGCCGGTCTGGGGGAAGATATCCGATACCCGGTCGGAAAGCATTATCCGCCGCTCTTTCAACAACGAGAGAACAGCCAGGGTAGTGGCCAGCGGTTTAGTCAGCGAGGCAAGGTCGTAAACCGTACTTTCCTCAACCATGCTTTCCCGGTCATAGCCGGTGTGTCCGTAAGTCCTTATCAGCCTTTTTCTGTTCTCTTTTACCCCCCAGGCAACCGCCATGGCAGCCCCAGGAAAAACCCGGCTGTTAATTGCCTCGCTAAATATAGCGTAACAGTTTGATATAATTATATTATTTTTATTATTTTCCATTCAGATAAATAATATCCTTCTCTTTTTGGACCGACTTTGCAAACAGCCCATTCCAACAGCTCGAAAATTACCATAATACAAGATGTTTTTATTTATTATCATTGAATTTTTTTTGATTTTACACTATCTTTTTGTAGTTATTTTTTCCCCTGTGAGCCTTGTAGATAAATTATTAATAATTGGTAATAAAATAAACATGTTAATGATATTTTATGCTCTTTTTTCACCGAAAATCTTTACCTTGTTTTATCAACACCTTCTCAACCTTATCTCTCATACATCTGTTTACTCTGTTTTTAAAACCTGTTGATAACTTGCTTTATTATTTTTTCCCGGTTTTCTCAAGTTTTGTTATTTTAAAGAAAATATAAAATATTCAAATAGTTAATACCTAAATAAACATATAAACAGGTTTAATAACCATAATTTTAAAAAACTAATAAACAACTATAACCAGATGGAGTGTCCATTATGTCCCTGATTTTTAATATCTCTAGAGATGATTTTTTAACAGGCCTTGCTTCCATGCAAAGTGTGACCGGGAAAAAGGGAAACATTGCCATTCTCTCCAATATCCTGATTGAGTCGAAAACAGACTCTCTTCTCTTAACTGCCACGGATCTGGAAATAGGCATTCAAAACCTTCTCCCGGCGGAGATTCTCTCACCCGGGTCCATCACCCTTCCAGCCAAAAAACTTTTTGAGATAGTAAGGGAATCCGGTGCTGATCAAATCCATATCGAAATGCTGGAAAATAATTGGGCGAAGATCAGCGCCGATTCAACGGATTATAAGCTGGCTGGCATGTCAGCCAAGGAATATCCGGCTTTTTCCGAATATGATGAAAATATGTTGGTCACCATGGCCAGCGACAAACTCAAGGAAATCATCGATAAAACTATTTTTTCCGTAGCCCAGGAAGGAGAATCCCAATTCAACCTCACCGGGGTTCTGATGGAAAAGGATATCACAGAGGGTAAGAATATCCTCCGCATGGTTTCCTCGGACGGACACAGGCTTTCCCTTTGTGAAACGACGATGGAAAATGATTTAAGCGGCTTAAAAATGGAGAAGGTTATTCTTATTCCCCGCAAGGGCATGCAGGAAATAAGAAAATTTGCCGAAGGCTCGACAGAAATAAAATTATCATTCGAAGAAAAACAGGCCGTTATAAAAACAGATCATTCCGTCATAGTTGTTCGTTTGATGAATGGTGATTTTCCGGATTATCGAAACATCCTGAATATAATTAAAAAAGAAAAATACATTGAATTGAAAAGGTTACAATTCCTTAATTCGATGAAGAAGATGAATATCTTCACCGAAGACCGTTTTAATGCGGTGCAGTTTCAGATCACCCCGAACAAACTCGTTCTTTCCTCGCAAAGCATGGATATAGGCAGCGCCAAGGATGAAATTAACATCACCTATGATGATTCTCCATTAAAGCTCGGTTTTAATGGGAAATATTTTATTGAAACCTTGCAGGTCATGTCCAGTGACACCATCAAGGCCTATATAAATTCGGAAGAAAGTCCCTGTATGATTCAAGGCGACGATGATCCCGGATTTTTCAGTATCATCATGCCCATGAAGATATAGGCATAAAAAGCCAGTGTCGGATTCAAGCCGTTATCGCGAAACAAACAAGCAACAAAATTTATTTCGTAACGGCTCTTAATTTTTAGAAAAAAACAGAAGAGGGCTCATACTTTGACTGAAGGACAGAAAAACTACGGAGCGGATCAGATCAAGGTTCTTTCCGGCCTTGAAGGGGTCAGGATGCGGCCGGCCATGTACATCGGCAATACGGCGGAAGAGGGGCTGCACCACTTGATTTACGAGGTGGTGGACAACAGCATCGACGAGGCCCTGGCCGGTCATTGCACGGACATCAAAGTAATATTTCATCGAGACGGCAGCTGCAGCGTCGAGGATAACGGCCGCGGCATCCCGGTGGAGATGCACGAAGAAGGGGTTTCCGCCCTGGAGCTGGTCATGTGCACCCTGCATGCAGGCGGCAAGTTCGACCACGACACCTACAAGGTTTCCGGCGGGTTGCACGGGGTGGGCGTATCGGTGGTCAACGCCTTGAGCAAATGGACCACGGCCGAGGTCAGAAGAAACGGCAAGATCCATCGTCAGACCTACCACTTAGGCATTCGCCAGGGTGGGGTTGAGATCTTTGGTGAGTCGGAAAAAACCGGCACCAAGATCACCTTCATGCCGGACCCTGAGATCTTCAAGGAAACCACCGAATTCAAATACGACATCATCCAGGCCCGCATGCGGGAAGTGGCCTTCTTGAACAAGGAGGTCAAGATTCTCCTCCACGACGAACGGACCGGGGCCGAGGACATCTTTCACTTCGAAGGCGGCATCGTTTCCTACATCGAATATCTCAACCGCAACCGGACCCACATCCATCCCGACCCGGTCTTTATCTACGGGGAACGGGACAATGTCCAGGTGGAGGTATCTTTTCAGTATTTCGACGGCTACTCCGAGCGGCTTTTTTCCTTTGTCAACAACATCAACACCAAGGAAGGCGGCACCCATGTCGCCGGGTTCCGTGGCGCCTTGACCCGATGTATCAACCGCTACGCCAGCGACGACGTGGTGCCCAAGAACATGAAGGAAAAGATGGGCGGCGACGATGTGCGCGAGGGGTTGACCTGCGTGGTTTCCGTTCGTGTTCCCGACCCGCAGTTTGAAGGGCAGACCAAAACCAAGCTTGGCAACAGCGAGGTGCGCTCCATCGTGGAGGCGGTCTGCCACGAAAAGCTCTCAATCTACCTGGAACAGAACCCCCAGGTGGCCAGAAAGATCCTCACCAAGGTGGTGGATGCGGCCCGGGCCCGGGAAGCGGCCCGACGCGCCAAAGAGCTCTCCCGCAAAAAAGGCTCCGGCCTAGATCTGCTGATGGCGGGCAAGCTGGCGGAATGCCAGTCCAAGGACCCCAAGGACCGGGAAATCTTCCTGGTCGAGGGAGATTCCGCCGGCGGCTCGGCCAAACAGGGAAGGGACCGCTCCGTGCAGGCCATTTTGCCCCTGCGCGGCAAGATCATGAACGTGGAAAAGGCCCGCTTCGATAAGATCCTTTCCAGCGAGGAAATCAAGCAGATCATCTCCGCGCTCGGCACCGGCATCGGCCGTGACGAGTTCGATCTTGATAAACTTCGCTATCACAAGATCATCATCATGACCGATGCCGACGTGGACGGCGCCCATATCCGCACCTTGCTCCTCACCTTCTTCTATCGGCAGATGCTGCCTCTGGTGGAAAACGGCAACATCTACATCGGCCAGCCGCCCCTGTTCCGCTTGGGCCGCGGCAAGAAGGAGCAGTATTTTTCCGACGAGGAAGAACTCAACCAGTATCTCTTTGCCCAGGCCAGCACCAGCGTTCAGGTGACGGTGGGCGAAAGCACCGAGAAGATGGCGGGCGAGGATCTCATCACCCTGCTGAAAAACCTTTCCAGCTACCAGAAGATCATCGAGTACCTGACCCGGATCAATCTCTGGGAGGAGATGGTCCATTTCCTCCTGGACAGCGACATCACCTCGGCGGATCAGTTTGAAGACCTCAATCTGGTGGAGCACCTCAGGGAAGAGCTGCTGCACAAGGATTTGATCCTGGGCGCTGTCCGCCCTTGTCGCTGGCGGCCGAGTTGCTGGGAGTTTGACGCAGCCATCAAGGACAAGGCCCACATGATGATCACCGTTGGCCCCCAGATCCCGCTGATCGGAGAATATCGTTCCGCCATCCGCCAGTATGGGCAGATCAAGCAGTATCTCACCACCCCTTTCACCGTAGAGACTGCCAACAAGGAGATCGCGGTGGCCAACTGGCTTGAGCTGCTCACCGTGGTCCGGCAGGAATCCTTCCGGGGCAGCAATCTCCAGCGCTACAAAGGTCTTGGTGAAATGAACCCAGAGCAGCTCTGGGATACCACGATGAACCCGGACAAACGGACCCTGCTGCGGGTCTCCATCGATGATGCGGCCCTGGCCGACGACATGTTCACCTGCCTGATGGGCGACAAGGTTGAGCCCCGCCGCGAGTTCATCCAGAATCATGCCCTTGAGGTTGCGGACCTCGATATTTAAAGGCTGCATGAGGTTTTGCGGCTGTCAGAATTTCAAGATGTTTACCATCCACTGAACAAGGATTTTTGATATGGCGGAAGAAACGACCCAAGGTTTGCCTGATATTGCCTCGATCTCCATCGAAAAGGAACTCAAACGCTCCTATCTCGATTACGCCATGAGCGTCATCATCGGCCGGGCCCTGCCGGATGTGCGGGATGGCCTCAAGCCCGTGCATCGCCGCGCCCTCTTTGCCATGCGGGAGCTGAACAACTACCACAACCGGCCCCATCTAAAATCGGCCCGTATCGTCGGTGATGTCATCGGTAAGTACCACCCGCACGGCGATACCGCGGCCTACGACACCATCGTCCGCATGGCCCAGGATTTCTCCATGCGTTATCCCTTGGTCGACGGCCAGGGCAACTTTGGTTCGGTGGATGGCGATTCCCCTGCGGCCATGCGATACACCGAAGCGCGGATGACCAAGATCGACCAGGAGATCATCGCCGATCTGGAAAAGGAAACCGTTGATTTTGTCCCCACCTACGACAACTCCCATATGGAGCCGGTGGTTTTCCCTTCCAAAATCCCCAACCTGTTGATCAACGGCTCCTCCGGCATCGCCGTGGGTATGGCAACCAATATCCCACCCCATAATCTGACCGAGGTGATGAACGGCCTGATCGCCATGATCGACGACCCGAACATCACGGTCAACCAGCTGATGGATCATATTACCGGGCCGGATCTCCCCACCGGCGCCTATATCTGCGGCCGAGCCGGCATCCGCGAGGCCTATGAAACCGGGCGCGGCAGTATCCTGATGCGCTCCAAGACCGACGTGGAGAAACAAAAAAACGGCCGGGAATCCATTATCATCACCGAGATCCCCTACCAGCAGAATAAGGCCTTCCTTATCGAAAAGATCGCCATCCTGGTTAAGGAGAAGCGGATAGAAACCATCTCCGAGGTCCGTGACGAGTCCGACCGCCACGGGATGCGCATCGTCCTTGATTTGAAAAAGGACGCCATCGCCGAGGTGGTGATCAACCAGCTCTACAAGCTGACCCCGCTCCAGCGGAGCATGGGCATCATTCTCTTGTCCATCGTCAACAACCGGCCGGAGATTTTGAATCTGCGCCAGATTCTGGAATACTTCCTCCTGCACCGCAAGACCATCGTCTACCGGCGCACCGCCTACGATCTGAAAAAAGCCGAGGAAAAGGCCCACATCTTGGAAGGGCTCAAGATCGCCATCACCAATCTCGATGAGGTGGTGGAGCTGATCAAAAAATCCGCTAACCCGCAGGAAGCCAAGCTTGGCCTGATCGCCCGCTTCTCTCTCTCCGAGATCCAGGCCCAGTCCATTCTGGAGATGCGCCTCCATAGGCTCACCGGTCTGGAGCGGGAAAAGATCGTCACTGAATACGAAGAGCTGATGCGGCAGATCACCTGGTTCAAGCAGGTTTTGGCTGACCAGCATCTGGTGATGAAGATCATCCGTGACGAGTTCACCGAGATCATCGAGCAATACGGCGACGAGCGGCGCACCGAGATCATCGAGGCCCCGGACGAGATCTTACCTGAAGACATGATCATGCAGGAAGAGATGGTGGTCACCGTCACCCACGAGGGCTACATCAAGCGCAATCCGGTTGACCTCTACCGCTCCCAGCGGCGCGGCGGCAAGGGGATCAAGGGCGCCAACACCATCGAGGATGATTTCGTCAGCAATATGTACACGGCCTCCACCCACGCCACCTTCCTCTTTTTCACCAACCTCGGCAAGGTCTTCTGGCGCAAGGTTTACGAGATCCCACAGGCGGGCCGCATCGCCAGGGGCAAGGCGATCGTCAATCTCCTGGAGCTGACCGAGGGTGAAAAGGTTGCCGCCATCCTGCCGGTCTCGACCTTTGATGTGGCCGAGGGCCAGGAATGCCATATCATGATGGTCACCAAGAAGGGCGTGGTCAAGAAGACGGTGCTCACCGAGTTCCGCCGCCCCATCCGGCGCGGCAAGATCGCCCTCACCATCCGCGAGGATGACGAGATTTTGGGCGCGGTGCTGACCAACGGCGCCAACGATATCATGGTCGTAACTCGCAAGGGCATGTCGATCCGCTTCAACGAGCAGAACGTCCGCAGCATGGGCCGGATCGCCACCGGGGTCAGGGGCATCAACCTGGCCGAGGGCGATGAGGTGGTCTCCGTTGATGTGGTGCACGAGGGTTCCTCGGTGATCGTGGTCACGGAAAACGGCTACGGCAAGCGCAGCGAGGTCGATGAATACCGGCTGATCAAGCGCGGCGGTAAGGGGGTTTTCGCCATCAAGGCCAGCGAGCGCAACGGCCTGGTGGTCGGAGCCCTGCAGGTGACGGATGAAGACGAATTGATGATGATCACCAACGGCGGCAAGATCATCCGCATCTCCATGCGCGATCTGCGGGTCATCGGCCGCAACACCCAGGGGGTAAGGCTCTTTAAGCTGGACGAGGGTGAGAAGGTTATGGCGGTTGATCGGATGGCTGAGATTATTTCTGAGGATGAGGAAGGCGAGGACGTGGAAAGCGGGGAGTCCGAAGAATAATGGACTCGTAATAACTCGTCACCCAGGCTTTTGCTGTAATTAAGCGAGAATTCAGCGATGCGATTGACAAGCCGGCAAACAGAGATCATCACCGAGGTTGTTTTCCGTAATGCCGGGGAGACGGCGGCGGCATATCTTTTCGGCTCCCGCCTGAATGATCAGGCCAGGGGAGGGGATGTGGATATTCTCATCGAGATGGACCGGCAATTATCCTGGCTTGCGCGGGCGAGAATAAGGATGGAACTGGAGCAGACGCTCGGGCTGCCGGTGGATATTCTTGTCCGGGTGCGCAACGTCGAACCGACGCCGTTTCAGAGTATCGCCCAGGCCCAGGCGGTGAGACTGGAGGGAAGGCCATGAGTGGGACAGCCCTTGAGGCGGAACGCCGGCATCTGGCGGAGCTGCTGGAAGCGATCCAGCGCTGCGTCTTCTTTCTGGACGCCTCTGTTCAGAAAAACTCCTGGCCTCTGACCAAGGAACACCTGGAAAACCACAAGAAAGACGTTACCCTGTTCGAATCGCTTTCCTCGATCAATGAAAGATTTTCCAAGTTGCAGGATACGCTCGGCGCAGCCATGCGGCATGCAACGATCTTGTCCGGCGAGTCCGCTGACACCTTTCTTAAGGTGCTGTCGTTTTATGCAAAAGCCGGAATAATCGAATCCATCGAATCATGGCAGCTCTGCCGTACAACCAGGAATCTCGCGGCCCACGATTACGGCATTGATTACGCGGAGATCGCGGAACACTTCAATGCGCTGCATGCCCTGTTGCCCGTGCTCTACGGGAATGCGCGGCGGTTTCTTCTGTACTGCCGCGAAAGCCTCGAAGTCAACCCCGCGCAAGGCGGGTTTGACCAGAGCTTTGAGCAGGTTACCGGGGAGGAAGTCTGATCAAGATTTTCTTGATAAGTCCGTAAGTGAGATCTGGGTTTTCCTAGGAGCATTTGCCGATCCGTGCCCAATGTTCGATTTGCCCGGTCAGGGGGTCGAAGAGCTGGAGAACGACGAGAAGACAGAGTATCAGTTTGGAGGAAGGCTGGTCTGAGGAATAAAAATGGTCTGACGCCACCTATGGTTCCGGCTCTCATGATGTTCGGTATGAGAGCCAAAATTGTGAAATAACATTTTAGCTCACCTCTATATGAACGTATTTATCGATACAAATATATTGCTTGATCTGTATCACTTGTCGGGTCCAGACCTAGATGAGTTGCGAAAGGTTATCAAGCTTGCCGAGAATAAGAAGCTGAATGTGCTTCTACCAGCACAGGTCGAAGATGAATTCTGGCGTAATCGTGAACGCGTAATTTTTGAGGCTTTAAATCTCTTTGCCAAGACAAAAGCCTCAGCCACCTTACCGAATCTGATTCGGGCCAATCCAAAGTCTTCTGAGCTTCGCCAAGCCGTCGAGCGAGTTAACGAGTTAGTCAAAGAGTTACGGCAAGTAGCTGACGACGAAATTACCAATCACAAATTGAAAGCAGATGAGGTAATTGACTCTCTTTTCAAGCAGTGCTCACCGCACCCCATTAATACAGCCATAATTGATAAAGCAAAAGCTCGCAAAGAACTTGGAAATCCTCCCGGCAAGGCCAACAGCCTTGGCGATGCTGTCAATTGGGAGTGGCTTCTTCAAGGTGTCCCAAATGGAGAAAACCTCGTGATCATAAGTTCGGATGCTGATTTCGAGTCAGAGTTATTACAAGGGAAACCAAAGGAATTTTTGTTACGCGAATGGGGGCGTGCTAAGAAAGGCGATCTTGAACTCTTTAAAGGGTTGCCAGATTTTTTAAAAAAGTATTTTCCTGAAATAAAGCTGTCTGACGAGATTGATAAGTCAATGGCAATTGAGAAACTTGAGAATTCTTTTAGTTTTGGGGCAACACACAGCGCCATATCTTCCCTTCAGAAGTACGATGACTTAAAAGAAGCAGATTTGCTCCGCATTATTAATGCGTACACATCTAACCGGCAAATTCACTGGATACTAACTGACGAAGATGTTCTGTCATTTGCAAAAAAGTTGATGTTGCTTCTAAAGACTGAAAAATTAAAAGAGGCTGCAAAGCCTTTAAGGGAAATGCTTGGTCAGTTTGAAACACAGAAAGCAGAAGAAAGCGAAATTCCGTTTTGAGCCAACAATACTTTTTCATCAACTTGCGCAAAAAGCTTTGCAAATCAGGTTACGGTGAATGTTGTCCGACTCAGCTTTATTGGGCGGTTCCAACGATTAATAGACACCCCAGGATAACCACACCATGGCCCCTCCTGAAAATATCGCGGTAATCGGTGCCGGAAGCTGGGGATCCGCCTTGGCCAAACTCCTTGGCGACAAGGGGTTTGCTGTGGATCTCTGGGCCCATCGGCCGGACCATGTTGCCGCCCTTTTGCAGGATCGGGAAAACACCACCTACCTCCCCGGCTTTCCTTTGCCCACTACGGTGCGTCCCACCGCTGATCTGGCCCAAGCGGTTTCCGGCAAACCGGTGGTGGTCATGGTGGTTCCCTCCCATGTCTACCGGGAGGTGTTCACCCTCCTTGCCCCCCATCTGGCTCCAAATGCGGCGATCATCTCCGCCACCAAGGGGGTGGAAAACGAGACCCTGCTCACCATGAACCAGGTGATGACCGAGGTGCTGGCCTCTCTGCGTCCGGATTTCACGGGGCAGCTCGGGGTGTTGGCCGGGCCGAGTTTTGCCAAGGAGGTGGCCGCCGGCATCCCCACCGCCGTAACGGTCGCCGCCCCCACCATCGGGGGGGCTCGTTTTTTTCAGGACATATTTCACACCGAACGGTTCCGGGTCTACGCAGGCACTGATGTGATCGGCATGGAGCTGGGCGGGGCGCTCAAGAACATCATCGCCATTGCCGCGGGCATCTGCGACGGGTTGGGCTACGGCACCAACACCCGTGCCGCCCTTATCACCCGGGGGCTGGCCGAGATCACCCGGTTGGGGGTGGCCATGGGCGCCAAGCCCCTCACCTTTTCCGGCCTGGCGGGAATGGGCGATCTGGTCCTTACCTGCACCGGGGATCTGAGCCGGAACCGGCAGGTGGGCCTCAAGCTCGGGCAGGGCAAGACCTTGGCCCAGATTCTCGCCGAGATGAATATGGTTGCCGAGGGGATAAAAACCACCCGTTCCGCCATGGCCCTGGCCAAAAAGATTGGGGTGGAGATGCCCATTTTGGAACAGGTGTATGCTATGATTTATGAGGACAAACCCTGCGCTGAGGCGGTTCAGGCCCTGCTTGGCCGGGATTCGAAAGAGGAAATCGAAGAGGTCTGATGTGCCAGCCTCGGGATTTTTTGTGCTATGAAGACAACAACCAAGGAGTGCCACTCGACCGGATCGTATGTGGCCATTTTTTTATCCATCCACTACGTGCTCAAGGCGGAACAGTTGTTGAAAGCCGGCGGCATCCCCCTGGATGTGGTGCCGGTACCCCGGGAAATCAGCGGGGATTGCGGCATGGCTATAACCTTTGCTCCGGCCCAATTGGCCGAGGTTCAATCTATTCTGGGTGCAGCCGATATCGCCATTGCCCGGATTTTTTGTAAAGAAGCGGAAGGGAGTTATCGCGAAATACCGTGGAAGGAACAATGATCAAACCGAAACTGACCAGCACCGTCAAAGCCGCTGGTTGAGCCGCCAAATTGAGTCCGGGGGACCTGGACCAGATATTGTGCGGCCTTGACCTGCCCACCGATGCTAACCTGATCGCGGGCGCGGCAACGGGCGAGGATGCCGGGGTGTACCGTCTCAACGACGATACCGCCCTCATCCAGACGGTGGATTTTTTCACCCCCATTGTCGATGACCCCTACCACTTCGGCCAGGTGGCCGCGGCCAATGCGCTCTCCGACGTCTACGCCATGGGCGGCAAACCGCTCTTGGCCATGAACCTGGTGGCTTTTCCCATCAAGGAGTTGCATCGGTCCGTCTTGCAGGAGATTTTGCGCGGCGGGCTGGACAAGATCAAGGAGGCCGGGGCCTTGCTGGTGGGCGGCCATTCCATCGAAGACGCCGAATTGAAATACGGGCTCTCCGTAACCGGGGTTGTCCATCCCGACCGGGTGGTCCTCAACTCCGGGGCCCGGGTGGGCGATCTTCTCCTGCTCACCAAGCCCCTGGGCATCGGGATCCTCGCCACCGCCCTCAAAGGCGGCCTGGCCGGAAAAGAAACCGAGGCCCTGATCACCCAGGTCATGGCCACCCTTAACCGGGAGGCGGCCCAGCTCATGCAGACCATTGGGGCGCACGCCTGCACCGACATCACCGGCTTCGGGCTGGTGGGGCATCTCTACGAAATGGCCCTCGCCTCGGGGGTGGCCATCCGCGTCGACTCGCGCGCCGTGCCGGTTCTGCCCGAGGCCCTCAATTACGCCGCCATGGGCATCATCCCGGAAGGCGCCCACAAGAACAAGGCCTTCTACGCCCCGCATATGCACAGCGCGCTGGAGGAATTCGACCCGATGGAGATGGTCCTCTGTGATCCGCAAACCTCGGGCGGCCTGCTCATTGCTGCCTCCGCCGAGAGGATCAACGCCATGGCCGAGGGGCTGGGCAAAGGGGGTTACTCCCTGGCTTTCGGCATTATCGGCGAGGTGGTGGCGGGCAGGCCCGGAACCATTGAGATCGTTTAACCGTAAGCTCTCACAGGGTGAGCCCCAAAAGGAAATACAACCCCGAGCCCCGATGGATCGGGATAAGTGACTTATCAGAAAAATTTCTTGGGAAAAACAAGAAATTCTTCTGTAAGTCACTAAACAAGCGGTCTCAGGGTGCTGCAGATTGCGGCAAGCGGGACGGCGACGCGTACTTTACGTACGTGAGCCGGCCCGATCGCCGCTGTCAATCGTCGGCAGAAGTGCCGACAACATGCGGTGCCCTGTGAGCGCTTACGTTTAACCGTTCCGGATCAAGACATGCTTGGATTATTTTTCGATCATCATTTGCAGGAAAACGGGCAGGGCAGCCGAGTCAGAAACGCACTGCTCCGCCTGGTTCTAGAGGCAGGATACTCCAGTAGTATTACCTCCTTTACCCTGAGTGTCGCCTTGATCGGCATGGTCCGGCCGGTGATCGCGTCCCTGGTTTTACAGGGCTGGTTCGGCGGCATGACCGCGCTTTTTCTCCTCAGGATCACCGCCATTTTCTTCTACCGTCGTAAGCAGCAAGGCCGCGAGCCCATAAGCATGGGCTGGGTGCAGGCCTATATCGTCCTGCTGCTTCTCACCGGCCTCATGTGGGGGCTGGGCGTTATTTTCTTTTTCAAGCCCAATGCCATCATGGAGCAGATGGCGGTGATTTTTATTGTTGCCGGCCTCACCGCCGGGGCAATTCCAATCCTTGCCCCCCTGCGCCGGCTCTATTATGCCTATATCGCCGGTCCGTTGCTGCCCCTAATCTATTTGCTTCTACAGCAAGAAGGCCATTATTACAGCGTTTTGGCCAGCGTTATTGTGTTGTACACCCTGATGCTCATCAACTCGGCAAATCGCCTGCAGCAATCCCTGGTTTCCGCCCTGGAGATGGGGTTTGCCAACGAGCTTCTGGTGGCGGACCTAAGGCAGGCCGGCACGGAAAGCGAGGCCCTTAATTTGGCGCTGGTCGCCGAGAATGAACGGCGCAAGGCCACGGAAGGTGAGCTGGTTAAGGCCCTTGACGCCGCCGAGGCCGCCGGCCGGGCCAAGGATGAGTTTCTCGCCAACATGAGCCATGAGATCCGCACGCCGATGAACGGCATCCTTGGCACCCTCCAGCTTTTGCAGGACACCAAAATGGTTGGCGCCCAAGCCGAGTATGTGAAGGTCGCCCTTTCCTCGGCCGATGGTTTGCTGGCCATCCTCAACAATATTCTCGATTTTTCCAAGATCGCCGCCCACAAGCTGCAGCTGGAGGATATCCCCTTCAACCTGCGGGCCGTGGTGGAAGAGCTGGTGGTGTTGCACTCCAGTGAGGCCCAGGCCGGAAATCTCGCTCTGCGGGCGGAGATCGATCCGCAGCTGCCGGAGATGCTGATGGGCGATCCGACTCGCATCCGGCAGGTGTTGGCCAACTTCATGACCAATGCCATCAAGTTCACCGAGCGGGGCGAGGTGCTGGTCCGGGTGCGATGCATGTCCGCCGTTGCTTCCCGGGTGATGCTGCGCCTCGAAATTTGTGATACCGGCATCGGCATCCCGCCGGAAAAACAGGAAAACCTGTTCCAGCGCTTTACCCAGGCCGACGGCTCCACCACCAGGAAGTATGGCGGCACCGGCCTGGGTTTGGCCATTGTCCGCCAGCTTGTCCTGATGATGGACGGGAAGATAGGGGTGGAGAGCGAAGCGGGCCGGGGCTCCGTCTTCTGGTGCGAGCTGGATTTTCCCGTGGCCCCGGCCGTGGGCGGGCAAAGCGAGGGAGGGAAAGAGAACAAGTACGTCGGCTTGCAGGGCCATATTCTCCTGGTGGAGGACAACAAGGTCAATCAGCTGGTGGCCGGCAAGATGCTCACCGCCATGGGTTTGCGCGTCGATTATGCCGAGAACGGCGAAGAGGCGCTGGCCGCGTTGGCCAAAACGCGGTACGATCTGGTGTTTATGGATTGTCAAATGCCGGTGCTGGACGGTTATCAGGCAACGAAAGCCTTTCGGAGCCGGGAGGTTTCAGGAGAAAAGCGGCTGCCGATTATCGCCATGACCGCCAACACCTCGGAGGGAGACCGCCGGAAATGTCTGGAGGCGGGTATGGATGACTATCTTGCCAAGCCGGTGAAAAAAGAGCTGTTGTGGAACCTGTTGAACCGTAACCTATCACCGGGTAAGCCCACAAAGGTTAAATAACCACGGAATCACCCTTCGGGTATAAGTTTCGTTTTGAGCAGGCAAGCTGCTCAACTCAGCTAAAAACGGTCACAGGGTGGTGCAGGTTGCGGCAAGCGGGACGGCGATGCGTACTTTTGTACGTGAGCCGGACCGATCGCCGCAAGATGTGGTGCCCTGTGATCGCTTACGTTGAACCGGCTGCTTGCCGGCGCTTCTTCCTAACTTGTTGTCATTATGTGTAAAATCGTTAAAAAGCTTGAGTGTTTACTCGGATCTGTGCTATAGAAGGAGAACGGTTTCGGCTATTTTCCAGGTTTGGGAGCAGTCAGAACCAGGTTGCAGTACCTGTAGATGTGTGAAGAGGGACCGCGCACCGGTCCCTTAATTTTTTTGCACTTCTCCTGAGGGGCCAATTGTTGGCCGGGGCGCTATCCGCCAATTCTGTGCGTTGGGTTTTTTGATAGCGTTTGTTATGTATGCACATAGGGAGGATGGATCAATGAATATGTATATCGGCAATCTTGCTTTTGGGGTCACCGAAGAAGAGCTGAAAGAACTTTTTGCCGCCTTCGGCGAGGTCGCCAGCATCAGTTTGGTAAAAGACCGGTTTTCCGGGCAGTCCAAGGGCTTTGGCTTTATCGAGATGCCCAATAATTCCGAGGCGGACAAGGCGATCAAGGCCTTGAACAAGACCATGCTCAAGGGCCGCGATCTCAAGGTGAATCAGGCTGAGGTCAAGAAGAAAGACAAGAAGCGCCGTCGGCCCAGCTATTGATGGGAACCGGAAACGCGGCAAGGCAAGAGAGTATGGGAGCAGGTTGAGCCAATTTGGCTCAACCTGTTTTTTTTGTGGATCGCCCGGCATGGCAGGGCGCAGGCAAGGCAGACGGGGAAGCGATGGATACCAGCAGAATAGATGCCTTGCTTGAGGGGATCAAGAAGCTTGAGCAGGAGCTCCTGCAAGAGATCGAGAAGAAGGAGGCGGAGTTTTACTACCGGGTGGTC
This sequence comes from Deltaproteobacteria bacterium RIFOXYD12_FULL_56_24, assembly GCA_001799285.1. Taxonomy (GTDB): domain Bacteria; phylum Desulfobacterota; class Desulfobulbia; order Desulfobulbales; family Desulfurivibrionaceae; genus Thiovibrio. The sequence goes on from MGTD01000007.1 coordinate 160,086, forward strand.
GGCCGCAAGGTCCGTTTCGAGGCGGAGGTCAGAAAACGGCACCGGAGCCTGATGCAGCGGTTGTCCCGCTATCTGTCCGAGGCCGCCCTGCTCAACATCTTCACCGCGCCGTTTATCTGGGTTATCCTGATCCCGGCCCTGTTTCTGGATCTGTCGGTCACCATCTTTCAGGCCGTCTGCTTCCCGGTCTATCGCATCCCTAAGGTGAAGCGGCGCCGCTACATCATCATCGACCACCAGGCCCTGGCCTATCTGAACCTGATCGAAAAGTTCAACTGCATGTATTGCAGCTATGCCAACGGGCTGATCGCCTATGTCCGGGAGATCGCCGGCCGCACCGAGCAGTACTGGTGTCCGATCAAACACGCCCGGCTGCAGGCCTCCCTGCACAGCCGCTATGGAAAATTTTTGGAGTACGGCGACGCCGAGGGCTATCGCCGGCATCTGGAGGAGATTCGCCGTGATTTCAGCGACCTGGAAGACAAGAATTAACCTGGGCGCGGTGGCCTGGGCCGCCATCTATCTGGCGGTGCTGGTCTGGTCCGCCATTGAGCCCAAGGATTTCTATACCTGGTTTCTGGAGGTGCTGCCCGCCCTGATCGGGGCCGGAGTGCTGCTCGCCACCCGCCGCCGCTTTCCGCTGACCACCCTGGTCTATATCCTGATCCTGGTCCACAGCCTGATTCTGATGCAGGGCGGCCATTACACCTATGCAGAGGAGCCTTTTTTCAACTGGCTTAAGGAGATCTTCGCCTGGCCGCGCAACAACTACGACAAGGTGGGCCATCTTGCCCAGGGCTTTATCCCGGCCATGGTGACCAGGGAGATTCTGCTCCGTAAGGCGGTGGTCTGCGGTCGCGGCTGGCTGAGTTTTCTGGTGGTCTGTGTCTGCCTGGCGATCAGCGCCTTCTACGAGCTGCTGGAATGGTGGGTGGCGGCGCTTTCCGGCACAGGGGCCGACGCCTTTCTCGCTACCCAGGGCTATATCTGGGACACCCAGTCGGACATGGGGTTTGCCCTGCTGGGCGCTGTTTTGGCCTTGGTTCTGCTGGGAAAAGTGCATGACCGGCAGTTGGCGGCGTTGCTGCGGCAATAATAAACCTCAGAAAGAGAGCCCGCTCCACTCCCTGCCTTGCGAATCCGCCACCTCCCGGCTGGTGAGTTTTCCCTGGTACACATTCACCCCCTGCAATAAGGCGCGGTCTTCCCGCATCGCCATGGCAAACCCCTTGTTCGCCATGGCCAGAGCATAGGGCAGGGTGGCGTTGGTCAAGGCAAAGGTGGAGGTGCGCGGCACCGCGCCGGGCATGTTGGCCACGCAGTAATGGATGATCCCGTCCACCGTATAGACCGGATCGGCGTGGGTGGTGGGGCGGGAGGTTTCCGCACAGCCGCCCTGGTCGATGGCCACATCGACGAGCACCGCTCCCGGCCGCATCAGCCCCAGCATCTCCCGGCGGATCAGCTTGGGGGCCCGTGCGCCCGGCGTCAGCACCGCCCCCACCACCAGGTCGGCTTTGACAAGTTCTTCGGCGAGGGTGTGTTCGCTGCCGGCCAGGGTAAGGAGGCGGCCCTGGAACAGATCATCCAGCTCGGCAAGGCGGCGCAGGTTGCGGCCGATGATGGTTGTTTGCGCGCCAAGCCCCATCGCCATTTGCGCCGCATTGACCCCTACGGTGCCGCTGCCCAGGATGGTCACCTGGCCCGGCGCCACGCCGGGCACCCCGGCCAGCAGCACCCCGCGGCCGCCCGCTTCTTTTTCGAGAAAATGAGCGCCCACCTGAATGGCCATCCGGCCCGCCACCTGACTCATGGGGGCGAGCAGCGGCAAAAAGCCGTTGTCGAGCCGCACCGTTTCGTAGGCCACCCCGCTCACCTGGGCGTCGAGCAGCACCTGGGTCAGCTCCGGGAGCGGGGCCAGGTGCAGATAGGTGTAGAGGATCAACCCCGGCCGCAGCCGTGGATATTCGGGGGGGAGCGGCTCCTTGACCTTCATGAGCAGGTCGGCCTGTGCCCAGACCTCGGTGGCAGAGGCGGCGATTATGGCCCCAGCGGCCCTGTATCCGGCATCGTCAATGCCGCTGCCTTCTCCCGCCCCCTGCTCGATCAGCACCGTATGCCCGGCCTGCACCAGAGCCTTGACCCCGGAGGGAACGATCCCCACCCGGAACTCCTTTTCCTTGATCTCTTTAGGTACGCCGACGATCATCGCCTATTCTCCTTATTCCACCACCATTACGGCGCAGTGTTTGGCATGGTGCAGGATCTTGCTGGAGGTGGAGCCAAAGACAAACTCCTCGCTATGGGAGATGCCCCGGCGTCCCACCACCACGATACAGCAGCGCAGCTTTTCCTGCTCTTCCAGGATGGCGTCGCCGACGGAGATGGTGCCGGGTCGAATGGAGAGGCGGGTCGCGATTCTGGCATCTGAAAAGCCCGCGCCCAGGAGGATTTCCTTGTACCCGGTCAGGTGTTTTTGCATCTCGGCTTCTTTTGCCTGCAACCAGGGCCGGCGCTCGGCCTCGGTGGGAAAGAAATCCTCGGAAGGCTCGGGGATGATGGAAAGCAGGGTGACAAAGACATTCTGAGAATCACTGAAAAAATCAGCCAGAAACATCACCGCCCGTTTGGAGTTGGCGGATTCGTCCACCGCCGCCAGCAGATGGCGTTCCGTGTCCCTGCGAGCAAGATCGCCGAAGTCATGTTCGTTCATGCCTGCCTCCCTGTGAGCGAAACCATGTCCGCCCGAGCCCTGGCGAGGTCGTCCAGCAGCTGGTCGGTGGTTTCGTAAAAAATGTTCGCGCCGACGGAAAAGTGGAGCAGCGCCTGGTTTAATGAGTCAGGAATGTAGGGATAGATCTTCTTAAGGTTGGCCACCCGGTTTTTGTAGGCGATGCTCAGATCCTCGCCCCAGAGGGTGTCGAAGATTTCCCGTTGGTTGTGGTAGAGATCAGGCACCAGCACATCGCCGCGGCCGGCCACAAAGATGAGGAGGTTGCCCAGCCCCTGCATGTCGAAGCCGAACAGGGCTTCTCCTTGCTGGTAGTTGTAGTCGAAATCGATCCAGCGGTTTGTCTTGGTGTCTACGTCCCAGAGGATATGGTCACGCCTGATGTCGCCATGTTTTTCGCCGTTGTCGTGCAGGAACTTGATGGCCAGTACCAATTCGAGGTATTGATCCAGAATCTGCGGGAAGTAGCGGTGAAAGTAGTCGTAATGGTCGGTGCCGTAGCCTGTCACCACGTCATCAAAACGCGGGCCGTGGATGAATTCCAGAATGCGGACATTGTTGCCTGCCGCGTCGAGAACCCAGTGGCCGTGCATGAAATTCCCGTGGTTTGCGACCAGATCAAGAATCCGCGCCTCTTTTTTCGGGCTGCGGTAGCAGGTGATCGTCACCTCCCCCACCGTGGTCTCAAACTGCTCGTGGAAGACCAGTTTGAGAATTTTGGTGGCGCCGGTGGTCAGCTCGATGGCCCTGCGGACCCAATATTTTGGTTCGTCGTCGATGCCGAAGCGGCCTTCCTTCTCACAGCGGTGGACCCAGTAAGGAACCCCGCCGAGAACCACCACATCGTTGTACTCCACTTTGAAGAAGTCGCTGGTGTCGGTAATGATCTTGAAGCGTTTCGGCACCCGGTCCGGTCCGGCATGTCCGGCGATGAGCTCGCGGATCGTAGCTTCTTGCAGGGTTTTGGCAGGTTGCACCATCAACATGATCCTCCTGGCATATGGTAGCATCAAACAGGGGGAAAAGGCAATTTTTCCAGTCTTGCCTCGATCAGCGGGATGGGGCTGCTCTTCCGGGTAGACGGGCGAGAAAATCCGCCAGCCGGGCCGGGTCGCGCAGCTCTTCCTCGTCGGCAATGGGCAGGGTGGGCAGGCGCTCCATGACCAGACCGGCAAAGAAGCCGGGGCTGGATGCGGTTTTCCCCTCGCCTTTCCCGTGCACCGCAACCCGTTTGCCGCAGGAGGGGGAGCGGGCCTTGAGGACCAAGCCGGCGATGCCCTCGGCTACGAGCGCATTCATCCGTCGGGCGGCCCAGGCCTGCATTGGTGCGGTAAGGTCGCGGCGGGTGGTGACGGTGACCAGCCTCGGGTTTTCCGGATCTCCTTCCAGCCGCATGGGTTCGCGGGGGATGCCCAGGCCGCATTCCGCCTCCGGGCAGAGCGGCACCAGGGTGACGGAGCGGGCCAGGGCCTCCACCAGCAGGGACTCGAGCCGGTGGCCGCCGTCGTAACGGGTATTTTGGCCAAATAGGCAGGCGCTGATTCCGATTGGGATTTTCATGGTGGTATTGTAGCATGAAAAAATAAGGAGAACAAAAGATGTCTCAGGGATTCAGACTTGGTGCTTTTACCATTCATTGGCTGCAGGGCGGGGTGTTCGAGGTCGACGGCGGTTCCATGTTCGGGGTGGTGCCCCGGGTGCTCTGGGAGAAGAAATGCGCCGCCACCCCGGACAATTACGTGCGGCTGGCAAATTCGCCCATGCTGCTGCAAACACCCCAGGGCAATGTGCTCATCGAAACGGGTCTCGGCAACAAGCTGACGGCCAAGCAGAGGGGGATCTTCCGGGTGCGGGCCGATTGGGATCTTGTGGCCGGCCTGGCCCGGCTCGGGCTCTCCCGCGAGTCCATCAGCCAGGTTATCCTCACCCACGGCGATTTCGATCATGCCGGCGGGGTCACCATGCTGAACGACAGCGGCGGGTTGGAATTAACCTTTCCTGCCGCCCGGCACTACCTCCAGCGTCAGGAATGGGAGGATGTTCTGTCCCCCAACAAACGCTCGGCCGACGCTTACTGGGAGGAGAACTTTGCTGGTCTGGTCGAGGGGGAAAATCTGCATTTGGTGGAGGGTGAGGAGGAGGTTTTGCCGGGGGTACGCCTGGTGCGGAGCGGCGGTCATACCAGGGGGCATCAGGCGGTCTGGCTCGAATCAGGGGGACAGATCGCCCTGCATCTGGGCGATCTTCTGCCCATGCCCTGCAACAGCAACCCACTCTGGATCACGGCCTACGACAATTTCCCCCTGGATTCCATCGCCGCCAAGGAACAGTTTTTGGGGCAGGCAATCAGCCGGGAGGCCTGGTTTCTTTTCTATCATGACCCGGAAATCTTGGCCTGCAAGCTCGATGGGGATGGCGCGGTGCGGGAAGCCTTTTGCGCGGCATAAAATTTTTTGCCAAGCAAAAGCCATTGGCCGCCACCGAATCGTGCTTGAAAACTATCCCGCTTTTCCTGATTCTCGCCTCTGGTTAAGCCTTTACTTGAGGGCCTCTGCAAGAGCCACCGCGACCGCAACGGAAGCCCCGACCATGGGGTTGTTTCCCATGCCGAGAAATCCCATCATTTCCACATGGGCCGGCACGGAGGATGAGCCGGCGAATTGGGCGTCGGAGTGCATCCGCCCCATGGTGTCGGTCATGCCGTAGGAGGCCGGACCGGAGCCCATGTTGTCCGGATGCAGGGTGCGACCGGTGCCGCCCCCCGACGCCACGGAGAAGTACTTCTTTCCCCGTTCCAGGCACTCTTTCTTGTAGGTGCCGGCCACCGGGTGCTGGAAACGGGTGGGATTGGTGGAGTTGCCGGTGATGGAAACATCCACTCCTTCATGGTGGTTGATCGCCACTCCTTCCCGAACATCGTCCGCGCCAAAACAGCGAACCTTGGCCTTTTCCCCTTTGGAGTAGGATACTTCCCGCACGATCGCCAAGGTGCCTGCGCCATAGTCGAATTGCGTCTGCACGTAAGTGAAGCCATTGATGCGGGAGATGATCTGGGCCGCGTCTTTACCGAGTCCGTTCAGGATGACTCGCAACGGCTCCTTTCTGGCTTTGTTGGCCGAGCGGGCAAGGCCGATGGCCCCTTCGGCGGCAGCAAAAGATTCATGGCCGGCCAGGAAGGCGAAGCATTTCGTCGCCTCTAAAAGCAGCATGGAGGCCAGATTACCGTGACCAAGGCCTACCTTGCGATCTTCCGCCACGGAGCCGGGGATGCAGAAGGCCTGGAGCCCCTCGCCCAGCGTCCGGGCAATGTCCACCGCCTTGGTTTCTCCCTTTTTCAGGGCGATGGCCGCGCCGAGAATGTATGCCCAGCAGGCGTTCTCGAAACAAATCGGCTGGATACCCTTGACGATGCCATAAACATCCACCCCTTTTTTTTCGCACAGCGTGCGGGCCTCTTCCATGGAGGCCAGGCCATACTGGGCCAGGACGGGGGTGATTTTTTCTATTCTTCGTTCGTAACTTTCAAACAGGGCCATGTCCTGACTCCTCCCGTTTATTGTTGAAATCGCAAAAAACCGCGATTACAACGGTTGCGACTTTGTGATTCTTTGATTTTGTGTTACTGACCTTTGGCCTTTTCATTTTTTGCAAGTCCAGCCTTATTCGTGACGTGGATTGATGGTGCGAGTGGCTTCACCAAAGCGGCCGTAGCTTGCCGTCGCCTTGCCCAGAGCCTCGTTGGCGTCCATGCCCTTGTGGATCATCTCCATCATCTTGCCCAGATGGATAAATTCGTAGCCGATGACCTCATCGTTATCGTCCAGGGCCAAGCGCGTTACGTACCCTTCGGCCATTTCCAGATAGCGGACTCCCTTGGCTAAAGTGCCGTACATGGTCCCCACCTGGCTACGCATGCCTTTGCCCAGATCTTCCAGTCCGGCGCCGATGGGAAGCCCCCCTTCCGAAAAGGCGGTCTGGGTACGGCCATAAACGATTTGCAAGAACAGCTCCCGCATGGCGGTATTGATGGCATCGCACACCAGATCAGTGTTGAGCGCTTCCAGGATGGTCTTGCCCGGCAGGATTTCCGCGGCCATGGCTGCCGAATGGGTCATGCCCGAGCAGCCGATGGTCTCCACCAGCGCTTCTTCGATAAGGCCATCCTTCACGTTGAGGGTGAGTTTGCAGGCGCCCTGTTGCGGGGCACACCAGCCCACGCCGTGGGTCAGCCCGGCGATATCCTTGATCTCCTTGGCCCGCGTCCAGCGGCCCTCCTGCGGAATCGGTGCTGCTCCATGATTCGCGCCTTTAGCCACGCAGGTCATTTTTTCCACTTCCGCCGCGTAGAGCATTAACGACCTCCCTGTAGGTTATTCATTTTCATGTTGGTGAGGTAACCGTTCAGCAGCACCACATCTTCGGACGATCGACCAGGCTTGCGTACACGAGGTACGCAGCGCCGAGCCGCTTGTCCAAATCTGCGGTGCTGCTGAACGGTTACCGTCCGGCGGTTATTGCTGATTTGGTGACCGCCCCGGTGAACGGTTACTTGATGAGTGTAACGGATCACCGTCCTCAGCGTGAACGCTTTATAGCTGAAGGTGGAAAAGGTAGTCAACCCTCCCATAAAGCTTCCCATAAGGCCAATGCGCAGATTCTACGAGATGAGAGTACTGCGCAGGCCATATTCTATCACCAAACCGATGAGAAAGGCACCGACAATGTTGACCGCAAAGGTTCCATAAGAAAAGTCCCGCCCAGATGGGCATAGACCCCCAACGCTCCGAATCCCGCGATGAAGACAGCGGTTGTCATGTTCGGATCGCATGAAGAATATATCTTTCCTTGGTCGTTTTGCCCATGAAGAACATCAAAACAATGAACAACAGTGCGGCAAGGCTTGCCGTGGCCGCACCGAAGTAAAAGGTTGCCGCCGGCGAGACGCGATCCCACAACAGCCCACCGATCAGGCTGGCCGGGAACATGGCCAACCCCACGGTTGCGGCATAGACCCCGAAAGCGGTGGCCTTGAAATCAGGAGGAATGATGGTGGCCAGAAACGCCTTTTGAATCCCCTCGGTAAACCCCATGAACAGACCATAGAGCCCGAACAGGATCCAGATGGTTTCCGTATTCCTGGCGACGGCAAAACCGTAATACAATCCGGCGAACAACATGAAGCCCAGCAGGATGATCCTCTTTCTGCCGAATCTGTCCGCCGCCATCCCTGCCGGAATCGCCGACAAGGAATAAACAAGATTGAAGACCAGATAAACCGCCGGAATCAACACCGTCGGGATGCCGATCTGCTCTGCCCGCAGGATCAGAAAAGCATCACTGGAATTGCCGAGGGAGAAGAGGGTTGCGATGATGAGGAAGAATTTGACCTTCCAGTCAAAATGGCGCCAACGCAGCGTTGGCCACTCTGCATGGGGCACCGGGGGCTTTTTCTTTTCCTTGACAAAGAGGATGATCAGGGCCACCGCTATGACGCCTGGGATCATCGAGAGCCAAAAGACCAGGCGGTAGTCGTTGCTGAAAAGTCCCAGGAGCGAAAGGGTGATGGCAGGCCCGACCACTGCCCCTAGGGTGTCCATCGAACGATGAAAGCTGAAGGCCCTGCCCAGATGGGTTGCCTGGGCGGATTCGGCAATGATCGCATCCCGTGGAGCGGTGCGGATTCCTTTGCCGACCCGGTCGGTAAAGCGTGAGGCCAAGACGTGCTGCCAGGCTCCGGCCAAAGCGATGATCGGTCGGCTCAATGTGGAAATGGTGTAGCCGACAACCATCAGGCCTTTGCGTTGCCCGCTCCGGTCTGAAAACCAGCCGGAAAAAATCTTGAGCAGGCTGGCCGTCGACTCGGCAAGCCCCTCGATCAGGCCGATCATGGACTTGTTGACTCCCAAGACGTTGGCCAGGAAGAGCGGCACCAGCGGGTAGATCATCTCGGAACTCACATCCATGAAAAAACTGACCAGTCCCGTAACAAAGACGTTCCTGCCGAAGCCGAAATAGGTTTTTTCTTTTGCCACTGGGGCTTCCTCAAGGTGGGGACATAAAAAAACTCCTACCCTTGGTTCAAGAGTAGGAGTCATTAGCTTCGTCGGGGAAGCGCGCAAAGGCGAACTCCATCGCCATCATTGTGGTAAGCCTAGATCATGATTCCCGGATTGTCAATTGTTAAGGGAGGGTATTTTTTTGAGCGCCACGCCACCATTGCGAAGGGCGTGGGAGTCAAGGAGTTCGCCCATGCCGGCGGGCAAGGGGGGCCTCCCCTTCTTTGCAAAAAAACCGCGGCGTTTTTTTGAGAGTTTTTTCTTGTCGATTTTTTTAAAAAGCGAGTAACATGCCACGATCTTTTAACCTAAAGGGCGCATTGGCTGCCGGAGTTGCAAAGACATGGCTGAAAAACTGAAAATTCTCATTGCCGAAGACGAAGCGGTAACCAGGCAGCTTTTCCAGATAGCCTTCCAGGATGGGGAACTGTTTGAAACCAAGCTGGTCAACGACGGAGAGCAGGCCCTGGTTGCCTTAAAGCAATGGCAGCCGGATATCGTTTTGATGGACATCATGATGCCGCACATGAATGGCTTCACCACCCTGCAGACCATCCGGCAGACCCTGCGCGACACGACCACCACGGTGATCATGGCCAGTTCCGTCACTGACAAGCAGGAGATCATGGCCTGCGCCAAGCTCGGCATCCAGGGTTATGTGCTCAAGCCCTTTCAGACCAAGACCCTGGCCGCCACGGTGGTCGGCTATCACCGCAAGGCCAAAAAAGCGCAGTAGCTTCCCCCCCCTCCTTACAGCGGCAGGATCTGCACCTCTTCCCTTACGGGATGAGCGCCCTGCAAAAACAACCCCTTGCGGCCGTCAATACTGATGGGATCGCCGAAACGGATCTCGCGGTCATTGATCTCGCAGCGCTCTTCCGCCTCGTACACCTTCAGGGCGTTACAGCCCACCACACAGGTTTTTTCCAGACGGACGGTGACCACCGCCGCGTGGGAGGTCTGACCGCCGCGTGCGGTGAGCAGACCCTCGGCCATGGCGATCTCCTTGATATCCTCAGGCACGGTGTCCTGGCGGATCAGGATGAGCGGGGTGGCCGGGTCTTCCTCTTTGAGCTGCCTGATATTGGCCGCGGTGAACACGGCGCGCCCGGAGAGGGCGCCGCCGGAAACCCCGATGCCGTAGCCGAGCAGGGCCTTCTCCAGGTCGGGGCCATCCGCGAAGACCGTGAATTTTTCCCGCTTCTTGATGGTGATCATGTCTCTGGTCTGGAGGAGAAACAGATCCTTTTCCTCCGCCCCTTCGAAGGTGAACTCGATCTCCTGGGGGTTCCAGCGTTTTTCATAGACCAGCTCCCGGGCAATGGCGAGCAGCCGCCCATACACCTTGGGGAACCTTATTTCCAGGCTGTTTTCCTCGGGGCGGCCATCCAGCTCCGCCTGTTCCACCGAAATGGGCTGGGTATTGACCAGGCCGCTTACGATATCCTCGCCCTGGTCGCCGGTGGCGTAATCGCCCCACAGAGCCACTCGGCTCACCTTGCGGTAGGGATGGGCGGTGAAGAGAACGCCGCTGCCTGAGGCCGGCCCCAGGTTGCCGTAGACCATGGCCTGAACGATGACCGCCGTGCCCCATGCCTCGGAGACATCCATCAGGCTCCGGTATTCTTTAGTTTTCTGCGTGTACCACGAGTTGAGCACCAGCTCCACCGCGCCGGTGAGCTGCAGCCATGGGTCGGCGGGGATATCGATCCCCCTTGCGCGGATCTTCTCCTGGTATTCCAGGGCCAGTTCCCGCATCTGGGCGGCGGAAAAATCCTTTTTCACCGCGATCCCGTAGCGGGTTTTGGCCTCGTCCATCAGACCCTGGAAGATCTCGCGCTCCATGCCCACGGCCATGGCCCAGGACTGAAGAAAGCGCCGGTAGTTGTCCCAGGCCAGATAGTCGATCTGACAGGAGGCGGGATAGCCTTTCCCCGAAGATCCGGCAAATCCCTGGCTGATCTCTTCGTTTAGCCCCACGTTGTGGATGGTGGCCATCATCCCCGGCATGGAGATCGCCGCACCGCTGCGCACGGAAAGGAGCAGGGGGTTGGCCGGGTCGCCGAAGCACCGGCCGGTGTTGTCTTCCAGCTCGGTCAGAGCTTTTCTGATCCGGGCCATGAACTCGTCGCGGGCCTTGTAAAAATCCTTGATCACCGGCCAGCAGCGGAAGATCTCCGTGGTGATGATAAAGCCGGGGGGCACGGGTTTATGGTCCATGGCCAGCACCCGCAGATTGAAGCCTTTGTTGCCGAGGAGGATCAGGTTGTTGGAGCGGTGGTTTTTCTGGTGCAGACTGCTGATGGCCCGGTCGGGGTTATAGGTCATCAGCAGATCGAGATCCTCTTCGCTCAGGAGTTTCTTCTGATTTTCCAGGGTCTGGTAGATGCGGGTGATGAAGTTGTCCAGATGCTGGAGGCCGAAGGTGGTGGCGATCAGATCCCGCATGAAGGTTTCCGAAAGCCTGAGGATGTTGCCGGGCAGGTCGTCTGGTTCCCAGAGGGAGCGATGCTTGGGCAGCAGATAGGCCTCGCCGATCTTGGGGATGATGATGGAGAGGTTGTTCTCGTGGATGTTGGTGTAATAGGTGTAGATGATGTCTTTCACCCCCTCGGTGAAGCCCCGGAAGATGTCGAGATACTGGGTATAGGAGAAGCGCTTGATATTGAAGGAGCTGACCAGCAGCGACATGTAGGTTTCCAGCCGTCGGCTGGCGATGCCGTCGATTTTCAAGGCCCGCAGGTAGAGGCGCAGGCATTTCAGAATGCGGATGAAGGTGGCTCTGGTGATAAAAGAAAGGTTGACGGTCTCGGGCAGCTTTTCCAGATAAACATTGGCCAGGTTTTCCAGGCGAAAGGTGAGGCCGAGGGCGTCGAATTTCTTCTCCCGGTAACGACCATAAACCGAGGGGATATCCACGGCGATGTGGCGTTTGTAGTAGATATCCTCCTTGGCCTCGAATTTCTCCGGGCTCTGGATGGTTTCCTTGAGCTGTTCCAGGGTGTCGAGCAGGGCTTCCAGGCATTGAAAGGTGTCGCAGATCTCCAGATCGGCCAGCAGCAGGGTCATTTCCGGAAAGCCGGAATTAGCGGCAAGATGAAGTTGGTGGCGGATCTCCTCCACCCCCAGGTTGTATTTCTGGTGGCAGAGGCGGTACATCTCGATGAGCAGGGTGAAGCGGCGGACCTCCTCGGGCTTTAGCCCCTGCTGGGCGGCCAGCCAGCTGTCGCGGCGGCGGTCGTCCCAGGTCAGCAGCTCTTCGATGGTTTTGCTGGGGCTGAGGCTCAGCACCCGGAGCATCAGGGTGTGGAGGTCGTCGACAAAGATCCCTTTGCTCGCCACCTCCCGGAGTACTTCCTCGGGCAGGTAGCCTTCCAGAACGGACTTGTCATTGGTCTGCCAGAAACGAAAGATCGCCTCGATGAAATCGACAATCAGGTTGCTCGATTCCACATGGCTCTGCTTGCGTAGAAAATGGATGAGCCGGTCCTGGCGGTGGTGCATCTCGTCCAGCTCGGTGGACACATCTCGGAGTCGCCCTTCCGCCCCGATTTCGTTGAAAAAAACCGGCATCTGCTTGGCAAACTGCTTGGCCAGATTGTAAATGGGCTCGATGGGGTGGTTCAAAAGCTGGGTGATGTCGCGCTGGAAGAGATCGGTATCCTTGACGCAGGTGCCCGAGAGCTTGAGATTGATGATCAGGGCGGAAAAAAGGGTGGAGCACCATTTGGGCTCCTGCATGATCAGGCTGAGCCAGACCCGGATGTTGTCCAGATGGGCCGGGTTGGTGATCGGCTGCCAGTCATCGTTGAGTCCCTGAAAATTGGCGTATTGAAAGCCGAAGCGCACCGTTTCAAAGAGGAAGGTTTCCACCAGCCGGCTGTTGCCGCGCTGGAATACCTCGCTGCCTAAAACCTGGATGCATTGCAGCGAGGTGTGCGGGTATTTTTTAACATTGGCCTTGAGGAGCTGGAGGGTGGTGAGCAGGAAGCGCTCGATCTCCTCAAAGGTCTGCCGGCGGATGAGCTGGACCAGACCCCGGTTGATTTCGCGCAGGGTTTCCTCGTGGATCAGGGTCAGTCCCGCCGTATCCATGATCCTGAAGAGGAAAAGCAGCTTGCGGTTTTCGGCAAAACGGTCCACGGTCAGGGATTCGGTGACGATCTCCTCTCCGAGCCGGTCCGGCGCCTCTTTGTAGAGCCGCACCAGGTCCATGTGGTTGGGCAGGGCAAGCAGCGCGGCCAAAGCGCCAGGGGCGGCCGGAGCAAGCCTGGTGGCGGCGGCCAGATTCTCCTCCAGCTTCTGGTGGGAGATGGCGCCAAACAGGGCGCCGGCTTGCCAGCCCAGGCAGAGATCGCCGCATTGCTCGGTAAACCAGACGAGCGGATCTTCTTCCTTAAGCCAGTAGTGGTAGTTCAGGACCAGGGCGCGTTGCAGGAGGCGGGCTGCGCTGGGCTCACAGGAGCAGCCCGGCGCGGCAAGGCAGAGCTCGTGCAGTCTGTTCAGGATCTTGCCCAGGGGATGGTGGCCTTGGACCAGCAAGAGGAGGGTCTCGTCATCCAGCGCCTGGAGCCGGGCAAAACACTCGGCCAGGGCGTCCTGGTAACGCAGCAGGCTGTCGGCGGTCAGCAGGGAGGTCTGCTTGTCGAGGTAAGCCAGGAGGGCTTCCATGGCCGCGGCCAGCAACGATTCGTTCTTGCGGGTGTCCTCCACCGCCATCATGAAAATTTTGCAGAAAAGCCGGAAAGCCTCGGGCCCTTGCGCATGCCGGAAATAATGGTCGATATTTTTGAGGACAAAGGAGCGGAGCTTGGGCAGGATCATCTTCCAGTTGCGGAAAGGATGGCTGACCTCATAGAGCAGGGACTCGATGTTCGTGCTTATCCCCTTGTAGCTGTTGACGATCTCCAGAAGCGGGAGCAGCGAGGCATCGATGGTCACCGAATCGACCGCGGTTTCAAGGAGATTGGCCTTGAGCGCGTCTGATTCCAGTTCCGGCTGGGTATAGTCAGTGGTCATATCGTTGCTGGCGCCAGGAAGAATTTTGCATCGGGAGTTAAGTTTTACCGGCATTATACTATAGCCGGCGAGGGGTTGGACAATATTTTCCGGGCAGCTATCTCACAGTAACCAATCACGGGGGGAAGCCCATAAAGGTCAAAACACCACGGAATCACCCTTCGGGTATAAGTTTCGTTTTGAGCAGACAAGCTGCTCAACTCAGCTAAAAGCGGCCACAGGGTGCCGCAGGTTGCGGCAAGCGGGACGGCGATGCGTACATCAGGCACGTGAGCCGGGCTGATCGCCGCAAGATGTGGTGCCCTGTGGCCGCTTACCTCTCACAGCCCCAGGTCGTGCCTTATTCGCAGGAATACCGGAAATTTAGGCAAGCCGGAGCGATAGCGGCCGTGGTGCTTGAAGGTGATTGTCGCCCCGAGCGGCGGCGGATTGCGGCGTTGCTCGGCGGTAAAGCCGGTGCCGATCCGGAACTTGGTTCCGTCCGGCAGTTCGACCAGCAGCGCCCCGAGTTGCCCTGCGTTCCGGCCCCGGCCGGGGAGGTGTTCGATTACCACCGCCTCGCCATCTTCAAAGGATTTAACCTTGATAATCTCCGGCCTTCGGCCCGCCAGGTAAAGCGCCGCCGGATCGCGGACGATCAAGCCCTCGCCGCCGAGACCCTCGATGCGCGCCAGCTCGCGCCGCAGCTCGACGCGGTTCTGCACCGGCTGCTGAGCAATGACAAAGGCATGGGCCGAGGGGTGGGCCGCGAACCAGGCAGAGGCCAGTTCGAGCCGCTGGTGAAAGGGGCCGGGAGCCTGCGGCACATCGAAGATTCCAAAGCGCAGCCGCAGCCAGCCGGCCGGATCGTCCTGGCGCTGCACCGCCGCCGCAGTGGCTGCAAAGCTGCCGCGCCCGCCCCACAGTTCCCCCTCCAGGGCAAAGGGCGGGAGATCGGCCACGAACTCCCGCGGCGGTTGAAAGAGGGTGCCGTTTTTCGACCAGAGTTGTTGACCATCCCAGTAACCTCTTACCCCGTCGAGCTTTTCGCTCATCAGCCAGCCGGAAATCGTGCGCCCGCCGTCGTCCACCTGCGGCAGCATCGGCTCCGCGGGTCCGGCCCAGGCCGCCACGTTCAGGCCGAGACCCAGCAGCAGGAGAAGCAGGGTTTGCAACCGTTTCATTTTGTCAGCTCCGCTGCTACTCGTTACAGGAAAACAGGGTCGCCCTTTCATTCCGGAAAGAGGCGGTCTTGGGTCTGCCTTTGAAGATGATCTCGCCGCTGGTGGGCGGAATGATTCCCTCGATCACCTCTATAGCCGATGGCGGCTCATTCAACTCTTTGTAGAGTTGTTTGCCAACCAATTCGCGAAAGGCTGGAAGACCGGCAGGCCGCGAAACAGAGGATATGGATGAGGTATATTCTCATATTAGGTCCCCAAGGCGAATGGCAAGCGGTGCCTGCGTACTTGAAAATGGTGCCACTCAGCCCAAAGTGCCGAGCACCTTTTTCACCACCTTGCCGTCCGCGCTCTTGCCGAAATGCTTCATGATCGGGCCCATGGCTTGCATGGCGTTCTTGAACTGGGAGAGGTCGACGTTTTCTTTGGCCCATGCGGTGATCTCCTCTTCCGTGGCCATCTTTGGCAGGTAGGATTCGAGGATTTCCAGGTAATCGGAGGTGGTCTCTTTTTTGTACTCCAGGGTTTGCCTTTCCGACTTGCACAACCCCATGATCAGGCTGAGGATGTCGTCGTCGGTGATCTCGTCATCCCGCTTGGCTCTGGTACTTTTCTTGCCGCTCTCCAGGGTGATGGGCATGGTGATCTTGGTGGGGAATTCACTGATGATGATGCGCAACGCGCCCTTCACTGTCTCGTTTTTGCTCAACATGGCGGCCTTGAGGTCGCTTTTCAGTTTGGCCAGCAGGCTCAGGCCCGCAGCCGCGTTCCAGCCGTATGTCGTTTCGGTGCTCATGGTTTTTTCCCTTGTTGGTTGATGGTAAGCGGTCACAGGGCACCACATGTTGTCGGCACTTCTGCCGACGATTGACAGCGGCGATCGGTCCGGCTCACGTACAAAAGTACGCATCGCCGTCCCGCTTGCCGCAACCTGCACCACCCTGTGACCGCTTTTAGCTGAGTTGAGCAGCTTGTCTGCTCAATACGAAACTTATACCCGAAGGGTGATTCCGTGGTTATTTGACTTCCGGTGCACTTCCTTCCGTGATCGGTTACGGTTGATGGTGGCTTCAGCGGAAGGTCTTCAGCAGGATGATGCCAAGCAGCAGGAGCAGGGGCCCGTTGGCGATATAGACCACGTAGACGATGGGGTAGCGGGAGCCGAGCATTTCCTTAAGCCGGGTCCGGTGGCAAAGCCCGGGGAGCCAGAAGGCCACGGAAACGGCAAGCCCGGCAATGGCGAGGAGCCAGCCGATGGTGGCGAAAACGGTGTGCATGGTGAGCTCCCAGGGCTATTCGGCTTCAATTTCGGCGAGGCGGTTGGCGATGAGGCTCAGGCAACCGGCAGCCCGCGTCACGCCTTGCTCGTTGCCTTTCTGTTCATAGTACATCTGGCTGAGTTCCAGGGATTCCTGGGCCAGCCGCAGGTTTTTGCGCTGCGCCATGGGCGGGTCAGTTCGCCAGAGGGCGATGGCCTCTTTTGCTTGGTCTTCGTTGTTGATATGCATGATGCCCCGTATTGTACAGCCTTTTGGGGTTTGCGGAAATCGTAAAAAACGCGGGTCCGCCTGTGGGCGGTCAACCGCCGGGAGAAAGGGAAAAGAGGAAAAGATTCCCCTGAAAATCAGGGGAGGGAGGTTTCCGGGCGGGGTTTATACCTGATAAAAATTTTCCTTCTCCGCCCCGCATTTGGGACAGACCCAGTCATCGGGCAGATCGACAAAGGCGGTACCCGTCTCGACGCCGTGTTCGTAATCACCTTCCGCCGGGTCGTAGACATAACCGCAAGGGCATTCATATTTGTCCATTATCGCTCTCCTTTTTAAGGTTGCTGATAAAGCTGAGTTGAGCAGCTTGCCTGCTCTTACGAAACTTATACCCCCTGTGGGTGCAAAGCTGAGTTGAGCAGCTTGCCTGCTCTTACGAAACTTATGCCCTTTGGGTATAAAATTTACTATAAGAAGTCCTGGTGGAAAATCCAGGGGAAAAAAACGGCGGGAATTTTCCCTCGGTTCAAGATGTTGGGGGATGAGGAGCAATCCGGCCGGGGGCCATCGGGCAGGGCTGGTTTTTCCTTACCGCTTCTGGCGTTGATAACCGTCCTGGTGGCGGGATTTTTTTTCTTCCTTGTTTTCGTACATGGTCTGGTCTGCCCGGCGGAGCAACTCGTCGATGGAGCAGGGGGTCAGATGGTCGCAACGGGATACCCCAATACTGAGGGATAGCGGGTATTGCCGGTTGGTTATCTGGTTGGCTTTTTCAATATGTTCGCTCAGGCGGCTGAGGATGGGTTTCTCGTTATTCAGTGCTGCGTTGTCCGTGCAGAGGATGACAAATTCATCCCCGCCCAGCCTGCCGATCACATCGGCTAGCCGGAAGGTCTCCCTGAGCAGTCCGGCTGTCTCGATTAGAGCCCGGTCGCCCATGGTGTGCCCCAGGGTATCGTTGATCCATTTCAGGTTGTCAAAATCGACATAGACGAGGAGGAGGTCGTTATTGTCGCGCAGACTGCTCTCGATCAGCTTGTCGGCCAGAGTCATGAAGCCGCGGCGGTTGAAAAGGGAGGTGAGATCATCGCGCAGGGCGGATTCCCGCAGCTTTTCCTCCATTTTCTTGCCTTCGGTGATGTCGGCGAAGACGATCACCATCCCCAGGATTTCAGATTTTTCCATAATCGGGGTGCAGGTATAGCGGACCGGAAAACTTGTGCCGTTTTTCCGCAGGAAGGTTTCGGTTCCCTTGTGGACAATGCCATCCTGACTGGCCCCGCAGATCGGGCAATCATGCCCGGAGCCAAGCCCTCCCTCCGGTTTGCAGGCGGCGCAGCAAATGGTTTCCCGCAGGCTGGCCCCTACCAGGGTCTGCTGGTCATAGCCAAGCATGGCCATGGCGGCCGGATTGGCAAAGGTGATGCGCCCATTGGGATCAAGGCCGAAGATCCCTTCGCCAACGGCATTGAGGATGCGTTCCTGCTGGCGGCGCAGCAGTTCGAGCTGCCGGGCGGCGGCGATCTTTTCGGTGAGATCCTGCATGATGGCGGCAATTAAGGGGGAGGCCGCATCCCGGCTGGGGAAAAAATGGATGGTGATCATTTTGCCCTTGAGCAGGATGGGCGAGGTTTCGTCGATGATCACCGGGGCTGAACTTTTGGGGGGCAGCAGACCGAGTAGTCGTTCCCGGTGTTCCCCGTTGAAAAGCGCAAAAAAACTGGAGCCCAGCAACTTTTCTTCCCCCAGACCGCATAAGGCGAGGGCCGCAGCGTTAACCTGGGAGATCTTGCCGTCCGGGGCGAATTCCACCACCCCTTCGGGCAGGCTGTTGAGGATGAGCTCGTGGTGCCGTCTGGAAAAAAGGAGCTCCGAGGTGACATGCCGCTCGAATAGATCTTCTCTGCCCAGAATCTTGCCTGTTAATTCGTGGATGGTGCAGTTGTTGATATGCTCGATGATTTTGGCGATATGCTCTTCGGTCTTCTTGAACGGACCCTTGGCGATGCAGGCATCGGCCCCGAGTTTGAGGATATTGGTTTCATCCTCGAGCATGGTGGACGAGTAGATGATGATCCAGAGCTCTTTCAGCTCGGGCCGGCTGCGGATAATCTGGCAGAGCTTTTCCCCGTTGATGTTGGGCATGACCAGATCGGTAATAATGATGTCCGGCCGTACCGTATCTAGAACCGCCAGGGCGGCAAGCCCGTCTTCCGCGGCGATCGCCTCATGGCCCTGTTTTTTGAGGAATTCCACCATCATTTTCAAGATGACCGGGTGGTTTTCCACTACCAGAATTGTTTTCATGGCGCTTTTGGTATCCATATACCTAAGGTTTCTTTCGCGCGATGCTCACGGGGTGCAACTCCTTTTTTATAATAGAAAATCCATGAAAGTCAAGGTTGTTGGCTTTCGCTCCAGGCCCGGAAGCAAAATAGATAGTGTTTGGTCCCCCGTCTATCCCGGTCAATAACCTCTGAGGGTCAGCAGGATATCCACGCCAACCGCGACAAGGGAGAGGATGAAGATGAAGAGGTAGTTGAGGTTCTCTTTGGATTTGATGATGGAGGAGAGTACATAGGCGATCAGCGCCCGGTCTTCGCTGGTGAGCTCGCCAGGCGACTGAATCTTTTCCAGCAGCCGGTTGGCGCGGATGGCGGCCTTCCGCTTTTCGGTGATATGGTAGCGGTAGGCGAAAAAGAGGATATAGCCGATGACCCCGAAATACCAGACCGGCCGCAGCAAGGCGGGATTGAAGGTATTGATGATGGTCAGCAGCCGGAAGGCCACGGCGGAGAGCAGGCCGATCACCAGAAAAAGATAGATAACAAAGGGGGAAACGGTTTTGGGCTGGTTGGTCATGGCTGGATGCCTATTCGGTCCGGACGGCGGTGCCGCTGACGCAGACCATGAGCATCCCGTTTCTCTCGCCTAAAACCTCGTAGTCGATATCCACCCCGACCACGGCATTGGCGCCGAGTTCGCCTGCCGCCGTGGTGAGTTCGGCAAAGGCTGTTTCCCGTGCCCGGCGCAGCTCTTTTTCGTAGGCGCCGGAACGGCCGCCGACGATGTCGGTGATGCCGGCAAAGAGATCGCGGAACAGATTGGCGCCGACAATGGCCTCGCCGGTGACCACGCCCAGATAGGCGGAGATCTTTTTTCCCTCAAGGGAGGGAGTGGTGGTAATGAGCATCAGCCTGCCTCGTTTGTCGATGAATCCGTTTTTTCTTCCGCCTTTTTTGGGGGAGCGATCCGGGAGTCCTCGGTCAGGATATGCTCCAGAACCCAGGAGTGCATCAACCGTTTGAATTTATAGACCAGCACATCCAGGTTGCCGCTGTGTTTCATGATGGCGTTCATCTCGGCGATGATCTCCTGGTGCAGTTTTTTGTGCTCCTCATACCGCGGGTAGCCGAGCTGGAGCATGTACTCCTCCTCGTGCTGGAAATGGGTTTTCACATAGTCGTAGAGGGCAACGACGGCCTCCTTGATCCGCGCCATTTGTTCCCCGCTGTCGGCCAGGGTGGCGACAACGCCGGCCAGCTCGACCAGCCGCAGGTGTTCGGCGTCGATCTGCGCGTTGCCGATGCTGTATTTATCGCGCCAGACAAATTCTTCCATGCAATCTCTCTCCCCTGATTCGTGGTTAAGGCAATGCTCTATTGTATGGCGGCGGGAGAAGGAAAACAACCGGTAAAATCATGGAAACGCAGGATAAAAGAGGCGGAGGTTTGGCAAGATGCTGTTTGCAATCCCCAACGGTATATGCTAATGCTTTTGACTTTCAGGCACCGGCTGCCCGGCGGTTTTCCCCGCCCCAGCGCCGCCAAGGCTGCGGCAAGACAATAAGGAAAAAATATGGCCACCCAAAAGATTATCTATACGCAAGTTGATGAAGCCCCCGCCCTGGCAACCTGGTCTCTGCTTCCCATCCTCCAGGCCTATACCAAGGGTTCGGATATTGCCGTGGAAACCATGGATATCTCCCTGGCCGGGAGAATCATCGCCAACTTTCCGGAAAATCTGTCCGATGCGCAGAGAGTCCCTGATTATCTTGGGGAATTGGCCAGGCTCGTCAAGCTGCCCCAGGCCAATATCATCAAGCAGCCCAATATCAGCGCCTCGATTCCCCAATTGCAGGAGGCGATCAAGGAGTTGCAGGAGAAAGGCTTCAAGATTCCCGCTTATCCCGAGGCGCCGAAAACCGAGGCCGAGAAAGAGCTGCAGGCCCGGTTTGCCAAGGTCTTGGGCAGTGCGGTCAACCCGGTCTTGCGGGAAGGAAATTCCGACCGGCGGGCGGCCGCTTCCGTAAAGAGGTTTGGCCAAAAAAATCCGCACCGCATGATGAAGCCGTGGCCCGCCGCCTCCAAAACCAGGGTGGCGCACATGGCCGAGGGGGATTTCTACGGCAGCGAAAAGTCGGTGACGCTCAGGCGGGCCTGCGAGGTGCGGATCGAGTTTGTCGCCGAGGATGGCCGCCCCACGGTACTCAAACCGAAAATCGCCCTGCTGGCAGGCGAGATCATGGATACCTCGGTGATGCAGGTCAGCGCCCTGCGGAAATTTTATGCTGAGCAAATCGAGGCGGCCAAAAAAGACGGGGTCTTGCTGTCGCTGCACCTCAAGGCGACCATGATGAAGGTTTCGGACCCGGTCATGTTCGGCCACTGTGTGGCTGTTTATTACCAGGATGTTTTTGCCGGCCACGCCGGGATCATCAGGGAACTTGGGGTGAACGTCAACAACGGCCTGGCCGATCTTTACGCCAGGATCCAAGCCCTGCCTGAGGCGCAGCGGGCGGAGATTGAAGCGGACATCCAGGCTGTCTATGCGAAAAGCGGCAAGTTGGCCATGGTGGACTCCGGCAAGGGAATCACCAACCTGCATGTCCCCAACAACGTGATCGTCGATGCCTCCATGCCGGTGGTGATCCGGGACGGCGGCAGGATGTGGGGGGCGGACGACCAGCTGCACGACACCATCGCCATGGTGCCGGACCGCTGCTATGCGACGATTTACCAGGAGGTGATTGAGGATTGCAAACGCCATGGCGCCTTTGACCCGGCCACCATGGGCAGCGTCGCCAATGTCGGGCTGATGGCGCAGAAGGCCGAGGAGTACGGTTCCCACGACAAAACCTTTCTGGCGCCGGGCAAGGGAACTATCCGGGTGCTGGATAACGGTTCCGGTGAAACCCTGCTGGCCCAGCAGGTGGAAGAGGGCGACATCTTCCGGGGCTGCCAGACCAAGGATGCGCCGATCCAGGATTGGATCAAGCTCGCCGTCAAGCGCGCCAGGGCCACCGGGACGCCGGCCATCTTCTGGCTGGATGCCAAACGGGCCCACGATGCCGAGCTGATCGCCAAGGTGAAGGGTTATCTGCCCGGCCACGACACTTCCGGTCTGGATATCCGGATCAGGCAGCCGGAGGAGGCGATGCGCTTCTCGCTTGAAAGAATCAGAAAAGGCGAGGATACCATCTCCGTTACCGGCAACGTGTTGCGCGACTATCTCACCGATCTCTTCCCCATCCTGGAGCTGGGCACCAGCGCCAAGATGCTCTCCATCGTTCCCCTGATGAACGGGGGGGGGATGTTCGAAACCGGCGCGGGCGGCTCAGCGCCCAAGCATGTGGAGCAGTTTTTGCGGGAAGGCCATCTGCGCTGGGATTCGCTGGGGGAGTTTTGCGCTCTGGTGCCGTCATTTGAGCAGATTTACAGCACCTTTAAAAATGAAAAGGCGCTGCTTCTGGCGGAGACGCTGGATGAGGCCATAGGCAAGTTTCTGGAAAACGAGAAGTCTCCTTCCCGCAAGGTGGGTGAGCTGGATACCCGGGGCAGCCATTTTTACCTGGCCCTCTACTGGGCCCAGGCTCTGGCCGGGCAGACGGGAGATAAAGAGGTGCAGGCCAGGTTTGCCAGGGTGGCGCAGGCGCTCGGCGAAAACGAAGCCGGGATAATTGCCGAGCTGAACAGCGCCCAGGGGCGCCCGATGGACATCGGCGGCTATTATCGGCCGGAGCGGGAAAAGGCCACCCAGGTCATGCGTCCCAGCACCACGTTTAATGCCATTGTGGACGCCATAGGAAAATAGTTTCAGCCGCTTTCCTCCATTTGTCCTGCCGCGCCTCGCAGACGGGGGCGGAAAAAGACGCGGGAACTGTTTGAGGGCGAAGCCCGAGTTTTTCCGCGTCCCGCCCACGGCGAGAAGTAAGAGAATCCCGCAGGGCCAGGACTGGTTGGGGTGCCTTTTTCTTGTTTCTTCTTTTGGGCACGCAAAAGAAGAAAGGAAAATAACAGTAGAAAGGTCTCGCAACCTTCCTCGTAATTTTCGGATGAACCGATTAATAGATCCTTTATGCCAGGATCAGGGAGAGCAGCTCCTCGGTTTTTGCCTCCAGCAGGGCGATATCGCCCCTGCTTTCCACATTGAGGCGCAGGACCGGTTCGGTGTTTGAGCTGCGGATGTTGAAGCGGTAATTCTCCGCGGTAAAGCTCAAGCCATCGGTGTAATCCTTCTCTCCGGGTGTTCCGGCATAAAATTCCTCCACCCTGGCAAGCACCGCCGCCGGGTCCGCCACCCGGTTGTTGATCTCGCCGCTCACCGGAAAGGCCGCCTGGCGTTCCCGCACCAGATGGGAGAGCGGCTGGCCTGATTTGCTCAAGATTTCGGCCACCAGTAGCCAGGGGATCATCCCGGAGTCGCAGTAGACAAAATCGCGGAAGTAATGGTGGGCGCTCATCTCGCCGCCGTACACCGCATCCTCCAACCGCATGCGCTCCTTGATAAAGGCGTGGCCGGTCTTGCTCAGCACCGGGATGCCGCCCGCCTGCTTTACAATCTCCTGGGTGTTCCATACGAGGCGCGGGTCGTGGATGATCTTGGCCCCGGGATGCTTGGCCAGCATGGCCTGGGCCAGCAAGCCGACCAGATAGTAGCCCTCGATAAAGCCCCCCTGTTCGTCAAAGAAAAAACAGCGGTCAAAATCGCCGTCCCAGGCAAGGCCGAAATCAGCGCCATGTTCCCGCACCGCTTGCGCAGTGACCTCCCGGTTTTCCGGGAGGAGCGGATTGGGCACCCCGTTGGGGAAGGAGCCGTCCGCTTCCCACTGCAAGCGGATAAACTCGAAAGGCAGTTCCGCGGCCAGCCGGTCGATCACCGGGCCGGCGCAGCCGTTGCCGGCATTGGCCACGATTTTGAGCGGCTGCAAACCTGAGGTGTCGAGATAGCCCAGCAGATGCTCAAGATAGGCGGGCTTGTTGTCCAGGCTGGTCAGGACGCCGGGCGTTTTTGCGGTAAGCCGACACCCCTCCGCGGCCAGTCGCTCAATCTCCCGCAACCCGGTGTCGCCGGAGATGGGCCTGGCCCCCTGGCGGGCCAGCTTCATGCCGTTGTAATCCGCCGGGTTGTGGCTGGCGGTGATAATCACCCCGCCGTCCACCGCCAGATTAAAGGCGGCGAAGTAGATCTCCTCGGTGCCGCACAGGCCAAGATCCACCACGTCGACTCCGGCCGCGAGAAAGCCCTCGGCCAAGGACTGGGCCAAGGCAGGGCTGGAGAGGCGGATGTCGTGGCCGATGGCCACCTTTTTCGGGGCAAATTGAGCGCTGTAGGCCTGGCCGATGTTGAAGGCCAGGGGGTCGTTGAGTTCATCGGGCACCCTGCCCCGGATGTCGTAGGCCTTGAAGCAGGGAAGAAGAGAGGTCATGGGGTAAGTCTTTGAAGGAATGCTCATTTTAGGGTAGATTGATTTTTATTTTCAACAAAACAAGGATAACTAAGCATGGAAGCCGCGCTTCTGCAACCGGAACTTGCCGCGAAAATCGCCGATCTCTATGGTCGTATGGAACAGGCCTACGACCTTGTCGCCCGCCAGCTGGATTTTACCTGCCAGGGGTGCCCGGACAACTGCTGCGACTCCTATTTCCTCCACCATACCCATGTGGAGTGGGCCTATCTCTGGGCAGGGCTCATGGCGCTTGATCCGGCGCGCCGCCAGGAGATCGAAAACCGGGCCGCCAAGTATGCCGCAGCCTGTGCGGCGGCGCTGGCCAGGGGCGAACGACCCCAAGTCATGTGCCCGCTGAACGAAGCGGGGCGTTGCAGCCTTTACCTTCACCGGCTGATGATCTGCCGGATGCACGGGGTGCCGTCCAGCCTCACCTTTCCCAACGGCAAGGTGCAGAAATTTCCCGGCTGTTTTCGCTGTCAGGAGATCGTCGGGGATCGGCAAGCGGTGCCGACGGTGGAGCGAGCCTCTCTTTTCCGGGAGCTGGTGGCCCTGGAGCAGGAGCTGCTGGGCGAACAGCAGGGGCAAAGGCCCAAGGTCAAAAAGAGCATCGCCGAGATGATTCTGGCGGGGCCGCCCAGACTGTAGCAGAATGCTCGGCAATCCGTAAGCGGTCACAGGGCACCACATGTTGTCGGCACTTCTGCCGGCGATTGACAGCGGCGATCGGTCCGGCTCACGTACATGATGTACGCATCGCCGTCCCGCTTGCCGCAATCGGCGGCACCCTGTGACCGCTTTTAGCTGAGTTGAGCAGCTTGCCTGCTCAAAACGAAACTTATACCCGAAGGGTGATTCCGTGGATATTTGACCTTTGTGGGGTTGTCCCGTGATCGGTTACCGCAATCCTTCCTGATTCCGCTTTTTATCTGAGGAAGGTTTCCTGCTTTTTCTGCCGCTCTTTCAGGAGCGCGACAAAATCATGCCAGGGAAGAGGCTTGGAGAAATAATAGCCCTGGATTATATCGCAATCATGGGCTTTCAAGAATTCTAGTTCCTCTTTGGTTTCCACCCCTTCGGCTACCACCTCGAGCTTCAGGTTATGGGCCAGGCCGATGATGGAAATGACCACCGCTTTGTCATCATCGTCTTTGGTAATATCCATGACAAAAGAGCGATCTACCTTGAGGGTATCAATGGGGAACCGTTTCAGGTAGTTCAGGGAGGAGTAGCCCGTGCCGAAGTCGTCGATGGCAATGCTCAGCCCCATTTGTTTTATGGCGGCAAGGGTCTTGATGGTGTCCTCGACGTCATGCATCAGCATGCTTTCCGTGATTTCCACCGAAAGATATTTTGCCGGCAAGCCGGTTTCCTGCAGGATGGCCCCGATAATCTCCGGCATGTTTTGTTGGTGCAGCTGCCGGGCAGAGAGATTGACTGCGATAATGATCGGCGCCAGGCCCATTTTTTGCAACATCATGCTCTGGGTGCAGGCCTCGCGGATGACCCACTGGCCAATGGGCAGGATGAGGTCGCTTTCTTCGGCCAGAGGGATAAAGCGGTCTGGGCTGATAAAGCCTTTTTCCGGGTGAAGCCAGCGGATCAAAGCCTCCGCCCCCACAACCTCTTCGGTGACGGTGTCCACCTTTATCTGGTAAAAGAGTTGAAACTCTCCCCGCTCCAAGGCTTGGTGCAAACGGTTTTTCAGGGTCAGCCGCTCCAGAACATCATTGTACATCGACTCCTGGTAAAACTGAAAATTGTTTCTGCCTTCCCTCTTGGCATGGTACATGGCTGTGTCCGCATTTTTGATCAGGGTCTCCTGGGTTTTTGAATCATAGGGATACATGGAGATTCCGATACTGGGGGTGATGTAGACTGCTTCGGCGTTAAGCAAAAAGGGCTGGGCAAAGGCGTTGAGCAGTTTCTGGACGATATCAATGACGTTGTCCACCTCGCCGACCGCCGGCATCATGATGATAAATTCGTCTCCCCCCATGCGGCAGACGGTGTCTGAGCTGCGGACATTGCTGTTGAGCAGGGCGGCGACCTTGACGAGCAGCGCATCTCCCGCGCTATGGCCAAGGGTGTCGTTGACCTCCTTGAACCGGTCGAGATCAATAACAATGATCGCGACCTGCTGCTGGTTGCGGCTCGCCTGCTGGATTGCCTGCTGGAGCCGGTCGTTAAAAAGTCGGCGGTTGGGCAGGCCGGTCAATTGGTCGTAATGGGCCAGATTTTCCAACCGTTCCTGGTTCTGTTTGACATCGGAGATGTCCGCGGAGATCGCCACATAATGGGTGAGTTTTCCTCTCTCATTATGGACGGCGCTGATGGAAAGCCATTTGGGATAGACCTCCCCGTTCTTTTTCCGGTCCCAAATCTCCCCCTGCCAATGGCCATTGGTGCGCAACTGGCCCCACATTTTATCGTAGAAGGCCTTGTCGTGGCGGTCGGATTTCAAGATCCGCGGATTCTGGCCGAGCACCTCCTCGCGGCTGAAGCCGGCCATCTCTTCAAAGGCCGGGTTCACTTCGATAATGGTTCCTGCGGCATCGGTGACCAACAGCGCTTCCGTCGTGTTGTCCAGAAATTTTACCGCAAGCCGCATCCACTCTTCGGCCTTTTTTCGTTCCGAAATGTCGAGGGCATAGCAGACCATGCCGCTGAACTCGCCCTCCTGGTCCTGCAGGCGAGAGAGGGAGAGATGGGCGGCAAAGGATTCGCCGTTCTTTTTGCGCAGCCGGACTTCCCCTTCGTGTTGGCCATTGCGCAGGAGCAGGGGAAAAATATTTTCCTGGAAAAAGGCATATTCTCCATCGGCAAAGAGGCCTTGCAGGGATTGTCCCTGGATATTTTCTCCGGCAAAGCCCAAAAGCTTTTCGGCCCCCCTGTTCCAACTGAGGATTATGTCCTGACTATCGGTGGAGATGATGGCATCGTGGGTCTGGTCCACTATCTGGGCTTGAAGTTGCAGTTGGGCATTGGCGGAAGACAGCTCTTCGGTGCGGTTGCTCAGGGTTTTGGCCTCACGCTGCCTAATCAGGATCAGGCGCATCATAAACCAGAAGAGGATATTGGTAATAATGGCGGTTGTGCCCAGCCATAGATAGGTCCACAAGAGGTCCTGCTCGATGTCGCCCAGGTCGTAGGTGAGTTCAATTACGGCTTTCCCGCCAGGGTCGTAATCGATGGAGGTACTCTTTTTTAATGGCACGTCCACCGGGCGTTTGCTGCAATATTGGTAAAGGGTTTCTCCCGTGGGTTTGAAGATTTTGATCTCCCGGATATTTTCCGTGTGGTACTTCAGCCAAAATTCCATGAAGTGCTCGATGGCGGAGTAGTTCTTGCTCTGGAGAAAGTTTTGGGTGGTAAGGCTGACGATGGCCAGATCGGAGGCAACGTGGAGGTGCTTGTCCGCCAGCAGAGCATGCCGTTCTTTATAGACCAGAAAGAAGGCCCCGAGAATCTGGATAAGGAGAAAGGCGAGGATGCTGATGGCCAGCCGGCGTTTTTCGCGGGGATTGAGTCGGATCATTTTACAGGACCTGTTTTGCACCCAGAGGGTATAAGTTTCGTATGTGCAAGCAAGCTGCTCAACTCAGCTTTATGCGGGGGCAGGATGTTCCGCTATGAGTCATAGTCTGCATCGCAGGTGCCTACGATGAGGGATACAGGGAAAGTCTCCAATTTTCCTTCCCCCAAGTCAAGACTTTTTTGGAGCAAGCAAAAGCAGACGTAACTGTCGCCCTCAAGGCCGGAAACGAGCAAAAACAACCCAAACCGTAACTATCCAGCAGTGCCGTTCACCCAAAGGGTATAAGTTTCGTTTGGGCAGGTAAGCTGCCAACTCAGCTATAGCTGCTAGGCAGAAGCCTGCGAAGTGTGCTGGTGCCCATGAGCAGGCTGATAACAACGCAGATGCGGTGCTGCTGGATAGTTACAAGCAGACACGACAAGCACCGGCACGGCCAAGCCGGGAAACAGTTCTTCCCCCCTTGTGCGGCGTATATCCACGGCGCCAACCCTGATGGTCTCGTAAAATGGGAAAGAAGTCACAGGTCCGAGACACAAAATCAAACGGTTACGCAGCGACAACCGTTGTAATCGCGCTTTTTGCGATTTCAACAACCCTGGCGAAAAAATCCCGGCCAGGATGAAGGCGCGTGTTTTTTTGCTGACCGGAGGGTTATTTTTCCCGCATAAGCTCGGCGATCTGGAAGGCCAGCTCCAGGCTCTGCTCGGCATTGAGGCGAGGATCGCAGCTGGTCCGGTAGTTTTCGCCCAGATGGCGGTCGAGAATCTTTCTGCCGCCGCCGGTGCATTCGGTGACGTTTTCCCCGGTCATTTCAAAGTGGATGCCGCCGGGCACCGTGCCTTCCGCCCAGTGGATCTCGAAAAACGAGCGGATCTCGTTCATGATCTCGTCGAAATTCCTGGTCTTGTGGCCGCTCTCCGCAGTGTAGGTATTGCCGTGCATGGGGTCGCAGCTCCAGACCAGGTTGAAACCTTCCTGCTTCATGGCGCGGGCCAGGGCGGGAAGGCTGTCGCCGATCTTTTTCGCCCCGAAACGGGTGATGAGGGTCAAGCGGCCCGGTTCGTTGTCCGGATTGAGGGTGCGGACCAGCCTTTTCACATCCTCCAGCTCGTGGCTGGGGCCGATTTTTACCCCGATGGGATTGAGTACCCCCCGAAAGAACTCCACATGCGCCCCGTCGATCTGGCGGGTGCGCTCGCCGATCCAGAGCATGTGGGCCGAACAGTCGTACCAGCCGCCGGTGGTGGAATCTTGGCGGGTCAGGGCCTGCTCGTAGCCCAAAAGCAGCGCCTCGTGGGAGGTGTAGAAGCTGGCCTGATTGAGTTGGGGGATATCGGTGGCGATGCCCACGATGCGCATGAAGTTGATGGCCTGATCGATCTGGCGGGCCAGTTTTTCATACTGTTGGCCCTGGGGAGAGCGGCTCACGAACTCGTTGTTCCAGGAATGCACCCGCTCCAGGGAGGCATAGCCGCCCATGGTGAAGGCGCGCAGGATGTTCATGGTGGCACAGGCCAGATGGTAACCCTTGAGCATCCGCTGCGGGTCAGGCCGCCGGGCCTCGGGGGTCGGCTCGATGCCGTTGACCATGTCGCCCCGATAGCTGGGCAGCTCGATGCCGCCGATCACCTCGGTATCGGCGGAGCGGGGCTTGGCGTACTGCCCGGCCATGCGGCCCACCTTGATCACCGGCTTGCCGCCCGCGTAGCTCATGATCACCGCCATCTGGAGGATAACTTTGAGCAGCTCCCGGATGGCGGGGGCGGTACACATGGAAAACTCCTCGGCGCAGTCGCCGCCCTGGAGGAGGAAGGCCTTGCCCTCGGCGGCTAGGGCCAGCTGCTTCTTCAGGGCGCGGACCTCCCCGGCAAAGACCAGGGGGGGCAGCTTGGAGACGGTCTGTACCGTCTCGGCAAACTCTTGTTTATCCGGCCAGTTGGGTTGTTGCAGGGTGGGGAACTGCTGCCAGCTTGTCTTGCTCCAGGGGAGCTGAGTCATGGGATCTCTCCAAGGGATAACTTTTGCCACGAAATCCACGAAAGACACGAAATTTTTTAGGTTCGCGGATCGGGACAGGTTTTTTTCAGGGGAAACAGGTTTTTTATTTCGTGTCCTTTCGTGGTTTTCGTGGCAAAAAAAATTCAGCCTTCTTTTGCCCCCGGCAAGGCACAAGGCCCCCTGGCGCAGCAGGTCTCGACATCAAAGGCATTCAAAATCCGCAGCTCCGGCTCCCTGCGTTCCGGGGCCACCGGGCGGAAATCCAGACCCGGCAGCATCGACAAAACCGCCTCCTTGGCGGGGATGGCCTCAAGCCCGGTTCCCAGCACCTTGCCGGTTCTGGCGTCCAGCAGCTCACCGTCCTCGCCGTTGGTTACCACAGCCAGGGGAATCAGCTGATTTTCTTCCAGCACCCTGGCCGCGGCAATGGCCGGTCGTTCCCTGGTCACCAGCGAGCCGGGGCCGTAGCGCAGCACCATCAAATGTCGGCCCGCGAGGCTGACCACGATGTCGATCTTCGAGACCACGAACTGCCCGGCGAACAGGGTTTCAATCCGGCGCCGCATTGTCAGCTCGTTCTTGGTAAAGCCCCTTTCTTCAACGAGCAACCGGGCCAGTTTCTGACGGTAACGCTCGTCGTCGGTGTCCACCAGCGGTTCGCCGGTGACAAAATCGGTCAGGCTGCCGTAGATCATGTGGTGCGAGGAAATGTCCGCCATCTCATCCAGACCCCAAACAAAAAAAGAGGAGGCCGCGGCCTCCTCTTTGAGAAAGGCCGTCCCAAATTCGAGAAAGCGGCCTTAATTATGATACCGCTTTTTTATAGGGTCAGCCAGGACTCGCTGAACACGTTCTGGCCGCTCAAGACCTTATAGGTTTTATAATGCTCCAGCGCCGTGCCGGTCAACCCTGAGGGATCGGGATCGTTGCCGTCCATCATGCCGTGGACCATGTCCACCAGGTTCTGGCGCTCGCCCTTGCAGATCGCCATGAGCTCGGCATCGTAGGAATTGACGATGGCGGTGGTGATGCCGTGCTTCATCAGCATGATCAGGTAGGTGCGGTCGAGATACTTGCGCAGGTGCTCGGCCACGCCGTTGCTGACGTTGGACAGACCAACGGTGGAGCCGGCGCCGGGGGCGATATCCTGAAGCATGCTCATGAACTCGAGGCCCGAGGCGATCTGGTCAGCGCCCAGGGTGATGGGGGTGCCGATCGGGTCGAAGAGCATCTTTTCGTTGGGGATGCCGGCCTCGGCCAGGGCCATCATCAGGTCCACAGCCATGGCGCAGCGCTCGTTGGAGTCGCGGGGCATGCCCTCCGGGCCCCAGAGCAGGGCGATGACGTTGCAGCCCGCCTCGGCGGCAACGGGGATCAGCTTTTCCATCCGCTCGGGCTGGGCGGAGATGGAGTTCATGATCGCGGCTTCACGGTTTTTCACTACCTTGAACCCGGCGGCCATGGCGTCGGTGTTGGTGGTGTCCAGGCAGAGGGGCACGGAGCTGGCCGCTTCCACGGTCTGCACAATCCAGGGCATCAGCTCGATTCCATCCTTGCGGGCCGGGCCGATGTTGAGATCCAGGTAAGAGGCGCCGGCTGCGGACTCTTCCTTGGCCATCTCCTGAACCGGGGCCGGGTTCCGTTCCTTCATGGCGGTGCCGCTTCTTTTACCCATGATATTGATGCTTTCCGCGATGGCTGCTACCTTCATTGTTTTCTCCCGTGCTGTAGATTCAAAGTAAAGTATGGCTGCCGTTTCTGACGAAACCGGCGGTTTTCCCGAGGGTTAAAAGGGCATGGTAACGTGGGAAAATAGCGTTTTACAAAAAGGATGTCAACAGGCAACAGAGCGAAGTGGTGTAAAAAATATCGTATTGGCGCGGAAATCGGTGGATGTACCTATCCGGCGGAGGGAAGGGGGGCAGTATTAAGTCAAGTCGGGACGTAGCAAAAATAATCGATCAACTACGACTGTGCCGGGTGTCGATCCCCTCTCTTAATAGGAATTATTGTTGGATTAGGCCTCATAGTCGTTTTTTATAAGGAAGCTCCCATCAGGACATAAGTAAGGTGACCTCTGCTTCTTGTCATTTATTTTGTAACGGGCGCAGGCGTTATAAAAGCAAGAACAATACTGAGTATCGAAGGCTTTAGAGATTTCCGAATTCGCTATGCGCCCAAAGATTTCACAAGTTTGTTTTGCTGGGCACGGCGTCTTTGCGGTTTCCTCCAGCAAAGAGACAAACTCTGCCGATAAAAAGGGATCAAATTGGGTGCCTCTCCCCTTTTTGATCTCAGCAATGGCCTTGTTTTGCGGCAGGCCTTTCCGGTATGGGCGGTCGGAAGTCATGGCATCGTAACTATCCGCCAGGGCAATAATGCGCGCCAACAGGGGGATATTTTCCCCGCCAAGGCCATCGGGATAGCCGTTCCCGTCATACCTCTCATGATGATGCTTTATTGCTTTGATTATTTTACTTATATTTTCATCATCAAGCATAGGTCCCAAAATTTTCACCCCCTTGTCGGGGTGTTTTTTAATCAAGGCAAATTCATCCTCGGAAAGTCTGTCCGGCTTTAACAAAATTTCATCGGGTACACCAACTTTACCTATGTCATGGAGTATACCGCTTAATCTCAACAGGTGTTTATCTTTGGATTGTAACTTGAGCCTCTCTGCCAATATGAGGGAAAGATTAGTCACCCTTCGCGCATGCCCATGGGTATATTGGTCCCTTTCATCAAGGGCCATGGCCAGCGACTCGATGGTTTGCAAAAAAAAGCGCGCCTCCCTGCACTTCTTTTTTTCTCTTAGAAAATTAAAAATAGAGATGAATGAAGCGAGTACAAAGCCAACAAGTAGCGGGGCTGTAAATGTCTCAAATTCTCTTTTTGACAAGACATTCAGCCCCTGGAAATACGACGATGAGAGCGTGAAAAGCAATACCAGGCCATAAATGAGGTAGGTTGCCGGTAACTTAAAAAAATTAACGGTTTGATCCATGGGGAATCTCCGGTTGGGCTGCAGGGAAAGAACCATGGCCAGGCGGTGTGTAGGCTGCCAGGCCATGGTGTCGCCTAAAGGGATTACCGCCTTCCGCCTCCGCCCATGCCGGGGCCCATTCCCCCATCCATGGCGCCCCCGGCACCTGAGCCCTTGCCGCCCATACCCTGCCTCTGCCCTGTTCTCTGAGCGGAGCCGTCTTGCGGAGCATTTTTTGGCTGGCCCACGGCTTTTTGCCGTTCTTCCGGGCTCATCTTCTGAACCCGGCTCTGCCATTCGTTCTGGAAGGCGGTGCGCTCTTCCATTGTTGCCTCCTTCATACTGCCGCGCTTTGCCGCCAATTCTTCGTTGCTCATGGCGCTGTAGTCGGTGGCGGCCCAGGCCATGGTGGCGGTGAGCAGGGAGCCGGCCAGGATGGTGGTGAGCCGGAATAGCGTGGTTTTCTTCATGGGGATAATCCTCCTTTGGTTAAAAGAACAAACAAACGCACGGGGAAAAACAACGCAGCAACACTTTGTGGTGTCAGCATATCACGAATCATGCCACACCCTTTGGCTTGGGAGGCAGATCCTTGAATTTCCAGTGATAATCTCGGTCCAGGCGGTGTGGGGCTGACTCAGGCCAGGGGCGAGGTTGAGTAATTTGTATCCAGACAAACAGGTGCAGCCGGATAGTTTTTACCCAGTGCGGCACTTTGTCGCGAAGAGCTCCATGGTTTCACGTGAAACGCGAAATTTATCAACAGAGGAGTCCGGATTTTTGTGGTGGGGCGGAAGTTATCAACAGGCAGTCAACAAGGAACAAACAGGTTTTCCACCGCCTTCCGGGGGCAA
>MGTD01000008.1 GCA_001799285.1 Deltaproteobacteria bacterium RIFOXYD12_FULL_56_24
CAAGGTTGAAGGTGATGCGGAGAAGTCGGCGTAGCCGACCCCGCCAGCTTTAGCTGTTATCCGAAGCCACCGGCTTTAGCCGGTGGAGTATTCACTTCAGTTCCTTCAGTCGTTTTTGTGCCATTTCAACCTGTTCGCTTTTGGGATAATCGGCGAGCAGCTTATTATAAACGATCTTGGCCGTTTCTTTTTCATCAAGTTTTTCAAAGGCCTGCCCCTGTTTATAGAGGGCTGCCGAAGCCTTGTTGCTCTTGGGGTAGTCGCCAATCACCTTCTGATACTCGAGGATGGCCAGCTCGAATTCTTTCTGCTGGAAAAGAGATTCCCCCAGCCAGAATCTGGTGTTGGCTGCGAGAGGCGAGGTGCGATTTTTTTCCAGGTAGTTCGAAAAGATGTTGTACGCTTCCTTGTATTTGCTTGCCTTGTAGGCGGCAAGACCTTTATTATAGACGGCGTCGCTGGTGTTCGTTTCGGCGTCCTGCACTGCTGTCTTTTCCAGAGTCGGCCTTGCTGTTTCTTCCGGCTTTGCCGCCTCTTCAGTCTTTCCTGGCTTTTTCTTAGTTTGTTCCGGTTCAATTGTCTTGGGGGTGCTGGCTATTTCCGCTTTTTTGCGCGCTTCTTCCGCGGCTTTGGAAGCGCTGGCCGCTTGCTCAGCCGCTTCTCTGGCCCGGTCTTCCTGGGCTCGACTGACATCGCCGGAGAAAGAGGCGATCTGGGTATTGATGCCGGCTATTTTGCTGTTCAGTTCCGTCAGTTGGCTGCGCAATTGTTCAATTTTATCATGGGTATTCTTTTTCAGGGACGCCTGTTCATTCTGAATTTTTCTTGCCTGAATATCTTTTTCCTCAATCCGCGCCTCAAGCTGCAGCAAGCGCGCCTTAAACTGGTCGAGCTGATTCGCCAGCTCAGCCAGGGAGCCGCGCTGGTTTTTCATGGCAGCGACAGTGTTGTCCATTTCCGAGATTTTTGAATCCGTGGAACGGAGCCGCATGTCAAGGCCCCGGACATCTTTTTCCGCGGCACATTGCGTAAGAAGTGGGAAAAAACACAGGACTAGGGCAAGATTGGTTAGGGATCGTTTCATGGGGATGTCTCCTGGTAAAATGAACGGCTTACAGGCCTTGATAGGGGGACCATTGCGGGCTGGATTGAGCGCCCTTGAGACTAAAAAGCGAACGAAGGCCCATGCCGTTTTTGAAGATGGCGCATATTTCCTGCTTGTTGTTCCGTTTTCTGGAAAAGACAATTTGCCGACCATCCGGCGCCCAGCTCGGAGATTCATGGTTGCCTGCCGTTTGCGTCAACTGGAGGGGCGCGCCGCCTTCAGGTTTAATCAACAGGATATGGGTGTTGCCGCTTACCCTGCCGGTATAGGCGATCCAGTCTCCTTTCGGGGACCAGCTCGGGGTGGTGTTTTCGTTGCCGACATAGGTTAACCGCTGTACAGCTTTGCTGGCAACGTCCATGACATAGATCTGCGGCGAGCCGCTCCGATCGGAAACAAAAGCCAGCTTCTTTCCGTCCGGCGACCAGGTGGGAGAGACATTGGCCCCCTCGCCATTTGTCAGGCGGCGCAATTCGTTGCCGTTGATATCAATCAAATAAATATCCGGGTTGACGGATTTGCTGAGGGTAAGGGCGATGACTTTGCCGTCCGGCGACCAGGCTGGCGCCATATTCAGGCCTTTCTGACGGGAAATGGCGCGGGTGCTTTTAAGAACACTCAGCTCGGTGATATAGAGATTGGGATTGTTCTTGTGGTACGAGGTGTAGGCCAGCCATTTGTTGTCCGGGGAAAATCTCGGGGAAACGGCCAGATAATCATGCTGGGTTACCTGACGGATATTGTCGCCCAAAACATCGGCAAGCCAGATCTCCTTGTGCCCGGTTACCGTTGAAACAAAGGCGATCTGGGTCTGGCTTACACCGCGCTCCCCGGTGAGCTGGAGGATGGCTTCATCGCAGAATTTTTTTATATTTTCCTGATGCCTGCTGATGGGAGCCTGGTAACGGCGGCCAAGGATCATGTTGCCTGTTTGAATTTCATTCAGGCGCATTTCCAGGACAAGGCCTTCATTGGTCATTTCATATTGGCCGAGGATAGTGTACTCCGCTCCCAGGGCGGGCCAATCCCATGTTTGGGTCCCGCCGTATGCAGCAGCAGGGATGATATCCACAAACCCGTGAAAGGTTAAAGCTCGCCCCAGCAGATCCGCCATCTTTCTGCCGCCGTCATTTATGACGGCTGGGTTTTTTTTATCGACAAAAAAGGGAACAGCCATCTTCACCTTGCGGAAGTTGGCAGAGGTGATGTCGAGGTACACGATGGCCTCCGCAGGGCTGCTGAAACTGAGCAGCAGAGTAAGGCAAGCGAGGCTTATTCCCAGAGCGCGACCGAAGATGCGGGTTTTCATAAAAGAATCCATATTAAAAGACCTCTCCTGGCTTGAATTTCAGGCCTATTTCCATTTCTGACTGGTTGATGCCGATGGGGAATGGTGGCAGGGGGGAAGATAGTTTCAGAGTCTTTTCCACAAATTGATTAAAATAGACATTGTCTGATTTTTTCTTGAAAGAGCGCTCCACAACAACTCCATCGCGCCTGACCCGGATAATGACAATCGCTTCGATGTTTTCCTTCCAATTTTGCAGATCCGGCAACACCCAGTGTTCCTGAATCTGGCTGTTCACGGCAATAAGGTAGCGTCGGAGATTTTCATCGACCATGATTCCGCCGCTTGGCCCACTGCCGGAGCCGCTGCCTGCCTGTGCGGCAGAGGATGCGCCGGCCGTCGCTGTTCTGCCTGCGGCAAGCTGCTGCCCTGCCTTGAGCGCATTCTTCAGGCTGTCAACGGCGCCTTTCGCCTTTTTGTCTGCATCCGCCCTGGCTTTTTCCGCTGAGGCCTTTGTCTGCTTTTCATTGGCTTCGGCGAGCAGCTTGTCCTGCAACGCCTTTACCTTCGCAACGTCTGCATTTTCCTGGAGCAGCTTATCGCGCAACATCTTCACTTTTTCGATGTCCGCTTTTTCTTTCGTTTTAATCGGCTTAAGCGAGATAACGTCCTTGGCGACAGCAGGCGGTTCGGGCGCAGGCTGTGGTTTTTGGGGAAAAGTGGGCTTTGCCGGTTCAGGCACATCGCTGGCTGCTTGCTGTTGGGGTTCCTCCTGCGGGACGGTAGCCTCACGCGGCGCAGCCGGAACAGGGCCGCCAAGATCCTCAACGGAAAAGAGATTGACCGTATACACCTCCGGTATTTTTTGCTGAAAGTGCATAAACCGTGGGGCAAAAAGGCCGAAGAGCACAAAGCAAACATGCACGGCAACGGTCAAAAACAGGGGTTTTTGCCATTGGTTGTCGGGTAGATCGGATATAGGCAAACGGAAGGGCACGGTGTCTATGCTATCTTTTAGGTTTATCTATTTCTGGCTGGGTTATCATGCCGAGTTTGTCAAAACCAACGGCTTTGATGTCCGACATGAGAGAAACCACCAGCCCGTAAGGTACTTCTTTGTCGGCTCTAAGCAGAACCGCCTCGTTGGTGCCTTTTTTGGCAAGGGTGGCCAGCTCCTGCTTGATAGCCGCCTGGGTTCCCTTGGTGTTGTTGAGCAGAAATTCCCCTTTTTTGGTGATCGTTACAATGATCGGGGCCTTTTCCTGTTGCAGTGGTTTGGCGGTTGTTTGGGGCAGGTCGATGTCCACGCCCTGGGTCATCATGGGGGCGGTAATCATGAAAATGATCAGCAGTACCAGCATGACGTCGACCAACGGGGTGACGTTGATATCCGAAACAAGTCGTTTTTTACTGTTGCCGTCTTCGACCGGACCCATGGCGAATTCCTGTAAATCGTAGTTTATAGCTGAGTTGAGCAGCTTGCCTGCCCAAACGAAACTTATGCCCTTTGGGTGCAAAGCTGAGTTGAGCAGCTTGCCGGATTTTATGCCCTTCAGGGTGCAAACGAAACTTATACCCTCTGGGTGCAAGAATAACTATACCTTGAAAGGTCGTGAACGGCATATGAGTCGTCACAAAAGGACAATAAATATCAAGGTTGTTGGTAACAGCTCCGCAGTGCTTGTCAGCTCTGGCGGGAAATGAAGTCCCGCTCCACGAGGTTGAGGAAGTCAACGGAAAAGCTGTGCATCCGGCTTTCGATCTCAGCCATCTGGTTGGAATAATAATTATAAAAAACTACGGCGGGGATTGCCACGGCAAGGCCTGCCGCCGTAACGACCAGAGCCTCGGAAACACCGGGCGCCACAACGGCCAGCGAGGCTGAACCGCGCAGGCCGATCTCATGGAAAGAGGACATGATGCCCCAGACCGTGCCGAAAAGACCGATAAACGGAGCGGTGCTACCGGTGGTGGCCAGAAAGGAGAGTGACTTGGCGAGACGGGCAGATTCGAGATTTTCCGCCTTGCGCAAAGCTCTTTTCAGAGGTTCCATGCCAGCAAGACGTGCTTCCAGGGTTTCATCTGTGGCACTGCGGGAAGTGGCGGTGGTTTTGCCTAATTTCTGCAGCTCATGATAGCCGGTTCTGAAAATATTTGCCTCGGGACACATGGTCAGGTTATTGGCAAATCGGACGGCTTCCGAAAGATTTTTGCTCTGCCAGAAGGTCTCAAGAAATTCCTCGCTTTCCAATCCTGCCTTCTTGAACAGGGAAAATTTTTGGAAAACAATGAACCACGAGTACAAAGAGAAGCAGAGCAACAGGATCATGACAAATTTGACTGTGAGTCCGGCGCCCAGAAACATTGAAATAATATTAAGCTCTCCCACTTGCAGGCATCCTTTTTAAGGTTGAGTTACTTGAGACCTGAGAGGTTCTTGCAAAATGACCGATATGTCATTCCCGAGTGCTTTTGTCGGGAATCCATCGTCAAACATTCAGGCTGTTATGGATTCCCGCCTGCGCGGGAATGAAGGTTTTTGGGGGTTTATTCGTCATTTTGCAAAAGACTCCAGAAGCAATTAACATAAGATATAGATATCGTGAACCGTTCACCGGGGAGGTCACTAAAGTACCAAAACCACCGGACTGTAACCGTTCAGCAGTGCCGCAGATTTGGATAAGCGGACCGGCGCTGCGTACCTCGTGTACGTAAGCCGGGCCGATCGTCCGAAGATGTGGTGCTGCTGAACGGTTACTAGATATCGGTGGAGCAGTCGGGGCAGATCCTTATCAAAATAAGCGGGGGAGTGATACGTTGGCATCCCGGTGAATTGCTCCTTTGAATATCACCGCTACTTGTAATTTTTTTTGTGTATCTTGTCAATGGGAGTCATTTAATGACTGCGGGGTTTTTAAGGGGAAGATTATTGGGAAATCCGCAGATGACCGGCGTGAATATTTTTGACATCATCAGGCAAAAAAGGTATTGAATTTGGTAAATTTCATTGTCGGTACGGTGGCTGGCTGTTGTTGCCCAGCTTAAGTCAGGATCCCGGGTTGTCTCCGGATAGATTTTCAGGATAGGCCCATGAGAGAAATTAAGATTGGTTTGCTTGGTTTTGGTACCGTTGGCAGTGGTTTGGCGGAGGTTCTTTTGCAGCAGTCAGAGCGGTTGCGGCGAAAAACCGGCGTCTCCATCCGGTTGTGTTGCGTGGCGGATATCCGTATTGAGGCCTTGCCCCCGCAATTTAAGAATGTGGAGCTGGTCCGGGATGCGAACCTGATTTTTAAGGATCCGGAGATCGATATCGTGGTCGAGCTGATCGGCGGCATTGAACCGGCCAAGACCTTTATTTTGAAGGCCATAGAACATGGCAAGCATGTGGTTACCGCCAACAAGGCTCTGATCTCCCAGCACGGCATGGAGATTTTTGCCGCCGCGGCCCGAAAAAATGTTGAAGTCGGCTTTGAGGCCAGTGTCGGCGGCGGCATCCCGGTGATCAAGGCCCTGAAAGAGGGGCTGGTTGCCAACAAGATTCTCTCGATCATGGGCATCATGAACGGGACGGCCAACTATATCCTTAACAAGATGACCGACGAGGGCATGGCTTTTGCCGAGGTGCTGAAGGAGGCCCAGGCAAAAGGCTATGCCGAGGCCGATCCCACCTATGATGTCGAGGGGATCGATACGGCGCACAAGCTGGTGATCCTGATGACCATGGCCTACGGCATGCAGATGAGCCTCGCCGATG
Organism: Deltaproteobacteria bacterium RIFOXYD12_FULL_56_24; assembly: GCA_001799285.1. Lineage (GTDB taxonomy): Bacteria > Desulfobacterota > Desulfobulbia > Desulfobulbales > Desulfurivibrionaceae > Thiovibrio. The sequence continues at coordinate 6,148 of MGTD01000008.1, forward strand.
TCAGTATCGAAGGCATCTCCCGGATTGAGCCGGTTGACATTGATTTTGCCAGGGAGTTCGGCTATCGCATCAAACTCCTGGCCATCAGCCGGAATCACGGCGAAACGGTGGAGGCCAGGGTGCATCCGACCATGATTCCGGAAAAGGATCTGCTGGCCAACATCGGCGGCGCCTTTAACGGGATCCAGTTTACCGGGGACATGGTGGGGGATATCCTGTTGTATGGTCAGGGGGCAGGTAAAATGCCGACCGGCAGCGCGGTTGCCGCGGATGTGGTTGATATTGCCCGGAACATCCTCTGCAACAGCGTCAACCGGGTTCCCTGTCTTTCCTATCTGCCGGAGGAGATCCGGCCGAGGGGGATTACCCCCATGGAGAGCTTGCGCGGCTGTTATTATTTCCGGATGACTGTTATGGATAACCCTGGCGTCCTCTCCGCCATTGCCGGGATTCTGGCGCATCATAACATCAGCATCGAATCGGTTGTCCAGAAGGGTAGGCATAAACAAGGCACCGTCCCCCTGGTAATAATGACCCATGAGGCGGCGGAGGCCTCGGTGCGCAAGGCTCTGGCCGAGATTGACGCCTTGGATGTCTGCACCGACAAGACGGTTAAAATTCGCATCATGAAGCCCCATGCAGAATAGCGGCGGCAGAAAATACATTATCCTGGTCGGCGATGGCATGGGAGATCTGCCCATTGCTGAATTGGGCGGCAAAACCCCTCTGGCCTTTGCTCAGACCCCGGCAATGGACAGGATTGCCCGAGATGGTGAGTTATGTCTGGTTCGCACCGTGCCTGAGGGGTTTTTGCCTGGCAGCGATGTGGCCAATCTCTCTCTGCTCGGTTATCTCCCGCATGAGTGCTACAGCGGCCGTGCCCCCTTGGAGGCGGCCAGCCTTGGCGTTGCCCTGGCGCCCGGCCAGATTGCCTTTCGCTGCAACCTGGTCACCCTGCGTTTTGCAGAAGATCGGGTATTCATGGAGGATTACAGCAGCGGGCATATCTCCAGCCAGGAGGCGCGAGTCCTGGTCGAGGGATTGGAAGAAGCCGCGGGAACCGACCGGCTGCGTTTTTACCCCGGAGTAAGCTATCGTCATCTTCTCGTCCACTCCGGCGAGGTCGGGCCGCTGGTCACCGTGCCGCCCCATGATTATACCGGCAGAGAGGTGACGGAATTCTGGCAGCGGTATACCAGTATTCCCCACCTGCGGGAGGCCCTGGCAAAGGCCGTGGCTTTTCTGGCAGACCATCCGGTAAATCAAGACCGGCAGGCAAGGCAGCGTAATCCCGCCAATGCCATCTGGCTCTGGGGCGAGGGCAAGGCCCCATCCATGCCGACCATCATGGCGCAGTTTGGCGTGGGTGGGGCCTTGATTTCCGCCGTTGATCTGCTCAAGGGCCTTGGCGTCTATGCAGGCCTTGAGATCATTGAGGTGGAGGGCGCCACCGGCTATCTGGACACCAATTATGCAGGCAAGGCGACCGCCGCCCTTGAGGCCTTGAAAACAAAGGATCTGGTTTTCGTGCATGTTGAAGCGCCGGACGAAGCAGGGCACCAGGGCAGCCTGAAAGACAAGCTTCAGGCCATCGAGGATTTTGACGGCAAGATCGTCAAGCCGATTTTTGAGGCGCTGCTGGCCGGCGGTTATGATTTCCGCCTGGCGGTGGCCATGGATCATTTTACCCCGCTTGCCACCAGAACACACAGCGCCGACCCGGTGCCGGTGGCTATTTTCGATTCCCGGGCAGTCCAGACGGGAAGCGGTCTGCCCTACGATGAGGCAAACGCCGTCATGGCCGGGGATCTGTTGCCGGATGGCCGGCAGTTTTTCAAGCGGGTTCTCGGGCGGGCATGAAGGCGGACAAGTCCCTTGAAATGCAAGAACCGTTATATCGCCATCGCTGCCGGGTGATTTACGGCGATACCGATTCCGGCGGAGTCGTGTATTATGCTAATTACCTGCGCTATTTTGAGGCAGCCCGCACTGAATTCATGCGGGCGCTGGCGCTCTCCTATAAAGAGATCGAGGAGCAGGGATTTATTTTGCCGGTGGTGGAATGTCATGTCCGCTATAAGGCTTCGGCTCGATATGACGATCTGTTGCTGATTGAAACCTGTCTTGTTGAAGTTAAATCCAGAACTTGTCGTTTCAATTACCGGATTATCAGGGAAAATGACGGCAAAATTCTGGTCCAGGGATACACCGCCCATGCGGTTGTGGATTTTGATGGCAGATTGACAAAATTTCCGGCAGTGGTCCTTGACGCCTTGCGGAATCAGTCGATGGATGTGTCTTAATCCCTTTATTTTCCTTGACATTATCCCGAAAAAGATTAAAGTGCCAAAAGTGACGCGGGGTGGAGCAGTTCGGTAGCTCGTCGGGCTCATAACCCGAAGGTCGTTGGTTCAAATCCAGCCCCCGCTACCATGTAAATGTTAAGGACTCGGCATCTCCGCCGAGTCCTTTTTTTTGGCGCAACGTCCGCGTGTAACTTTTACCCGGGTGTTGTTTCGTAAATTTTCTGGATGGTCAGCGATAAGGGGGGAATATGGCGGCAACCGTTGATGAGGTTACAATCAATTATGAAGAAGACGGAGTCGTGGTTGTCAAGGAAATCGAAAAGGTTATTTTGTCCAAAGGTGCCTGGGCTACCATTCTTTTCCGCTACCAGCAGTGGGATCCCAAGAAGAATGAATACAGCCCGGACAAATATTCCATCCGCCGTTACCGCAAGGTGAACGGGGAATTCAGCCAGCAGTCCAAATTCAATATTTCCAGCCCGGATCAGGCGCAGAAAATTGTCGAGGCCTTGAGCGGTTGGCTGAAATAAAGCTGAGTTGAGCAGCTTGCCGGATTTTATACCCTTCAGGGTGCAAACGAAACTTATACCCGGAGGGAGCAAAGAGGCGCCCCATATTTTGCATGTTTTTCATTATGGCTGGTGCTTTTTGTGGGCAGAAGCTATAATTTTTTTGATCCTTTTGATGTTCGACGCACAGACGGGTTGAAAATATGAATTTTGTGATTACCGCGCAACGCATCGAACGTTGAGGCCGGCAATGGCCATTCACCGGGCGTGACAGGCCATGCCCTTCTTTAAAAAGTTGCTGAGTCATTAGGTCAAGGGATGATTATTCCCCCTGCAAATGCCCCCAGACAAAAACGTATTTCTTTCGCGGTCCTGCTGCTTTTCATCCTCCTTGGCTGGTGGGTTTTTTTCGCTTACCAGCCCCCTGTTCCCGCTCCGGAAGTTGTTCCCATCCCGGTAACGGCGCGGGGAGACCTCGCAGCCGATGAACAAAGCACCATCGCTCTTTTCCGTTCTGCTTCGCCGGCGGTTGTCTATATCACCAACATCGAGGTCCGGCGGAATATCTTCAGCCTCAATATCCATGAGATTCCCCAAGGCACAGGTTCCGGTTTTATCTGGGACAAGCAGGGCAGGGTGGTGACCAACTATCATGTCATCGAATCTGCCAGCCGGGTCGAGGTTACCCTGGCAGATCGTTCAACTTGGCAAGCCACTTTGGTGGGTGTTGCTCCGGACAAGGATCTGGCGGTGTTGCAGATCTCCGCCCCCGCGGAGAAACTCGCCCCGCTTCCTTTGGGTGAATCCCATAACTTGCAGGTGGGTCAGAAGGTTTTCGCCATCGGTAATCCCTTCGGACTTGATCAGACCCTTACCTCCGGCATTGTCAGCGCCTTGGGCCGGGAGATTCAATCGGCAACCGGCAGAACCATCCAGGGGGTTGTTCAGACTGATGCCGCCATCAACCCTGGTAACTCTGGGGGGCCACTCCTTGACAGCGCCGGACGTCTTATCGGGGTGAATACCGCTATTTATAGCCCCTCCGGCGGCAGTGCCGGTATCGGTTTTGCCGTACCGGTGGACGATGTGGCCAAGGTGATTCCGGAAATTATCCAGCATGGGCGGCTGATTCGCCCCGGTCTTGGTATTGCCGTGGCCGATGAGCAGATTGCCCGCCGGGTAGGGGTGACAGGGGTATTGATCATTAACATCCAACCGGGCAGCTCTGCCGAGGCCGCGGGACTGCGTGGAACTCGCCGAATTCGCGGAGAAATAGTCTTCGGGGATATTATCCTGGCTGTCGACGATCGCAAGGTTTCTTCCTACGACGACTTGCGTAATGCCATGGATCAATATAAAGTCGGGGATAAGGTTACCCTGACCATTGAGCGGGAAGGCCGGCAGATGCAACTGCGAGTGGTACTGGAAGAGGTGGGATAGCTTTGTGACCTGGTGGACCCGCGCCCTTAAGAGTCTAATTTCCATAGACGAGCAGCGACTGGATCTGTTTCGGGTTTTTCCCGGAATAAGAAGGTTTCTGGCTGCCCGGCAGCACTATGCCTATTTGCGGACAGCCGGTGATATCCTCTTTGCTCTGGTGGTTATTTCAGGACTCTTCGGACCAGGCGAGGCGCGCAGCAATGTCGCGGTTTTTCTCTCGTGGGGCTTGATCTGGCCAAGCATTGTCTTGAGCTGGTTTTTTGTGGGGCGGATGTGGTGCGGGATTTGTCCGTTTCCAGGGCTTGGCGTCTTCCTGCAACGCCGGGGGATAACCTTTTCTCTGAGTGTGCCTAAAATCCTGCAAAAATACGGGGTATATGCCTCGGTTATCCTGCTGGCACTTATCATCTGGACCGAGGTTGTTGCCGGACTTGACCGTTCGCCGGTAGGCACCTCATTTTTTGTCCTGGCCATTGTTTTCGGCGCGGCCGTGCTCTCGATTTTTTTTCACGGCCAGGCCTGGTGCAGGCATCTCTGTCCTTTGGGCCGCATCAGCGGCGCGGCTGCAACCCTCTCCATTACTGAATTTCGGCCGGATCACGAAAAATGCCGGGGCTGCGAAACCTTTGCCTGCAAAAAAGGGCTGGAAGACAAACGAGGTTGTCCTGTTTATCTTGGCGCCTATAGTGTCCAGAATAACCTGCATTGTCTGGTCTGCGGCCACTGTCTGCCTCTGTGCGATCGAGACTCTCCGCAACTGCTCCTGCGCAACCCTTATTCGGAACTGATCCGCAACAAGGGCCGCTACATTACCTGCTCATATATCGTGCCGTTTCTCATAGGCTCTCAGCTTGCCCGTTTTTTGCGGAAAAAGGAGATTTACGCTCAGGTTGTCGACTTCTCCGGCTGGTCGGATGCGGTTCTCTTCAGTCTGCTGCTGTTGCTTTGTTTTGCGGCAAGCCTGACTATTATACGTTTCGGCACCCGTCTGTTTGGCATCAGCGAAGATCCCTTGTTTGGCAAGTTTTCGCCAATGGTCCCCATTCTGATCCCCATGGCCTTCACTGGAGAGCTGGTGTACCGGATGGGATATTTTGCCGCCGGGGTTGGCGATTTCATTCCCACCTTCGGGCGTCAGACTGGCATGACCTTTCTGGAAAAACTCTTCTTCACCATTCCGGATTTTCCGGTGCAGATCCTCTCGGCATTCTTCATGCTTAACGGCGCCATTGCCGGGTGTTACATTCTCTGGCAGTTCTGTCTTACTGATTTCGAGGGGCGGATCCGTTTCAGGAATTTTCTCGGGATTAACCTGTTGATTGTCGCCCTGCTCTGTTCCTATCTGACGGTGATTTTTTAATAACCGTTCAGCAGCACCACATCTTCGGACGATCGGCCCGGCTTACGTACACGAGGTACGCAGCGCCGATCCGCTTGTCCAAAACTGCGGCACTGCTGAACGGTTACAGTTCGGCGGTTATTGGTGATTTGGTGACCGCCCCGGTGAACGGTTAAGTTTTTTAAGAGCCGTTACCCTTTTTGCTGTTGCTGAACAGATGAATACCTCCAGCCTTGCAGATATATCTTGGTCAGTCCCATCGGCAAGAGCAAGATTATTTGCTTATCGGCTTTGCTGGGACTGGGTAAGGAAGGAGAGGCGCCTGCGCTTGGCAAGCTCTCGCATGTCGGTGTCCCGATCTGATTCATCAATGATCTCTCTGCCCACTATTTCTTCAATGATATCCTCAAGGCTGATAACGCCGGTAACCGAGCCGTATTCATCAACCACCACAAAAAGATGTTTATGGTGGTCAAAAAATTCGAGCATGACCGCGGTCAGCCTTCCTGTCTCCGGGACAAAATGCACCGGCTGCATGAATTCCCGCAAGGTTTTTTCCCCGGCCCCCTGGGTTCCCCAGTTGAAGATATCCTTGCGCAGGATAATGCCGACCACCTCGTCCGTATTTTTTTCATAAACCGGAATCCGGCTGTGCATATTGAGCATCTCGTTGGCCTGCATTGCCTGGGCTACGGTCAGGTTGGCATCGAGCATGAAAGTAACGGTAAGCGGGGTCATGATCTGACGAACGGTTTTGTCCTTCAGATCAAGAATGTTGGTGATAACCCGCCGTTCCTGGAGGCTTATCTCTCCTGATTTATGGCTTTGTCTGGCCAGGGCCTGGATTTCCTGGGCCGAGACCAGAAGAGCGTCGTCCTTGGCTGGGAGAAGCCGGGTGATGGCCTGGATGATCAGAATGAAGGGGCTAAGCAGCTTTACCATCCAGTGAAGGGGATAGGCAATCCAGACGGCCAGTGGTTTACAGTAGGAAACACCCAGGGTTTTGGGGAGTATTTCTGAAAAGAGGAGGATGGCAATGGTGAAGAGGATGGAAAACCAGACCATGCTGTCGGTGCCGAACACCACGGCGGCCGCAGCTCCGGAGAGGGTGGCGCCTGCCGTGTTGGCAATGGTGTTCAGGGTGAGAATGGCGGTGATCGGCCGGTGGATATCCTTTTTCATCCCCATGAGGATTCGCCCGATCCGTTTGTGTCTCTGTCCGGTGATTTCGATATGACTCACCTGCAAGGAGTAGAGCGCTGCCTCGCAGATACTGCAGAGCGCGGAGATTATTATGGCAAAGCTTACGGTCAGACATAATTGCAGGATCAAGGGGATCTCCAGCTTTTCTGTGAGGACTCTGAGGGGTTGAAAACCAGGCTGCGATATCAGTCTGGAATCTAATGCAATTATTAGATTTTTTCATGCAATTATCGTTGCGGAAAGTTTTCGCTGTATTATAAGAATTCCTTTCTGGTTATGGTGCATTCACCATGGATCGTGCCGGAAGTCGATGGCCAAGGCAATTTATTATCTCATGGCAGCTCATGAAATCAAAGGTAAGCAATCAAAGGGCACCACATCTTGCGGCGATCGGTCCGGCTCACGTACAAAAGTACGCATCGCCGTCCCGCTTGCCGCAACCAGCGGCACCCTGTGACCGCTTATTCCGTGGTTATTTGACCTTTGTGGGTTAACCCCGTGATCGGTTACAATCAAAGAGTTGCAAGATTACCCAGTCCCGGACTGGATATTCAAAAGGACTAAATACATGTTGAAGTTCAGTAAGATTGGCCCCAAAAACTATGCCGGCGATCTTCTCGTCTATCTGGTGCGTCAGCCAGGCAAGGGTTCCCCCCGCAGTGCCTGTGGGACGGTCGATGAAATTATCCGGAGGGTGCATGCGCTTGGGGATTTTTCCGGGAAAGAGGGCGAGCACCTGCTTTTTTATCCGGAAAAAGGAAGGCATGGCCTTCCGGACGTCGAGCGGATAATGGTTGTCGGCTTGGGGCAAGAAGAGTTGAGCCGAGAGTTGTTTCGCAAGGCTGGCGGAAGCATCGCCTCTCTGGCCATGAAAAGCAAGGCCCAGGAGCTGTTGCTTGTTTTGCCGGACCTTGTCTGTGATATGGCGGAGATGGTTGAGGGGTTGTCGGAAGGTCTGGTGCTGGGGGCCTATCGGTTCAGGAGATATAAAAGCAAGAAAGATCCGGAGGGTTCGGGGGAGATGTTGCAGCAGGCTGCGCTGTATGCTGCGGACAGCAGGGGGGTAGGCAAGGCGCTCCTGCTTGGGGAAATCGCGGCCCAGGCCGCCTGCCTGGCCCGCGACATGGCAAATGAGCCGGCCAGCCACTGGACACCGGCCCATTTTTCCGAATACGCCAGGCATTTGGCCGCCATTCACGGGATGAGATGCACGATTCTGGATCAGGCCCGGATGCAGAAACTGGGGATGGGCGGGATTATCGGGGTCAATCAGGGCTCGGCCCAGCCGCCGGAAATGATCATTCTCGAGTATGCAGTAAAGCCAAGCGCGCCTACCCTGCTGCTGGTCGGCAAGGGGCTTACCTTCGATTCCGGCGGGATTTCGCTTAAACCCAGCGCCGGGATGGAAGAGATGAAGTACGATATGTGCGGAGGAGCGGCGGTCCTTTGCGCCATGCAGGCGGTTGCCCAGGCGAAGCTCAAGAGGTTGAACCTGGTGGCGATTGTGCCGGCCACCGAGAATCTGCCCGGCCCGGCCGCCCTGAAACCTGGGGATGTAATCATCCAGTATGGCGGCAAAACCGTGGAGGTGGTCAACACCGATGCCGAGGGCCGTCTTATTCTGGCCGATGCCCTGGCCTACGGCATCAAAAAATACAAGCCGGACATGGTGATTGACGTTGCCACTCTGACCGGCGCCGTCATAATAGGCCTTGGCCATCACCGCACCGGCCTGTTGGCCAATGATGATGAGTTATGCGCCCGACTGCTCGCTGCCGGGGAACGCAGTGGCGAACCGCTGTGGCGGCTGCCTCTGGACCAGGAGTATAGCAAACAGCTCAGGTCCGAGATCGCCGATCTCAAGAATGTCGGAAAAAAAGACGGCGGCGCCATTACCGCGGCCGCCTTTCTCAAGGAATTTGTCGGGGAAACCCCCTGGGCTCATCTGGATATTGCCGGCACCGCCTGGGACTTTACCGAAAAGTCCTATATTCCCAAGGGTCCGTCCGGAATAGCGGTGCGCACCCTGTTTAATTTTGTCCGCAACTGGAAAGGATAGGGGCAGACGGGAGGTTAGGGTAAGAGTTTAGCTCCCTGGCGCTGCTACCGATTCTGCCCGCACAAAGCCAGAGCCTCGACGATAATCGCCGGGGCATCGATATTTCCCTTATGGCGAAGCTGGGCCTGGGTGCCGTGTTCCATGAATTTATCCGGTAAGCCAAGTATTTTCGTCTGCACCCCCCAGAGATTTTTTTTGGCAAACAGTTCAAGTACCGCGCTGCCAAAGCCGCCTTTTTTCACGTTATCCTCAATGGTTATCACCTTGCCGGTCCGCCTGGCCCATTCGCAGATCAGCTCTTCATCCAGAGGCCTTATAAAACGCGGGTTGATCACCGCCGCCTCCATCCCGAGTTTTTTCAAGCCGGTTGCCGCCTCCAGGGCGGCAGCAACCCTGTTGCCGATGGGCAGCAAAAGAATATCCTCGCCTTCCCGCAGCAGCTCGCCTTTCCCAAGAGGGAGGCGTTGCCGCACCTCGTCCAGGAAAACGCCTTCCCCGTTTCCCCTCGGATAGCGGACTGCCGCAGGGCCTGGGTGGAGAATGGCCGTGTGGAGCATGTGCCGCAGTTCATTTTCATCCTTGGGGGCCATGATCACCAGATTGGGGATGAAGCGCAGAAAAGAAAGATCGAATACCCCGTGGTGGGTAGGGCCATCGTCTCCGACCAGGCCGCCCCGGTCAATGGCCAGGGTAACGGGCAGATTGGGCAAGCAGACATCATGGATGATCTGGTCAAGTGCCCGCTGGAAGAAGGTGGAGTAAATGGCCACCACCGGCAGCAATCCTTCCGTAGCCATGCCTGCCGCAAAGGTGATGGCATGCTGTTCGGCAATCCCCACATCAAAAAAACGCTCCGGGAACCGTTGGGAAAAATTGCTCAGGCCGGTGCCCGCCGGCATGGCCGCGGTGATGGCAACCACGCGCGGGTCCTGTGCCGCGATCTCGACCAGGGTCTCGCCAAAAATTTTGGTGTAACTGGGCGGGGCAGGTGGCGAGGGGAGGGGGTGGCCGGTTTCGATGCAAAATGGGCCGACCCCGTGAAAATCGCCCGGGTTTTTTTCCGCCGGTTCGTAGCCCTTGCCCTTGGTGGTCAGGACATGGATGAGGGTGGGGCCGGTGCTGAAATCGCGGACATTGCTCAGGGCCTCGATGAGGTTTTCCAGGTTATGGCCGGGGATGGGGCCGATGTATTCAAATTTGAGGGCCTCAAATAACATGCCGGGGGTGAAGAAGCCCTTGAAGCTCTCCTCGCTTTTCTTGAGGACGGAAAGGATGTTTTCCCCCACATTGGAAAAGGACTTGAGAAAATGTTCCATCTCCTTCTTGACCCTTACCGCGGTTTTGCTGGTCAGTTTTCTGCTTAAAAAGCTGGAAAGCGCCCCCACATTGGGGGAGATGGACATCTCATTGTCGTTGAGGATGACAATGAGATTTTTGTGGAGATGGCCGGCTTGATTGAGGGCCTCAAAGGCCATGCCCCCGGTCATGGAGCCATCGCCGATCACGGCTATGCTTTTGTGTCGGTCGCCTTTCAGTTCCTTGCCCGTGGCAATGCCCAGACTGGCCGAGATCGAGGTGCTGCTGTGGCCGGTATCAAAAGAGTCGAAGGGGCTTTCCTCCCTTTTGGGGAAACCGCTGATTCCCTGGTACTGGCGCAGGGTGTGGAACTTCTCCCTGCGGCCGGTGAGCAGTTTGTGGGCATAACTCTGATGGCCCACATCCCAGACCAGCTTGTCTTCCGGGGTGTCAAAAACATAGTGGATAGCTAGGGTGAGTTCTACCACCCCCAGGCAGGGAGCCAGGTGCCCGCCGGTTTTGGAAACGGTCTGGATGATGGTCGCTCTGATTTCCGCGGCCAGCGTCCCGAGTTGTTCCACGGAAAGCTTTTTCAGATCGGTAGGCGAATTGATGCAGTCCAGTAAAGGGGTATGGCTCATTGTGGCCTTTTCCTCCGGGGTTATACCCGGTTAGTTGTTCCGTTCGTAAATATAGCGGGCAAGGGCGCGGAGCGGCTCGGCCTGGGCGTCAAAAATCTCCAGGGCGGCTATGGCCGCCTCGACGGCCTCATGGGCCATGACCTTTGTCTTCGTTACGCCGAAGAAGGCCGGATAAGTGGCCTTGTGCCGCTGGGCGTCGGCTCCGGCAGTCTTGCCGAGATTCTCCGTGGTTCCTTCCACATCCAGCAGGTCGTCGATTATCTGGAAGGCCAGGCCGATCTGCACCCCGTATCGGCTCAGGGCGGCAAACTGCTCTTCGCTCGCCTGGCCGAAAATCGCCCCAGCCTGTACGGAGACGGTGATAAGGGCGCCGGTTTTGCAGCCATGGATCAGCCTCAGATGCGCAAAATCGATGGCCTGGCCTTCGGCGGCAAGGTCCAGGGACTGGCCGCCGACCATGCCTTTGGGGCCGATAGCCTGAGCAATGAGGTTGATCAGCCGGAGCTGGTCGGCCGGCGGGATGGCCTGCCGGGCCTCGGGATGGCTCAGCAGCTCAAAGGCGAAGCTGAGCAGCCCGTCTCCGGCCAGAATGGCCTCGGCTTCTCCGAAAACCACATGGCAGGTTGGCTTACCGCGGCGCAGGTCGTCATCATCCATGGCCGGCAGATCGTCATGAATCAGGGAATAGGTGTGGATGCATTCCAGGGCACAGGCAACGGGCAACAGATGTTCAGTCGGGGCGTGCAAAGCCTTTGCCGCAGCCAGGGCCAGGATGGGCCGGATTCTCTTGCCTCCGGCGAACAGACTGTAGCGCATCGCCTTGATATGGTTGGCCAGAGCCCCCCCCTCTTCTGGCAGCATATAGCGCGCCAGGGCCTGTTCGACAACCAGGCATTGTTCGTTCAGGTATTTTTTAAAGTCCATGGCTGGGAAATTTCCGGTGCTCGCAAGAGTGACAGAGGTCAGGTGTAGTCTTCATCTGGGGCCGCGTCAGGAACGATAAAGGGAACGCTGGTAAGCTTGCCGTCTTTTTTTAGGAGGAGATCAACTTTTTGCTGTGCCTCTTCAAGTTTGTGGTTGCACAGCTCGGCCAGTTTGATTCCCTCGTCAAATTTTTTCAGGGATTTTTCCAGGCTCAGGTCGCCGTTTTCCAGCTCTCTGGTGATCTGCTCCAGCGACTCCAGGGCTTCTTCAAAAGATTTTTTGGACATGATTTCTCCCGAGGTTCCTTAAGAAATGAATGGCCCTCGTCTGTCGGCAAGTAAGAATGAATTATTTAAAATAAATGAAGTTGCGCTTCCGGGCAATGTCTTTCCAAAAAAACATGCGTATGGTAGTTTGTCGGACATTGTGCAATCATCTTTGCGTGCTTAAAATTTTTTTTGTAACTATCCAGCTCAAGGCCGGAAACGAACAAAAACAACCCAAACCGTAACTATTCAGCAGTGCCGTAGCTGCTAGGCAGAAGCCTGCGATGTGTGCTTGCGCCCATGAGAAGGCTGATATAGCTGAGTTGAGCAGCTTGCCTGCTCAAACGAAACTTATACCCTCTGGGTGCAACAACGCAGATGCGGTGCTGCTGGATAGTTACTTTTTTTTAAAAAAACTTCATGCCATACTCTCTGCACGAACTTATTCTAAAATTCAGCCGCTGGCTTTCCGTGGAAAAGGGCTATTCCCTCAAGACCGTTGAGAGTTATGGTCGGGATCTTGCCGAATTTGCTTCGTTTGTCGGGGCTGCTCAAGATGTCCGTCAGCTCGAGGCCCGTGCCCTCCGCTCCTTCGTTTATGCCTTGAACGGCAAAAATAAGAGCAGCTCCGTGGCCAGGAAGCTTTCCGCCCTCCGCACTTTTTTTCGGCATCTTCTCCGCGAAGGGGTCATAGCCCATGACCCGCTCGCCTCCATTGCCACGCCGAAACAGGAAAAGCACATGCCGGTTTTCCTTACGGTGGACGAGGTTTTTACCCTGCTGGAAATGCCGGGCAGCGAGGATGCCTTTGCCTTCCGGGATCGGGCGATTCTCGAGATCCTTTATTCAACGGGCCTGCGGGTTGCCGAGCTTGCGGCCCTTGACCTGGAGCGCCTTGATGCGGAAGAAGGGATGCTCCGGGTTACCGGCAAGGGCAACCGGGAACGGCTGGTGCCGGTGGGCCGACCGGCCCTGGAAGCCTTGAGCCAATATTTGCCCCAGCGGACCATACTGATCCGCGAACGAATCGCCCGCGGGGATGCGCCGGAAAACAAGGCGGTTTTTCTCAACCACCGGGGGCTGCGGCTCACTACCCGCAGCATTGAACGGCTGGTGAAACTCTATGCCCTGCGGGCCGGAATCGCTGCCCGGGTTACACCCCATGCCCTGCGCCATTCCTTTGCCACTCATCTTCTGGAAATGGGGGCGGATCTGCGGATGGTTCAGGAACTGCTGGGGCATGTAAGTCTGTCAACCACCCAGCGCTATACCCATCTGAACATGGATCATTTAAACGAGGTCTACGATCGGGCTCATCCGAAGGCGAGAATATAGCCTGAGCCGGTTTATTTTTCAGCTATCTGTTGATAGCTGCCATAATTTATCAACGAGGCCAGCATGCTTGAACACGATTTGAAATACTGCCCGAAGTGCCTGGACGAGTACCGGCAGGATATGGAGACCTGCGCGGCCTGCGCTTTGCCCCTCATCCTGGGCTCGGAACTGGCGGCCATGGAAAAGAACAAAAGCGGTTCTCGCCGGAAGCGGAAAGGAGCCCTGACCCCGGATGACCAGCTGGTTGTCATCTCCCAGGCATCCTTGGCCGAGCTTAAGCATCTTAAGGCCTTGCTGGAGGCTGAACAGCTCGGCGTCATGATCAGCAAGGACGGCCAGGGTTGCGCCAGTGGCGGCTGCGCGCCCAAGTTTCAACTTCTGGTGCGGCAGGAAGAGATTCAGGATGCCCTGCAGGTGCTTGCCGAGGAGCATCGCCGGGCTTGTGCCCTGGCCGAACATGACACAGCTCATGCCGAGGCGGTTTTTAATCCGGAGGCCGAAGAGGCAGTCTGTCCGGCCTGCGGCTTTGCCTTTGCCACCACCGCCACTACCTGCCCGGACTGTGGGCTGTGTTTCGGCTGAGGTTTTGGTAACCGTTCAGCAGCACCGCATCTTCGGACGATCGGCCCAGCTTGCGTACAAGAGGTACGCAGCGCCGGTCCGCTTGTCCAAATCTGCGGCACTGCTGAACGGTTACAGGTTTCGCCCCAAAGTTTTGAGGCGCTTGCAAGCTCGGGCCAGGGCTGGTAATCTGCTGGCCGGGCTTTGCAATCACCCTTCGGGTATAAGTTTCGTTTTGCATCTAAAGGGCATAAAATCCGACAAGCTGCTCAACTCAGCTAAAAGCGGCCACAGGGTGCCGCAGGTTGCGGCAAGCGGTCCGGCGATGCGTACTTTTGTACGTGAGCCGGACCGATCGTCGCAAGATGTGGTGCCCTGTGATCGCTTACATCTCATCTTTTCCGGGGGGCAAGCATGGCGCGGGAACAGTGGGGCAGCAGAATCGGGGTGATCATGGCGGTGGCGGGCAGCGCCATCGGCCTGGGCAATTTCCTGCGCTTTCCGGGGCAGGTTGCCCAGCACGGCGGCGGCGCTTTCATGATTCCCTATTTCATCTCGCTCCTCCTCCTCGGCCTGCCGCTGATCTGGATTGAGTGGACCATCGGCCGCTTCGGCGGGATCTTCGGCCACAGTACCGCGCCGGGGATGTTTCATTCCATGTGGGAGAAGAATCGCTTTATCAAGTATTTCGGGGTGATCGGCATCTTCGGCCCGATTGTCATATCCCTCTACTACATCTATATCGAATCCTGGCTGCTGGCCTACAGCTTCTTCGCCCTGGCCGGCAGCTACGAAGCCTGCACCACCAGCGAGTTGATGCTCTCCTTTCTCAAAGGCTACCAAGGGCTTGAGCAGAACCAGTTTTTTTCAAGCCTGTGGCCCGCCTACACTTTTTTCTTGATTACCTTTGCTCTTAATGGACTGGTGCTTTATTTCGGTGTGCAGCGGGGGATCGAGCGGGTCTGTAAATACGGGGTGCCGCTTCTGCTGATTCTGGCGGTGATTCTGGTGGTCCGGGTTTTTCTTCTCGGCGCCCCCGACCCGGCCCAGCCGGAGAACTCGGTGCTGGGCGGGTTGGGCTTCATGTGGAACCCGGACTGGTCGGCGCTGACCAGAGGCAAGGTCTGGCTGGCTGCGGCGGGGCAGGTCTTCTTCACCTTGAGCTGCGGGATCGGGGTGATTCTCACCTATGCCAGCTATCTCGGTAAAAACGACGATGTCGCGCTCTCCGGTCTTACAGCGGCTTCGGCCAACGAATTTGCCGAGGTGGTCCTCGGTGGCAGCCTGGTAATCCCGGCGGCTTTTGCCTTTTTGGGGGCGAGCGCGGTAACGGTCGTCGCCCAATCCGGGGTTTTTAATCTTGGCTTCGTCACCATGCCCCTGGTACTCCAGAAGATCGCCCACGGCAATTTCTTCGGCTTCATCTGGTTTTTTCTCCTCTTCATCGCCGGGGTGACCTCATCGATCTCCCTGGCGCAGCCGGCCATCGCCTTTCTCGAGGACGAATTCAATCTGGCCCGCAGGCAGGCAGTGCTGCGGCTGATGGCCGTCATTTTTTTCTTCTCTCAGCCGGCCATCTTTTTCCTTGGCCGGGGGGTGGTGGACGAAATGGACTTCTGGGGCGGCTCCTTTTTTCTGGTTGTTTTTGCCACCGTGGAAACCATCCTTTTCGGCTGGGTCTTTGGCATGGACCGGGCCTGGACGGAGCTTCACCGAGGCTCGGACATTATCATCCCCCGCTTCTACCGCTGGATCATTAAGTACGTTACCCCGCTTTTCCTCCTGCTCATTCTGGGGGTCTGGCTGTTTCAGGACTGGTTGCCGGTGCTCTTCTGCGAGGGGGTTTCCGAGGAAAATCTGCCCTATATCATCGGCACCCGGCTGATGCTGTTTTCCCTTTTAGGCTCGCTGGCCCTGATGGTCCGGCAGAGCTGGAAGCGGCGGGAGATTAAGCTGTTGGAAAACGGAGGCACCAATGACGATTAACGGCTGGATCTTCATGGGCATAAGCTGGGCGGCGATTATCGGCCTTTTTGTTTTCTGTCTGCGGCGCACCATTAAGCACTAGCTGTGGAGCGTATCACGGTGTAAGCCTCATCAGGTTTTAGATTAGTCTGGAGCCTGCAGTAACCGAAAGAAGGCCACCAGATATTTTTTCTCCTGTTCGTTCAGTTTCAACTTCAACACGAGTCTCGGGCGGGAAATCGGGCCGCGCCTAAAAAATCCGCCATAAAATGCACCTGGCTGTCGCGTTCGAAGGCGTTGTGCGCGCCAAGTCGCGGTCAGACTTTAGATGGTTCCGTTCGCGGCGCGTCCCATTTGACCGCAATGTCAGGCAGTGCCATACTTGCGATTAAAATCATGTTCGCTCATGATCAGCAAAAGAATGCCTTCGATAATACCAAGAATGGAGGGAATAGCTGTCCAACAGAACAACAAATAGACGATGCCCCAGCCAATGCGACCAAGATAGAATTTATGGATGCCAAAACCGCCCAGAAATAAGGCAAACAGGGCTGCGGCCAATTTGCTTTTACCATTTGGCGCCACTGCGGCAAAGTTGTTCGGTGGTGCGAACTGCCGCACCCCGCACTTGGGACATATTTCCGCCCGTGCTTTGATGATCGCGCCGCACTCGGAGCAAAATTTCTCATCGGCGGTTTTGTGCATGGCTTCAGTCATATCCTGCTCCCTGGAAAATGGATGACAAGTTATTGCGCAGCAACTCTGAATATCCAGGTGTTGTCCTTCGTACTGGAGGCAAGAGGCCGAGAACGAAGGTGCGCCGAAGAGGGCTGTTGTGGTGTTTCGACTGGTGGCCAGGCATGTCGGCTTCAAAATTATTTGAAGGTGTCCTTACCCAAGGGGTAGGCCGGGGTCAGTTCGGGATCGAGGTCCGCCAGCCGTGCGATGATGGACGGATGCCAGCCATGCTGTGGTAGTGGCTCATAACCTGACGAACGTACTGCTGGGTTTCGGGGATGGCCGGGATGCCGCGTTCCGCCTCGACCCGATTCGGGCCGGCATTGTAGGCGGCAAGGGCCAGGGAGATGTTTCCGCCGAAGCGGATGAGCATCTGCCGCAGGTAGCTGGTCCCGCCGAAGATGTTTTCTCTCGGGTCAAAGGGGTTCATTACCCGGAGATCGCTGGCAGTGCCGGGCATGAGCTGCATCAGCCCCTTGGCCCCCTTTTCGGAGATGGCCATGGGGTTGAAGTTTGATTCGGCCTTGATCACTGCCTTGATCAGGTGGGGGTTCACGTTGTAGCGCAGGGCCGCTTTGTGGATATGATCCTCGTAAACCTTCGGATCGACCGGTGTGCCACGCTGTGCGCCATAGCGGGCAAAGCGCGGTTTGTTGCCGAGCCCGCGGACCACAACTTTGTACTGTAATTTCGGGTCGTTTGGGGTGTTGGTGAAGTGCAGGGTGCCTTCCGCATCCACGTACGAGTAGATGTCGGCCCGGCTCTCGACCGGGATCGCCAGGGTAAGCAGCAGTATCAACAATGGCAAGATTTTTTTCATGGCTTGATCTTCATGTGAGTTTAGCGATTTTATACCACAAAGAACGGGCAGGCAGCAAACTGTTTGTTTGTCCGAATGCGAGAGAATGTCAGGGGCGCACCATGGTTTTCCCGGCCAGTTCGGCCATTGCTGTTATGATTCCTGCATAGGCCTCGGTCGGTAGGCCAGGGCCGTCTTCGCCACATGGACATTGTAAAGTCCTCCTCCCCGGTTACCTTTTTTTGCTTCCCAATCGTCGTTTTGCCAAACTGGCAAACTTGTGCCAAGTTGGCAAAGCAAAACAAAAAGGTTCGGAATATCTGGCTGATTTTACGTAAAACGAAGACTGGCTTGGGTTTTGCATAAGACCGGATGAGTTTGCTCCACGTCAGGCACCTGAAACAGGATCCAGCGTTGGCGCCACTTTTTTACCAGAACCGAAGTAGGCAAAACCTCATCACCAACTCAAACCAGAAGGGAGACAAAGATGAACAAACTGAAATTATTGCTTTTGATTGTTATGTTAGCTCTGGGGGCCGGCCTTTACGGCTGCTCCTCCGGTAATGATGGCGCGGCTGGCGCAGCTGGCGCGGCTGGCGTGGATGGCGCAGATGGCGCAGATGGCGCAGATGGCGCAGATGGTGCCGATGGCGCGGATGGCGCGGATGGTCCAGCTGGTCCAGCTGGTGCCGATGGCGCGGATGGCGCTGGTCTTGCTCCGGTAGCTGCCAAGCCATTAACGATCAGCAATCTGGTTCTCGGCGCTAATGCCGATGGGTTCATCACCGCCACCTTTACCGCTGCCAGCGGTACCACCGCGGTCACCGGCATGACCGATTCGGTCACCTCCATCGCTTTCGCCGGCCTTATGCCGGCAACCGATGTCGCTTCTAACGAGTGGACCTATTGGGGCTCCGCTACCGATGCCTTGGTTGAAAGCGCCACCCCTGGCACCTACACCTTGACCTCCAACAAAAAAGTGGCTGACGCCCCGGCTAATACCACCACCCAGCGGGCGCTGATTCAGTTCAACAACGGGGCGGCTTACGAAAGGGCCAATGCCGTCTATACTTTTGTCACCACCAATCTGGCGGTCCAAGTCGCTTCGGGCAAAGAAGTGGTGAACGACGCATCCTGTAAAGAGTGTCACGGCTACGGGGTGACCATTCACGCCTTTGGCCGCAACGATACCAAGGCCTGCGTGGTCTGCCACAGCCCAAACTACAACTCCACCATCGCCGACCACGAAGCGGACATGGTCACCATGGTTCACCAGATTCACAGCGGTAAGGCTGCGACCTTTGGCAACCTGCATTGGGGTGGTCATGGCGATGGCTGGGGTATCGTAGGTGCCGGGGACAACCTCGGCTTGGATCCGGTCGCCACCCTCGTCTACCCAATGCGCGATAACATGCTCAACTGCGACAAGTGTCATAACACCGTGGCTCAGGCCACCAACTGGAAAACCAAGCCGACCATGGCTGCCTGTGATTCCTGCCATACCACGATCAAATTCGATGGTTCGGCCTTTACCGGGATCAACGGTGGCGCGGGTTCGCCACACGGCGTCGCTGACAACACCCTTTGTACATTTTGCCATTCTTCTGTTGGAGCCGTGGGATCGGCAACCGACATAGTTACCGTGCATACCCCGGCCGCCAATCGCAACGCCAGCCGGCGTACGGTTGTGACCACGATTACCGGCGTTACCGTAGATGTTGACGGCGGCGTTACGGTTGCTTTTGGCGTCACGGAAGGCGGCGCAGCCAAGACCGATCTTACTGCCGCATCCTTTACCCTGGCCAAACTGGTTCCCGCTACCACCGGTACCTCCAGCTATTGGGAAAGTTACCTGATGAAGATGCGGACCAGAACCGCCAACCACCCGGTGATGCAAGCGCAGCCTGAATCACAGAGCGATGGCACCTTGACTAACCTTGGGGCTGGCAACTATACTTACAAATTCGGCTTGAAGAATGGTGATGTTCTCGGTGACATCAGAACCATCACCAAAGTCGGCACCAGGATGGGCGCTGATTATCCAGCTAACCAAGCATACAATAGCACTAACCTGCCGACCATGCTCTATACGGTCGCTTATGAACCTAATCTGACCCATCGGGTAACCGTCAGTATTACTAACGCCGACACCACGAAAGACAATATAAAAGAGGCGTCTTACGACTTTGTCCCGGGTGGCGGCACTGCCCAAACCCGCAACATCGTCAGTTGGGATACCGCTTGCGTTAAATGCCACGGTGGCAGCAAGCTTCACTCCGGTTACTCCCTCGAACGGTGTAGCGGTTGCCATACTAGAAACACCTTTGATCCGTACAGCAGCACCACCGCTCCGGCACTGACCACCGCTAGTGCTGCCTTGCCGGGCTCGCAGTCGGTCGAGATCGGCACCATTGTCCACAAGATCCACATGGGCCGTTTCCTGCCGAGCGTTCAGGAAGGTGGCGAGTATGTGATCAACGGCGGGCATGATTACAGCAAGGCCCAGTATCCGGCCGGCCTGCCGGCGTTTAATCCGGCCACCAACACCACGGTTCCGGCGGCCCGGACCACGTATGGTCGCCCGGCTGATTGTAAATTCTGCCATGATGAGAGTAATGCGGCGATGACCGAGTCCGCCAACTGGAAAACGGCCGGACGCGCCTGTGGCAGTTGCCATGACGGTGCAATGGCCACGGCCCACATTGAATCCAATACCATCGGCTCAGGCAGCTTCGCCGCCTGCGGCCTGTGCCATGCACCCGGCGCCCTGGCTCCGGTTGAAGAGGCGCATTATGGCGCTCAGCCTTAAATTGTAACTTAACTCCACCCCGCCCCTTGCTCTCAAGGCGAGGGGCGGGCAAACTTTATAAAAAAAATCCCCGATGAAAATCGGGGATTTTTTTTGCCTTTTGCCCGGACTTGTCATTTTGACAATAGTTTTGTCTGCTCGAGCAAACCATAGCTGAGGCTCAAGAAAATATGCGCCTAATTCTAGATGCTATAAGCGTTCAGCTCAAAACTTAATCAAGTAAACACGTTAAGCAGAAAGATGACCGCAGAAAGCTGACCGCGTTCATCTGGAAAGAGAGTTTCCGGATGAACACTATTTAGGTACTCTGGCATGCTATTTGCGAAAGATGGTGATGTCTGGCGGCGCACGGGATTAAAACCATCCCGCATATTCTAGACAACGGCCTGTCCGTCAACGCTTTTCTCCCTTAGCGATGATGAACAGGTCGTTCTTTTTGGGCTACAAACCCCACTTATCGATTTTACGATAGAGAGTACGCAGGCCGATGCCCAGCATCTTGGCGGCAGCAACCTTATTCATTCTGGTTTGCTGAAGGGCGGCGGCGATTAACTGTTTTTCGTTGCGGGCCAAAATACCGTCGGACGTTTCGGAAGGGCAATCCTCGGATGGTGCCGATAAACGACGGAGGTGCTCCGGGATGTCCTCAAGAGCCAGTTGCGGGCGCACCGCGGAAACCACCATACACTCAAGACAGCTCATCAACTCTCGGACATTGCCCGGCCAGGGATGGCACTCGAGAAAGTCCCGGGCGGTCCGATTCAGGCCGGTGATGGGTCGATTGTGAATCTCGCTGTAATGGTTGAGAAAATGATCCACTAAAAGCGGGATATCCTCCTGCCGCTGGCGCAGAGCCGGGGTCTTGATCCTGACCACGCAGAGACGGTAGAAAAGATCCTCGCGGAACCCTCCCTTGGTCACCATTTCCTCAAGGTTCTGATTGGTGGCGGAAAGCAGGCGAATGTCAACCTTAAGGGTTTTGGTGCCACCCACCCGCTCAAAGGTTTTTTCCTGTAGAAAACGGAGCAAACTTGCTTGGGCGGTGGCGGGCAGATCCCCTATTTCATCAAGAAAGAGGGTGCCGCCGTCAGCTAATTCAAACCTTCCCTTCTTGGCGGTCACCGCCCCGGTGAAAGCCCCCCGTTCATGACCGAAAAGTTCCGATTCCAGGAGGTTGTCCACAAAGGCGGCGCAGTTAATCTTGATAAAAGGTCCGGACGCCCGCGAACTGTTAAAATGAATGTAGTTGGCGATCAGCTCTTTGCCGGTGCCTGACTCCCCCTCAATCAGCACAGTGGTAGAGGTATCGGCGATCCGTGCCAGTTGACCGACAATCTTTTGCATAATCGGAGAATCACCGATCATGCGGGTGGGGGAGTAGCGCTCATGGAGCTTATTGCGCAACAGGATATTTTCCTGCCGCAGACGTCTGGTTTCCAGGGCTTTTTCCAGCAGCAGCAGCAGCCGATCCAGATTCACCGGCTTGGTCACGTAATCGTAGGCCCCCATTTTCATCGCCGCCACTGCCGATTCCACCGTACCATGCCCGGTGATCATCACCACCATGGGCGGCTCCGCCATTTTACCGGTTTCCTCCAACATCTTAAGGCCATTCATTCCCGGCATCATCAAGTCGGCAAGGATGATATCGATCTCGCCTCCCTCAACGATCTGTAAGGCTTCCCGTCCGTCGGCCGCTGTCTGACATTGGTAATGTTCTGCCAGGAAACGGGCCAGGGTTTCCCGACTCAGTTTGTCATCATCAACGATCAGGATATGTTTTAGCATGGGTTTCGTCGTGTAGTGGGTTTTGCCGCTGGCATCAAAACGGGAGCCCGACGGGGCTGCTTAACTGATTGGCAGACTAATTTCAAAGATGGTGCCTTCCTGCTCCTTGCTGCGACAACTGATCCGGCCGCCGTGATCCTCGGCTATTTTCTGGACGATGGCCAGCCCAAATCCCATTCCCAAAGGTTTGCGACTGAAGAACGGCTCAAAAATACGGGGCAGGTCGGCTGGGGCAATCCCGCTGCCGGTATCGGCTACCGCCAGGATTATTTCATGCCCTTGGCGGAAAGTGCTAAATTTCAACTCACCGCCGGCGGGAGTGGCGGCAAAGGCGTTCATTCCCAGATTAATCAGGGCCTGAATCAGTTTGTTTTCATCGAGCATGATCGGCGGCAACTCCGGCGCCAGATCGCTGGTAATCCTGATGTCCGATTTTTCCGCCCGTTGCCCCAGAAGTTCGACCACCCCGGCGACAACCTGATTGATCTCCTTGCTCTCCAGTTTGGGTTTGGCGAAACGGGCGTAGTTGACGAAATCGTCCAAAATTTCGCTGATCCGGCTAATCTCGCCGCCCAGCAGGCTGATGAGTTCGTCCAAGGGGTCCGGCCCTTGCCCCGCCGGACATTCTGCTCGGAGTTTGTTCTTTTCCCGCTTGAGCAATTGTAAATTAAGCGACAAGGCATTAAGCGGGGTTTTGATCTCGTGATTTACACTGGTGGCGATCTGCCCCATAGTGGCCAAACGCTCCAGCCGCAGTAGTTCGTGTTGAGCGTTTTCCAACTCGCCGGTTCTTTCCCGTACTTTTTCCTCCAACTCCCGGTTGAAATCCTGGAGGCGGCTTTCCTTTTCCTGGATTTGACTCGCCATTTGGTTGAAAGAGCGATAAAGCAGCCCGATTTCCGTGCGGGAATCGATCGACATACGGATAGCAAGATCACCGGCGGCCAATTGCCTGGTGGCGACAGTCAAGTTTTTAATCGGGCTGACCACCTTGCGCGAATAAACCTTATAGAGCAGAAAGAACATCAGCAACCCGAATATTGCAAAAAATACATACAGAATCGCAATAATCCGCATCCGCAAATCTGATTTTTTAATCTTGCGGGCAATGATTTCAAAATGCAGCCGGTTGATCTCCCCGGTAAACCCTTCCAGCATGTGGACATATTTATCCAGATGGACCAACTGACTCGTGCTGAATTCTCCGGAGATGACCGCCGCATGAATTTTCATGATTTCATGCAGCTGCTTGTCGATCTGCCGCAACAACCTAATTTCCTCTTGGGCCTCGGGGTAGGATGAGTTTTTTTCGTAATTGATATAGTTATGAATCTTGGGATTAATTATCTCGTAGAGTTCAATCACCCGCCAGCTGTATTCCGCCTTAGGCTGGAGAATGAACATCTGAAGGGCAAAGATCAACTTGTTGGTCTTGCCTTGAATCTGATTTACCAGGCTGATATTACGACTCTCGGTCTCGATCAGATGAATCTTGGCCAGCATGGCTTTGGCCATGAAGAGTGATAGCCCGCCGATCACTAAAACTACCACCAGTACCGTAATTGCGGCAAGACGGGTGTATGAATCAATGCTTTTATTAATATTCATAGAATTTGAATTACGGAAATCGCCCCTGTATGTCCTGGCAAAAACACCTGGCGCAAAAGCCATCCCGTTTGAAAAATCATGCCTATCCAGCTCAAGGCCGGAAACGAATAAAAACAACCCTTAAACCATCGAACCATTGTCTTGTAGCTACGGCAGAGCGGTTTGTCAATCCATAATAAATCCCCCCATAACTCCGATAAATAGGCTGTTTTAAACAGGTGGCATATTCCGCTGTAAGCTGGCCAGTTATTTTTTTGCCGTGCAGGCGGAAAACGGTAATCG
The DNA here is from genome assembly GCA_001799285.1 of Deltaproteobacteria bacterium RIFOXYD12_FULL_56_24. Taxonomy (GTDB): domain Bacteria; phylum Desulfobacterota; class Desulfobulbia; order Desulfobulbales; family Desulfurivibrionaceae; genus Thiovibrio. The sequence goes on from MGTD01000008.1 coordinate 30,016, forward strand.
CTTACCAGTGGCCTTTTTTGTTTGGGATTAACAGATATGCTTGTCAGCGGGCAACAGGATATAGTATTGAGTAGAGATGGTTCTTCCTGCACCTAACAACCTTTGAAGGGTAGCCTCGCAGCCATGGCAGTAGCAGACAATAAATCCAATTTGCGTTCCACGGTAAAAGATCAATCCGGGGCCGGAAAGATCAAGATAGGCGAACTCCTGCGCAAGGCCGGGCAGATCAGCAGCTACCAGCTTGATGAGGCCCTGGCCGCCCAGAAAAAATCCGGCGGCCGCCTGAGCAGTATTCTCCTGCGCTTTGGGCATATTGAAGAATCCACCATTCTCAATTTTTTAACTCGCCTGCACAACTATCAATCCGTTGTTATCAGCAGGGAACCGCCTAAGCCGGAGGTCTTGACGCTTCTGCCCTACGAAATCGCCAAGAAATATCTGGCTTTTCCGTTAAGGCAAATCGGCAAATCCCTCCAGGTGGCCATGGCCGAACCCACGGATACCGGGGCGGTGGAAAGCTTGCAGGCTGCGGTCAAAATGCCGTTGACCGTCTGTGTCGCCACGGAAAAAGATATCGTTGACGCATATAAGACCTATTACAAGATCAGCGAGGAGGAGCATCAGTCTTTTTTTACCTCGGTGGGCGCGGATGACAAGGACGAGGAGCCTGTCACCCAGATCGACGATTTCGGCACCCTGGCCTCCGAGGCGGCCGATGGCATGGAGATTGCCTCGCTGGAAGACGAGGGCGGGGCTGATCAGTATTCCGCTTCGGACGCACCCATCATCAAGCTGGTCAACGGTATCCTGGTCAAGGCGGTCAACGACGGGGTGAGCGATATCCACATCGAGCCCTATGAGAAAACCCTTCAGGTGCGCTACCGCATGGATGGCTCCCTGTACAAGTCCATGAACCTGCCCCTTTCCATCAAGAATGCCCTGAATTCCAGAATAAAGATCATGTCCCAGCTCGATATCACCGAGCGGAGGATACCCCAGGACGGCCGGATCCGGATCAAGTTGGGGCGGAACCGGGCCGTGGATTTCCGGGTTTCCACCCTGCCCACCCTGTTCGGGGAGAGTATCGTTCTTCGTATCCTTGACAAGGGCAGTCTTAATGTCGATCTCACCAAACTCGGTTTTGAGAAGGAAACCTTTGCCACCCTTAAGCGCTGCATCGACCGGCCCCAGGGATTGCTGCTCGTTACCGGCCCCACGGGCAGCGGCAAGACGGTAACCCTCTATTCGGTGCTCAACTCGCTCAACAGCGAAGACACCAAGATCCTCACCGCCGAAGATCCGGTGGAGTTCAACTTTAAGGGGATCAACCAGGTCAATGTCAAAAAAGAAGTGGGCATGACCTTTCCCGCAGCGCTCAAGGCCTTTCTCCGGCAAGATCCCGACATCATCATGGTCGGCGAGATCCGGGATATGGAAACCGCCGAGATTGCCATCAAGGCGGCCATGACTGGGCATCTTGTTCTCAGTACCCTCCACACTAATGATTGTCCCGCCACCATCGGCCGCCTGGTTGATATTGGTATTCCGCCCTTTATGCTGGCCTCGGCCGTTACCATGGTTCTTTCCCAGCGGTTGGCGAGAAAGCTTTGTGTTCATTGCAGGGAGGAGGTTCCTCAACCGCCCAAGGAAGAGCTGATTGCCCTGGGTTTTACCGAGGAGGATTTTGAAAAAGGTTTTGTTATCTATGGTCCCAAGGGCTGCCAGAAATGCAACGGCGGCGGTTATAAGGGACGAGTAGGTCTTTTTGAGCTGATGGAGATCACCGATGAGGTGGCCAAGGCGATCAGCGCCGAAGTGCCAGAGGATCAACTGCGCAAGATCGCGGTGCAGGAAGGAATGATCCCCCTGCGGCGGGCCGGGGTGAAAAAGGTTATCGAAGGCGCCACCAGCATAGAAGAGATTTTGCGGCGTACCGTGATCACCGAAGAGAGTTTGCCCGCCTATCTGGTCCATCCGGATATCGAGGATTACGAGGATGGGGATTTCATCATTCGCCAGAACAATAACGACACCGATTTTTTCAAACTGGTCATCGGTGCCGTATCCGTAGTGAAGGATGGTAAAAAGATCGCCGAGATTACCGAGCCGGGCGAGTATTTCGGCGAGATGAGCGCCATTTCCGGCGAGCCCCGTTCCGCCTCCATCACCTCCAAAGGACGATCCAGGGTGAAACGTTTTCCCGGCGACAAGCTCCAGGAGGTTATTCAAAAATATCCCGATGTGGCCGGCCATCTTTTTAAAACCGTAGTCAACCGGTTGACCCAGGCCAACAATATTATTGTTAAACTGGCAAACGATCGGGCAAGAAAACAGGAATAATAAGGCGATAGCTTTCTTTCTCGTCATCTTTACTGCAATTGTATTTTCCCCTCATTTTTTTCTGCTATTTTCCTCCGAAAAATGTATAGTGCAGGGCTTTTTGCAAGTATATCTACCTATTGAAATATCGTGTCGAATTGGGTAGTTTTGTTGTAAACGGTCACAGGTTACCACATCTTGCGGCGATCGGTCCGGCTCACGTACAAAAGTACGCATCGCCAGCCCGCTTGCCGCAACCTGCGGCACCCTGTGACCGTTTGTTCCCCTGGTTATTTGACCTTTGTGGGCTTACCCGTGATTGATTACGTTTTGTTAGCTCTGATCCTCTTCCTGCTTTGGCGGGGACATCCTCCGAGGGGGGGTGCGTCAGAAAGAAGAGGCGGCAGGTCTTTTTTTTCCCGTGGTACGCACATCAACTAGAACTCTATAACTTTTTGATATAAGGAGAAAATGAATGAGTGCCAAGATTATCAGCGGGACGGAAGTTGCCAAAGCCATCCGGGAAGAATTGCAGGCCGAGGTCGCCGTGCTTAAGGAGAAACATGATATTGTCCCTGGCCTGGTGACGATCCTGGTGGGTGAAGATCCGGCCTCTCAATCTTACGTGAGCGCCAAAAACAAGACTGCCCATGCGCTCGGCATCCATTCCGAGCAGGTAACCTTGCCAGCCGACACCAGCGAGCAGGATCTTCTGTCCATTGTCGAGAAATTTAACAAGGACAAGAATATCCACGGCATTCTCGTGCAGCTGCCCCTGCCCAAGCATATTAATGAAACCAATGTGTTATATGCCATTGATCCGGCCAAGGACGTGGATGGATTTCATCCGGTGAATGTGGGCAAGATGGTGGTGGGCGAGGAGTGCTTTCTGCCCTGCACGCCCCACGGCATCCTCGAGCTGCTGATTCGCAGCGGGGTGGAAACCAGCGGCGCAGAGGTGGTGGTCATCGGACGCAGTAATATTGTCGGCAAGCCCATCGCCAACCTGATGCTTCAGAAGCGTAAAGGCGGCAACGCCACGGTTACCCTGTGCCATACCCGGACCAAGGACATGGCCGCCCATTGCAAGCGTGCTGATATTATCATCGCCGCGGTCGGGGTGCCGAAGATGGTGACCGCCGACATGGTGAAGGACGGGGTGGTGATAATCGATGTCGGGGTGAACCGGATTGGTAAGACCGCGGACGGCAAGGCCATTCTTGCCGGGGATGTGGATTTTGATGCGGTAAAGGAAAAAGCCTCGTATATTACCCCTGTTCCGGGGGGGGTCGGGCCGATGACCATCACCATGCTTATGAAAAATACCGTACAGGCAGCCAGGCAGACCGCGAGCCTGAAATAGACTAAAACAATCCCACGGTAACTGTTCAGCAGTGCCGCAGATGCGTGTGTCAATTGTCGGCAGCAGTGCCGACCAAGAGGTCTGCGAAGTGTGCTATTGCACATGAGCAGGCCGATGACAAAGCAGATGTGGTGCTGCTGAACAGTTACATAGCGAACCCAAGATGCTGAGGACATACGATGGCGATCAAACGAAATGGATGTGAAGGATGCGCGGATATCACCTGCGTTTCTACGCAACAGATTATCTCCCATGATGTGGCCAAAAACGTCAGGACTGCCTATGACCGTGTAAAGGCGCGGGGGATGTCGGCATGTTTGTTCGGTTCCGGCGGAACCTGTTGCCGTAACTGCAACATGGGGCCGTGCCAGATCATCGACGGGGTGGAAGATATGGTTGGCGTTTGCGGCGCCACCGCCGATACTGTGGCGGCCAGGAATTTTGCCCGTACCGTGGCCGGCGGTTCAGCCGCGCACACCGATCATGCCCGGGAGATGGTAAAGGGCTTCATCGGTGCAGCCAAAGGTGAGGGGCCGCATCAGATCAAAGACGTGGCCAAGCTCAAAAAGCTGGCCGAGGTTTATGATATTGTTACCGAAGGCAGGGAGGTAAAGGACATCGCCTTGGAGTTGGGGGAAAAGGCCCTGGCCGAATTCGGCAAGCAGGACGATGCGCCTCTTTCCATGCTGAAACGGGCTACGCCCAAGCGGCAGGCTCTCTGGAACAAACTCGGCATCGCGCCCCGCGGCATTGACCGCGAGGTGGTTGAAATGATGCATCGCACCCATATGGGCGTTGATCAGGAATATCACAACATTATGCTCCAGGCCTCCCGCACCGCCTTGTCCGACGGCTGGGGGGCCTCGATGCTCTCCACCGAGCTGACCGACATCATGTTCGGCACTCCGGTGCCCCGTCGCGCCATCGTTGATATTGGGGTGCTGAAGGCCGACCAGGTCAATATCACCGTGCATGGCCATGAACCTTTGCTGGCCGAGGCTTTGTGCCTTGCGGCCCAGGAACCGGAAATGCTGGAGCTGGCCAAAAAGAACGGGGCCAAGGGGATCAACTTGGCCGGCGTCTGCTGCACCGGCAACGAGATTCTCATGCGCCGCGGGATTCCGGTGGCCGGAGGTTTCGTCCAGCAGGAGATGGTTCTGGCCACCGGCGCGGTAGAGGCGATGGTGGTTGATGTCCAGTGCGTCATGCAGTCCGTGGCCGAGGTGGCCAAGAATTTTCACACCGACATCATTACCACCAACTATCGGGCCAAGATGCCCGGCGGTATTCATATCCAGTTTGAGGAGCACGAAGCGCTTGAGTCAGCCAGAAAAATTCTGACCCACGCCATCAAGAACTTCAAGAAGCGCGGCAAGTGCTTTATCCCTCAGGAAACCAAGATGGATGTGGTAGTGGGTTTCAGTCACGAAACCATCAATACCATGTTGGGCGGACGATTCCGCGCCAGCTACCGGCCGCTGAACGATAACATCATCAATGGCAGGATCCGCGGAGTGGCTGCCATTGTCGGCTGCGACAACTTCAAGCTGGCGGATGACACCCATGAAATCATCGTCAGGGAGTTGCTGAAAAACAACATCCTCGTTCTGGCCACCGGTTGTGCTGCAACCTCCCTCGGCAAGGCCGGCCTGGTCAATCCCGAAGCGGCCCGTTTCTGCGGCGACTCCTTGCGGGAGGTCTGCGAGACTGTGGGAATGCCGCCGGTTCTGCACATGGGTTCCTGTGTAGACAACTCACGGATTCTTATTGCCGCCACCGAGATGGTGCGGCAGGGCGGCTTGGGAGACGATATCTCCGACTTGCCCGCCATCGGCACCGCCCCCTTGTGGATGAGTGAAAAGGCCGTGGCCATCGGCCAATATTTTGTGGCCAGCGGCGCTCAGGTGGTGTTTCAGAATCTAGCCACCTCCGGGGCCAAGAATTTCACCAAGTATCTTACCGAAGGGTTGACGAGCGAGGTTGGCGCCCATTGGAATATTGCCTCGGAACCTTTGGAGATCGCCAGGATCATGATCGAAAAGATCGAGGAAAAACGTGATGCCCTGGGGATCAACAAGAAGAAAGAGCGTGTTCTTTTTGACATGAACATGCGGCGCGACCTTGGCGGCGGCGGTCTGACGGACGTTGGTTGCCATGGCCCGGGTGTCGTCTCTTAATATTTTTTTGAAGCAAGAATAAAGCTGAGTTGAGCAGCTTGCCTGCTCAAACGAAACTTATACCCTTTGGGTGAAAAGGATCATAACCGATGAAATCGGGAAGCCGTTTAGAACGCATTTTAACATCAGGAGTGTTCGCCGTCACCGGCGAGCTGGGGCCGCCCAAGAACGGCAATGCCGAACTGGTGCGGGAAAAAGCCCGGCTGCTTAAAGGGAGTGTTGACGCGGTCAACATCACCGACTGCCAGACCGCCATCGTCCGCATGTCCAGCATCAGCGCAGGCCTTTTGACCCTGGCCGAGGGGGTGGAACCGGTCATTCAGATGACCTGCCGCGACCGCAACCGGATCGGGATGCAGAGCGATATCCTGGGCGCTGCCGCCCTGGGGCTCAAAAACCTGCTCTGCCTTACCGGCGACCATCAGAAGTTCGGCAATCATCCCGGCTCAAAAGGCGTCTTTGACATGGACTCCATCCAGCTGCTTGGCATGGTGAAGTCCATGCGGGATGAAAAGATATTTCAGTCCGGCGAGGTGATCAAGTCGCACGAGCCCCGGTTATTTCTCGGCGCTGCGGCAAACCCGTTTGCCGGGCCGTCCGAGCAGTTCCGGGCCGCGCGGCTGGCAAAAAAGGTCGCCAACGGCGCTGATTTCGTCCAGACCCAAATCATCTACAATGTGGAACGATTCGCTCGTTTCATGCAGGCGGTCCGCGATCTCGGTCTCCATAAAAAAGTCCACATCCTGGCCGGCGTTACCCCGCCAAGATCCTTGGGTATGGCCCGTTACATGCAGAGTTCCGTGCCGGGCATGGATGTCACCGATGAGGTGATCAAGCGGATGCAGGGGGCCAAGGACAAGGAAGACGAGGGGATCAACATCTGTGTTGATATCATCCGCCAGGTTCGGGAGATGGAAGGGGTGGCCGGGGTTCATATCATGGCCATTGAATGGGAGAGCGCTGTGCCGGAGATTGTCAGCCGGGCAGGGCTCGCCAGCCGCCCGGTCTTTGCCGATGAGCCTTTTGCCCTTGTGCCTTCGGCGGTAACGCCGGCTGCGCCAATTGAGGTTCGGACCACGGTGGCCGGGGTTGAGGAAAGTGATGCTCTCTTGGCGGCAGCCAAGATTGAGGCAGAGAAGATTATCGCCGCGGCCAGGGCCGAGGCTGCTCAGTTCCGTGCGTCAGCCGCGACTGGCGGCAGCGGAGCCGGAGCGGTTGCTCAGGCAATGATTGAAACAGACGAAGCAGGAGAGGATGCGATGAACGAAAAAGAACGGCAAATGGCGCTTGACTCGGTACGGCTTGGTCTTGATGCGCTGAAAAAGGCCTACGGCTTGTCGGACGATCAATTTGATGCCCTGGTGAAATTTGCCGGGGCCGAGGCTATCCTTAAGCGCGAACCGGTACTCGCCGCGCCTGCTTCTTCAGCACCCACTCCGGTTGCCCCTGCGCCGATGGCTCCAGCGCCGGTCCATGACGAGAGTGTAGCCAAGAAGGCGGCCGAGGAGAAGGCAGCGGCAGAGGCCAAAAAGGCGGAAGCTGCCAAGAAAGCAGCCGAGGAGAAGGCGGCGGCAGAAGCCAAGCAGGCGGAGGCGGCGAAAAAAGCTGCCGAGGCAGCGGCCGCCGATGAGGCGAAGAAGGCGGAAGCCGCCAAGAAAGCCGCCGAGGAGAAGGCGGAGGCAGAGGTCAAAAAAGCCGCCGCTCCTGCACCGAAAAAAGCCAGCCCGGCCACTGCTGCGGTTGGCGCGGCTGAGCTCACCCTGGAAAAAACGGTTTTGCGCGAACGGGCCGCCAAGGTCCCCGAAGCTTCCTACAAGCAGGCATATACCGGCGCCATCCGCCAGACCGTTTTAGGCGACGCAGCGAGCGGCATCAAGGTGGGCGGGGCAAATACCCTGTCGTTTCATCTCTTTGAAGGCGCCATGCCCAACCGGCCCCAGATAGCCTTTGATGTTCTTGATGTCAAACCAGACGAATGGCCCGACACCCTGGCCCGTCATTATCAGGATGTTCTGGATAATCCCCTGGCCTGGGCGCAAAAATGCGTCAAGGAATATGGGGCGGACGCCATCTGTCTCTCCATGGTCAGCACCGACCCCAACGGCTTGAACCGGCCGGCTGGGGAGGCGGCCAAGGCTGCGGCCGAGGTGGTCAAAAACATTGAGGTGCCGGTCATTGTCTGGGGTTGCGGCAACGGCGAAAAGGATACGGAGACCCTGCGGGAGATCACCTCGCTGATCGGCGACAAGAAGGTCTGCCTGGCGCCGCTTTCCGACAGCAACTACCGGGCCATCGGCGCCACGGCCATGGCCTTCCAGTATCCAATGGTCGCCGCCTCGCCCATTGACGTGAATCTGGCCAAACAACTCAATATCCTGCTGGAGAATCTCGGAGTCTCCCTGGATTCCGTGTTGATCGATCCCTCCATCGGCGCCCTTGGCTACGGCATCGAATACACCTACTCCGTCATGGAACGTATTCGCCTTGCCGCGCTGACCCAGAAAGACGAGAAGCTCCAGGTGCCTTTTATCTGCAACCTGGGACGTGAGGTCTGGAAGGCCAAGGAATGTCGCTTGCCCACCGACGAGATGATCGGTGATCAGGAGACCCGCGGCATTCTCATGGAGGCGATTACCGCTTCCATCATGCTGATGGCGGGCGGCGAACTGATGATCATGCGGCATCCGCGGGCGGTTGCTCTCACCAAGTCGCTGATCACCGGGCTTATGGGCTGAGTTCTGAAATTGTGCACTTACCGATCGTAGCGCTGAAAAGCGTAACGGATTAAAGAGGAGAAAAACAAAATGTCTAAGATCATCTGTTCAGCCGCCATTCGTGGGGCTCACAAGATTGTGGATATGGCGGAGGCCAAATTCGAAGAGGCCCTCAAGAAGTACGGCCCCGAACAGGAGGTTGGTTTTCCCAACACCGCCTACTTTTTGCCGATTATTTACAGCATGCTGGGTGCCAAGGTGCAGAATCTCGGCGACATGAAGGATATTTTCCGGGAATGCCGCACCCTTTTACCGCAAGAGGTGAGCAACAACACCTGGCTGCCGTACCTCGCCCCGGCCTTGGATGCGGGCATGGCCACCTTTTTTGCCGAGGAGATGTACGAGGCCATCCGCTATCTCGAGACCCCGGATTTTTATACCAAGACCGAAGATCCGCTGGAGAACAACATCTGGCTGGGCGCTGCCGACGACGTAATCTTCCGTAAGCGCGGCGTTGAGTTCGTGGACGGCACGGCACCCGGTTTTGCCGCCATCATGGGCACTCCGGACGACAATGAGGTTGCCTCACGGATCGCCCTTGAGCTCCAGGAGAAGAATCTCTACATCTTCATGCACGACCAGAGTAACGGCAAGAACATGGCCGAACGGTTGATGGAAAACAAGGTGCAGGTCGGCTGGAACACCAGGCTGGTGCCCTTTGGCAAGAGTTACACCTCGGCGGTCTTCGCAATCGGCTTTGCCTGCCGGGTGGCCATGGCTTTCGGCGGCATCAAGCCCGGCGACTACCGGGGCAACCTGATCTACAATAAAGACCGGACCTTTGCCTTTATCATGGCCTTTGGACCGGTTTCCGACGAGTGGTACGCCAATGCGGCCGGCGCCATCAACTGGGGATTTCCCACCATCTCCGACTATGATATTCCCCAGGTGCTACCCACCGGGATCTGCACCTACGAACACGTGGTCAGCCAGGTGCCCCACGCGGAGATCGTCCAGAAGGCCATTGAGGTGCGAGGCCTCAAGGTCAACGTCACCAAGATCGACATCCCCATGTCCTTCGGCCCGGCCTTTGAGGGCGAGCGGATTCGCAAGGACGACCTCTTCATGGAATGCGGCGGCGGCCGGACTTCCGCGGTGGAGGTGCTGATTTCCAAGGAGATGTCTGAGGTGGAGGACGGCAAGGTTACCATCGAAGGCCCGGATATCAAGGACATCGAGCAGGGCAAAAATCTGCCTATCGCCATTCTGGTTGAGGTTGCCGGGCGCGGGATGCAGTCGGACTTCGAACCGATCCTCGAGCGCCAGTTCCATCACCTGATGAACTACATCCAGGGCATCATGCACATGGGCCAGCGGAACATCATGTGGATCCGCATCGGCAAGGCTGCGGTGGAAAAGGGCTTTTCCTTCACCCATCTCGGCAAGGTGCTGCACGGCAAGCTGCATCAGGAGTTCGGCGCCATTGTCGACAAAATCCAGGTCAAGATTTACACCGAACTGGACAAGGTGGAAGAGGTCCAGGAGTTGGCCCGCAAGGTGTACGCGGAGCGCGATGAGCGTCTTGGTTCCATGACCGACGAGACCGAGGAGATTTTCTACTCCTGTACCCTGTGTCAATCTTTTGCTCCGAGCCATGTCTGCGTAATCACCCCGGAGCGGATCGGCATGTGCGGCGCTTATAACTGGCTGGACGGCAAGGCCTCCTTTCAGATTAACCCCACCGGTCCCAATCAGCCGATCCAGAAGGGTGATTGCCTGGATGAGAAACTCGGCATCTTCAAGGGAATCAACGATTTTGTCGAGCAGACTTCCCGCGGGGCTGTGCCCGAACTTGCCCTCTATTCCCTGATGAACAGCCCGATGACCGCCTGCGGCTGTTTCGAGGCCATTGCCGCCATGCTCCCCCAATGCAACGGGATCATGGTGGTCAACCGTGACTTCAGCGGCATGACCCCTTCCGGGATGAAGTTCACCACCTTGGCCGGCATGGCGGGCGGCGGCGCCCAGACCCCTGGTTTTATCGGGGTTTCCAAGCATTTTATGACCAGTCCCAAGCTGTTTGTCGCCGAGGGTGGGCTCAAGCGGATGGTCTGGCTTCCCAAGATGATGAAGGAAGAGATCAAGGACAAGCTCATGCAGCGCTGCAAGGAAATAGGCATGCCGGAGTTTTACGACATGATCGCCACAGAGGAGAACGGCACCACGGAAGAGGAAATCCTCGCCTTCATGAAAAAGGTCGGTCATCCGGCTCTGGAAATGGAATCCGTTGTTTAATTTTCAGATATAAGCTGTCGGCTTTAAGCTGTCAGCGATACGATTCATGATTAATATTTAAGCTTAAGGCTTATAGCTTAGAGCTTGCCCCTTATACTGGAGGAACAGACAGATGGCTTTAACAGGTATTCAAATCCTCAAAATGCTCCCCAAGAAAAACTGTGGGGAGTGCGGTATTCCGACCTGTCTCGCCTTTGCCATGAAGGTGGCGGCCGGGCAGATGGAAATTGGCGAATGCCCGTATGTGAGCGATGAGGTCAAGGAGCAGATCGGTGAGGCTTCCGCCCCTCCGATCCGGACTGTTAAAATCGGCACCGGGGACAGCGCCTATACCACCGGCGGCGAAACCTGTCTCTTTCGCCATGAAAAGCGTTTCGAGAACCCCACCGGCATAGCGGTGCTGGTTACCACGGAGATGAACGAGGCCGAGGTCGAGGGGAGGATCAGCCGGTTCAAGAGCCTCCGTTACGAGCGGGTCGGCGTTCTGCTCAAGGCCGACCTGATCGCGGTCAAGGACAGCAAGGGCGATGCTGCCGCCTTTACCGCCCTGACCAGGATGGTACTGGATGGCGCCCCCGATGCCGGACTCATCCTGATGAGCGACAATCCCGATAACCTCAAGGCAGGTGCTGCCGCCTGCGGGGAACGCAAGCCGCTCCTTTATGCCGCCACCGCTGCCAATGCTGAGGCCATGGCTGCTGTGGCCAAGGAGACCGGCTGCCCACTGGTTGCCAAGGGTGTAAACCTTGACGAGACCGTGGCGATTTCCGAGAAACTGCTGGCCGCCGGGCTCAAGGATTTGATGCTCGACAGCGGCGCCCGCACCATTCGGGCCGCCATGGAAGACAGCGTGGTGGGCCGGCGTTCCGCCATCCGGGCCAAATTCAAGCCTCTGGGTTTTCCGACCATCACCTTTCCCTGTGAGATCTCCACTGATCCGCTGATGGAGGCCATGGTCGCCTCGGTGCTTATTGCCAAATACGCCGGGATCATCGTTCTCTCCGACCTTCAGGGCGATATCCTCTTCCCACTGTTGCTGGAGCGGCTCAATCTCTTCACCGATCCGCAGCGGCCCATGGTGGTTCAGGAAGACGTCTACAACATCAACGGCCCAACCGAAGATTCCCCGGTGCTGATCACCTGTAATTTCTCCCTTACCTACTTCATCGTCTCGGGCGAGATTGAGGGGAGTAAGGTGCCTTCCTGGCTGCTGATTAAGGATACGGAAGGGCTTTCGGTTCTAACTGCCTGGGCGGCCGGCAAGTTCGGCGCGGACATGATCGCGGCGTTCATGAAGAAGTCCGGAATCGAGAGCAAGGTCAAGCATCGGGAGCTCATTATCCCCGGTTACTTGGCCTCCATGAAGGGCGAGCTTGAGGAAGAGCTGGCCGGCTGGACCATTACCATCGGTCCCCGCGAAGCCGGACATCTTCCTGCCTTTTTGAAGGAATGGAAGCCAGCGGCATGATCCCGAGTATTGGATGCTGAGTGCTTCGCAGTGGGATTATAGCTCATATAGGTCCTATAAGACTTATAAATCCTAAATGATCTGTTTTGCCCGACTGTAACGCCCTGTTGCAGGGGCAATTATCACCATTAGGTTTTCTGATGATAAACATCGAGATCAACGGCTTGCAGATAGCCGCCGAAGAAGGGATCACCATCCTGGAGGCGGCAAAGCGAGCGGATATCCATATCCCGACCCTGTGCTATGTGAACAAGGGTACCTCGGACATCCCGTGTGAGCTCTGCGTGGTCAGCGTGGAAGGGCTGGAAAAGCCGGTGCGCTCTTGTGTAACCACGATCTGTGAAGGGATGCGGATCAGCACCGAATCCAAGGAACTGCAGGCCAAGCGCACCGAGCGGTTGACCATTCTGATGGAGACCCATTTCGGCGATTGCAAGGCGCCCTGCAACCTTACCTGTCCAGGGCAGATCAATGTGCAGGGCTACATTGCCCATGTGGCCAAGGGCCAGTACGAAGAGGCTCTGCGGTTGGTAATGGAGCGCAACCCTTTTCCCTTTTCCGTGGGGAGAGTGTGCCCCAGGTTCTGCGAGACCAGGTGCCGCCGGATTCTCGTGGATGAACCGGTGTCCATCAACCATCTCAAGCGCTTTGTCGCTGACTGGTGCATGGCCCACAAGATCGACCTGCGTATTCCCCGCGACCCGGCCACCGGCAAAAAGATCGCCGTTATCGGCGGTGGTCCTTCCGGCCTGACCGGTGCCTATTATCTTGCTCGCAAGGGCCATGATGTCACGGTGTTCGAGTCCTCGCCCAAACTCGGCGGCATGTTGCGCTACGGCATCCCCAACTACAAGATTCCCCAGGACGTGCTTGATTACGAGATCAACACCATTTTGCGCATGGGGATCAATGTCCGCTTGAGCCAGAAGTGGGGCGAAGATTTCACCCTGCAATCCCTCAAGAATCAAGGCTACGAGGCCATCCTCATCGCCACCGGCACCCCGGTGGACGAGAGCCTGGATGTGCCGGGTTGCGCCCTGCCCAAGGTGATCCCGGCCACCAAGTTTTTGCGGGACATGTCCGAGGGTAAAGGCGGCAGCTACGGCAGCTCCGCGGTGGTTTTCGGCGGCAACAATATCGCCATGGAGGTTGCCCGCTCCTTGTTGCGTAAGGAGGTCAGCCAGGTAACGATCATTTATCCCCGGGCCCAGTCCGAGATGCCGGCCAACCAGCGCAATATCCGGGTGGCCGAGAAAGAAGGCGTCCAGTTTCTCCTCATGGCCTCGCCGGTGAATTTCCGGGATACCAATCACGGCATCGATGTGCAATTGATCCGCACCAAACTCGGAGAGCCGGACGAGAAAGGCATCCGCTACCCCGAAGCGATCCCCGGCTCCACGGTGAATATCCAGGCTGATACCGTCATTGTCGCGCAAGGCTTGAGCGCCTGTCGCGACAAGTTCGAGGGCGACCAACTGGAGGCTAGCCTGGAGCTGACTCCTAAATGCAACATTAAGGCCAATCCCAGAACGTCTCTGACCAACCATCCCGGAATCTATGCGGCCGGGGATGTGACCAGCGGTCCCCGCACGGTGATTCAGGCCGTGGTCGCGGCCCGGCGGGCGGCGGAAAATATTCATGCCCAGGTCATGGGCCTTACCAACAAGACCGTGGCCGAAAGCCGCTTCAACTTCAGCCGGGGAAAGAGTTTTGATGATGTGGATCTGCGGAATTTTGAGGGGATCAACATCAAGCTGCGGGAAAAGATGCCCACCAGACAGCCGCAGATCGCCACCCAGGATTTCGGCGAGATCAAGCTCGGCTTTTCGGAGCAAATGGCCATCACCGAGGCCAAACGTTGCCTGTCCTGCGGCTGTCGGGCCTTTGACCGTTGTGAACTGAAAAAACAGGCCATGGACTTCGGCCTGGATCCAAGCCGGACCGGGATGGCGGCCAAGCCGACCTACATGGAAAAAATCAAGCATCCCATGATTCTGGTGGATCTGAACAAGTGCATCTATTGCAAGCGCTGTCAGAACAGCTGCGAATATGATGCCCTGGAAATCAGCGCCGACGAGGTCGATGCCAAGGGCCGCCCCCTGGGGCTGCGTTTTCGCTTTAATGAAAAGTGCGTCAACTGCGGAGCCTGCGTGGATAATTGCTCTACCGGGGCGCTGAACAAGAAAGACGCCCTGGTGCCGGTGGTCAACGAACCCATCCGCGAGGTTCCCTCCACCTGCCCATACTGCGGGGCCGGCTGCCAGATCATCCTCAGGGTGAAGGGCAATACCCTGATGGAAGTCACCTCGGATCCGGATCTGGCGCCCAATTACGGGGCACTCTGCGTCAAGGGGCGGTTCGGGCATAATTTTGTCCAGCACAAGGATCGTTTAACCAAGCCCTTGATTCGCCTGGGCTCCCAATTGGTGGAGACAAGCTGGGAAGAGGCCCTGAATGTGGTGGCCAAGGGATTCTTCGATATCAAGGCCATGTACGGTCCTGATGCCATTTCCGGTTTCAGCTGTGCCCGGGCCAGCAACGAAGAAAACTATCTGATGCAAAAATTCATGCGGACAGCGATCGGAACGAATAATATCGATCACTGCGCCCGACTCTGACACGCTCCCACGGTGGCCAGTCTGGCCCTCACCTTCGGCAGCGGCGCAATGACCAACTCCATTGCAGATACGAAAAAAACCGATCTCTTCTTCATGGTCGGCAGCAACCCGGACACCAGCCATCCGACCATCGGCCTGCGCATTCATCAGGCCCTGGACCGGGGGGCGAAACTGATTGTGGTGGATCCCCGCCGGACCAGATTGGCCGAGCGGGCCGATCTCTGGCTGCGGATTCAGCCGGGGACCGATGTCGCCTTTTTAAACGGGATGATGCAGGTCATTATCGAGGAAGATCTCTGGGACAAGAAATTTGTCGAGGAGCGGACCGAGGATTTTGACGAGCTTGTCCGGCTGGTCAGGAAATACACCCCGGAGATGGTGGAGAAGATCACCGGCATTAACGAAGTCCAGCTGCGCCAGGCTGCCCGGATGTATGCGGCGGAAGGGCGGCACGCTGCTTTCTGGGGCATGGGCATCACCCACTACGTCACCGGCACGGACCGGGTGAAATCCATCGCCGGCCTGACCATGCTTTGCGGCAAGATCGGCAAGGAAGGCACCGGCTGCAATCCTCTCCGTGGCCAGAACAACGTGCAGGGCGCCTGTGACATGGGCGCCCTGTTCAATACCCTTCCTGGCTACGGCGGCCTGGAAAACGATGAGCTCTTTGACCGGTATGAAAAGCTCTGGGGCATAAAACTGCCCCGGCGTCCCGGTAAACCGGCCACCGAGGTCTGGGATAATGTCTTCAAAGGTAATATCCGCGGTCTCTATATCTTTGGCGAAGATCCGGCCGTGGCTGATGCCAATATCGCCCATGTCCAGTCGGCCCTGGAAAAGGTCGATTTTCTGGTGGTTCAGGATATTTTCCTGACCGATACCGCGAAGATGGCCGACGTGGTATTGCCTGCCGCCTGCTACGCGGAAAAAGACGGCACCTTCACCTGCACCGAGCGGAGGGTCCAGCGGATTCGCAAGGCGGTTGAACCGCCGGGCGAGGCCAAGCCGGACTGGCAGATCATCTCCCAGCTTTCCCAGCGGATGGGCTATCCCATGCATTATAATTCCGCTTCGGAAATCTTTGACGAGATCTGCCAGCTACTGCCGCAGTACAAAGGGTTGTCCTATGAGCGGCTGGAAAAAGTCGGCCTGCAGTGGCCGGTGCCGGACCAGGATCATCCCGGCACTGAGATTTTGCATGTTGACACCTTCAGCCGGGGCAAGGGGCTGTTCATTCCGGAGGATTATTTCCCCCCGGTGGAATTGCCCGATGAGGATTATCCGCTGCTTTTCACCACCGGCCGCGATCTTGCCCGGTATAATTTCAGCAGCATGACCGGCAAGACCCCGGAGATCGACGAGGTCAGCCCGGAGTGTTTTGCCGAGGTGCATCCGCGTGATGCCGAGCGGTTGGGACTCAAGGAAAAAAACTGGGTGCGGCTTACCTCGCGGCGCGGTTCGGTGCAGATGCGAGCCACCATCACCGACCGGACCCAGGAGGGCACCATCTTCAGCACCTATAATCATTTGCAGGCGCTGGTAAACATGCTTACCCTGGATGCACTGGATCGTCTTTCCCGGACTCCGGAGTACAAGCTGTGCGCCATCAAGGTTGCAGTTCTGGGAGATGAGCTGCCGGAGTGATTTATATTTATAGGTGATATGTGGAAATGTTGGGGTTCGCGGACTCACCCCAACCTACGCGATAAAGTTCAAACAACTGAGTAGTTACTTAATTTAATTGGAGTTTACGATGGGACAAGCAGCAGATAAAAAATCAGGGACGGTCATGGTCGTCGGCGGCGGGATCGCCGGGGTCCAGGCGGCCCTTGATTTAACCGAGCTTGGCTACTATGTCTATCTGGTGGAAAAATCCGCGGCCATTGGCGGGGCCATGGCGCAGCTGGATAAAACCTTTCCTACCAATGACTGTTCGCTTTGAATACTCGCGCCTAAGCTGGTAGAGGCCGGTCGGTCTCCCAATATCGAAATTTTAAGCAACGCCGATTTTCTTTCCCTCGAGGGAAAGCCGGGGAAGTTTACCGCCAAACTGCGGCTGCGCCCCCGTTATATCGATACGGACAAGTGTACGGCCTGCGGGCTGTGTACCAAATATTGCCCCAAGCATCTGGTGGATCCTTACAATGAGGGCTTGGCGGTTACCAGGCCGATCCACATCGACTATGCCCAGGCGGTGCCGGCCACCTATTATATCGATCCGGAGGCGTGCCTGTATCTCAAGCATGGCACCTGCCAGATCTGCGTCAGCTCCTGCCAGAGCAAGGCCATTGATTTCAGTCAGAAGGCGGAGGAAAAGGAGATCCGGATCGGTGCGGTGATCATGGCCCCGGGTTTTGGCCGCATTCCCGATGCAACCCTGGCCAAGTACAGTTATGGTCAGCATCCCGATGTGATGACCAGCCTGGAGTTCGAGCGGTTGCTCTGCGCCTCCGGCCCCTTCGAGGGCGAGGTCAAATGCCTCTCCGACCGAAGGCATCCCAAACGGATCGCCTTTATCCAGTGCGTTGGCTCTAGGGATCTGGGCTGTAACAACGGCTACTGCTCTTCGGTCTGCTGCATGTATTCCATCAAGGAGGCCATGGTTGCAAAGGAGCATGACCCCGAAGTGGAGATCACCATTTACTACATTGACATGCGGACCCAGGGCAAAGGCTTCGATGCGGCCCAGCAAAAGGCCGAGTCCATGGGAATCAAATTTGTCCGGGCTCGGGTGGCGGATGTCATGCCCTGGGAGAATAATCTGAAGCTCACCTACTCCACCCTGGACGGGATGCACCGCTTTGAACCCTACGATATTGTTGTGCTTTCCGTGGGCCTTGACGCCCCGGCCGATGCCAAAAATCTAGGCGAGATCGCCGGTTTTGCCCTGAATAACTACGATTTCTGCAAGACCGAGACCTTTGCCCCGCTGCTTACCAGCAGGCCGGGGGTTTATGTGGCCGGCGCCTTCCAGGGCCCCAAGGATATCCCGGAAAGCGTCACCCAGTCCAGCGCCGCCGCAGGTTTAGCAGCCGGACTGATCGCCAAGGATCGCGGCAAGGCTCTGGTGCACAAAACCTATCCGAAAGAACAGAAAACCGGCAAGGATGAAGAAGTCCGCATCGGGGTTTTTGTCTGCCATTGCGGGATCAACATCGGCAGCGTGGTCGATGTGCCGGCGGTGGAGCAGTACACCGAAGGCATGGAAGGTGTCGTCTACCATGCCCAGAGCATGTACAGCTGCTCCCAGGATGCCCAGGAGGTGCTCAAGGCCAAAATCAAGGAACACAATCTCAACCGGGTGGTCATTGCCGCTTGTTCTCCGAGAACCCACGAGCCGCTCTTCCAGGAAACCCTGAAGGATGCGGGCCTGAATCGCTGTCTTTTTGAGATGGTCAATATCCGCGACCACTGCTCCTGGGTCCATGCCAACGAGCCTGCGGCCGCGACGGAAAAATCCAAGGATCTGGTGCGGATGGGCGTGGCCAAGGCTCGTCATATTCAGCCCCTTCCCGAACAGACCGTGCCGGTTACCGCCAAGGCCCTGGTCTTAGGCGGCGGAGTGGCAGGGCTGACCGCGGCCCTGACCCTTGCCGAGCAGGGCTTTCAGACCACGGTGGTGGAAAAAGAGGGTACCCTGGGCGGCCATCTCCAGCATCTTTCCTACACCCTGCAGGGCGACACGGTGAGCACGGTGTTGGGCGAACTGATTGACACCGTGAAAAAGAATAAAAAGATCGAGCTGTTGACCAACACCGAACTGAGCCAGGTCAGCGGCTTTGTCGGCAACTTCAGCTCGGTGCTCACCACCAGCAAAGGTAAGAAGACCACGGAGACCACTCTCGACCACGGGGTGATTATCATCGCCACCGGCGGCCGAGAGTATCGGCCCGAGGTGGTGCTGGACAACCCGATCAAGTATTCCGAGGCTATCGTTACCCAGCGCGAGCTGGAGCAGCGTCTGGCGGGCAAGGGCAAGAATCCGGCGCCCAAATCGGTGGTCATGGTGCAGTGCGCCGGTTCCCGTGGAGATGATCTCAACTACTGCAGCAAGGTCTGCTGCAATCATGCGGTGAAAAACGCCCTCAAGATCAAGGCCCTCGATCCGAGCGCCCAGGTGGTGGTGCTCTACCGCGACATGCGCACCTACGGCTTTGCCGAGGATGCTTACCGTCAGGCCAGGGAAAAAGGGGTGGTCTTCATCCCCTACACCATGGACAACAAACCGAAATTCAAGGGCAGCGGCAAGAAGACCAGCGTCACCTTTTTCGATCCGATCCTGCGCGACGAGGTCACCATGACCCCGGAGGTGCTGGCCCTGAGTGTCGGCATCGTGGCCGAAGGAACCGAAGAGTTGAGCAAGCTCTTGAAGATCCCGGTTAACGAAGACAAGTTCTTCCTTGAGGCCCACGTCAAGCTGCGCCCGGTGGAACTGCCGGTGAGCGGGGTTTATGTCTGCGGTCTGGCCCATTCGCCCAAGCCGGTGGAGGAGATTATCGTCCAGGCGCAGGCGGCGGCGGCCAAGGCAGCCATCCCGCTGAGCAAGGGCTTTGTTTCGGTGGAGCCCACCATCTCTTGCGTGGACAAGGAGGCCTGTATCGGCTGCGGCCTGTGCGAGTCGCTTTGCCCCTATCAGTCCATCCGGATCATCAAGGACGAAAACGGCAAGCGCAAGGCCGAGACCATCACCGCCTCCTGCAAGGGATGCGGTATCTGCGCTTCGCATTGCCCGGTCTTCGCCATTTCCATGGGCGGCTACACCGACGAACAGATCAACGCGCAAATCACCGCCTTTGGTGCAAAATAGAGGAGCAGTTATGAGTCAGAACGATTTCAACCCGAAGATCCTGGGTTTTCTCTGCAACTGGTGCTGCTATGCCGCAGCGGACAGTGCCGGGGTTTCCCGCTACCAGTATCCGCCGAATTTGCGGACCATCCGGGTGATGTGCACCGGGCGTCTCGATCCGGCTTTTGTCCTGCGGGGTTTTGCCGAAGGTGCCGACGGCATCTTCTCCGGTGGCTGACAACTCGGTGAATGCCATTACCAGGTTGGTAATTACGACGCGATGGGTGTGAGTGCATTGGTGAAAAAGGTTCTGGCCGAAGTCGGGATCAAGCCGGAGCGGTTTGGTCTGCAATGGGCCTCGGCGGCGGAGGCGCCGCGCTTTGTCAAATTGATCACCGATTTTACCATCAAGACCAGGGAGCTTGGCCCCATAGGCCAGGCGGAAGGGTTGAGCCCCGAAGAGCTGAAGATCCGGATTGACAAGGCCCTGGCCCTGGTTAGCGACCGCAAGCTGCGGATTGCCCTGGGTAACGCCACCAAGACCATCCGCAAGGAGGCGAATTTTACCCAGGAATTCATCACCTCGGTGATCGAGGACAAGCTGGGCAAGGCCATCACTGCCGGATTGGCTGGCGGCGGGGCGGAGGCGGCTGGCAAGAAGTAACCAGCTGTAAAAAAATACGGGTAAGTTGTTTCAACGGGAGGCGCGGACAGTTATTTGCGCCTCCCGTTTTTTTTTTTTTTGATTACTGCGCCGGAATCCCGGCTATATCCGGGCTAGCCTTCTCAGATCCTGCAAGGTATTGCAGCGCCCGGTCTCAGCCAGACGGGGATCTTCATTCCGCCAGTTCCATGATCTTAAGTTGTCGCAGTTCGGTCAGGCTGAAAACCGGACCGTCCACGCAGGCCAGCTTACCGTCCATGTGACAGTGGCGGCAGATGCCCACCCCGCATTTCATGTGGCGCTCCATGGTAGTGAGCACCTGCTCGTCGCCAAAGCCCATGTCCGCCAGCTTGCCGAGCACCGCGCGAAACATCAGGGGCGGGCCGCAGACCAGGGCGGTGCTGCGGCTCGGCTCTTGCGGCAAGCCGTCCATCAGGGAAGTGACCAGCCCCACTGCGCCCTCCCATCCCGGTCCGGCCGCATCCACGGTGAGGCGGCAGTCCACCCCAAGTTGTCGCCACTGGCCAAGATCGGACTGAAAGGCGATGTCCGAGGGAGTGCGGCTGCCGTAGAGTACGGTGAGGGCGCCGAATTGCTCCCGCTGATCCAGGCAGGCGTTGATCACCGCCCGCAAGGGGGCCAGGCCGATGCCGCCGGCCACGAACAAAAGATCCCGTCCTTGCAGCTGTTGCATGGGAAATGGCCGCCCGTAAGGGCCGCGCAGGCCGATGGTGTCGCCGACCCGCAGCCGGTGCATGGCAAGGGTAAGCCTTCCTGCCCGCCGGACGCTGAGGTGGATGGTCCCCGGCCGGGTCGGCGTTGAGGAGATAGAGATGGGCGCCTCGCCGCAATGGGGCATGGAGACCAGCATGAACTGGCCGGGCTGGTAGCGGAAGGTCTCATTGAACAGGGGGGCGCAGAAGGTGAGGACAAAGGTGGAGATCTGGGAGTTCTCGATTTCGATCTGCTCCACCCTGGCTTGTCGGGGCAGGTAGATATCGGTAATGGTCCGCGGCATAGTTTCTTTCCGGTTGAGTTGAGGGTGTTCGCTCCAGGGTAACTGATAGCGAGGTGGATCCCCGAAGGTAAAATGACTTCGGAATTAAGCGGCCACAGGGTGCCGCAGGTTGCGGCAAGCGGGACGGCGATGCGTACATCAGGTACGTGAGCCGGCACGATCGCCGCAAGATGTGGTGCCCTGTGACCGCTTACGCTACAGGCTGTCCTTGGCAGGCGCGTTCCACGAAACGGACGATATCGGTGCCGCCGAAGCAGATCCCCACGCAACGACCGCAGCCCACGCAGCTCGGGCGGCCGGTTAGCCGCACGTCGTCGCGGAGTTTGTGCTCGAAGCGCTGGCGAATGGCACCGGTTTTAGTCTGCACCGGGTTGTGGCCACCGGCCATGGCGGTAAAACCGGCAAAGGTGCAGGCGTCCCAGTTTCGCAGCCGTTGGCCGCTTACGGCGTCACGTTGCTGGTCATAGATGGTGAAACAGGTGCAGGTGGGGCAGACGTAGGCGCAGCCGCCGCAGTCCTGGCAGCGCATGGAGAGATCTTCCCAGATCTGTTCCGGCACCGTGCCCGCCTCAAGCCGCCGGATGGCTTGATCCACATGCACCTGGCGACTGAAACGGCCGCGCGCCTCCAAAAAAGCCTGGTAGCGGGCGGCCCGGTCCTTGTTGTCGGCCGGGGAAAAAAAGCCCTGCCAGCGTTTGATCAGGGCATGGCCCGGCGCCCGACCGGTCTCCACCAGGAAGCGGTCACCCAGATCGGTGAGCTGCAGGTCGCTGCCCATCTCGATAAAGGGGCCGGAACCGGTGGCGTTGCAGAAGCAATTTGGGGAGGGAAAGTTGCAGTTGATTCCGATCAGCACCGAGCCATGGCGGCGGCGGAGGTAGAAGGGGTCCCGCTGCCGGCGAGAGAAAACCACATCCATGTAGAGAACCGAGGAGAGATCGCAGGGATGGACCCCGAAGTAGACCGTGGGCGGGATGGTTGCCTGGGTCGGGCGGAATTCGTAGCCCTCCGGGGTGATGGCATAGGTGGAAAGCTGCTCCTGCTGGGGCAAAAAAAACTGCTTGAGCGAGTTTTGCGGCGGCTCGGTCAGCTCGATCTCCACAGCGTCCAAGTCGTCGATCACCGTAAACAGCACATCTCCGTGGCGGTTGCGCACCGGCGCCACCAGGCGGTATTCCTTGATAAGCTTGCGCAGGAAACCCTTCAAGTGGTCCTTTTTGAGCAGGTGGCTGTCGGTGGTGTCGGCAGGAGGCATGACTTTTCCTTTTTTACGCGGCTGTCATTTTTTCCACCCGCACCGCGCAAACCTTGTACTCGGGACAGCCGGAGCCGGTGTCAAAGGCGTTGTTGGTGATCAGGTTGATGGGCGCTTCGTGGAAGTGGAAGGTGGTGTAGACCATGCCCTGGTCTACCTGCTCGGTGATCTCGGTGGCCAGACTGATCTCGCCCCGCCGGGAAACAAGCCGCACCGTCTCGCCCCGGCGAAGGCCAAGGGCCATGGCGTCCGCCGGGTTGATCTGGAGCAGGGCCTGGCCGCTTTCCCTGCTCAACCGCTCGCTTTTGCGGGTCATGGTGCCGGTATGATACTGATGATAGATCCGGCCGGTCATCAACAATAACGGATAATCCAGATCGGGCAGCTCGCCGGGCTCGATGTGGCTGGTCGGCATAAAGTAGCCCTTCCCCCGGGTGAAGTAGTACTTGTGCAGAAAGGGGGTGCCCGGATGGTCGCGGTCCCAGCAGGGCCACTGCAAGCCCCAGCCCCGGTCCAGCCGGTCATGGTAGATGCCGCCGTAGATGGGGGCGAGCAGGGCGATCTCCTCCATGATCTCGGCGCTGGAGTCGTAATCCATGGCATAACCCAGACGGTTGGCCAAGGCGATGATGATTTCGCTGTCGGCGCGGCACTGACCAGGCGGCGCTACCGCCCGGCGCACCATCTGTACCCTGCGTTCCGTGTTGGTGAAGCTGCCGCTTTTTTCGGCAAAACAAGCGGCTGGGAAGACCACCTGGGCAAGCTGCGCCGTTTCGGTGAGAAAGATATCGCTCACCGCCAGAAAATCCAGGCCTCGCAGGGTTTCTTCCACCTTGGTCAGGGTGGGGTCGCTGAGCATGGGATTCTCGCCCATGATGTACATGCCGCGGATCGCTCCCTGGCCGCCGCCGTGGGTCATCTCCACCAGATTCAGGCCGCGGGCCGCCGGTAACCTCGTCCCCCAGGCCAGTTCGAATTTTTCCCGGAAATCCTCGTTATGCACCGGCTGGTAACTTGGCAGCATGTTGGGCAGCGCCCCCATGTCGCAGGCACCTTGCACGTTGTTCTGGCCCCGAAGCGGATCGACCCCGGTATCCTTCTTTTCGATGTGGCCGGCCAGCATGGCCAGGTTGGCGATAGTCTGCACATTCTCGGTGCCGCAGACGTGCTGGGTAACGCCCAGGCAGTAACAGATCACCGCCTTGCGGGCCCGGCCATAGAGCAGGGCTGCCTGGCTGATCAGGGCCAGCGGCACGCCGGTGAGAGCGGCGGTTTTGGCAAGGTCCAGGCGGTGGAGCATGTCGCGCAGCGCCAGAAAGTTTTCGGTGCGCATCTCGATGAACAGTTCATCGGCCAGCCCCTCGTCCAGGAGTACCCGCATCATGGCATTGAGCAGGAGGATGTCGGTACCGGGGCGCAGGGCCAGATGGAGATGGCTGCACTCAGCCAGTCGGGTGCGGCGCGGGTCGATGACGATCAGTCGGGCGCCGCGGTCCACCGCGCCAAGCATCCGGCGGGCCACCTGGGGGTGAGCCTCGGTGGTGTTGGAGCCGGAGACCAGAATCACCTCGGCGTTTTCGATCTCGTTGATGGAGTTGGTCATGGCCCCGCTGCCGAAGGAGGTGGCAAGACCTGCCACCGTAGGAGCGTGTCAGAGTCGGGCGCAGTGGTCCACGTTGTTGGTGGCAAGCGCGGTGCGGGCAAACTTTTGCAGGAGGTAGTTTTCCTCGTTGGTACACTTGGCCGAGGCCAGCACGCCGATGGCTTGGCCGCCCGAGCTGTCGCGGATGCGACCCAGCTGCTCTGCGGTAAAATCGAGGGCCTCCTCCCAGGTGGCCGGGGTGAGAAGGCCGCCTTTGCGGATGAGCGGGGTGGTGAGCCGATCAGGATGGTTGATGGATTCGTGGATGTGCCAGCCCTTGACACATAGATTGTCCCGGGAGACCGGGTGGTGCCGGCTGGCCTGGCTGCCGCAAACTTTACCCTCCTCCACCTGCAGGTAGAGACCGCAGCCACAACCGCAGTAAACACAGGTGGTCAGCACATCATGCATCACCGTTTCTCCTGATCAAGCAAGGTACAAGCTTACGGAGTTATTGCTGCCCGTGGTTGTCATCGCTGCGACGCCGGCGAAAAGGCAGATGCGGGGCATGCACCCCTTCGCGCAGCATGAAGAAGCTGGTTTCAAGAAGCTCGACTCCGGTCAACACTCCGACCGTGAGTACGGCCAGCACCACGCCGCCATGTTCATAGCCCAGACCGATGGCCGAGCCGATGGCCGCCAGCATCCAGATCACCGCCGCCGAAGTTACTCCCTGCACCAGACCCTCCTTGGCCATGATGACCCCCGCGCCGAGAAAGCCGATGCCGGTGACCACCTGGCCCACCACCCGACTGGGATCAGCGCCCGTGCCCTCGGTGATCAGGGCGCCAAGGGCGACAAAAACCTCGGTGCCGAGGCAGATCAGGATGCTGGTGCGGATGCCTGCCGGTTTGCCGCGCAGCTGGCGCTCAAGGCCGATGATCCCACCGCAGATAAGGGCAACGGCGATGCGCTGCCAGAAGATTGGGGTGTAAGGGTCGAACACTGGCATGGGCGGCTGTTCCTGTGTTATTCAGATAAAGTGTGCTGGTTGCGGCTCAGGCGACTTGATTCAGACTTTTGCCATATTCTTTCTCAGCCGGACGCTATTCTATTCGCCAATGGCGGAGGTGTCAATCGCTTCCCCTCTGCTGTAAAGTGTGGGCGTTTGCCCAGGGATGAGAGGGTGTGTGCTAAGAGTCCCTAACCGGGTCCCAATGCCCAGACAAAAAAATAGCGTCGCCGTTGTGCTAACCTGCTACAGTATCGAAGAAGATTTTGCCGAAGACCATCGCCCACAGGGAGGAAGAAACGAAATGAAGAATGCCCAATGGAAAACCGAAACCATCGCCCTCCACGGCGGTCATACCCCGGATTCCGCCACCCGCAGCCGGGCGGTGCCGATATACCAGACCACCAGCTACGTTTTTGCCGACACCGAAGACGCGGCTTCTCTTTTTGCCCTCAAGCCCGAAGTATGGGCGCCTCGGCTCAATCTTACAACCAAAGGGCTGCGGCCCGAAGATTTCCCGCCCGAGGCCACCGGCAATATCTACACCCGGATCATGAACCCGACCACTGACGTGCTGGAGCGGCGAATGATGCTGCTCGAAGGCGGGGTAGGGGCGCTGGCCACCAGCTCCGGCTCCTCGGCGATTTCCTATGCGATCATGAACATCTGCCAGAGCGGCGACCATCTGGTCTCGGCCTCCAGCCTTTACGGCGGCACCTATAATCTCTTCCATCACACCCTGCCCCGCTATGGCATCACCACCAGCTTTGTCGATGCCGGTTCCCCGGAGGCCTTTGCCAGAGCGATCACCGAGCGGACTCGCTGCCTCTTTGTCGAAACCATCGGCAACCCGCGGCTGGACGTGCCGGATCTTACGGCAATCGCTCGGGTAGCCCATGAGGCCGGCCTGCCGCTGATCGTCGACAACACCGTGGCCACACCCGTCCTCTGCCGCCCCTTTGACTTTGGCGCCGATATCGTGGTCCATTCCCTTACCAAATTCTGCGGTGGCCACGGTACTTCGATCGGCGGGGTGATTGTGGATAGCGGCAAATTCGACTGGAAGGAGGCAGGGCGGTTTCCTATGTTCACCGAGCCGGACCCTTCCTACGGCGGTGTGGTCTGGAGCGAGGCGGTAGGGGCGGCCGCGTACATTATCCGAGCCCGCACCATCCTGCTCAGGGATCTGGGGGCCTGTCTTTCCCCCTTCAATAGTTTCCTGATTCTCCAGGGGATCGAAACCCTGACCCTACGCATGGAACGGCATTGCGCCAACGCCATGGCCGTGGCGGAGTTTCTGCGGCATCACCCCCAGGTGGACTGGGTTCTTTATCCGGGCCTTACCACCCATCCCAGCCACCGGCTGGCGAGCATGTATCTCAAAGACGGCTTCGGCGCCCTGGTGGGCTTCGGCATCAAGGGAGGGCGGGAAGCGGGCCGCCGCTTCATCGAACATCTCGGCCTGTTCAGCCATCTGGCCAACATCGGCGACGCCAAAAGCCTGGCGATCCATCCGGCCTCTACCACCCATTCCCAACTAAGCCCCGACGAGCAGCTTGCCGCCGGGGTGTCCCCGGATTTCATCCGGCTCTCCATCGGCATTGAGCATCTGGACGATATCCTTGCGGATCTGAATCAGGCTCTTGCCGTATCGGTTTAATGAAACAGGAATACTCAACGATCCAAAACCAAGGTTAGCGCGGATTGATTACGGATATGCCCGACTGGCGGAAGGGCTTGTTGCTAAAGCTGGCCGCAGTTTACGATCATCACTTTTTTCTTCGGCCGGCCGCTCTGCGTCCCCATCTCTTCAATTCTTTTTACCACCTCCAGGCCTTCAACCACTTTGCCGAAGACCACATGCTTGCCGTCGAGCCAGGGCGTTTGGGCGGTAGTGATGAAAAACTGGGAACCGTTGGTGTTCGGCCCGGCATTGGCCATGGACAGGGTGCCCGGCCCCAGGTGCCGACGGAAGAAATTCTCATCGGCAAAGGTGCGGCCATAAATAGACTTGCCGCCGGTGCCGTCGCCGTTGGTAATATCGCCGCCCTGGAGCATGAACTGAGGAATAATGCGGTGGAAGATGCTTCCTTTGTACCCGAACCCCTTTTCGTGGGTGGCCAGCTGCCGAAAATTCTCCGCTGTTTTCGGCACCACATCGGCAAACAGCTCCATTACGATCCGGCCAGCCTTTTCATCGCCGATGACGATGTCAAAAAACACCTTGGGATTGGCCGCTATCGCCGGTTTTTCCTGAGCCGCCAAACTGCCGGCCAGAAACAGACCCAGCAACATCAAGCAGCCAATGAACATTTTTTTTCCGTACTCCTTCACTTTTTTCTCCTTTAGTTCAAAAAACAGTTGTCGAATCTCTCATCCTTAATGAAAGCACTATGTTACACCTATCTGCGTAACTATCCAGCAGCACCGCATCTGCGTTGTTATCAGCCGGCTCATGGGCACCAGCACACGTCGCAGGCTTCTGCCTAGCAGCTCCGGCACTGCTGGATAGTTACGGTTTGGGTTGTTTTTGTTCGTTTCCGGCCTTGAGCTGGATAGTTACCTATCTGCCGACGCCAATTTTTTCCTCTCGGATCTTGAGACACTTGCGGCTGAAGTCATCAAATTCTGCGCAGGTTTTCAGCACAAAAGCATTCTGGCCGGGATAAAAGGTGCATTTGCTCTGGTAGTCGCAGGTGTTGCCGAAAGAATCCCAATGCTGGCACTCTTCGACACATTCCAGATCGCCATAACTGTGGATGGTTTTTTCAAAGAGACATTTTTTGGTAAAATCGTCCCAGTACTGGCACTCGCGCACAGCCATGGTCTGGCCGGATGCCCTGGCCTGCCCCCCTTCGCAGATCACCGTAAGATCCCGGTCACGGTAGACCTCTCCTTTTTTCAGTCGTACCTCTCTGGCCCCGCTGCTGACGGGAAGGGAAACAAGGAAAACAGCCAGGAGGAGGAACAGGCGCGGATTCATGGTCGTCTCCTTTTTACGAGCAGCACCGAAAACGGGACGCTCCCGTATTAATTGGTTCTCCCGGAGCTTAAATGGAAACAAGATTGCCCCTAGCTCTTGCCATAACGGCTTAGCACGTTCTTGACACTGTCCCGCAGCTTGTCCAGATTGATCGGCTTGAGTACATAGCCCTTGGCTCCGGCCCCGATGGCTTCGATTACCATCTGCTCCTGGCCGTGGGAAGTAACCATGATAATCAGGGCATTAGACTGCAAGGCAAGAATCCGGCGAGTCGCGGCAATGCCATCCATATCCGGCATGGTAATATCCATAGTAATAAGATCGGGGATGGAAAGGCCCTTATTGGTCATATATTCGATGGTCTCGACCGCTTCCAGGCCGGTTTTGCAGATTTTGCCGACCTCGTAGCCAAGCTGTTCAAGCATCGCCACCAAACGTTTTGCGGTCAAGGCCGAATCGTCTACAACCATGATGTTAGGTTTGCTCATTATAGTTTCTCCACATAATTGAGGTTCAGATCAAAGAGTTCCTTGGGGCCGATGAAATGAATACTCAACATGCCGCTGTCGGTGATAATATCCAACGTGTAAAATGTGGCCCCCTTGTTACGGGTAATATTTTTGGCCTCGTTGATGATAATGGGCGGGGAGATGGGGATGACCGTGCCCATGGAGGCCAGGTCAGCCATGGCGTTGCCGACAATGATATTGATCAGCTCGGCGACGGTTTCTTCCCGCATCATCTCCTGTTCATCTGCGGAGATCTCCAGCCCCTGGGTGCTGGCAACAAAAACCCGTTCCGTCAACTCCCGGTCAAAACTGAAGGCGATTAACATGCGGATGTCTGCCTCCACCGAGAGAATCGAGGTCAGGTGCTGCAATTGCATGCGCTTGACATCCTGCATATGCGCCGTTGTGCCCCGGACCGTAATTTCCAGCTCATCTTTCAGGTAGCCTACGGTCCGGTCGCCGATGGCCTGGACCAACCGGCTGTGTCTGTCATCATGAACATCGCTCATTGTTATTTCTCCCTGGCCGTAATTTGCAATGATTCAAGGTAAGGAAGGATAAATCTGAACCGGGTTCCTTTCCCGAGGGTCGAGTCCACCTCAATTATGCCGCCCAACCTTTCCGTTTCCATGCGGACCGCCGCCAAACCTACGCCGCGGCCGGACAGCTCGCTTACTTCCTCCTTGGTGGAGAACTCATCTTCAAAGATCAGCAGGCGCAGCGCATCTTCGTCCAGAGCACCACCCTGTTCCGGGGTGAAAAGACCTGCGGCTACCCCTTTGCGGCGGATCGCCTCAAGATCAAGGCCGCGGCCGTCGTCGTTGATCTCGAGTATGATCCGGTCATCATCCATAAAAGTACGGCAGCTGAGGTGGCCTTCCTCCTCCTTGCTCTGCGCCAGCCGTTCCTCCGGGGTCTCAAGACCGTGATCCACTGCGTTGCGGAAGAGATGGATCAGCGACTTGGTAAAGGGGCTGTAAATCTCCGGGGCGACCCGCACCCCGTTGTCCTCCACCTCGACCGGAGCCAGCTCCTTTTCCAGCCGCTCGGCCAGACGCACCGCCGTCTTGGCGTGTCCCGAAAGCAGGTCGCCGAAGGAGACATAGCGCAACCGCTTGATGAGTTGCAGCATCTCCCTGGTCTCTTCGGAATCAAGGGACGGCCCCTTGGCCTGCAAGAGTCGGTCGGCCAAATGCTCCAGCATTTCGGTCTGCTCAGGCGTCAGGGAGAGATGGCCGCGCCGGGCAAAAAAGGCATCGCCCAGGGTCTCCTGAAGCACGGCCAGTTCCTGGGCCAGGGCCTGATCGGCCAGGGCCTGCTCATGTTCGAGCAGAGCCCGGTCCGGATGTTGTCTGGCCAGATCGCGGCGCAGCCGGTTGAGGGCGGATTCGTATTGATGGAGACGGCGCGGCAGGTGCAGGAATTCCAGCTGCCCGAAAAGCCCCTTGAAGGTGTGAACCTGGCGGTAAATCTCGGCCAGACCGGCGGCCAGTTCCTCGTCCGGGGCGGCCAGCAACCGGGGCAGGGTGTTTTTGCTGAAGTTCTGGTAATCGTCAAGAACCTCGAACAGATCTGCCGATTCGGTAGCCGCGGCCACGATGAAGCGCAGGCGGATCTGCTCTTCCGCCACCCGGGCCTCAAGGCGGCGCTGCTCGGTGATATCGGTGATGATCAGCATCAGCCTCCTGTCGCCCAGCAGGCGGTAGGCGATATCCAGATAACGCTCGTTGAGATATAGCTCCTTGGGCATCAGCGAGAGGAGGATGTCGCGCTGAAATTCGTCAGCGGTTTGTACGATCAGCTGAATATTGGCGCCGAAACGCTCCCGTTCCTCTTCATCTTCAGGAAAGAGCAGGGCGGCCACGGATTTGCCGGCCACCTCCCCATTAAAAAAGGTCAGGCATTCCCGACTGTATTCCGGCTCGACTTCCAGGTCCGGACCGAAGGAAAGAAAGCCCTGTCCCGAGTTGTTGAGCAGGCCGGAGAGGCGGTCGCTCTTGTCGGCAAGTTGGCGCCGGGTAATGAGAATGCGCCGGTACATGGTGGCGATGATAAAGGTGACCAGCAGCACCACCGTGCCATTGCCCAGCAAAATGTAGAGAAGTTGCCGGGTGCTTTCCCTGGTTCTCTGCAAGAATGCGGCTTTGTCGATGGTCACCCCCAAAACCCCGGCGGTCTCGCTGATCTGCCAGTAAGTATGGCAGACGGTGCATTTGCCTTCCACCGGGATGCGTTCGTAAAAATGGGCCACGCGGTCTTCCAGCACCTCGGCCCGGTTCCGGTCGTTAAAGCGGAGATTTTTATCCAAAACGAAATGGCATTCGGCGCAGGATTTCCCCTGTACTTTTGCCAGATGAGCCTGCCCGGCAGCGGAATCGAAACGGCCGGCCAGGTGCCAGTCCCGGCGTAGGAACATCCCCCTGGTTTTTTCGTACAGGTCAAGGTTGGGGTTGATCAAGACGCCTTTTTCATCGTGGACAAAGGGCAGCCCCACCGTAACCGTGCCGGAACGGTAGTTCATCAAGCCTTCGCGGGGATAAAGGGTGGTGGCGGTTACTCCTTCCAACTGGGCGGTGTTGTCCATCACCAGCTGAAAGGTCTTACGCTGGCCTTTCTCGATGGAATCGCGGGTCTGGGAGACATAGCTGGTGAGGATGCCGCTGCCCTGCTCGCGGATGGTGCGATTCATCATCTGCTTCTGGTAGTAATGAAAGACCAGCCCTGCCACCACCGAAATCAGTAACAGGCAGGAGAAGGCGATCAAAAGAAAACGCGGCACCACCCGCTCGGGGTTGGGCTCCCGGTTGCCAGGTTTCGGTTTTTCCATTTCCGGCCTCATTTTGCGGATCCTTTCGGCATGACCCCTGCCATGGCCTTGGCCTCAGCGTGGGTGTGGTAGAGCAGGGGACGGGGAAAAAGTTCGCTGGCGCAGCCGATACAGGGATGGCCGGCCCGGATGCAGTTGTTGGTGTTGCCGTTGTAGCCGAGGGCAATGCAATCGTTGTAGGTCACCGGTCCCTGACAGCCTAATTCCATCAGGCAACCCTCCTCGCCAATGCGCTGGGCGAAATCGCGGGCCTGAAAGGCGGCGTAGCGGGGGCAGCGCTCGTGGACCGAATGGGAGAAGAAGCGTCGCGGTCGCCGGGCGTCGTCCAGCTCCGGCAGCCTCTTGGTCTTGATGAAATAGAGCAGGGTGTAGACCAGATGGTCGGGGTGCATGGGGCAGGACGGCAGGTTGACCGAGGGGGTCTTGATGGCCCGCTGTTTGAGAAAATCATCCAGGGATTTGGCGCCCGTCAGGGTGCCGGCCATTGTCGCCACGCCGCCCGAGACGGCGCAGGTGCCGGCGGCGATACAGAGCGAGGCTTTGGCGGCCAGCAGAGCTGCCCATTCGCTGATGGGCTTATGGGCCAGCATGCAGGCATGGGGCATGCCCACGGGGATGGCGCCCTCCATGACCAAAATGTACGGTTTGCCGGAAGCGGCCAGCTTGTTCAGGATCTGCGGAACCTGATCCCCGGAGGCCGAAGAGAGATCAGGATGGTACACCAACCGGGTGAAATAAGTAAGAAAGTCCAGAATGGTGATCTGCTCGACATTAAGCAGCGAGGTGGAGCAGCCGGAACAGGACGCCCCATGCAGCCAGATCAGGTTGGGTCGGGACCAGCCGGCAGCCGCGGGTTTGGCCTCGGCGGCCAGCAACTCGTCGAAGGAGATGAGCGGCGCGGCCCCGGCCGCAATCACCAACTGATAGATTCTTTGCAGAAATTTTCGTCGATCCAGGGTTATGGTCATTTTAATGCACCGAGCAAGCGATACAAGGATCGGTGGAGCGGACGATGCGGGCCAGTTCCAGTGGGTTGGCCGGATCAGCGATCCGGGTGCCGATCAGCATCTTTTCCACCGCTCCCGGCTGCCCGGAGGAATCGCGAGGGCCCATATTCCAGGTGGTGGGCATCACCATTTCATAGTTTTTGATCAAGCCCTTATTGTCGATTTCCACCCAGTGCCCGAGGGCGCCGCGCGAAGCTTCAGTGATTCCGATTCCCCGCACGTTTCTGGGCACTTCCTTTTCTATAAAACCGAGAACCCCCGGTCGGACCTGCTCAAGATGTTCCTTGAGCCGCCCGATCAACAATGTAACCGTAATATACCGGCTTAAATGGCGGCCCAGCACCGAATTGTAGTCTGTAAGTGCGATGCCGAGATCCCGATTGAGTCGGTCCACCAGCTTATTTAAGGCCGGATTGCGACCGGAGTGATAAGTGTTTACCACCCGGGCCGCCGCCCCGGTTTCCATGACCTTGCCCCCATAGCGGGGGGCGCGGCTCCAGCTGTATTTGCCGTCCGGTCGCTGTTCCTCTCGCTGGAACTGTTTCCAGTCGAGGGGCTCGAGCCGGCTTGCCCCCAAGGGTTTGATCCCTGCCCCAGGCTTGTTTTGGTAGTAGCTGTAGGTGTGATCCTCGGTAATGGCATTGAGGTCGAGGGGTGAGCGTTTCCCCTCAATGGTCGCGCCGCCGGCAAAGAAATGGTTCTTGCCGGATGAGTCTGGGAAATAGGGAAACGAGAGAAAATTGCCGTAGCCGCGCCCTTCCTGGAAATAGCCTGGAAAACCCTTGCTCACCGCCAAAATGTCTTCCCGATAGCAGGTGTGGACAAATCGCTCGACCCGATTGAGCAAGGTGCGGTATTTGGCAAGATTGTCGATGGTCGGCCGGGTCGTGACCCCGCCGGCCTCAATGGCCACGGGGTGGGGCGATTTGCCTCCGAACAGGGCCACCATTTTGTGCAGGTCGGCCATTATGGCAAATGATTCCAGATAATTGCGCACCGCCGATAGGTTGGCGGTTGTATCCTTGAGGAAATCTCCCTGATAACGGGGGAGAAAGGGGGCTGCGGGAAAAATCCGTTGGGAGCGGGTTTCGCTGCGCACCCAATCGCGCATCGTGGTTAAGCCGGGATCCGCACCCCGGTACTTCAGCACCGCGGTTACGTCGATGAAATCCAGGGCGCTCAACTGGTAAAAATGCAGCAGGCAATCCTGCACCTGATACGCGCCGACAATGAGGTTGCGAAGCAGTTGCCCGTTGGCATTGAGATGGATGCCCATGGCGTTTTCCAGGGCCAGGGCCGCCGCTTCCGCGTGGGCATACGGACATACCCCGCAGACCCGCTGGGTCAACTGCAAGGCGGTGCGGGGATCATAGCCGATAAGTGCCTTTTCGATGCCGCGAAAGAGCATGCCCGAAGTCCGGGCCGAGGCAACCACTCCGTTTTCGACCCGGGTTTCGAACTTGAGATGCCCTTCTACCCTGGTCAGGGGATCAATGGTTATTTTGGTTGTGGTCATGGCGCGGCTTCTTGCTGAATTTTACCTGGTTGCTCCCACGTCCCGGTCAACACGGGATCTCCTCGCCTGCTTCCACCCGATTACGTCCTTTTCCCTTGGCCCGGTAAAGCGCATCGTCCGCCCGCCTGAGCAGGGCTTCCTCGTCGTCCGCAGGACGAAAGGCGGCAACCCCGAAACTGGCGGTTATCCGGCCTATAACCGGGAATCTGGCCTCTTCTACACAGGCGCGCAACTGTTCGGCCAGAAACATGCCCCCGTTTGCATCGGTTTCGGGACAGAGGAGCATAAATTCCTCTCCGCCCCAGCGCCCAACCACATCAGTGGCCCGGCTGTGCTGCCGCAGAAGGGCGGCGGTTGCCGCCAGCACCTCGTCGCCAGCCTGATGGCCATAGGTGTCGTTTACTGCCTTGAAATGATCAATATCCAGCATGACCAAGGCAAAAGCGGTACCGTTACGCCGGGATCTTGCCAATTCGTCGGCCAGCCGTTCGTCCAGTTTGTTGCGGTTGCCGAGCCCGGTAAGGCGATCGGTCACCGAGAGCAATTCCAGCTCGCGGCTCTTTAGAGCCAGCTGGGCATGGGCTTCGGCCAGGGAATTCTGAATCTGCTTTATGGACGAGATGTCCACCACCACGGAGTATTTAACGATCTTGCCATCCGACCAAAAGATGACCTGCTCATGATGCTGATACCAGCACTCGTCCACGTCGTTGTAATGTTCGTGGACAATAACTTCGCCGGTTGGCTGCCCCTCACCGGTGATCAGGAGCTTGAGCTTGCAATGGGGACAGGGGCCCTCACCCTGGTGGAGCAACTCCCAGCAACGGGCATCGGTGTAATCGCCGGTAACGCCGTAGCGCTCGGCCATAAAGGGGTTGAGATAAACCAGACGATAGCTGGTCGCATCCACCGCGTAGATTCCGAAAGGTAAATTGTCGACAAGGACTAGGGGCAGTTGTGGCTGAATCATGGGCTGGTTTCCAGTGGCTCTTCGTCATGATTACGCTCCCGCCTATCACGCCGCGCCTCTCTTTTTGTTGCGTCGAAGTTCCGGTGAGGCACTACCCCCGGTGCATCATTGGGCAATAGTACCAGATTTTGGAGTGAAAGAAAGCAAGGTTTTAATCAGTCGAAAAATGAGGCAGACTTAGCTACCGGGCCAAGTCCTCATTTTGCCTCCTCAAAGAACGTAATCTTCTGCCGCAACGCTACCGCAGGCGCGGCTGGTACATGCGGATCGGCAGCACCGAGGCGTAGCGTTTGAAATCCTGGTTCGTGGTGAAAATGGGCAGCTGGTGGCGATGCGCCACGAGATTGTATCCGGCAAGAACTGCTCAATGAAGGGGGAAATTTTATGGGCAGATTACTGGGTTGAAGTTCAAGCGGGGAAGGGTGGGGGGCAAAATTAATCATGGATGTCCTGAATGGCACTTTTCTAACAACTTTTTGCTTGTCAATCCCTATCCTGTTGTTTAAGCTGGGATCCTCGCTGTTCAGATGAATGCCACCAGGGGGAAAGGCATGCCGGGACCGAGTATCGCTAACAGCCGTCAACAATCAGGAAATCGCAAGCCGCTTCGGGAGATGATCCGCCTGGGAGCGGCTTTTTTTGTGCGTCGGTCTGATTGCGTCAGGTGAATTTACGCATAGTACGCAACAACGTCCCGGAGCCCCTATATGGTCCGGGGAATCAACCGGGCCGAGATCTTTTGCGATGACGACGATCGCCGCCGGTTCTTGAAAAGGCTCGGCGAATTGATCGTTGCCTCCAAGATTCAGGTGTTCGCCTTCGCCTTGATGACCAATCACCTCCACATCCTTTACAAAAGCGGAGAAGGCGGAATTTCCTCCGTGATGCGCAAGCTGCTGACCTCGTATGCCATTTACTTCAACCGCCGTCATAATCGGAGCGGTCATTTGTTCGAGAACCGCTATAAATCAATCCTCTGCGAGGAAGAACGATATCTGCTCGAACTCGTGCGCTATATCCATCTCAACCCTGTCCGCGCCGGGCTGGCGGCGACCTTGGGTGAACTTGACAGCTATCCGTGGTGCGGCCATGCGGCGTTGATGGGGAAGCACCCCATGGAGTGGATGAGTACCGAATACGTACTGGCCCATTTCGGGACCACCCTTGCCGCCGGTCGCAAGAAATACCGCGCTTTTGTGGCGGATGGATTGGAGCAGGGCAAGAGACCGGAGTTGACCGGGGGCGGATTGGTGCGCAGCCAGGGAGGCTGGTCGCAAGTGCTTGGGCTGCGGCAAAGTGGCGAGCAGGTGTGTTCGGATGAGCGGATTCTCGGCGGGGGCGATTTTGTCGAAGACTTGTTGCGGGAGGCGGAAGAGAGTGAACTGCGGCAACTGCGCATCAGGCGATCCGGCAAGACCATGGTCGAGATCATCGAGGAAGAATGCCGGAATCGGTCGGTGAGCGGCAAGGAACTTCGATCCGGCAGCCGACGCAGGGTGGTAAGCGAAGCGAGGGCGGCAATAGCGTTCCGCGCCATCGAGGAACTGGGTCTGGCAACGGCTGAAATCGCCCGGGCTCTCGGGGTGGCAACTTCCTCCATCAGCCGGGCGATAACCAGAGGGGCTGGGTTGCGTCAAAGCTAACTTTTGCATACTATGCAACAATGTCCCCCTCCGACAGCAGGGCAGAGCGAAAAAGCTGATTTTCTAGACCTGACCGTTCGCTGTTGCAAAACGGGTTTTTCTACAGACTCGTTGGCCGTTTGATAGCAAAAAAAGTGCACGGGGGGATAAAGATGGCGAATCAGTTAATGAGCACCCAGTTCCGGCGGATCACAAAAAGCCGTGCCCATGAAGGTCAGGCGATGTGCGCTCGGATGATTATTTCTTTTTTGTTTTGTGCGCTGATCTCGCAGACCGGATGCGTATTCCTTCCGATCCCTACTCAAGAGCGGAAGGTGCTGGCTGGGAACCCGGTAACAGAGGATCAATTGATTTTCCTTGCCCCCAACGTTACAACGAAGAGTGAGGTCATGGTCCGCTTGGGCAGCCCGGACGTCATCTGGGAAGAAGCTCACCTGTTTGCATACAACTGGGAGATGCGACAAGGCATTCTACTTTGGGCTGTCGGTGCCTATTATTCCGGCGCCGCAGGCATGTCGGACATTCCAAAGCATTACATGCTGCTCATTCAATTCGATGACCAGGACCGGGTGCAGCGTTTCGAGAGAGCGGTTCGGCCCCCGTACAAGTCCTATGGAGATTTCCTCAAAGAATGGATTGGTGATTCTTATAAGAAGTCATCCGAAAGATTGAACCAAAGACAGGATTGACCGCCGATGAAACAACCTCTCAGGACACAAAGCCGAGAACGGGTTGCCGGGCAAAGAAGGGGTCTCGGCATCTTGAGACTCTTGATCGTCTGTGTATTCGTCAGCTATATTATCGGATGTGCCTCCACCGGTTTGCCGACTTTGAAGGAAAGAACAGCAGTCGGTGCTAGTGAGAAGGCAATCGTGCTGTTGAGGGTGGATTGTGTCGTAGAGAACCAACAGCCTTATGAAGCGTTCAAGCATTCCGTCATGGACGACAATATCAGTTTTGGGTTGGGATCCTTTGAGACCGGTGGCGAACCCAAGCGCCTGGCGCTTTTGCGCTTCTTGTCACCGGAGTCGCGTAAGGAAGGCTGGACGTATTTTGTCCTACCGCATGGCATTCATTACCTGGCTGTTTACCCACCCAGGCGCACAGACGTTCTGACTTACGAGCGAGGTCTCAAGAACGCTCCTCGTTGGCGGCTGGATATTCCCCTAAATGCCAGGCTTATCTATGCGGGCACGCTGCGCTTTACCGGCGAGAGCATTCCGTTGCTTTTCGGTGGACGGATAATGACATCTATCCGAATCGACGAAATGCGCGTAACGAATGACGAAGAGTGGGCGCGCAAGCTCTTGACGGAGGAATTTCCCGGGTTCGGTGAAGTACAAAGCGTCCTTTTGAGATTACAACAGGGTCCTACTATTTTGCGTTCCCCGTTGCCGTCACCAACCGAATAGGGGGCAGATGGGGGACATCCTATATTCCCCCTGTCAAGAGAAAATCGTTATCAAAAAATACTCTGTAAAATAAGGATGTTCTTCAGTTTATTAGATGCTTCGCCGTAAACGGGTTCCAGTGAATCAAAACTTATAACTTGAAGTACGTACCCTATCTACTCTCTGCGGCATCCCGAGCGGACGGAAATCCGGCAGGTGGCCTACTTCCATGGCCGGTCCGCCAAGGGAAAAGAAACTTTCATCGAAAAGATGAAGCGAAAGATCGACTCTACCGCAGGCCGAGTCCTGTACAGCATGCGGGTAGCCATCGCGGAGCCGCCCTTTGCCAACATCTGCCACATCATGGGCCTGGATCGTTTCACCTTGCGGGCCAAGTTTTGCGTGATCAGCAGAAAAAAGCTGAAACTGTTTGACAATAAAGCGGGTTCTGGCAAAGTAATGGAGCCAGGCGACAGGAGCAGGTAAGAAAGAAGCGGGAAACAGAACAGATAAACTGGGAAACCAAATCAGGAGCGGCGAGAAAATCAAACCGCCCTCATTCGGCGAACCCTTGCAAAACGGGTTTTTCTACAGACTCGTTGGGCGTCTTGAGCGCGCGGGAATGGAAACGATACGATTGTCCTCGCTGTTTCGATCAATTCAGTTGCAGAGAGTGTCACGCGCAATGCGCGTCAAAGTAGTCTTGTCTCGAGTTGGACTTGCGTTTCTAGTCGTATGGACTGCCAGCTGTGCAGAAATCCCTCTAGAACCCGAAGTTCCTGAGCTAAATGCAAACAGGAGCATTCCATACGACGCTAGCGAACTCCTTGTGATCGTCCGTTCTCGAATCGAGGGTGAGGGGCCGGATCGCAAGGTTCGTTGGGTTGTGTTCGTTGATGGAGAGGCTCGTGCTTTGTTGCCTGATGTTCCCGGTTTCACGCGTATCTATGTACCTCCTGGGGCTCACGAGGTGGTCGTTGCGCATCGTATGAGTTCGCTTGGTATTGCTCTCGTCTTTCCCGTTCCCGTCCCTTTGCACGACGACATGCGGGTAAAGATATCCGTGACCTGCGAGGCTCGAAGTCGCTGTGGCGTCGCCATTTACGAAGAACCCCCGACAACGTGGCGCGGCCTAAGAATGTCTGCCCGATCGTTGCCAGATGATGAGTTAGAGAGTGCAACCAGAGGATTGATGTTAACCGAACCGGATCGCTGAAGAGGGACAATAGGGGTCTATCATGGAATTATTGCAGATGACAGTCACCCCCGAAGAAGTTAATATCTAGCTCGACGGGGGTGTGGCTCTTGGGGTCAGTGTGAGCTACCCCCGCTTTCACGGACAGTTGATTAAGCAGCATTTGTCAAAAGCTCATATTGTTCCGGACTGACGTAATCCAGCGTTTCGTGAA
>MGTD01000009.1 GCA_001799285.1 Deltaproteobacteria bacterium RIFOXYD12_FULL_56_24
CTCCCTGCTTTTTTTATCCAACCCTATATCCAACCTTCAAGGGATAATAGAATGAAAAAAGAGGAAAAACAATATCAATAAAGACAAACAGTCAACTGCCTGTAATTACGAGAGAGTTACAGAAAATGTTGGCTTTGCAAACAGTTAACTAGCATAACCATGTCCGGCCTTCGAAGCCGGGAGTCGGGGGTTCGAATCCCTCCGGGCGCACCAATAAAATCAATGGGTTAGCGAGATTTTCGCTAACCCATTTTTCTTGGTAAATTACCTGTTTTTGTCCTATTCATTGTCTCAAGGATTTCATGTTGTCACACTCGGCATTTATTTGAGTGTCGGGGTTGGCCAAAAAAGACATTGACCTCAATAAAATTATAAAAAAATGGAAATTGATGCCATGAAGCGCATATCTGCAATGTTGTTTGCCCTAACAACTCTCCTGTTACCCCTGCCGGCAACAGCAAGCATCTATCCGCCTCCCGCACCGGTTTCTGTCGAACTGAGACTGATTGAGCCAAACCCGAGGCCTGGGCTGGTGAAGGTGGTTGATCCCGATAACGGCGAGGCCATCTATTTGCACAAAACCGCGATCATCAATACCGCTCAGATCATAAACGCAAAAGTTATCATCGATATCCTCGATGATTTTCAAGTTGAAATCACCCTCAATCCCGAAGCTGCAAAAAAATTACATACCTTTACCAAGGCGAATATCACGAGAAAACTGGCAACGCTGGTTGACGGCAAGGTTGTTGACGTTGCGTCCATCCGCGAGCCGATAACCTCCGGCATCTGCCAGTTCAGGGCAGCCACACGCCAGGAGGCTGATAGAATCGTGCAAGGGATTGCCACGCCGCTGCCGTCAAGGCTGGGCTTGCCACCGGAGGAGATTGCCCGCGCTTACTTTACGGCGCTCCGGGATCGGGGGATGCCGATTGTTGTGGAATTCATGCACGAAGGCGAGTTGGCGAAATTTAAGGATGTATTCATCGCGTTAATGGAAAAGGAGGCTGCCAAGGGCAAGCGGGAGTTTGTTTCCGGTCTGTTCGGCGAACAGGCTACCCTGGCGGAAGTCAAGGCACTCTCCCCAAAGGAGTTCATGTCCTCCTTCATGCAAAAGGCTTCGCTGATGATATCAAACATGGGTTTCACCTTCGAGAAACTTGAGGTGCTCGGCTTTGTTCCCGAAGGGGATATGGCGCATGTCGTCGCCAGGATAGAGGTCGGATTGTGGCCGGCGGCGATAAAGAGAATGGACGTCATCAGCATGAAACGGGACGGCGACGAATGGAAGCTGATGCTGACCAAGGAGTTTGACGGTTTGCTACTGATGATACAGAGCAAATAGCGTCTACTTGGCATGCTGATCACGCAAGATATATTTTTGACGATGGTGCTGGCCGCTTTTGTGCTGGTGTTTGGACCGGTGATTGGCGGCATCGTTTGGATAAACCGTCATGCGATCTGGTACCGCAGCCTGAGTGGAATCCGGCAGTTGGCTTTGCCTCTCGCGCTCGTTGCGTGGATGTTTTTGCTCGGTGTTACCCTACTGAACTATCGCGCTTGGATTGATGTGGCCGATGTCTGGGTGATCCGGGACACGAAGGGCGGTATCGCAAAAGAGGATATGACGCTGATGGGTTCTGCAAGCTATGTCTTCGCCGATGGTAGACCCGTGAAGATCGTTGCGGATAAAGCGCGTTATCGGATGATTATCAACGACTCCAGCCGTCCCCTCAGGAAGATAACCCACATTTACGGGACATGCACATCCGCTTCGCCCTACACGCTGGGCACCATTCTTGGCATGGAACCCGACTTCGATATTCCCCACGGCACGATCAGCGACAACCCTCCCGGCGGACAGTTCGGGAGCGGCACTCAACCGCCGAAAGAAATTACGATCCAACTGCCACGCCCGGATTATTTCCCCCGATGCGAGAGCCTCAACTGGTATTTTCCTGCGGAAGGCAAAACGCCATGATCGACAAGACGCTCCGCGCCAACTTGGCTTTGGGTATTCTCGGTGTCGCTATCGTCGGTTTTAGCGGCGCCGCTTTATTTGAGTTTGGCAGTGAAATCGTTGGTCCGCTTTTTGCCACTTTGCGGGTGGAATCGGTCGCCGGCCTGGCAGGTGAGAATCGTA
Organism: Deltaproteobacteria bacterium RIFOXYD12_FULL_56_24; assembly: GCA_001799285.1. Classification (GTDB taxonomy): domain Bacteria; phylum Desulfobacterota; class Desulfobulbia; order Desulfobulbales; family Desulfurivibrionaceae; genus Thiovibrio. Next base: position 2,144 of record MGTD01000009.1, read on the forward strand.
CCATCGAAGCCGAAGTAACCGGCGTTGTCGATGCCGAACGAATTCTGGTCGAGAAAACCACCTCGCGCCTCTATGGCAATGAAGCCGCCTGGCACAAGTATTACTACGCCGTCTTTGACCAAACCAGGATGATCGGTGTTTACGTTTATAGCGATCTTGTCCCGGACGAATTTGTACGCCACTACGGCAAAGGGGTGGTGGTTTTACATGGCATCTGGGAAGAGATGCCGCGCGATATTCGTCTCCAGGAGCCGATGAATCGTGTCGGCGAGCAGATGCGCGAGCTCGTGGGGCGCGGGGTGGCAATGGGACAGGCGGAAGAGATCTTGTCGCGCCTGACGTCCTTTGCCCAGCGCAATCCTCTGCGTATCGATCGCAGGCTGAACTTGCAACCTGCGCGCTGGAAGCTGGAAAAGGCGGTCACCTTAGCGACGATGGCATTTTTCTTTGTCGTCGGCATCGCCATGGTTTGGACCGCTGTCAGACGGCAGGTGCGCCGCGATAAGACGTGTCATAACTAAAAGATTATTGCCGTCAACGGTTAAAATCATACGTGCATAAAACGATCGCAATGAATTTACCGCAAAATTTGGACTTGACCGTGCGTGGCCGGTCATGCCTGCAATAGTTGGGTGGCCAGGGTGTGGATGTAAGTCCGTAGCTCAGGGTAGGTGTTGGTGGCGTCGATCTGCCTGCGGATGGCCGGACCAGTGCTTGTGCCGCGAAAGTATTTCCAGGCATGATTTCTGATCTTGGAGAGACCTGGTTGTGGCCCAAGGTGGGTCTCGGCCAGTTCAAGATGGCGGAGCAGTGCCTTGATTCGGTAAGCCATGGAAGGCTGTTGATTAACCGCTTCGGAAAAGATCCAGGGTGCGCCCAGAGCGGCTCGACCGATCATCACTCCGGCGCAGCCGAGTTTTTTAAGCAGAGCCTGGCCTTGTTCATGGGAGGTAATGTCTCCGTTAGCAAAAACCGGGATAGACACGTTTGCCATAGTTTGCTCTATTACCAGATGGTCAATGGGCCCGGTGAAACCGTCGCTTAAGGTGCGGGCATGGATGGCAATGGCCTGCGCTCCTGCACCTTCTGCGATTCTGGCAATCTTCGGTGCGGTAATGAGGTGCTGGTTCCAGCCCGCGCGGATTTTGACCGTTACCGGCTTTGCGGAATTTTTGCAAACAGCGGTGATAATTTTTTCAGCCAGGCGCGGGTTTTTCATTAAGGCAGCTCCGGCGCCGGTCTGGACAATTTTTTCCATGGGGCAGCCCATGTTGATATCGATACCGGCAACAGGATGTTCGGAAAGGATTGCCGCAGCCTTTCCCATGGTTTCTGGATCGCTGCCGTAAAGCTGCATGATTACTGGCTGTTCTGCAGCATTGGTCCGGAGCAGCTCCAGGCAGTCTGGCTTTTGCGCCACCAGGGCATGGCTGTCGATCATCTCGGAATAGCAGAGATCTGCGCCATATTCTTTGCAGAGCAGGCGGAAAGGCAGGTCGGTACAACCAGCCATTGGTGCCAGAATAAAAATTTTCATGGGGTGTGCTATAAACCGAACCCCCTTGCCGGGTTCGGGGAGGTTGGCTGCGGAGTCTTTATTGGTGGGCAAGGCGCCGACGGCCACAGGGAGCGCAATATATCTGGCTTTGGCGCATAGTGCAAACAGCAAAAAAAAGAAGATCGACTTTCGAAAAAGCCGACCTTCTTTTTAAGGAGAAAGGAGATAAGAGTTATTTGTATGGTATAGCAATAAGTGTGCCAAGGCTTACCATTTTTAAGATGGGAGCCTTTCTCAGGAACCATGGGCTTTTTGGGATGGTGTCCAGAAAAGAAAAAACCGGCAGGATACAAAATTTTGAACAGACATGCCTGGATTGGAGAAGTTATTTTTGGTTTTATGTTTTAATTCCGAAGTGTTAAATGGTTGCAAGTTTGTTTTGTACCGATCAGAGAAGATGTTTTTTGTGGTAATAGCATTAAAATGCTTTAAAAACGGCAGGTTGGATGATATTTTGCCGAAGTTGGTACAAAAAATCATACAATCTCGCGGGAAAAATCTGGGGCGGGAAGAAGGTCTGCGCCACTGTTTCCCCTGGCGGCGAAATGGGGCGAAACCTTCAGGTTCTTTGGGGCGGTCAATCCTTGCCGTCACCACTGATGGCAACCAGCGGTCAGGTGAGAAAATATGTGGTAAAAAAATCAGGAGTAGACGATATAATATAAACCCTGTTGATTTGGATGTTAGATGCTCCGTTTGAAAACAATCTTGATGGTCTCGTAATAAGGGAAAAAGGTCACAGGTCCGAGACGCAAAATCAAGTGGTTACGCAGCGACAACCGTTGTAATCGCGGCTTTTTGCGATTTCAATAATCTTCGTCGTTAACAATGGTTTAATGATGCACACGCATGAGGAACAGCTATGAAAAAATGGTTTGAGAGCCTGAGTCTGCGGGTAAAGCTTTTTCTGCTCGTTGGTTTTGTCGGACTGTCCATGGTGTCAAGTGTGGTGATCGCCCAGTTCATCATCCATCGGGTGCAGATCGGGGGTGAGATGTACGCCGGTATCGAGCGGAAGATGGCCTATACCGACAATCTTGCCCGAACCCGTCTTAACCTCGTCCACCTCAACAGCATGGTCAAGGATCAGCTTGTGGAATATGATCCTGATTCCCTGGGCGGCATTAATAACACCGGCAAGAGGTTTGAGGAGGCCATTGCCGAAATGCAGGGGAATCTTGTCAATCCCGGCGGCAATAAACTGTATTGCGGCTCATGCCACGCGGTGGAGCTTGCCTCGGCGGTGCAGGCTTCCTATGACGATCTGGCTTCCTCCTGGCCGAAGATGGCCGAGCTCATCCACAAAACGATCCTGCCCTCCCTGGAAAAAGGGGACAAGGCCGCGGCCCATGAGGTCTTTGACGGAGAATTTTTTGACAGCTATTCCGGCCTGATGACAAGCAGCAAGGCGGCGGTTGACGAACTGCGGGGAGGGACGGAGGCTGCCAAGGCAGAGGCCATGGACGAGGTGAAGAGGTTCGGGACTTTTTTTATCGTTGGCGGGAGTATTTCTCTGCTGGCCGTTTTTCTGTTCGCCTTTTTTATCGTGCAGATGCTGGTTAGAGCCATCAAGGCCATTGTCGACGAGCTGGATGAGAGCGCCGACCGGATCTCCGAAGAGTCACGGGCCACGGCCAGCGTCTCCCATGTAGTGGCGGAAATGGCTTCGGAGATGGCGGCATCGCTGGAGGAGACCAGTGCTTCCCTGGAAGAGATCACCGCCATGGTCCAGCAGAATGACAGCAATTCCGCCGAGGCCAATTCCGGGATGAAGCATAATGATGCAATTGGCTCCAGGGCAAACGCCAATGTGGCGGCCATGCAGAGCTCCATGCAGAACATTAAAAAGGACAGTGACGCCATCGCCTCGATCATTCGGGAGATTGAGGCGATCGCCTTCCAGACCAATCTCCTCGCCTTGAATGCGGCGGTGGAAGCGGCCAGGGCCGGCGTCCAGGGCGCGGGCTTCGCCGTGGTTGCCGATGAGGTGCGCAATCTTGCCCAACGCACCGCTCAATCGGCAAGAAACTCCAGCGATCTGATTGAACGAGCCATAGGCAATGTCAATGATGGCCTGAGCAAGGTGAATGAGGTTGTGGCGGAATCCCAGGATGTGGTGGCGGGCTCGCGCAAGGTGGCTGTTCTGGTGGCAGAGATTGCCACCGCCTCCCGGGAGCAGACCCTGGGAGTTCTCCAGATCAACAAGGCTGTAACCGAGATGGACACCGGCACCCAGCAGATGGCGGCTAATGCCGAGGAGCTGGCCGCGGCCTCCGAGGCGGTTACCGCCCAGACCATGATGCTCCGCGATAATATCGGGCATCTTACCCGGCTGGTTGAGGGGGGAAAAGCATAACACGGAGGACCGGGCCGGTTTGCCTTGTCTGAAGAACCCTTGGAATTGCAAGTTTATGAAGAGGCCGCTCCGGCATGGTGCGGCCTCTTCTGTGTAAGCAATCACAGGGCACCACATGTTGTCGGCACTTCTGCCGACGATTGACAGCGGCGATCGGTCCGGCTCACGTACAAAAGTACGCATCGCCGTCCCGCTTGCCGCAACCTGCGGCACCCTGTGACCGCTTATTCCGTGGTTATTTGACCTTTGTGGGTTAACCCCGTGATCGGTTACTCTTCTGTTAGAGCAGAGCAGTTTGGGGCGAAAACTGGTTTTCACCCCCTGTTAGGGAGAGGAAAATGGGCTGTTTTCTGGCGGGAGATCTGGGGGGGACAAAAGCAATCCTGGCCCTGTATGTCACAACAGGGCATGGTTATGCCTTGGTCAGGGAGCAGCGCTTTGCCTGCAGCGATTATGACGATTTTTCCGGAGTAATTGCGGAGTTTCTGCGTGGCTCTGAGCCGCATCCCCAAACGGCCGCCTTTGGCGTGGCCGGGCCGGTTGCGGGCGGGAGGGCCAGGATGACCAACCTGGGCTGGCTCCTTGACCAGGAGGTCTTGCAGGAACAGTTTCAGCTGGCCGAGGTAATCTTGTTGAACGACTTGGTTGCGGTGGCCCAGGCGGTGTCGATTTTACCGCCGGAAGATCTCCTGGTGGTCAATGCCGGCACGGTGGCGCCCCAAGGGAGCAGGGCGGTTATTGCGCCGGGGACAGGGCTGGGCGAGGCCTATCTCTGCTGGAATGGCACGGACTACACACCGTTTCCGTCGGAGGGGGGGCATGCCGATTTTGCCCCAACCTCGGAGTTGGAGCAAGGGCTGCTTTCTTTTTTGCGGGCGGCACACGACCATGTCAGCTACGAGCTGGTCTGTTCTGGAAAAGGAATCCCGAATATCTATCGCTACCTGACCCAAGGGGCAGGGATGAGGGTTCCTCCGGCTTTTCAGGAGGCGTTGGCTGCGGCCCCGGATTTTAACCCGGTTCTCCTGGGCCAGGCCCTGGCGAAAGAAGGCGAAGTCGCCCGCCTGACCCTGGAGATCTTTTTTTCTGTCCTGGCGGCCGAAGCCGGAAACATGGCGCTCAAGTTTCTCTCAACCGGGGGGCTCTATCTGGGCGGCGGCATGCTGCCTCGCCTTCTTTCCGTCTTTGATGCCAAGAGATTCATGGAGCGCTTTGCAGGCAAAGGGCGCATGGCTGGGATTCTTTCCTCCATCCCGGTCAGGATCATCACCACCGACAATGCGGGTCTCAATGGTGCGGCCTTGATCGCCTTTCGGGCATTAGAGAAACATCAGACAAGGTAGGCACATGTCATTAGGGGCTGTTAATGAATAAAATCATTTACAGCCCTTTATGCCGCTCAGGTCATTTTCAAATCGAGGTTATTTATGAACCACGGCTTACGGGATCTGGCACGGGAACTCTATCGGGCGCAGCAGCAGGTGGACCGGCTGGAAAAGCTTCTGCTTTCCGCGACCCCGGAGGAGGAGATGGCGATCCAAAACGAGCTGGAGGAGGCGCGGGTTGAACGCCGGCAACTCCAGAAAATTATTGATGGCCGCAAGGATTCTTCTCCGTTGCCAAGGAAATTCTGATTCGCTTCGACCTGCAAATTGTCCCACATTTTGCGCGATTATCAGCCTGAAACCTTCAGCATTCAGCTTTCAGCCTTCAGCCTTTAACCTTTCACTTCCCTCAGGCAGGCGACGGTCTGTTCGGCAATCTCCAGTTCTTCGTTGGTGGGAATAACCAGAATGCCCACCCGGCCAGCCTTGCTCTCCAAGGCGGCCTCGCCTTGCCGGGGGGCAAGATTTTTCCCTTTGTCCAGTTCCAGCCCTAGATGGGCAAGGCCTTCGCAGCATCCCTCTCTGATAAACGCGGCATTTTCCCCTATGCCGCCGGTGAAAATCAGCCCGTCCAGCCCTCCCAGCACCGCATGGTAGGCGCCGATGTATTTCCTGATCCGGTAACAGTACATGCTTATGGCAAGCTGCGCTTCCGGATTGCCGTCTGCTGCCAGCTCCCCCACCCCGCGCATGTCGTTGACCCCGCAGATCCCCTTGAGGCCGCTTTCCTTGTTGAGGATCGTCTCGATCTCCCCTGGGGCAAGGCCGGTTTCCCGTTCAAGGTAAAAGATGATTGCCGGGTCAAGGTCGCCGCAGCGGGTGCCCATGATCAATCCCTCCAGCGGGGTGAGGCCCATGGAGGTGTCGATGCATCTCCCCTGTCGGATGGCGGCGGCGCTGGCCCCGTTGCCCAGATGCAGACTGATCAGGCGAAGGGAGGTCAGGGGTTTGTTCAGAAACTCGGCCGCTTTTTTCGCCACATAGCGGTGCGAGGTGCCGTGGAAGCCGAAACGCCGGACCTGGTGCGCCTCGTAGAGGTTTTTGGGGATAGCGTAGCGGTAGGCGTGGGGGGGCAGGGACTGATGGAAGGCGGTATCGAACACCGCGACCTGAGGTACGGCGGGCGCGTTTTCCATGGCCACCTCCATGCCGAGGAGATTGGCCGGATTGTGCAGCGGCGCCAGAGGGATCAAACCCCGGATCGCGGCCAGCACCGCAGGAGTAACCCGGGCGGGCTCCTTGAATTTTTCGCCGCCGTGCACCACCCGGTGGCCAATGCCGCTGAGTTCGCCGGGGTCGGCCAGGACCCCGGTTTCTCGGAGAGTCGAGGTGATCAGCTGAAAGCCCTGCCGGTGATCGGCAATCGGCAGGGCCCGCACCGTTTTGCGCATCCCGGGCTGGCCCGTATTGAGAGAATGGCTGAGGTGGCTGCCCTCTTCGCCGATCTGTTCGACGCTGCCAGCGGCCAGCACCGTTTGCTCCAGCATGTCGAACAGCTGGTACTTGATGGAGGAGCTGCCGGAGTTAAGAACCAGAATCTTCATTAGGTTTTTCATGGGCATTCCGTGCCGTAAGCGGCATTCATGTATCGGCGGTGAACCGTTTTCCGGCCGGGGGAAGCTTGCGCTCATTCTCGGCGGACATCCTGTCCGCCTCCGAGGCGTCTGCTGTCCTGCCCATCCATGGGCAGGAAAACGCAGCCGAACCCGCGAAAGTTTCCCCCGGCCGGAAAACTCACTTTCGTGAAGATACCTTAAAGGGGTAATCAGGACAGTAACGGAGCAGCAGTGCCGCAGATGCTAGGAAGAGGTCGGCGAAGTGTGCTGTTGCACACGAGCCGGCCGATGACAACGCAGATGTGGTGCTGCTGCTCCGTTACTGTGTTACTGGGCCTGGATGGCGGTAATGGCTACGGTATTGACGATGTCGGCTACGGTGCAGCCCCGGCTCAGGTCGTTGACCGGCTTGTTCAGCCCCTGGAGTACCGGGCCGATGGCCACGGCGTTGGCCGAGCGCTGCACCGCCTTGTACAGGTTGTTGCCGGTGTTCAGGTCCGGGAAGATGAACACCGTGGCCTTGCCTGCCACCTGGCTGTCCGGCAGCTTGGTTTTCGCCACCCCGGCGTCCACCGCCGCGTCGTACTGGATCGGTCCCTCGATCTTGAGATCGGGCCGGAGTTCCTTGGCGATCCGGGTCGCCTCGCGGACCTTGTCCACGTCGGCGCCCTTGCCCGAGGTGCCGGTGGCATAGGAGCACATGGCGACCAGGGGTTCAATGCCGTAGAGCTTGGCGGTTAGGGCCGAGCTGATGGCGATTTCCGCCAGCTGCTGGGCGTTGGGGTCGGGGTTCACCGCGCAGTCGCCGTAGACCAGAACCCGGTCGGCGAGGCACATCAGAAAGACGCTGGAAACAATGGAAACCCCCGGCTGGGTGCGGATGATCTGGAGGGCCGGGCGGATGGTGTCCCCGGTGGTGTGCACCGCCCCGGAAACCATGCCGTCGGCCAAGTCCTTGTGGATCATCATGGTGCCGAAGTAGTTGACGTCGGCCACCGTGTCAAAGGCGCCCTTTTCGGTAATTCCCTTGTGCCGGCGGAGCTGGAAGTAAATTTCGGCAAACTCCTTGCGCAAGGGAGAGGTAACAGGATCGATAATCTCGACGCCGGTAAGATCAAGGCCGAGATTGCTGGCCGTGCCTTTGATCTCCGCAGGGTTGCCCAGCAGGGTGATATCCGCCACGCCGCGCCGGATTAGGATTTCACTGGCCCGCAGGACTCGCTCTTCCGCTCCCTCGGGCAGGACGATGTGCTGCCGGTGCCTCTGGGCCATCTCCACCAGATTGTATTCGAACATGATCGGGGTGACCCGCGTCGATCTCACAAGAGAAATGCGGCTTTCCAGTTCGGGCAGATTGACGTGCGTCTCAAAAAGGCCCAGAGCGGTGGCGATCTTGCGGTTATTTTCCGGGGTGAGCATGGGGGGCACCGCGCTGGCGTGCATGGCCGTGGTAAAGGTATCGGTCCGCACGCTGACGATGGGCACGGTCACCTTGTAGCTCAAGCCTTCAAGGAGCAGGGTGATCTGGGCGTCCGGCACAAAACCGCCCGAAAGGAGCAGTCCGGCGATGCTCGGGTAGGTGCTGGAGAAGTTGGCGGCCAGGCTGCCGAGGATGATATCCGAGCGGTCGCCCGGCGCGATGATCAAATCGCCTTCCACCAGATGGTCGAGAAAATGCGGCAGATTCATGGCCGCCACTTTGAAATCCGCCACTCCCCGGTTCATCTCCTCCGGGTCTCCCATGATGACCCTGGCATCCAGGGCCCGGGCGATCTCCCCCACCGTGGGCTTGCCCAGAAACGGTTCCTCCGGCAGGATATAGACCGGCCCGCATTCCGTATTACATTCCGCAAGTTTTTCCCGCACCGTCTCCATGAGAAAGGGATCGACGCGGTTGACCATGCTGGCCAGGATGGTGCAGCCCTTCTTGAGAAAGGATTCCTGAGCCACGTGCAGGGCATCGAGGATATCCGCCGGGGATTTGTCGTGGCAGTTTAACAGCAGCAGGATGGGGCTGCCCAGATTGTTGACCACCTCGGCGTTGAACTCGAACTCGAACGGCAGGGAGAGGCCGCTGAAATCGGTGCCCTCGCAGAGGATGAAATCGCATTTACTTTCCAGATGCTTGTATTTGTCGAGAATGGTCTTGAGGATCTGATCGGTGCTTCCTTCGGCGGAAAGATGCTGGGCTTCGTCATGGGAGAGGGCGAACATCTCGTCGTAAGCGAAAGGCAGCCGGTAGCGGGTTTTGATCAGCTGCAGGTTGTTGTCCGCCACATGCTGGGAGGGAATGATGGGACGGAAATAGCCGACCCTGCGCAGCCGGCGGGAGAGCAGCTCCATAATGCCCAAAGCGACCACCGATTTGCCGCTTTGGGGGCCGATTGCCACGATATACACGCTTTTAGCCATGGGCTGTTCTTCGCCTGAAATTATGCAGCCTTGAAGGTTGATGGACTCGTAACAACTCATTTTTTTAACGCAGAGACGCAAAGTCGCAAAGTTTTAATCATTCCTGATTAGCGCTAATCTTCCGCAAATCCCCTCTCCCTTGAGGGAGAGGGTTAGGGTGAGGGTGAACAGTCGCCGTTTAACCCCCTCACCCCGGCCCTCTCCCCCACTAAAGCGGGGGAGAGGGGGTATTTTGCAACTGGCTCTCCTGGGTACAAATTACGTCTTGCGGAAGATTAGCGCTAATCAGGTAATCCTTTTATTTAAACATGTTGCCTTTGCGTCTCTGCGTCTTGACGTTACGTTTTTGTTGTTACGAGTCCATCAAGGTTACGCCTTTGCTTCCAGTAAAATCATGATTTCAAGATTGGCCGAGCCGGGAAACATGTCCAGGGGGGCGATGCGCCGCACTTGGTAGCCGCCGGCCTGCCACTCCTTGAGGGAAGGCGGGATCTGGTCCACCCCGCAGAAGATATGGAGCGCCTTTTGCGGTCTCCGGCGAGCCAGGGCTGCGATCACCCCCGGCAGCGTACCCTGGCGGGGCGGATCAAGCAGGATTACCTCGTTGCTCACGGGGGGAGGCAGAGTCTTTTCCAGATAGCCGACGGTGATTCGGTGGGCGAGAAATTTAGGAGCCGTTGCAAGATAATCTGTACCTTTCTGCCCTTCTTTACGGCTCCTTATGCCGTTCGCGGGTAAGCGATCACAGGGCACCACATCTTGCGGCGATCGGTCCGGCTCACGGGCATAAGTACGCATCGCCGTCCCGCTTGCCGCAACCTGCGGCACCCTGTGACCGCTTATTCCGTGGTTATTTGACCTTTGTGGGGTTGCCCCGTGATCGGTTACGTTCGCGGGATCACAACTGTGCAAATTATTTTGCAACGACGGCTTGGCCTGGCCGCCCCGCTTCTGGTTCAGACGGCTGTTGGCCTCGGCGGCCCGGATGGAAGGGCCTTCGCCGTCAACGGCCAGGACCTGCCGGTAATCGGGGGCGAGGTAATGGCTGAACAGGCCGTAGCCGCAGTACAGGTCGAGGAGGGACTGGTCCGGGGCCGGGGCCAGCAGTTCCCGCGCCCGCGTCAGCATGGTTTCCACCATGGATTCGTTGATCTGGGAAAACGAGGTCGGATGGAACTGGTAGCGGCAGTCATGGTAGGTGGCCATCAACTGGTCGGGGCCGAAGAGCTTTTTGAAATTGAGGGTCTCCGCCGGGCGTTTGCTTTCCAGATAGTAATCCGACTGGCTGGGGTCAAGGTAAACAAAGGCGGCGGTGACGGCAATGGGAAGCTTTTGGAGGTGCGCGCTCAGCAGTTTCAGTTTGCGGACCAGCGGCCCGTTCAGCAGATCCACATTGAAGATCACCGCCTGCTCGGTATAGCCGCCGCGGATGATAAGATAATTGAGATGCCCGGCGATCAGCCGGAAGGCCGGCTCACTGAGTTTTTGCTGGAGAAAGCGGTAGATGATCTCGTGTTCCTTGGGCTCCAGGGGCGAGGCGGTAAAATACTGCCGGTTCTTGGGCAGGGCCGCTTTGTCTCCCAGAAGGAGATACAGGGTGGAGCCATAAAGGAAACCCTTGCGCTTTGAGGTGGTGCGGTAGCCCCTGGCTTTGGGGGAGCGGATTACCTGTTCCGGCGAACCGGGCAGCCGGTGCTGTTTCCAGAAGGCCATCAACCCCTGGTCTTTTATCTGCAGCTCCAGGGAATAATCAAGATGGGCCAAAGGAGAGCTGTAGAGGATGGCCTGGCCTTCCGGGCCGATGGTTGAGGGAATAAGCGGCTTGAGAAAGCTGGCAAAGGAACGATCAGAGGTCGAGGCCGGTGTCCAGAACAGTTCCTCTTCGGATTTTTCCGGCTGCGGAGTTCTGCTGCGGGTAAAGCCATGTTCGGGAGGGGAAGCAGCCCCGCGATTGCGGGATTTTCTCGGCGACGGTTTTTCCGGCGGGGATTTTCTTTTGGGGCCGGGCTGCCGCTCACTTGGGATGGCGGAGGTGCGAAAGGCTCCCTCTGCGGCTTGCTTCGGGCGTGATCTTCTGTTGCCGGTAAACTCACGCTCGGCAGCGGCAGCCGTGGCAGGTTGGCGGGCCTTTCTGCTCGAGGGGTTTTCCGGCGAGGGTTTACTCTTGCCTTGCGAGGGGCGACGGTTTTTTGCGGCAGTGGCCGGGCCTCCAGATGATGGGGTGCGGGTTGGTTTTTTTTTGCTTACGGACAAGGGATCACCAAGAAAAAAGAAGGAAAAATCGCAGCTATCCAGCCTGGAGCCGGAAAGAATGTAGACTGAACGGTTACGAAAAAAGTATACACGCCCGCCGGTGATGCATAAAGCAAATTCGTCCCCTGTGCCACGGAGGGTGGTGGACCGGCGGTGGGGAACTTGCTGACAAATTGCGTTTTTTGCGGTATATACGCTGTTCCGTAGGCCAATTTACGTAAGCGTTCAGCAGCACCACATCTGCTTTGTCATCGGCCTGGTCCGCATACCGTATGTATAGCGAACAGGCCTCTTGGTCGGACACTTCTGCCGACGACTGACACGCGCATCTGCGGCACTGCTGAACGCTTACAGTTCCGTGTTTGCCTGAAATTTGGGTGCCCCTGGTGAACGCTTACCAATTTACGGCCAGGCAAGAAGAGAGGAAAGGATCAGATGAGCAGCATACTGGAAAAAGAAATCAACCGTCGCCGCACCTTCGGCATTATCAGCCATCCCGATGCGGGCAAGACTACCCTCACCGAAAAGCTTCTGCTTTTCGGCGGGGCCATCCAGATGGCCGGGGCGGTCAAGTCGCGCAAGACCGACCACCACGCGGTCAGCGACTGGATGGCCATTGAGAAGGAGCGCGGTATCTCGGTGACCACCTCGGTGATGCAGTTCGATTACCGGGATTTCGAGGTCAACCTGCTGGATACCCCCGGGCACAAAGATTTTTCCGAGGACACCTACCGGGTGCTCACTGCGGTGGACAGCGCCCTGATGGTCATCGACAGCGCCAAAGGGGTCGAGGCCCAGACCGAGAAGCTCATGGAGATCTGCCGGATGCGCAACACCCCGGTGATCACCTTCATCAACAAGCTGGACCGAGAGGGCCTCGAGCCCCTGGATATCTTAAGCGAGATCGAGGAGAAGCTGCAGATCGAATGCACCCCGCTTTCCTGGCCCATCGGCATGGGCAAGCGTTTCAAGGGGGTCTACAATATCCTGCGCCAGGAGCTGAACCTTTTTACCCCCAGCAAGGACCGGCGACCCCAGGACTCCATCGTGGTCAAGAACCTCGATGATCCTCTTTTGGATCAGATCCTGGGCAGTCAGGCAGACCGGCTCCGCGAGGATCTCGAACTCCTGGCCGGAGCCGCCAGCCCCTTTGACCATAAAGAGTATCTCAAGGCCAGCCAGAGCCCGGTCTTTTTCGGCAGCGCCGTCAACAACTTCGGGGTCCGCGAGCTGTTGGACGCCTTTGTCGAGCTGGCTCCGCCCCCCGGCCCCCGCGCCACCAAGACCCGCATGGTTTCCCCGGACGAAGAATCCTTTTCCGGCTTCACCTTCAAAATCCAGGCCAACATGAACCCGGCCCACCGCGACCGAATCGCCTTTTTTCGCATCTGCTCCGGCAAGTTTACCCGGGGGATGAAGGTCATGCACCATCGGCTCGGCAAGGAGGTTTCCCTGGCCAACGCCACCATCTTCATGGCCCAGGACCGCACCAACGTGGAGGAGGCCTGGCCCGGCGATATCATCGGCATTCACAACCACGGGACGATCAAGATCGGCGACACCTTTTCCGACAAGGAGCCCCTCAAGTTCACCGGCATCCCCAATTTCGCACCCGAGCATTTTCGGAGGGTGCTGATCAAAAATCCCCTCAAGATCAAGCAGCTGAACAAGGGGCTGGTGCAGCTGGCCGAAGAGGGAGCGGTACAGCTCTTTCGGCCGACCATGGGTAGCGACTATATTTTGGGCGCGGTGGGGGTGTTGCAGTTTGAGGTGACCATGTCCAGGCTCAAGGCGGAATACGGGGTGGATGCGGTGTATGAGCCGGTCAGCTACGCCACCGCCCGCTGGATTGACTGTGAGGACCGCAAGAAGCTCGACGAGTTCAAGAGTAAGAATCAGGCCCATCTGGCCCTGGATGCCGAGGGGCATCTGGCTTATCTGGCGGAAAGCGAGTGGCGGCTGGGCCGGGTTCAGGAATTGTTCCCGGAGATCATTTTCCGCAAGACCCGCGAGCACAGCTGACCAAGGAGAATGGGTGGGCGGGGCGCAAGAACGCCCCGATGAGGCTTCGCCGCTGAAAAGTTGAGGGGAACTTCCTGGGGTGAAAAGCGGCCATCGGAGCGTAGTTGTATTATTGCTTAAAGCGGGTGGGAAAAGCAAATGAAAAAAACTTTGGTTCGCGCAAAAATAACTTGTGCAAATTGGCATGACCCTTTAGGTTTCTTATACTTTTTTGGATATGACCATCAAGATTGTTGAAATCGTAAAAAGCCACGATTACAACGGGTATTAATGTGTAGGTGGTTTATTTTTTTGTGGTGGGCCTGTGAACTTTTCAGGTTGTTACGAGTTCACCAAGATTGGTATTCTTGAAGCAGCATCCTGATTGTTTCCCCTGCATCATGGAGTCTTGGCAAGATGAAAGAGTCTGATTCTGTCATTGAAATTGTTCGGGAGCCGGGAGCGGTCAGCCTGATTTTTGAGAAGATGCAGGACCAGCGCAAGCCTCTGAGCATTGTCCAGCACGGGCATAGCAGTGATGCCTGGGTGGTCAAGGTCTCGCCCTCGCGCCTGATCCTGGCTAAACGGGATAAAGCCTCGAAATTCACCACCGAGACGGTGGAGTTTCAGTTTCGCTGCGTGCTTGGCCGCAATATCACTGGCAAGAGCCGGATTATTCGGCTCAAGGATGACTTTCTCGAGCTTGCTCTCCCGCCGGAGGTTGCGATCATTCAGCGGAGAGAGGCATACCGGGTGGTGCCGACCATCGACAGTGTCGCCATCTTTCAGACCGTCAAGAAAAGGATTCTCTCGGGCAGGATCGAAGACTTGAGCAGCACGGGAATACTGGTCCGGATTCCCCAGGAAATACCGATTGCCGTGCCCTGCGATATTCGGGCGCTTTGTCTTTATCTCAACCATGCGGAGTCGGCCAGCGACTTTACCCGCCAAGGAACCGTGAAGAATTTTATGGTCACGATTAAAACCGCAATCATGACCATTGTCAGAAAAGCCGACAACGGGGCCACAAAATTCGCGACCTATGGTATTCACTTTACGCCGTCCGCTCTTGAGGAGCGGCAGTTGTCCCGGATCATTGTCGGCTATGAACGGGCCGCCCGCCAGAAAGGACTCCGCGCCTGAGCTGATTAGCCCGCTTCCCCTTTTTACGGATTTCTAAGCTCGTAACGATCCGGGTTTTTCACCAGGCTGGCTTTCTATTTGCTCTCCAGAACTTCACGCACCTTGGCGGCAAAGGCCTGCATCGAGAAAGGTTTTTGAATGAAATTGACTCCCTCGTCAAGTGCGCCGTGGTGCGCAATGACGTTGCCGCTATAGCCGGACATGTACAAACTTTTGAGTTCCGGGTGCAGGGCGCGCAGGTTCTTTGCCAGTTCCTGGCCATTCATCTCGGGCATGATCACGTCGGTTATGAGCAGGTTGATCTCGCCGGAGTGTTTTTTTGCCATCCGGATGGCTTCTCTCGGAGTAGAAGCGGCCAGTACCCAATATCCGAAGTCCTCAAGTATCTGTTTCACCATGTTCAGGATCGCAGCCTCGTCTTCCGCCAGTAGAATGGTTTCGTGCCCTCCAACCGCTGGAGTCGTCGCGCTTTCTTTTGGCATCTCCCCGCTCTTGCCAGCGTGTCGCGGCAGGTAGATCTTGAAGGTCGATCCCTGGCCTGGCTCACTGTAGACGTTGATGAAGCCCTGGCTCTGTTTGGTAATGCCGTAGACCGTGGCCAATCCGAGACCGGTGCCCTTGCCCTGCTCCTTGGTGGTGAAAAACGGTTCAAATATCTTGCCCAGGGTCTGCTTGTCCATGCCGCATCCGTCATCGCTCACGGCCAGCAGGAGATATTCTCCGGGGACCGCCTCCGGGTGGTCGGCACAATAGGTCTCATCAATGATCTCATTGCGCGTCTCGATGGTGACTTTGCCCACCCCCGCGATGGCATCGCGGGCATTGACACAAAGGTTGGCCAGGATTTGATCAATCTGGGAGGGGTCCGCCTTGATCGGCCATATTCCCGCCCCCGGCAGCCAGGCGAGATCGATGTCCTCGCCGATCAAACGCCGCAGCATCTTGAGCATCATTTCCACGGTTTTGTTTATGTCGACCACCTGGGGGGTGACGGTCTGCTTGCGGGCAAAGGTAAGCAACTGCCTGGTCAGCTCGGCGGA
This sequence comes from Deltaproteobacteria bacterium RIFOXYD12_FULL_56_24, assembly GCA_001799285.1. Lineage (GTDB taxonomy): Bacteria > Desulfobacterota > Desulfobulbia > Desulfobulbales > Desulfurivibrionaceae > Thiovibrio. The sequence goes on from MGTD01000009.1 coordinate 17,848, forward strand.
ACGCCCGGCGGCTTTCCGGATTTCCCGCAGATCGGCAAAAAACGGCTGATCAGGGGCCATCTGTCGTAAGGCTATCTCAGCGTGGCCGATGATCACCATCAGCATGTTGTTGAAGTCATGAGCCACGCCACCGGCCAGGGTGCCGATCGCCTCCATCTTTTGCGCCTGTTGCAGCTGTTCTTCCAATTTTCTTTTTTCCGTCACATCGGAGATGGTCTCGATTGCTGAAACTACTGTGCCTGAGGCATCAATGAGCGGGAAGGATTTTAATTCCACGTACTGTTTTACCCCGGCTGCGTTTTCGTGCGTATGGTTGGCGGAATGGGGTATGCCGGTTTCGAAGGTGTGTCTGACGGCGCACTCCTCGCCGGAATCGAAGCAGGGGTGGTCAATGCGGTGGGAGACCTCATAACAGAACCGGCCAACCACCTGGTCTGCGGATGACTGCACCATATCGCAGAAAGCCTTGTTGGCGGAGAGGATCCGGTAGTCACGGCCTACGACAATGAATCCTTCATCGACGGTTGCCAGGATATTTCGATTGAATTCCTCGCTTTTTCTCAGCGCTTCCTCCGTCCGCTTGCGTTCGGTGATGTCTCGCACCATTGCCAGATTATAGCCCTGTCCGGCATACTCAAAATAGTTGGCATTGACCTCGACCGGGAAGATATACCCCTCTCTGTTCTTGTGGCGGCCCTCGAAGGTGAGAGAATGCTGGGTCTTAAGTTCCTTCCAGTGGTCGGGCCAGTGCTCCGCCGGGAAGTCCGCATCAACATCCGACACGCCCAAACCGAGGAGCTCATCCTGACTGTATCCGAGAATGCGGCAGGACTCTTCGTTGACGTACTGGAAGCGCGCGTTTTCGTCGATGAGAAAGGCGGCCTCGCTCACGCTGTTCAAGGCGAAGCTCAGGAGGGCGATGTTCTGTTCCGCCTGCTTGCGCTCGGTGATGTCCTGGGCGGTGCCTAGTCCGGTGAGGGCCTTCCCCGCCGGATCAAAGCGGATCTCGGCGCGCTCCCGTATCCAGCGGGTTTCGTTGCCCACGAGAATGCGGTGCTCAATGTCGTACGGGGCGCCCTGCAAGGCTTCGTCCCAGGCTTTGAGCACCATGGCGCGATCCTCCGGGAGAATGCAGGCGGCAAAAGTTTCCAGGCTGAGCGGCTGTTCTCGCGGGATTTTGAACATGCGGTGTGTTTCCGCCGACCACGTCAACTTGTTGTGGCGAATGTCAAGATACCAACTGCCGGTCTGGGCCACTGCCTGGGCGCGATTGAGGTTTTCTTCACTCTGGCGGAGGGCATCCTCCATCAGTTTGCGCGTGGTTATGTCCCGGGCAACGGCATAAATACGCTGGCCGGTCGGCAAGGCGCGCCACTCGATCCAGCGGTATTCGCCGTTAATGTGCCGGTAACGGTTGACAAAATTCGCCACCTCTTTCTGGTCGGCAAGCAGCGAAACCGCTTGCCGGGTCGCCTCCAGATCCTCGGGATGGATAAAATCCAGAAAGCGTTGCCCAACGAGTTCCGAAACGGGAAAGCCGAGAGTTGCCTCCCAGGCCGGGTTCAACCGGCGAAAGTAGCCGTCGGTGTCGGCGATGCATAAAAGATCCAGGGCTTCGGTGAAGTAGTGATCCAGTTCTTCGGTCTTCTCTCGCAGCTCGGCATCCCGGGTCACGATCACATCCAGCATCTGGTTGAAATCTTGCGCTATTACGGCTGCCTCGTCGGTACCGGTCAGTGAAGCGCGGGCCAGGCGGTTTCCGGAACGAACCGCGGCAATGGTTTTCTGCACGGCATAAAGCCTTCTGGTGATCCGGTGTCCCATGAACCAGGCGATGAGCGAGCCGATAATAATCGCCGCCAGGGCATAGAAGACCCCATTCCTGGTGATTGCCGCCAGCTTTTTTCCGGCCTTCTTCTGTCCTATGCCGACCCGGACCCACCCCGCCTGGTGTCCGCCGAGCATGGCCGGGGCTACGACATCAACCAGTTCAGGAGTGCTGGTCAGCACCGTCTGGCGCGCTTCGCCGGGCAGGTCGAGCATGTAGAGTTCCTGCCTGGATTTGTCGGTGTCGGCCAGCACCCTCCCTTCCTGGTCCGCGAGAATGGCGAAGAGAAGCTCCGGATAGCGGCGCTGGGCCTCCACCAGTTCCTGCAGGCCCGCGAGGTCGTTGGCGGCGATCCAGCCCGCCGCGGAGGTGGCGAGGGTTTGGGACAAAGCGGTCGCCTCCTCGATCTGGCGGTCCAGAAGCATGGCGCGCTGCCGTGTGGTCAGATCGGTGATGAAAAGGGCCATCATGACGGCATGCACCACGGCCACGCCTACAATGAGACGGCCGCGGAGGGTGCCGAACAGGAAATGAGACAAGCTCTTCATTTTCGCTCCTCCACCGGCCGGACCTCGCTTTCGAAGCGGGAAACGTATTGACGCACCACATCGTAGTCCTCATCCGTTGCAGGAAGGAAGCGAGCCGTTTCTATCCCGGCGAGGATCGATTTGCCTGCCGTGGTTTCCTTAAGCCCGAGCAGGAGTGTGCGCACCTGTTCCTGCACCTGGACGGGGATGTCTCTGCGCACCATGACGGAGTTGTTGACCAGCGATTCCGTTTCCCAGAGGACTTTCAGCTCCGCCGCTTCCTGCGGATGCTCCTTTTGGAATGCCCGCCAGGGCGGTGGCCAGGTCGCGCCCGCCGCAGTCTGCCCCATAAAAACATTCATGATGGAAGACTCCTGGGAGCCGACATAACGGTTTTTGAGATCGGCATTGACATTGAGGCCGTGCCGGTGGAGAAAGTATTGGGGCATGATGCAGGCCGCCAGGGCCGTGGGGGAGGGATAGCTCACCGGTTTTCCCTTCAGATCGGCGGGGCGGATCAGGGTGCTGTCCCGCCGCACGACAAACAGCCCTTTAAAATCCCGCGGTTCTCCGGCCATGGCGATGACGCGGTACCCGGCTTGCATGGCCTGCAGGGTCTGCCAGGGATTGGGCAGGAGAAATTCGGGCTTGCGCGCCTGGTACTTTTCCTCGAAGCCGGCATAGTCCCGTGATGCTTCCAGAACCAGGCGCGCTCCCGGCAACCGGCCATTCAGGTAGGCCATGAGCGGCTGATATGCCTGCGTGAGTTTGCCCGGATTATGAAGGGGGTGAACGGCAAAGTGATAGACGGGCACATCGGCGGCAAGGGGCCGTGTTCCCATGCGCGGCCCCTTGCTCTCGGGTTTACTCCCCTCGCAGCCGAGGAAGGTTCCGAAAAGAAGAGCCAATATGCAAAATATTATAACCTTTCGGCCCATCATCTTCTCCTGTTATCCGTCCTCTTCCGCTATCATTGTCTGTCAAAACGGGAGCAACAAGCAACACAAAAAAACAGGGCGGAATAAGCGCGGCGCAGGGGCTCCTCCTATGCCTGATAGCCGGCCTTTCGCAGGTAGTATTCGTAATCGCCCCCGTAGGACCGCATCTCCCCGTGATCCACCTCCATGACCCGATTCACCAGCGAACGGAGAAAATGGCGGTCGTGGCTGACCAAGACCACGGTGCCGGTGAATTTCTGCAGGGCGCCCAGCAGGATCTCCCTTGATTGGATGTCGAGATGGTTGGTTGGCTCGTCTAAAATCAGAAAGTTGAGCGGCCGGGCCAGCAGGGTGGCCAGCACCACCCGGCTTTTTTCCCCGCCGGAAAGGAGCTTGATCTGCTTGTCCACCGTGTCGCCCATAAAGAGAAAGGCGGCGCAGAGGTTGCGGATCGTGCCGATGTTGGCCTGGGGCAGGGCGTCCTGCACGGTTTCAAAAACGGTTCTTTCCGGCAACAGAACATCCATTGCGTGCTGGGAAAAATAGCCGAGGCTGACGTTCGCCCCGATGGTGGCGCAGCCGTTGGTCGGCTCGGTCTGACCGGCCAGGACTTTAAGAAAGGTGGATTTACCGGCGCCGTTTACCCCGACCACCGCCACCTTTTCCCCCCGCCGGATTACCCCGGAGATCCCCGAAAACACCGGCTTTTCCCCGCCCCCCTCCATGGGCCAGACCTTGGCCAGACCGTCGAGGCGCACCACGTCGTCGCCGCTGCGGGGCGGCTCGGCAAACTCAAAGCTGATCAGCCGCTGTTCTACGGGCAGCTCGATGCGCTCGATCTTCTCCAGCTTCTTGACTCGGGACTGCACCTGGGAGGCATGGGAGGCGCGGGCCGCGAAGCGGGCGATGAAATCCTCCTCCTTGGCCAGCATCTCCTGCTGACGGCGGAAGCTGGCGGCCAATTGTTCCCGCCGAATCTCCCGCTCGCGCAGATAAAAATCGTAATTGCCGCTGTAGGTGGTGATCGTCCCGCCCGCCACTTCGATGATCCGGGAGACCAACCGGTTCATGAAATCGCGGTCATGGCAGGTCATGAGCACCGCGCCCTTGAAATCCTTGGCCAGCCATTCCTCCAGCCAGACGATGGATTCCACATCGAGATGGTTGGTGGGCTCGTCCAGCAGCAGGACATCTGGGTTCATGGTCAGGATCCGGGCCAGGGCGATGCGCATCTTCCAGCCGCCGCTGAACGATTCCACCGGCCGGTGGAAATCCTCCGGCCCGATGCCCAGGCCGGTAAGCACCGCCTGGGCGCGCGATTCCAGGTCGTAGCCGCCGCGATGCTCGAACTCCTCCATGGCGTCGCCGTATTTTTCAAGCAGCGCGGCCATGGCCTCGTCCGCCATGGGCAGGGCCATGGCTCCCTCCATCTCCTTAAGCTCCTCGCCCAACCGGATCACCTCGCCCACCGCGGCCATGGTCTCCGCCAGGGCCGAGCGGCCGGACATCTCGCCAACCTCCTGGGAAAAATAGCCGATCACCGTTTTCTTGGCGCAGGAGATCTCGCCCTTGTCCGGTTCTTCCTCGCCGGTGATCAAGCGGAAGATGGTGGATTTTCCCGCGCCGTTGGGGCCGACCAGGCCGGTGCGCAGGCCGGGGAGGATCTGCATGGCGGCATTGGCGAAAAGAATCTGGGCGCCGTGCTGTTTGCTGAGGTTGCTGAGGTGGATCATCGTTTAACTCTCAAGAAGGGAAAAAGGAAGCAGGTCCGTAACATAGACTCGAAGAGTTGCAGCAGCGAAGCGGCAACGTAACTATCCAGCTCAAGGCCGGAAACGAACAAAAGCAACAATCATGATGGAGGTATCTCCACGAAAAAACGGCATTTATAGCATGATGGGCGTGGGGGCGCAACTCTTCTCTTGCCTCTTTGGTGTGTCGCTTGTATGACGGATTGAGCAATGCTATAATCGTGGAATTATCCAGCAGTAAAACAGCTGCCTCCTGGTGACAAGCGTCAGGCAAGGTCGATTTTAAGTGGAGAAGAATAATGGGACAAAAGGAAATTATTCAGGTGTTGCGTGATTATAAGCGCGAATATGCTGAGCAATATGGCATTCTTGAGCTCGGTATTTTCGGGTCCGTTGCGCGGGATGAAGCAGTTGAGAACAGTGATGTGGATGTAGTGGTCCGTATTGCGAAGCCCGATCTTTTTTTGCTTGCCGGGCTTAAATATGAATTGGAAGAAAGGCTGCATCGGCAGGTTGATATTGTTGCCTATCGGAAAAATATGAATCAGTTCCTTAAAAAGAGGATCGATGGCGAGGCGGTATATGTGTGACTTTGTTTCGGAAGTTTTGCGGCAAATAGAAGAAGCTGCTGATAAAATCGTTACCCGTTTTGAGACAGTTCATCAGGTGTCCGACCTTTCCGACAGCTCTGCCGGGATTGATAAGCTGGATGCCATATGTATGATGCTGATTGTCATCGGGGAATCGCTGAAAAACCTGGACAAGATCACCGGCGGGACGCTTCTGCCGCAGTATCCTGAAGTGAATTGGAAAAATGCCAAAGGGATGAGGGATATTATCAGCCATCATTATGCCGATATAAATGCCGAAGCGGTTTTTTATACCTGCCAGGATAAAATCCCTCAACTCTTGGCAACGATTAAAAAAATACGCCAAGAGCTGAAATAATGGCCTTGCCGCGAAGCACAGCCCGGTTGGCCGGGGGAATTTTTTTCTTTGTCCTGCTGGTTTTCGTAAGCGTCAGTCACGAATCCCTGGCCGATCAAGCCCCTTTGCCGGAGGACTTCGCCGCCGTCCTGGTCGGGCGCGGCCATGCCACGGCGGAGTGCTTTCAGTTGCACCCGGGGAGCGCGGGGGGTAAAAAGGGTGGACGCTGCGAGCCCCAGAGCCTGCCCTTTGCCCGTTGCCGGAGTGGGATCGCCACTTGCCGTCTTGGTCATGAAAACGGCCCCCTGACCTGGTTTGCCTGCGAAAAAGAGCGGGGCAACACCGCTGTCGTCCCCCGGCCCGGCAGCATTCTCATCCTTGCCGCCAATGGGAGGCGGGGCATGCCCACCGGCCATGTCGCCTATGTCGAGGAGGTTGTTGCCCAAAGCGGGACAACCTACCGGCTCGTTTTCAGCCACACCAACTATGACCGCAAGTGCAGCCTGGAAACCAACATCGAGGCCACCTACGACAGCGTCGCCCGAACCCTGGATATCCACGGCGGCGCCTGGCAGGCCTGGGGCAAGGGGTTGGCGGTGGCCGGGTTTATTATGGAGTGACCAGCCCGCCGGGCAGGTATTGGGATCAGGATGGAATGGCGCTAGTTTAAGGACGGAGGCCAGCAAAACCGGGACTGTACCCGGCCCCATCGGGGGCTGTCCCAGGCTTTTGCGAGTTGAAGCCACAGCAGTTGCAAGAAGCCTAAAGCTGAGACTTTTGCGGCGCTGGCCACATGTTTGTTGCATCAAACCCGTAAACTTCCGGGACAGCCCCCGATAAGGACGGGTACAGTCCCAAGTTTACTCCCTGCGGTTGCAAAAAAGCTTAAACTAGCGCCATTCGGATCAGGATGTTGTTTGGGAAGACAAATACCGGAAAATCAGTAACCGTTCAGCAGCACCACATCTTCGGACGATCGGCCCGGCTTACGTACAAGAGGTACGCAGCGCCAGTCCGCTTGTCCAAATCTGCACCACTGTTGAATGGTTACAGTTCGGTGGTTTTAGTACTTTGACGACCGCCCCGGTGAACGGTTACGAAAATCAAGAGGACAGGTGCCGAGATGACTATGCGGACGAAAAAACGGCTCGACTCCGGCTGGATCAGGTTCATCTGCCTGGGATTTTTTTTGCTTCTGCTGGCAGGCTGCGAGGCCGGTCAGCAAGAAAAGCAGGGGCAGAAACAGCAGATTCGTCTCGACCAGCTTAAACAGCTGCCGGTCGAGCAAATTGAGCCTGACTCGCAAACTCTCCGGGTCGGGGTGGGAGCCGTCCTCTCCCCCCAGGGAACCGCGCTCTCCTACCAGCCGCTCATCAGCTATCTGGGCCGCAAGATGGGTAAACCGGCAGTCCTGGTTCAGCGCAGAACCTATCAGGAATTGAACGATCTGTTGATCAGAAACGTGGTGGATATTGGCATCATCTGCACCGGGGCCTACAGGAAGGAGACGATGTCGCTGCTGGTTGTCCCGCAGATCAACGGCAAAACCACCTACCAGGCCTTCATTATTGTGCCGGCTTCCTCGCCGGTTCGAGAATTTTCCGGCCTCCGCGGCAAGGTCTTCGCCTTCACCGATCCTCTTTCCAACACCGGCTATCTCTCCCCCATCGCCCTGTTGCGGAGCATGGGTCAGCAGCCGGAAACCTTTTTTGCCCGAACAATTTTCACTCACGGCCACGACCGTTCCGTGGCTGCGGTAATGGAGGGCATCGCGGACGGCGCTTCGGTGGACAATCTGGTCTACGAATTTATCGGAAAACGCAATGAGGAAATAGGTCGAAAGACTAAAGTGATCTGGAAATCAGCTAAGTTCGGGATTCCGCCGGTGGTGGTGCCGCGCACGCTTTCCCCGGCGATTAAAACTCAGCTTAAGGAGCTGCTCCTAGGCCTCCATCAGGACCCGGAGGGGATAAAAGCCCTGGAAGTTATCGGAGTGGAGCGCTTTGTTGAACCAGAACCAAGTATGTACGAATTGTAGGGGGAAACGACTGTGGCACCCGCAGCGTCATTTATAAAAGCGCTTTTTAAGCAGACCATCGACAAGGGGAAATCCTTCCTGCTCAGTGTCCCCTTGAAGCTGAAGATTCTCGGCCTGGCCCTTGGTCTGATCCTGTTCTTCGGCGCGGTGACCATTTACAATGTTCAGAAAGCGCTCAAGGAGAACATGGATGATTTTCTCAAGGAAGAAAGTCGTTTTATCGCAGCAGGACTATCCTATCAGGTCTATGACTATCTGCTGATCAACGACCTGTACGGTCTTACTCAGATGCTCAGGGACATGGTCCAGAGTCGTCCTGACCTGCGCTACATTTTTGTCCGCAATTCCACAGGTCAGGTAATCGCCCACACCTTTGAAGGCGGTTTTCCGGCGGATTTGCTTATGAGTCCTGCCGGTATCCCTTCGTCATCGTCCGAGCTGCGACTGCTCCACACCAACGAGGGAAAGATCTGGGAGGCCAGCGCCGGGATCAGTAACGGCAGCGAAGGCGTGGTGCTGGTCGCCGTGAGGGGCGACCGGCTGCAACGCCAGATCGAGGGGATCACCGGAGCCCTTGCCCGAACCACTTTGCTGGTCGCCGCATTCGGGATGCTGCTTTCCCTGGGCCTGACCTGGCTTATTACCAGACCGGTGGGCAGACTCCTTAAGGCAACCAGGGCGGTGCAGGACGGGGATTATTCGGTGCGCCTGATCCCTGCTGAAACCAAAGATGAACTGGGGAAGCTCATGGAAGGCTTCAACGCCATGGTACTTTCTCTTGCCAGTGCAGATAATGCCCGGCTGGAAAAGGAGTATCTGCAGAGGGATTTTCTGCACCGGGTCATGGCCGGACAGGAAGGCGAAAGAAAACGCATCGCCCGCGAGCTTCATGACCAGACCGGGCAGGCCTTGGCCTCGGTCATGGTTGATCTCAAGATGCTGGAGAATGCGAAAAACGAAAGCGATACCAGCCAGAGTATCGGTCGGTTGAGAAAGGCCATAACCGAGGAGATGGCGGCCATTCATGATTTGGCGGTGGCATTGCGGCCCAGCGTTCTGGACGATCTTGGGTTGGTCCCGGCGGTGGAGATGCTGGTTCGAAGTTTTATCGGTCGGCAGGGAATCATGGTGGAGCTGACGGTCATCGGTTTTGCCGAGAAAAGGGCGGATGCTTGCACGGAAACCTGCATTTACCGGGTTGTTCAGGAAGCCCTTGCCAATGTGGCGCGGCATGCCCAAGCCACAGAGGTTAGCGTGCTTCTGGAATGGCGCGGGGATAAAATCAGGGGCGTCATCGAGGACAACGGCATCGGTTTCGACCCTGATATGGTCGATGCCAAGACCAGTCTTGGGGTGCTGGGCATGCAGGAACGAACCCAGCTGCTGAACGGGACTTTCCGGATTGAGAGCAGCCCGGGCGAGGGAGCCATGCTGGTTTTTGAAATGTCTGCCAGAGCGGGGATTTGCCATGAATAAGGGGAAGATTCGCATCCTGGTAGTCGATGATCATCCGGTGCTCCTCTCCGGTCTGAGCCTGCTGCTCAATGCCGAACCGGACATGGTGGTGGCGGGCACGGCGGATTCGGGGCCCAAGGCTCTGGCCCAAGCCAGGGAGCTGCAGCCGGACATCGTGCTCCTCGATATCTCCCTGCCGGAAACCAGCGGGCTGCTGCTTTTGCCGGAGATTTTGAATCAAGCGCCGAAGACCAGCGTTATCATGCTGACCATGCACGAGGACCACCAGTATCTCAAGGAAGCCGTGGCCAAGGGGGCCAAGGGCTTTATGCTCAAGAAATGCCTGGATGTAGATCTGCTTTATGCCATCCGTTCGGTGATGCGGGGGCAGATTTATATTCATCCGGCCATGATGCCGGATCTTCTGGCCGGGCAGGACAAGAGTGTCGCCTCCCCCGAGGAGAGGCTCTGGCTCTCGCTCAGCCACCGGGAGCAGCAGGTCATGCTCGCGGTGGTCATGGGCTTCACGAGCAGGGAGATTGCCGAGCAGCTGTTTCTCAGTGAAAAAACCGTGGCTACCTACCGTTCCAGGTCCATGGCCAAGCTTGGCCTGGAGACCAGGTCCGAGCTGGTAGAGCTGGTGGCCAGACAGAAAAAAACCGGCCGGTGAGTTTTTCGCCGCTTGTCGGGAAAATCCCTACAAAGAAATCAAAAAACCCCGCTTGTTTTCTATTTGCGCTTCCCTTATTCTCATTCACATTTAGAAGTGTTTAAGGCTGGTTTGTGCTTCCGGTCTTCTGGCAAATGGTACGGCGGCGGGGACAACAATCAGGAGAGAGTGACTTATGAGCGTGGTCGAAGCGGTCTGCATCAGCGAAAAAAAAGGCATGGTTAAAAAAGAGGTGCCGGAGATTAACCTGGAGGAAAACTGGGGGATCACCGGGGACGCCCATGCCGGAATCTGGCACCGGCAGGTGTCGCTTCTGGCCGGGGAAAGCATCGATACGGTAAAAAAGAAGCTGCCCCACTTGAAGCACGGGGTGTTTGCCGAAAACATCGTCACCCGGGGCCTTGACCTGATGACGCTTGCCGTCGGCGACCGGCTGGTGATCAACGATCAGGTGGAACTCGAAGTCACCCAGATCGGCAAGAAATGCCACAACGACGGCTGCGCCATCAAAAAGGCCACCGGCGACTGCATCATGCCCAAGGAAGGAATATTTACCAAGGTTATCCGGGGGGGAGTTGTCAAGGCGGACCTCCCGATTAAAATAGAGCGAAATGCGGACGTGACAAAGGTAGTATAGCCTGAAGCAAAAAAAGGAGAAGAAAAGCATGAAGATCAAAAGAAGGGATTTTCTCAAACTGAGTGCGGCAACCGGTGTGGCGGCCGCCGCCTTCAAGGGTTCCACCCTCAACGCTCTGGCCGACGCCTATCGCCCCGGTATCGGCGGCGAGGCCCCAGGGAACTGGGTTGCCTCCACCTGTCAGGGCTGCACCACCTGGTGTCCGGTTGAGGTTTTCGTCCAGGACGGCCGGGCAGTCAAGGTGCGCGGCAACCGCTACTCCAAGCAGAACGAGGGCACGGTCTGCCCCCGCGGCCATCTCTCCCTTCAGCAGGTCTATGATCCGGACCGGATCAAGGTGCCGATGAAACGGACCAACCCGGTCAAGGGCCGCGGCGTTGATCCCAAATTCGTGCCCATCTCCTGGGACGAGGCCTACAACACCATCGCCGATAAGATGATGGAGCTGCGCAAGAGCGACGAGAGCGAAAAATACGCCCTGATGCGCGGTCGCTACACCTATCTGCGCGATGTCCTTTACGAGGTCATGACCAAGGTTTACGGCTCGCCAAACAGCATCTCCCACAGCGCCATGTGCGCCGAGGCCGAGAACTTCGGCGCCTACTACACCCAAGGCCTTTGGGGCTACCGCGACTACGATCTCGACCACACCAAGTATCTTCTGATCTGGGGCTGCGATCCGGTCGCCAGCAACCGGATGATCCCGGCCACCATCAAGCGCCTCGGCGATGTCATGGACAAGGCCACCGTGGTTGCCGTTGATCCGCGTTTCACCACCTCGGCGGCCAAGGCCAACGAGTGGGTACCCCTTGATCCCGGCACCGACGCGGCGGTGGCTGGCGCCATCGCCCATGTGATGCTGACCGAGGGGCTCTGGTACAAGCCCTTTGTCGGCGACTTCAAGGACGGCAAGAACCTCTTCAAGGCCGGAGCCACGGTGGACGAAGCCTCCTTTGCCGAGAAGGAAACCCACGGTATCGTCAAGTGGTGGAACCTGTATCTCAAGGACATGACCCCCAAGAAGGCCGCTGAACTGGCCAAGATTGATGCCGACCAGATCGTCCGCATCGCCCGGGGCATGGGCAAGGCCGCCCCCAATGTCTGTGTATGGATGGGACCGGGGGCGGCGATGCAGCCGCGCGGCGGCTACAACGCCATGGCGGTCAACGCCCTGGCCGGCCTCACCGGCGGGGTGGACAACGAGGGCGGCACCCTGTCCTCTGCCAAGATCCCGGTCAACAAGGTGCCCAAGTACGACAAGTTCATGGACGAGGTCGCCAAGAAGAAGACCAAAATGAAGAAGATTGACCAGCGCGGCTATCTCAATGTCCCGGCCCTCAGCAAGGGCAAGTCCGGCGGCGGCGTTTCCACCAATAACTGCGCCACCGGCATGTTGGCCAAGGACCCGTACGAGCTGAAAATGATCGTCGGCTACATGAACAACTATGTCTTCGCCAATCAGGGCGCGGAGCGCTGGGAAAAGGCCTTGGAGGAGGTGCCCTTCATCGTCCACCTCACCACCCATGCCTCGGAGTTCTCCATGTACTCCGACATCGTCCTGCCCTGCCGGATCAACCAGTATGAGCGGATCGGCTTTATCAAGCAGAAGGCCAACCGCTATGCCGACTGCGCCCTGCTGCAGAATGCAGTGGACCCGATCTTCCCGGCAATCAACGAAGAGACCGAGTTCCCCTGGCACATCGGCATGAAACTCAAAGAGCGCGGCTTCCCGAATCTGATCGACTGCCTGCAAGACATCTTCAAGGATCCGGAAACCGGCAACAAGGCGACCAACTCCATGGAGTTCACCGAGTTCGCCCTCAAGTACTACACCGCTCCCCTCTGGGACGGCAAGAAGGATGTGGGCGGCGACAAGATCGCGGGCTGGAAGGAGATGAAGCGCCGCGGCATGTGGAACTCCGACCCCTACAAGCCAAGGTCCGAGTGGGGCAAGTTCCATACCGTGACCAAGAAGTTCGAGTTCTACTCCGAAACCCTGAAGAAGGCGCTCAAGGGCCATGCCGAGAAGCACAAGGTGGATGTGGACAAGGTCATGGAGGCCTGCAACTACACCGCCCGCGGCGAGATGGCTTTCGTGCCCCACTACGAGGCACCCAGGCTGCATGGCGACCCCAAGCAGTATCCCTTCGCCTTCATTGACTACAAGTCCCGCCTCAACCGCGAGGGCCGCAGTCAGAACAACCCCTGGTACTACGAGTTCAAGCATGTCGATCCGGGCGATGTCGGCCTGCAGGACACGGTCCGCCTCAACCCGGCCGACGGCAAGCAGCTGGGGATCAAGGACGGCGACACGGTGAAGCTCACCTCGGTCAGCGGCAGCATCCAGTGCGTGGCCAGGCTGTGGGAAGGGGTCAAGCCCGGCACTGTTTCCAAGTCCTACGGCCAAGGCCACTGGGCTTACGGCCGTACCGCGGCCAAGGTTTTCGGCAAGGAAGCCCGCGGCGGCAACAACAACAACCTGATCCCCTTCGATCTGGAACGGCTTTCCGGCGCCAACGCCCGGAACGGCGGTTTTGCCATGATCAAGATCGAAAAGGCTTAAGTTTCTGACTCATTAAGACGGAGGATATAGATAATGACGCAATATGCGATGGTAATTGACTTGCAGAAATGCATGGGCTGCGGCGCCTGCGCCCTGGCCTGCAAAACCGAGAACAACACGGCCAACCGGCATGACGGCCAGGCCCACAACTTTGCCGACTACCAGCACGAGACCACCGGGAAGTTTCCCAAGGTGAAGTATCAGACCCGACCGGTCCTCTGCAACCACTGCTCCAATGCTCCATGTGTTAAGGCCTGCCCGGTTACTCCCAAGGCGATGTATAAGACCAAGGACGGCATTACCATGCACAACGACGAGCGCTGCATCGGCTGCCGTGCCTGCCAGGAAGCATGCCCCTACTCCAAGATGGAAGTCAAGGGCACCGACACCAGTGTCATCAGCTACACCGGTGATGAGGGCAAGCCGCATGACCCGTTCTACACCGACAAAACCGAGGTGATCCCCGGCCTCACCTCTTCCGGGGCCGAGATTGCGGCCAAGAGCGCCATGCCGCCGACCAAGACCAACTTCAGCCATCCGGACTACCAGGATGTCCGCCGCAGCAACATCACCGAAAAGTGCATCTTCTGCGAGCACCGGGTGAAGAAGGGCCTGGAGCCCAACTGCGTGGTTGCTTGCCCGGCCCGGGCCCGGATCTTCGGCGACATCAATGACAAGAACAGCGAGGTCGCCATGCTGGTCAAGAAGTACAAGGGCAAGGGGTTGAAGCCGGAAAAGGGCACCAAGCCCAATGTGTATTACATCCGGAGCTACAGCAACACCGCTAAGAAGTAGGGTTGCCTTAAAGTTCCAAGCATTACCCAGACATCGGGGGGCGGACGCAATCGTGTCCGCCCCCCGATTTACATGAAAGACCCTCATCCCCGCCTCTCCTCCCCTAGGGAGAAGGGAGTCTTCTGCCTCCTCCGCTCATGGAGGCGCCATCCCTCTCCCTAAGGGAGAGGGCCAGGGTGAGGGCATCACGTTCCTGCAACCAACCGCATTCAGCATAGAGAGGCTCATAACCCATGTCCAACGACCTTACTCAGACCGCCCTCAAGCGCAGCGACGCCTACCGTCTTCTTGCCGCCTGCTTTTACGAGCCGGAACGGGAGATGTTCATCGAAGAAAACCTCTGCGCCAACCTGGCCGGACTGATGGAGGCGCTGGCGCTTCCGGCCTCGGCCGCTTCCTGTCGGTGGATGGGTGAAGGGCTGCAGAAAAACAGCCAGGAAGAGCTTCTCCAGGAGTACAGCGCCCTGTTTCTCGGCCCCTTCGTCATCCCGGCCCAGCCTTTCGGCTCGGTGTATCTTGAGAAAGATAAGGTGCTGATGGGCGACTCCACCATGGAGGTCAAGAAGATTTACGGCCAAAACGGGGTGCAGCACGATGTTCCCGGGCCGCCGGACCACATCGCCATCGAGCTCGAGTTCATGAGCCTGCTCGAAAGCCGGATCGCCCAGGCCCTGTCCGAGACAAAGCAGGAGGAGCTGGCCGGGCTTTTCGCCACCCGCGCCTACTTTTTCAATAAATTCCTGGCGTCTTGGGCGCCGCAGCTGGGCAAGGCGATCATCGGCCACGCCGCGCTTCCTTTTTACTTTGGCTTGGGCGAATGCCTGAACGACTTCATTGACTCTGAGAAACAGCGCCTCGCCGCAACCGAGCCTCTGCCGGCCCCATGAGCCTCGCCGACCGCTTAGCCGCGCGGTTCAAGAACAGCGAGCCGCCACCCCTTGATTTTATCTCCCGCCGTTGTCTGCGCAGCCGTTTTAAGGATAACGACTGCGGGCGCTGCGTTGAGGAGTGCCCGGCCAAGGCCATCAGCTCGGAAGTAGGCGGGGTGCGTCTTGACCCGAAACGCTGTGTGGGCTGTTTGGCCTGCACCGCGGTCTGTCCGGCTGAGGCGCTGGTGGGTAAGGACCAGCGCTTGACCACCTGGCCGGGCAAGGCTGCCAGCCGGGAGGCTTTGCGCCTTTGCTGCGAAAAGGCGATTGTCAGCGGCGAGGAGATAGTCCTTCCTTGTCTTGGCGCCCTGGCCGAGGAGCAGCTTGCCGCCCTGGCTGCGGGGGCGGGCAAAGGGGTGCGCTTGAGTCTGATCAAATGCGGAGATTGCCGGGCCGTTTCGGTCCGGGAGATTATGGCCCGGCGGCTCGCTAACCTTGAAAGCAGGCTGGGCAGCGGCGGGATTACCGGCGCGCTGAGGCTGCTGCTTGAGGAGGAAGAAGGGGGCGAGCTGGCCGAGTCCGCAAGCCGCCGCGCCTTTTTCAAGGCCTTCCGTGAAATTTCTTTCCACGCCGCCACCGAGACCATGGCCACCTTGCAGGCAGACCTCGCGCCAAAGCAGCAGCACGCCCACAAACACCAGCCCGCTCGGCTGGTCCAACTCCGGCAGGCGATTACCGGCACCGGCGAGCAAAGCACCCAGCAGGCCCTGCTCCGGCTCTTCTTTACCCTTACCGCCAGCGATGAATGCAATTTCTGCGGCGCCTGCGCCGGGATGTGCCCCACCGGGGCGTTGAAAAACATCAGGGAAGACGAGGTGAAACAGCTCAAGTTCGACTGGGGCAAATGCAGCGGCTGCAGGCTTTGTCTGGAATTTTGCCGGAAAAAAGCGCTGGTCCTGACCGATGGCCGGGGCCTTGATTCGCTTAGCGCCGAGCTTGAGGTGCTGCGGGAAATGGCGGTGGAGTAGGGTGCGTCAGCATCAATGGCAAGGGTAGGAGCGAGCTTGCTCGCGAGAGCTACCGTGTCAGACGCAGCATCGTCACAACGTGCAACTCGGCACGATCCGGCTTCCGCATTTACCTTTTTTCCGTAACCATGTATAATAGCGTCTATCCAGACTGCCCTTCGTTCCCTCCGTAATAAGGAAGGTGCCACATGAACCCGCAAGTGCTTGAAACGATCAAAACCCTTCCCGTGGCGGAACGCATCCAGCTCATCGAAGACCTTTGGGATTCCATCGCTCTTCCCCAGGCTGATTTCGCCTTGTCCGAGGCTCAGGAGGTCGAGCTCGACCATCGGCTCACCGCCCTCGAGCAGAACCGGAGCTGCCTCCGCCCCTGGTCTGAAGTAGCCGCGAAAATTCTTTCCGGCCGATGAACCAGTTTTTTTTCACCCCGGAGGCGGAGGCTGAGCTCGCCGAATCCTTTGCCTGGTACGAATCCCGTTCTCCCGGTCTTGGCGCGGAATTCATTCGGGCTGTCGAGGCCGCGGTGACCTCAGCCGCCCATTCTCCCTCGCAGTACCAGGCCTGGAGACGGAGCGCACGCCGGGTTCTGCTGAGAAAATTCCCCTTCGCCTTGTTTTATACCGTTTCAGATAGCGGCATCGTTGTTTTTGCCTGCTTTCACGGCAGACGAGACCCCACGATCCTTATCAACCGACAGTGATTTCCTGTAAACAGCTTCCTGGAAAAATTTTGGCATTTCCTTGAGCGAATCAAGTTATGCAAAAAACCTAATATTTTTCATAGTCAGCTTGTAAAAATATGAGGTTTTTTTATGGATTACCGTGAAATTTTCTCGGAATCGCCGCTGCTGTCAAGCTGGGCTGGTGAAGCTCAATAAAACGGGCTGATGATGAAATACAGTCCCAACCCGCCGATCATTAGCCCGGCCCCCTTACGGAACCAAAGGCTTGCCCGACTGAAGGAAGAGCTGGCCAGCAGCCGTTTCACCGTGGCGGTGGAGCTGCCGGCTACGGCGATGGGCAGGCAGTGGCCGGCGGCAAAAAGCAGGATCAGCAACACCCCGGTAAATATCTGCCCCTGAACGGTGATGATCGCCAGAATCGGGGCAATGAAGCCAAAGGTGCAAGAGCCGGAGAGTACCCGTAGGCCAGGCCCAGCACAAAAGCGCCCCACGCCCCCCTGATCTTTAATCTTGTCATGAGCCCTCCGGGCATGGAGCACTTGGCCAGCCCCAGCATGTCCGCCGCCACCCAGAGCAGAATCAACCCCACGGCCATGGTCCAGTAAGGCCCCACATCGCCCAGCATCCGGCCGAGCAGGGCGCAGATCACCCCCACCAGAACGATGGTCAGAAAAAGACCGGCGCTGAAAAGTCCCGCGTACTTTACGGCCTGTCGGCCCTTGACGATTTGTTCCTGCCCGCCCACATAGGCGACCACCAGAGGGATGGAGGCCAGGTGGCAGGGGCTGAGCAAAACGCTGATCATCCCCCAGAGAAAACAGCCCAGGGCGGCCAGGGCGAGGCCGGCGCTCATCCATTCATTGACCAGAAGAAAAAGAGAATCCATTACTTGCCGCTCCCGCCGGCGGGCGGGGCAACCCCCATTTTGGCCAGCTGGGCTGTAATGCTCTTCTTGTCCATGAAGCCGCTGTGGCGGTAGACCTCCTTGCCGCTTTGGTCGAAAAATATCTGGGTGGGGATCAGGCTAACCTTGAATCTCTTGCCCTCCTCCGGATTCTTCCAGACATCGATAAAGATGATCGCCGCCTTGCCTCGATACTCCCCCGCCAGCTCCTCCAAAATGGGCGCCATCATCTTGCAGGGGATGCAGGCCGTGGCGCCGAGATCGACCATGGTCACCATGTTGGGAGCCGGCACGGGCGGCGGGCCGGCAGCCAGGCCGACAGAGGCGGGCAGAATTGCCAGGACGACCAGCAGCAACGTGAAGCAGATCATTGTTTTCATGAGTTTCCTTTGCCTGGCCAGCATAACCCCTGATCTATGTTGTTGATATGGCAGACATCCCCTCCATCCTCCACCTCGATTTGCAGGGTGGTGTGGTGGATATTAAAATCGTGGTGCAGATGTTCGGCGGTGGCATGCAGGAAATCATCATCGCCGCCCCCCGGCATGACCAGATGAGCGGTGAGCACGTTTTCGGTGGTGCTGGCCGCCCAGATATGCAGGTCGTGGACGCACTCTACCCCCGGCAGCCCGGTTAAATAGTCAAGAACCTCTTCCGCGTTGATATCACGCGGGACACCAACCATGGTGAGGTGAAGCGATTCCTTCAAGAGGCCCCAGCCGGCAATGATGATTGCCAGGGCAATGGCCATGGAGAGCAGAGGATCGAGCCAGTTCCAGCCGGTAGCCATGATCCCGAACCCGGCTGCCACCACCCCGGCCGAGACCGCGGCGTCGGCGGCCATGTGCAGGAAAGCGCCCTTGATATTGAGATCACCCTTGCGGCCAGCCATGAAGAGCAGGGCAGTGGCGGTATTGATTGCCACCCCGATGGCGGCCACCACCATGATCGCCAGGCCGTTGACCTCGACAGGATGCCGGAAACGTTCCAGAGCCTCCCAGAGGATCACCCCGATGGCGGCATAGAGAAACAGGGCGCTGCCGAGCGACACCAGAATGGTGCCCTTTTTGAAGCCATAGGTATGCCGGGCCGTGGCCCCGCGCCGAGCCAGAACCATGCCTCCCCAAGCCAGGGCCAGGGTCATGACGTCGCTTAAGTTATGCCCGGCATCGGCAACCAGGGCCAGGGAGTTGGCCATAAAGCCGTAGCCGCCCTCAACCAGGACAAAGGCCAGATTCAGGGTAATGCCGATGGCAAAGGCCCGGCTGAAGTCGGCGGGGGCGTGGTCGTGATGGTTATCCGCCATTGTCGGCTTATCCATCAAAATGAAAACGGGTCAGGTAGGCGGCGAGCTGTTCTTTTGCCGTGGGAGACAGGGCGGGGCAATGTTCCGCCCTGTTGTGTCCTTTCATGGCCAGGGCGGCAAAGGCCGTGCAGGTGGGTTGGCCGCATTGGCCGCAATTGGTTTTGGGCAGCAGGCGGAGAATCTCGATGACCTGCGGCTGCGGGGTCGCCTGGAAACTGGGGGTGATTTCCGCCCTTCTTTCCCAGGCCTCATTGATCTCCCGTTGCAGCCATTTGAGGATTTTTTCCGCCTCCCCGGCGTCCCGCAAGGCGTTGATGGCGATATGGTCTCCATGGACGGAGATAAGTTTGCCCTGGTTGCGGAAGGTCATCGAAGGCGGCTCCTTAACATAGGTGTAACCGCCCAGCACTGCGTTCAGGTAGGGAATAACCTCGCCGATATTTTGCGCCAGCCGGGCAACACAATGCACGGTCCGGGCCTCGGGTCGGCAGGCGGCCTTGGTTATTTCCGTGCTCCAGCTCTTCAGCAGCATGCATTGCCTTTAGCGGTGGTGGAGCAGCCGCAGGCCCCGGCGGAAATCGTGTCCAGGCTTGCCGGAGCGACTATCGCCGGAGCTGTTTCCTCGACCTGCGCCTCCCGGTCGAACTCGGCGTCGAGCATTTCGCCGGCCTCGTTTCTCAGATGTCGGGCGATATCGACCACCATGGCGATTTTATCCTCGCTGACCCCGTAGCTCCGCAGCCGTTCGAGCTGACAGAGCCCTTTTTTGGGATGATTGGCGGCGATGTTGGCGGCGAGCGAGACCAGCGCCAGGGTGATTCGATCCAAGGTGCAGACGGCCATGCTAAACTCCTTTATGTAGAGATATTCCGCGTGTCTACCTGCCGAGCCAGGCCAGGGCTTCGGCCTTGGACGGCACCTTGCCCACGCATTTCACCACGCCGTCGATGACCACCGCCGGGGTGGAAAACACCCCTAATTTGGCGATCTGCTGAAAGTCGCTGATTTTTTCGATGGTGGCGGCAACCCCGCTTTCCGCCACGGCTGCCTGCATGATCTTTTCGGCCTCGCCGCATTTCGCGCAACCAGGTCCCAGTATCTTGATCTCCATGAAAAAATCCTCCTGTTATATGATGAAATTGAACAAATAACCCACCAGCATGATGCCGGAGCCGACCACGCCGATGAACACCGCGATGAGGGCCGGCTTTAAGACCTTCCGGAGAATAACCATCTCCGGAAGGGAGAGGGCGATGACGCTCATCATGAAGGCGAGTACCGTGCCCAGGGCTGCCCCCTTGCCGAGCAGGGCTTCCACCACCGGCACGATGCCGGCGGCATTGGAATACATGGGAATGCCGACCAGTACCGCCACCGGCACCGACCACCATGCGCCCTTGCCCATGATCGAGGCCATGAAGCCCTCGGGCACATAACCGTGGATTCCGGCCCCCACCGCGATCCCCAGAACCACAAAGATCCAGACCCTGCCCACGATGTCCCGCACCGCCGTGCGGCCCTGCGCAAACCGTTCGGGCCAGGTCAGTCTTTGCTCCGGGATATCGGAGGCATTAATGTGCATCTCCCGCACCCAGTCTTCAATATGGCGTTCCATTTTCAGGCGGCCGATGGTCCAACCGGCAACCATGGCGATCAGGAGGCCGGTCCCCAGATAGAGGGCGGCAACCTTCCAGCCCAGCAGCCCGTAAAGAAGCACCAGGGCGATTTCGTTGACCATTGGGGCGGAGATCAGAAAGGAGAAGGTCACCCCCAGGGGAACGCCGGCGGTGACAAAACCGATGAACAGCGGTACCGCCGAGCAGGAGCAGAATGGGGTAACGATGCCAAGCCCGGCGGCCAGCACATTGCCCACGGATTCGCGCTTGCCGGCGAGGATTTTCCGGGTGCGCTCCGGGGTGAAGAAGGAGCGCAGCACCCCGACCCCATAGACAATCAGGGTGAGCAGCATCATTACTTTGGGAGTGTCGTAGAGAAAAAAGAGTACCGCTTCGCCCAGGCGGCTGCCCGGTTCAAGGGTGAGCAGGGAAAAGGCAAGATATTCGGCGATGCTGTGCAGCTGCCGGTACAGGGCAAACCAGAGGCCAAGTCCGGCAACAGCGGCCAGCAGATAAGCCGCAAGTGAGGGAGCGGACTGCGGGGTTGCGACCGGATTAGGCATATTGTCTAGGGTGTCGGGTTGCATGGGATCTTTACCTTATGGTCTCACAATTCGCAGGAAACATGACAGATCCCGGCCGGGGTTTCCCTGGTAAAGGGGAAATACCTTTTCTTGACCCAGAGCGCCACGCCGACCAGGCCGATCAAAACCGGCACCTCGACCAGCGGCCCGATCACCGCGGCAAAGGCGACCCCGGAGTTGATCCCGAACACGGCAATGGCCACGGCAATGGCCAGCTCGAAGTTGTTGGAGGCGGCGGTAAAGGAGAGGGTGGCTGACTGCTCATAGGTGGCCCCCACCTTGAGGGACATGAAAAAGGAGACCAGGAACATCACCAGAAAATAGATGGTGAGCGGGATGGCGATGCGGATCACATCAAAGGGCAGCTGGACGATGTATTCGCCTTTAAGGGAAAACATTACCAGGATGGTGAAGAGCAGGAAGACCAGGGTGAAGGGGCTGATCCGGGGGATCAGCCTTTCCTGGTACCATTTTTCGCCTTTGAGCTTCAGCCCGAGAAAGCGGGTCAGCATCCCGGCGAGAAAGGGGATGCCGAGATAGATGAAGACCGACTCGGCGATCTGGCCCATGGAGATGTTTACCACCGCGCCGGTCAGCCCCAGCCATCCCGGCAGCACGGAAATAAAAAACCAGGCGTAGACCGAGAAGAAGAGCACCTGGAAGATGGAGTTGAAGGCCACCAACCCGGCGCAGTACTCGGTGTCGCCGCCGGCCAGATCGTTCCAGACGATGACCATGGCGATGCAGCGGGCCAGGCCGATGAGGATGAGCCCCACCATGTATTCGTGGTGACCGGCAAGAAAGGTGATAGCCAGGAGAAACATCAGCGCCGGGCCGATCAGCCAGTTCTGCACCAGGGAAAGGGCGAGCACCCTGAAATTGCCGAAAACCTCGTGCAGCTTTTCATAGCGCACCTTGGCCAGCGGCGGGTACATCATCAAAATCAGGCCGATGGCGATGGGGAGATTGGTGGTGCCGACCTGAAAGGAGTTGATGATCTCGGTGACCGGTGGATAGAGCCAGCCGGTCATCACCCCGATGAACATGGCCAGGAAGATCCAGAGGGTGAGGTACCGGTCAAGGAAACTCAATTGTTTTTCACTGCCAGGCATGGTGCTCCTCCTGTAATCTGTCTCTGTATCCGTTGTCGGTGTTTGCTGCTGGGTGTGCTGTTGTTTTTAAATCTGCGAAAACGGATGAAGGGGGCAAAAAAATCAAGCGCATTTTTTCTTGGTGCGCTGGAACTCCTCCAGGGTTTTGTAGTCCTGCAGGGTGTCCGGCAACTCGGTCAATCTCCTGGCCAGCAGCTCGAGCAGTTCCCTGCCGAGCGGGGTCGGCATCTCGGCCAGCCGGTAATACATCCATACCCCGAGCCGCCTGTCCTTTACCCAGCCGGTGTTGCGCAGATAGGCAAGGTGCCGGGAGATCGTGGATTGGGGCAGCTGGAGTACGGCCATCAGGTCACAGACACAGAGTTCGCCGAGCAGCAAAAGAGCCAGAATCCGCAAGCGGGGTTCCTCGGATAAGGCTTTGAAGAATTGGGCTGTAGTTCGCATATGCATCCTGGCCGCGTTTTGGAAGAGGTGTCTGGCGGTGAAAAATTTCCGCCTTGAAATTGTTTATATCCGCATATGCGGATGAATGCAAGTCCGATGTTGCAGCCTGCTGCCGCCGCAGTTCTGAAAGCAGGGATGCCATTTACCGCATATACTTTTCCCGGTTTCTGGAATACAATAATTGCCGGGGTGAGGGGTGCAGGCAGAAATCCTAAGATAGAGGCGACAGGACCCAGCAATGGCTACATTTTTTATGGGATTGAATCCGGTTCTTCAGGCTCTACTGGCCACCCTGTTTACCTGGGGCGTGACTGCCGCCGGCGCGGCCCTGGTTTTTGTGAGCAGGAGTGTGAATCAGAAGCTTATGGATTCCATGCTCGGCTTTGCCGCCGGGGTGATGATCGCCGCGAGTTTCTGGTCGCTGCTCGCCCCCGGCATCGCCATGGCCGGGCAGATGGGCTTTGTCCCCTGGCGCACCGCCGCCGTGGGTTTTCTGGCCGGCGGCTTGTTCATGCGGCTCATCGATCGTTTTTTGCCCCATCTCCATCCCGGCCTGGACATCAGCAAGAGTGAGGGGGTCAAAACCTCCTGGCAGCGCAGCACCCTGCTGGTCCTGGCCATCACCCTGCACAACATCCCGGAAGGGCTGGCGGTGGGGGTGGCCTTCGGCGCGGTGGCCGCCGGGATTCCTTCGGCCACCATGGGCGGCGCCATTGCCCTGGCCATCGGCATCGGCCTGCAGAATTTCCCCGAGGGCACCGCGGTGTCCATGCCCCTGCGGCGGGAAGGGATGAGCCGGGGGAAAAGTTTCCTGCTGGGCCAGGCCTCCGGGCTGGTGGAGCCGGTGGCCGGGGTGCTGGGCGCCTTTTTTGTCCTCAGCATGCAGTCTGTCCTCCCCTATGCCCTTTGTTTTGCCGCCGGGGCCATGATCTTTGTCGTGGTGGAAGAGCTGATCCCGGAATCGCAGCAGAATCCGCAGCATATTGATCTGGTCACCATCGCGACCATGGTGGGTTTTGCGGTGATGATGGTTCTTGACGTTGCCCTCGGGTAGAAAAGCAATGCAGAATGAAAAATGCAAAATTAAGAACGAAGGACAGAAAATAATGACAGGTCAAAATAAGCAAGGTGGTCTTGGAAGTATAATCAGGAATTTTTCTCCATTTTTCACTCTTCATTTTTCACTTTTCATTGCCTTGCAATGAATATCATTGTAAAGCCCGCCCATTCCGCCTTCCACCACCTTACTCCGGAGATTGTTCTCGGCCTGGTGGAAAAGGCACTGGATATCCGCTGCACCAATCTCTGCCGGCCCCTGGCCAGCTATATTAACCGGGTTTACGAGCTGGAAGGCGAGGACGGCGAAGGGCTGGTGGTCAAGTTCTACCGGCCCGGGCGCTGGAGCCGGGGTGCGCTCGAAGATGAGCATGAGTTTCTCCTTGAGCTTGCCGGTCGGGAGATCCCGGTCATCGCCCCTCTGATTTTGCAGGGCAACAGCAGCCTGGGCGAGCATGAGGGTATGTATTTTACCGTATTTCCCAAATGCGGCGGCCGCAGTTCGGATGAATTCAACGATGAGCAGTGGCTGGAAATCGGCCGGTTACTTGGCCGTACCCATGCCGTGGGCGCGGGCCGGATTCCGGAGGGGCGAATCACCATGACCCCGGAAAGCTCAACCAGGCAGCAGGCGGACTATCTTCTGGCCGGCAAGTTCCTGCCCGCGGACCTGGCCGACCAGTTTGCCGAGCTGACCAAGAGCCTGATCGGTGAGATCGGCCCGCTGTTTAAGGGCACCGAGCTGATCCGCATCCACGGCGACTGCCATTTCTCCAATCTCATTTACCGGCCCGGCGAATCCTTTTATCTCATCGATTTCGACGATATGGCCTTGGGCCCACCGGTGCAGGATTTCTGGATGCTGCTGCCCGGCTACCGGGAAGAGACCTTTGTCGAGATCGACCTTTTTCTTGAAGGCTACGAGACCTTCCGGGATTTTGATCGGCGGAGCCTGCGGCTGATCGAGCCGCTCAGGGCCATGCGCTTTATTCACTACATGGCCTGGTGCGGTTATCAGGTGGCCGAGGAGGGGTTGAGCCGGGTGGCTCCGGATTTCGGCAGCCGCGAGTACTGGCAGCGGGAGCTGCGCGATCTTGCCGAGCAATTGGAACGGATCAGGACCGCGATCGAGCCTCAGGGGAACTCGCTTTGAGGCTTGGCGAGGAAATCGAGATGTTGTCTGGGGATAAGCGGCAACCTTACGGCCGGAAACAGAATGGTGGAGTAAAATATATGATATCCCCTGGTCTTGCTCGTCCCGCCCCCCTGCTCTTCTTTTGCAGGCTTTTTCTTGGTTTTTTTTGTCTCGCCTCGCCTGTACCTGCCATGGCCGCGGAAGAACCGGCACTGCCGTGGACCGTGCATGTCCACTTTGAAAACGACTTGTTTACCGGCACGGATCGGGATTACACCAGCGGCTTAAAGGTCTCTCTCATTTCCCCGGACCTGGTCAGCTTTGTCGAGAGCGGCAAGCTGCCGGAATGGAGCCTTGAATACATTTACCGGCTGCCCTTTATCAACGACCCCGATCCGGCTTTGAAACGCAAGGTGGAATTTTCCCTTGGCCAGAACATGTACACCCCTGCCGATACCGACCGCCATGATCTGATTGTCGATGACCGTCCCTATGCCGGCTGGACCTACTTTGCCGCGGCATTCCACACCAAAAGCAACAAACGGATGGACACCATCGAGCTGCAGCTGGGCATGGTCGGGCCGGGTTCCTTTGCCGAGGAGACGCAGAATCTGGTGCATGATCTCCTTGACCAGCAACGAGCAAACGGCTGGGAGCATCAGTTGAAAAACGAGCCGGGGATGGCGGCGATTTACGAGCGCAAGTGGCATCTGGCCCCCTTCTTCAGCCGGGGCTCCTTCGCCATTGATGCCATCACCCACCTGGGCGGCGCCCTGGGCAATGTCGTCACCTATGCCAATACCGGCTTTGAGACCCGGCTGGGCTGGAACCTGCCCGATGATTTCGGCGTCAGCCTGATCCGGCCGGCTGGCAATACCAGTTTTTCCGTAAGGCAGCAGCAGGGCGGCTACCTTTTTGCTGCGGTGGACAGCCGCGCCGTTCTCCGGAGCATCTTTCTGGACGGCAACACCTTTGCTCACAGCCACAGCGTCAGCAAGAAACCGTTTGTTGCCGACCTGGCAGTTGGGGCGGCCGTTTATTTCCAGCAGTTCAAACTGACCTTGACCCAGGCGTTGCGCACCAGGCAATTCGATGGCCAAGCCGATAATCACGCCTTCGGCTCCCTTACCCTCTCCTTCTTTTTTTAGCCTCTCCCCTGCGGGTTATTAGCCCTGGTGAATGGTTACCCTAGAAGAAGGCCGTGTTTTTAGCCTGAGACTCCGCCGGAGACGATAAATTTCATGACCTCTTTCGGGTCGGCGGATAAATGGGAAACCCGGCTCCGGTCAACGATGATGAGGTTGGCGGCAAAATTGTATGACTGCGGGATGTAAACGGCGACCCGGTCGTCCATGCCGAGGGTATTGAGATCTTCCCTGGTAATGAAGCCCAGGACGCTGACCAGATTGTCCGCATCCAGGGCAACCTGGACCGGCTTGTTGAATCTTTTTTTGTCTCCGACAAAACCATCAATCAGATCCTTGATGGAGGTATAGAGCATGGTAACCATCGGCGTCTTGGCAAAAAGCCGATCCACGTGGAGCATAATGTTGTTGGCAAGCAGAGTGGAACTCACGAACCCCACGGCGATGATGAGCGCGATGGTAAGGAGAAACCCAAGCCCCGGGATACTAAAAGTGAAGAAGCTGTCGATTTTGGCAAAAACGATATAAACTACATAGATCGTGGCCACCACCGGCACGAGAAAGAGAAGGCCCTGCAAAAAATACTGGCTGATTTTATTCATGATTTGGTCCCGGATGTTTTTAGGCTGTCAGACTGTCAGGTTTCTTATACTAGACAATACGCGGCTGAGGCGTCCAAGGTCAAGGGATCTTAGCGGCGCAGACTCCGCAGCAGCGCCAGATTATCCCGATCTTCGTGGAGATCATCCGACTTGGGGGTTTCCAGGACCATGGGGTGATCGGCGAAGCGGGGGTCGTTGACCAGGTTGCGGAATCCCTCGACGGTGATCTCGCCTCGGCCGATATGGGTGTGGCGATCGATTCGGCTGCCCAACCCCTTGCTGGCGTCATTGAGGTGGAAGAACCTGAGCCGCTCCAGGCCGAGCAGCCGGTCGAAGCCGGCCATGGTCTCGGCATAGGCCTGCGGGGTGCGGATATCATAGCCCGCCGCAAAGGTGTGGCAGGTGTCGTAACAGACGCCCAGTTGCTTCGCGTGGGCGGAGGCGGCGATGATCGCGGCCAGCTCCTCGAAGCTGGCCCCCAGGTTGGTGCCTTGTCCGGCGGTGGTTTCCAGAAGCACCATGACCTGGTTGCCGGTGTCGGCCTCGCTGATGGCCCGGTCGAGGTTGGCGGTGAAGCGCCGCAGCCCGGCCTCTATTCCCTCGCCGAGATGGGAGCCGGGATGGATGATCAGATAGTCGATGCCCAGGGAGGCACAGCGGTGCAACTCCCCAACAAAGGCGGCGAGCGACTTGCCCGCCGTCTCCGGATTAGGGGAGGCGAGGTTGATCAGGTAGGAGTCGTGGGAGGCGACCGGAATCCCCGGTGCTTGCCGCCGCCGGGCCTTGAAGGCCTCGATCTCCGCCGGAGCCGGTGTCTTGGCCTGCCATTGCCGCTGGTTGGCGGTGAAAATCTGCAACGCCTCGCCGTCTACCTCGGCCAGGCGGTCAAAGGCCAGGGCGATGCCGCCGCTGACCGACATGTGGGCTCCGAATCTGGGCATGTCTTACTCCTTCAGTTCTGGAAAAGAGGGCAACTCTTTGTCTAACCTCTCCTCAAGCAAATTATTCCTCTTCTTCCCTTCATTTTGCAAGAAACGATTATAATCTTGTGATTATAATGGATTTGTAATTAGTGTGAGAGGATGAATAAAAATATCCTCAGCAGAAGGAGCTTGCCATGCGCTGCGTCTCAGGAAATCTGTCCCTGTCTCAGCCCTTTTTGGGCCGGACCACGCTGCTGCTGGCTGTTCTGTTTAGCCAGTTCGTCTTTGCTCCCCTTGCCAGTCATGCCGCCGACCGGGTAAGCGTTTGCTACGGCTCGGCGTCCTCGGCCCTGCTGCCCATTGCCAGGGACCAGGGATTTTTCAAGGCCGAGGGGATAGAGATCGACCTGCGCCCCTATACCAGCGGCAAAAATTCCATCCAGGCGATGCTTGACGGTAAATGCGATCTGGCTACGGGGGCGCAGGCCCCGGTGGTGCATCACAGCCTGAGCCGCAAGGATTTTCTCATCGTGGCCAACCTGTCGATTTCCGATGATTTTGAAAAGATTGTCGTCCGGAGCGACCGGGGCATTAATGGTCCCGCCGATCTGCGTGGCCGTAAAATTGCCCTGCCGGAATTTACCACCCAGCATTATCTGCTCGATACCTATCTGCAGACCAACGGCTTAAAGGTGCAGGATGTGCAACGGGTGTATCTGCACCATAACGAAGTGCTGAAGGCCTTTCAGCGTGGCGAGGTCGATGGGATAGTCCACCGCGAACCAGAGGTCCGGCAGCTGCTTGAAGAGTTCGGCAACAAGGCCAAGGTCTTGCCCAGCCGCAGCCTGTGCATTTCGGCATACCTGCTGGCAGGCAAACGAGATTTTGTCCAGAAAAATCCAGCCGTGCTCAAGCGCGTCTTGCGCGCCCTGCTGCGGGCCGAGGACTACGCGAAAAAAGAGCCTGACAAGGCTCGGGATATCGCCGCCCGCACCTACGGCGCCGACCGGGAAGAGATTAAGAAAATCTGGACCCTCCACAACTATCGGGTCAGCCTCGATCAGTCTTTGTTCTTGCTTTTAGAAAACATGGCGCGCTGGGAGATCGGCCTGCAAACATCGACGCCGCGGTCTGTGATGCCGAACTATCTTGATTTCATCTATCTCGATGGGTTAAAAGCGAGCCGGCCCGAAGCGGTCACCATCATCCATTAAGGATTCTCCCCTTGCAGATCAAAACCAGACTCGCTCTTATTGCCTCACTTGTCGGCCTGGCTCTGTTGTTGACCGGTGTTGTCCTGTGGGTTGGCTCTTCCCTGGAAGCAAGGCTGCAACAGGAGGACAACCAGATAGACAAGGTGCGCAGCGACAATTTCGAGATGAATGTTCTGGCCCAGGAATATCTGCTCTATGGCGCCCCGCGGATTAAAAAGCAGCTCCAGATCCGTTTAGCATCCATGGAGAATAATCTGGCTGACCTGGTAAGCAGGTGTGCTCCGGACGATGAGAGCTGCATGGTTCGGTCGATTCAGGAAGACTACCGCTCTCTGGGGGCAATTGTCAGCCTGCTGTTAAGCGAGCAGAATGATAAGAACAATTATATTGCCGGCACCATGCTGGTGAAGTTTCAGGATATAGCCGCGAAAATCCGAGAGCATGACGATCTGCATGCACAGGAGATGGCGCAGCTCCAAAAGAATCTTGATCGTACCGTCGTGGTGTTGCTGTTTTTTTTGGCCTTAACCTGCGCTGTTCTGCTTCGGTTCTTGTCCCGGCGGCTTATCGCGGGCTTTGGCCTGCTTAGTTCCGGGGTGAAGCGGATCGCCGCAGGGGAACTTGAGTATCGCCTCCCCGAAAGCGGGACTGATGAACTTGGTGCTCTGACCCAGGCCTTTAATCAGATGAATGTCAGGTTGCAGGAAGTTAGCAACGAACAAAAAATCATCCTCGGTAACATCGGGGTAGGCGTGTTGTTTTTGCAAAACAGGGTAATCATCTGGGCCAACCCTGCCATGGGCAGAATTTTTGGCTATGCAACCGACGAGTTGCTGGGCGGGACCACCGAGATTTTGTACCCGGACCGGGAAAGTTATCTCAAGGCCGGGGAGGAGGCCTATCTGGCGCTTGCCCAGAGGGCGCCGCATAACTTCCAGACACAAATGAAGCGAAAAGACGGCGAACTGCGCTGGATCAATCTGGTGGGGCAGGGGGTTAGCCCTGGTTATTTAGAGGGAGGATCGATCTGGATGCTGGAGGATGTCACTGCCCGCAAGCAGATGGAAGCCGAGCTCAGCAAGGCCAGAAACCTGGAAGCCATCGGGGTGCTGGCGGGGGGGATCGCCCATGATTTCAACAATCTGTTTCAGGTCTTGTTGGGAAACATCTCCCTTGCCAAGATGCATATTCCGGAATCAAGCGAGGCCTTCGGCTTTTTGGCCAGCGCTGAAAAGGCCTACCAACAGGGGGCCAAGCTGACCAGCCGTCTCATCGCCTTTTCTTCCGGCGGCTTAGGCGACCAGAGGGAGAGTATCCAGCCGGCCGAGCTCATCAAGAAGGCGGTACTTGCTCAAGCGGACGGGGCGACTGAGTTGGAAATAGAATTCGACCTGGCCGACGATCTTGCAAAGGTTACGGTCGATGTGGGACAACTGGAGCAGGTTATGCAACATCTGACCATGAATGCCATCGAGGCCATGCCCACCGGGGGCAGGTTGCGGGTGTCGGCAGTTTGTGAAACCGTTGCTTCTGTGGCAAATACCTCTCTTGGCGCCGGAAAATACCTGAAAATTTCCTTCCAGGATCAGGGGCATGGCATCAGCAAGAAGATCCTGCCCCGGATATTTGACCCCTATTTTTCCACCAAGTCCCTCGGCGCCAAGAAGGGACTGGGTCTTGGTCTCTCTCTTTGCGACACGATCATCAAAAAGCACGGGGGAGCAATTGCGGTGGAAAGCCACCCCGGCGCCGGCGCCACCTTTCAGGTCTATCTTCCCGTTACTGACTGATCCCTGCAGAGCGATAAACTGCGCCTCTGTGGCGCTTTGGCCGGTAACTGATCACAGGGGGGAGCCCCGGAAGGGAGTATGTCCCCGAACCCCGATAATCGGGATAAGTGTCTTATCAGAAAAATTTCTTTGGAAAAGCAAGAAATTTTTCTGTAAGTCATTAAATAAGCGGTCTCAGGGTGCTGCAGGTTGCGGTAAGCGGCACGGCGATGCGTACGTACGTGAGCCGGCCCGATCGCCGCAAGATGCGGGGCCCTGTGATCGCTTACATTGGCCGGTTACTCGTTTTCCTGCTTGTCGAGCAGGCGAAACGCAGCGCTCAGCTGTTTCTTCCCCTCGTCGGGGATCGTGATATACCGGCAAGCCAGCCGGATGGTTTTCGGGCTGTAGTCGGGGTTGGTGTCAACCACCTGCAGGCGCCTGATCACCGAATATAGGCCAACCACCTGTTTCGGCGCCTTGGGGATTTCCAAGGCCAGACTGATCATCAGCGGCATGGCCCAGTTGAGCTGGGCCGGCGCCGCCAGCTCGCAGAGCAGGCCACCTTCGCTGAAATTGAGAATCTCGGCGGGATAACTGCCCGCCCCCTGGGCGAGCAGAGCGGTGGAGCCCGGGGCGCTGTAGCGCTTGGCCACCCGCATGGCAAAGGGGGCGCAGACCTTGGCGATCAAGGCGCCCAATTCGTTTGGCGGGCAAGGGATGACGATATGCTCCTCAATCCCGTAGTGTTTGATCTCTTCAAAAAAAGCCTCGTTCTGGCGCGAGGTGAAAAGAATGAAGTTGGTTCGTTGTTCTTCGGGAAGACAAAGGCGGTTCTGCGCGAATTCGAGCCATTTTTCGCTGGAAGATTCCTTCGAGAAAAGGACCAGATGGTAGCGGGCATCCTCAATCAGCTCCATGGCCTCCTTGGCGTCAACGGCCTCGGAGATCACGGCGTCACTAACCGTGACCTGGATTCTGGTCCGGATGATCCGCCGCATGCTGGCAGAACTGTCCATGATGATGATATTTCTCGCCATCCTCTAGCTCCTTTTTTTGGATTCTGTGATCAGTTGTTGGGGAAATCAGGGGGGCCGACTCCGGTTTTTAATGGGTGATCCCACCTCATGCGATCCTGTTTGACAGGATATTGAATATCAAAAGAAAAGTAAATCTAAATTACCCGTAACCGTTCACCGGGGCGGTCACCAAAGCACCAATAACCGCCGGACTGTAACCGTTCAGCAGTGCCGCAGATTTGGATAAGCGGATCGGCGCTGCGTACCTCGTGTACGTAAGCTGGGCCGATCGTCCGAAGATGTGGTGCTGCTGAACGGTTACAATTACCCTGCGAATTCCGGCCGCAACCAGTTGAGCAATTTTTAGGGCATCAGACCTGTCTTCCTGCCAGCAAGTCCTGAAGTTCGGGAGGCAAGGGGGCGGAAAACGTCATCTCCTCTCCGCTGGCCGGGTGATTCAGGCGCAGGCCGGTTGCGTGCAGGGCCTGGCGGGGAAGGCGGAGGATGGTGTGATCGGCACCGCTCAGGCGATCTTCCTTGAAACGGAGAAAAAGTTGCTCGTCCACGCCGTAGAGTTTGTCCCCCACCACTGGAAACCCCAGGTGCAACAGGGTGGCCCTGATCTGATGGCAGCGACCGGTGTGCGGTCTCGCTTCCAGCAGGCTCAGGCCGGGATTGCCGGGTCCGGCGAGGCGCCGGAAGGTAGTGCCAGCCTCCACCGCTCCGGGCGGGGCATCTTTTTGCGCTGGGGAGAAGCGGATTTTCTTGCGGATCGCGCTGTCCGGGTCCGGCCCCAGCCAGCCCGTGGCTTCAACCGTAACGGGCGTGTCCGGGAAATCCCCTTCCACCACCACCAGATAGACTTTTTCCACCCGCCGCCGGGCGAACTGTTCCTGGCACAGGCGGGCCGCCGCCTTGTTCTTGGCCACCAGCACGAGGCCGGAGGTCTCCCGGTCCAGCCGGTTGACGAGGCGCGGCTCGTCAAGCCCGTGTTTTTCCTTGAGCAGGGCCCAGAGGGTGTGGGCGAAGAAGCGGCCGCCGGGATGGCAGGGCAGGGGGGCGGGCTTGTTGATCACCAGCAGGTCGTCATCCTCGTGAATGACGGTATAGTTGCGGTCGACTTCGGGTTCCGCCAGAGCGGGCATCAGGTAGACGAGCAGGTCGCCATGGGCCAGGAGGTCTTCACCCCGCGCCGCGATATGGTTTAGAAGGAAGCGGTCGGCGGCCAGCTCCGCCTGCCATTCAGTCCGGCTTCGGTAGGTGAAGCGGTGGCTGATAAAATCAAGCAGATGTTGTCCTGCCTGCTGGGAGCCGATAAGTACCGAGTTTTTCCTGTGCATCATTGCCTGATCATCCGCAGCAATCCAGGGGCTGAGCGACGAAGCCCAAACTACGAGCCTGAGCCATTGCGGGGTGCATCTTTTTCCGTCGGCCAGCCCCCGCCCAACGCCTTGAACAGGGCGACCAGATTGCTGGAAACGGTGCGGCTGGACTGGGCCAGGGCATCCTCGGAAGCATACAGGGAGCGCTGGGCGTCCAGCACGGCGAGAAAGTCATTCTGGCCCGCGGTATAGAGAGAGGTGGCCAGCTCCACCGCGGTGTGGTTGGCCGCCACGGCCCGGATCATGGCCTGGCGATGCTCCTCCTCCTTGGTTGAGGCGATCAGGGCGCTTTCCACCTCCCGCAGGGCATTGAGCACCGTTTGTTCGTAGGCCAGAAGCTCCTCCTCCTGGACGGCCTTTTTTAGTTCGAGATTGGCGCGGCTGCGACCCATGTCAAAGAGCGGCCAGTTGAGCGAGGGGCCGAGGGACCAAGCGGTGCTGGCCCGGTTGAGGGTGGAAGACAAGGTGGTGTTCTGGAGGCCCAAGGCGCCTGCGATGGTGAATTTAGGAAAGAGATCGGCCTTGGCCACCCCAATCCGGGCGGTGGCGGCATGGATCTGCGCTTCCGCCCGGCGGATGTCCGGCCTCCTAAGGAGCAGCTCCGAAGGCAGACCCGGAGGCACCGTGGCCAGGGCCACGGGAAGGGGGGCGTCCGGGGTCAGCTCGGCCAGCAGGGTGGCTGGTTCACTGCCCAGTAGCAGGCCCAGGCTGTAGATCGTTTGCCGGATTTGCGCCTCAAAAAGCGGGATCTGCCCGGCCGTGGTGGCGGCCAGCGCTTCCGCCCGCACCACATCGAGTTTGCTGGCAAAGCCTACTTTAAAGCGTTGGTTGGTCAGTTCGGCGGTGTGTTCTTGGGCTCTTAGGTTTTCGCGGGCAATGGCGAGCCGTTGCTGGAGGGAACGCAGATTGAGGTAGTTGGCGGCCACCTCGGCGCTCAGGCTCACCAGCAGATCGCTCCGGCTTTCCTCGGCTGCATCAAGATCTGCGCCTGCTGCCTCGACCCCGCGCCGGATTCCGCCGAAGAGATCAATCTCCCAGCCGGCATCGAATCCCATTCTGTAGAAATTACCGGTTACACTCTCGCCGCCGGTCCCGGACGATGGGGTTCGACTGCGCCGGTATGAAGCAGCGGTATCCACGGTCGGGCCGAGGTCCGCCCCGGCGATGCCCAGGGCGGCGCGGGCCTGGCGGATGCGGTTTTGGGCAAGGCGCAGGTCCAGATTGGCTTCTATGCTCCGCTCAACCAGGGAGGTGAGCTGGGGATCGTTGAAAGCCGTCCACCACTGAGCCAGGTTATGCGCCGTCGTGGGCGCGGCTTCAGGCGCGGTTGGGGCTTGTCCCAGCCATTGGGCGGAAACCTTGGCCTCCGGGCGCTGGAAATCAGGGCCCAGCATGCAGCTGGTCAGCAGGGTCAGGCAGAGGCAGAGAGCCAGGGAGGTTCGGGATGGTGTCGGAATCATGGGATTACTCCTTAAATATATGGGCCAGGTGTTTCATTGTACTATTGTTTCTCTGATTCAATATGCAAATCATGTGGCCTATTGCCCCGACGTTAGATACCGAAAGATTATCGCGGCTGAAGCCGCTCCTACCGGGTTGGGGCGTATCGATTGTTTGTAGATTATCGCGGCTGAAGCCGCTCCTGCCGGGTTGGGACGTATCGGTTGTTTGTAGGAGCGGCTTCAACCGCGATAACTACTGCCAGGCAGAGGCCGGCGATGTTGCACATGAGCCGGCCGATGACACCGCAGCTGTGGTGCTGCTGCTGGGCAATTACCTTATTCATAGCGCAGCGCTTCGATTGGATCAAGTCGGGAGGCCTTCCAGGCCGGGTAAAAGCCGAAGATTATCCCCACCCCGGCCGAGACCAGCACCGCCGCGGCGATGGCGGCAGGCGAGGTCTCCACCGGCCACTTGAGCAGGAGCTGGACCAGCAGAGAGCCGCCGTGGCCTAAAACAATGCCCATGGCCCCGCCGGTGAGGCAGAGGACCACCGCCTCCACGAGAAATTGGCGGAGAATGTCGCGGCCCCGGGCGCCCACCGCCATGCGCAGGCCGATCTCCCTGGTTCGTTCGGTAACCGAAACCAGCATGATGTTCATGATCCCCACCCCGCCCACCAGCAGGGAGATCATGGCCACGGCCAGCAGCAGGTTGGTCATCAGCCTGGTGGTGGTGGAAAGGGTGTTAGTGAGCTCGGCCATATCGCGGATGTTGAAGTCATCCGGCTCCCCGGCCCGGAGCCGGTGCCGTTCCCGGAGAACCGCGCCGATCTCCTCGATGGCCGGGGAAATCTCCGCCGAACTGTTGGCGGCGGCCATGATCTGGTCGATATTGGCGAAGCGCACCGGCATGGGATTGTCGGCCTGCTGGACGTTGGATTGTTCGGGGTAGAGGGCGAGCTGCTCCGTGGGGTACAGATTGGAGAGGGTATTCACCGAGTCGGTTGCAGCGGGACTCTGGTTGGTGGTGGCGAGGCTGGTGCCGCTGACCCGGTATTTGATGGTGGTCCAGGGCGCCAGGATGACGTCGTCCTGGTCAAAGCCCATCATGTTGGCCCCCTTGGCGGAGAGCACTCCGACCACCCTGAAGGAGATGTTCTTGATCCGGATATTCTTACCCAGCGGCGACTCGTCGTCGAAGAGTTCCCGGACCAGGGTCTGGCCCAGGATGCAGACCCGGTTGCCGTTTAAGACGTCCCGGTCGCTGAAGGGCTCGCCCTCGGCCAGGCTGCCCCAGTCCTGCACGTCAAGGTAGGCCGGGGTGGTGCCGTAGATGGTATTGGGGATCCAGTTGCGGTTGCCGTAAACCACCTGGGCCCGGGCCCGGACCATGGGCGCGGCGTTGCGCAAGGACGGGCATTCCCGCAGGATGGCCTGACAGTCTGCCGGGGTCAGGGTGGTGGTGGTCCCAGCCCCGAAGGAGATTCCGCCGCTCGAGGCAGTTCCGGGCCGGATCACCAGAACGTTGGCCCCCATGCTGGCAATGGTTTTCTTGAGGGCCGCCGAAGCGCCTGCGCCGATCTCCATCATGGCGATGACCGCGCCCACCCCGATGACGATTCCTAAAGTGGTGAGCATGGCCCGCATGGGATTGCGGCGCAGGGCCTTGAAGGCGGTGCGGGCGGTGGCGTAGACTTTCATGCCGCGCCCCCCGAGGTTTCTCGGCGTTGGTCGGCGGCGGGGAGGGTATCAAGGATCAACCCGTCTTCCATCCGGATCACCCGTTTGGCGTGTCCTGCTACCTTGGGGTCGTGGGTCACCATAATGATGGTGATGCCGTCCTCGGCATTGAGCTGCTCGAACATCTGGAGCACCTCTTCGCTGGTTTTGGAATCCAGGTTGCCGGTGGGCTCGTCGGCAAAAAGTACCGGCGGCCGGTTGATCAGGGCCCGGGCGATGGCCACCCGTTGCTGCTGGCCGCCGGAAAGTTGGGCGGGGTGGTGATTCAGCCGGTCGGCCAAGCCAACCCGGGCAAGCATCTCGGCGGCCCGTTTTCTGGTCTCGGCATCGCTTAAGTTCTCGGTGGAGTAGGTGAGCGGCATGGCCACGTTTTCGAGGGCGCTGGTTCTGGCCAGGAGGTTGAAACTCTGAAAAACGAAGCCCAGTTTGCGGTTACGGAGCAGGGCTCGCGCGTCGGCGGAGAGTTGAGAGGTTTCCTGGCCCTCCAGCCAGTATTCGCCGGCGGTCGGGCGGTCCAGGCAGCCCAGGATGTTCATCAGGGTGGACTTGCCGGAGCCGGACGAGCCGGTGAGCGCGATCAGCTCCCCTTGATTGATGGCCAGGGAGATGCCTTTTAGTACAGGCACGGCGATATCGCCCATCTGGTAGGTCTTTTCGATTCCGTGTAAGGTGATGAGTTCCATGGCCGTCTACTTGGAGTCGGAGCTGCTTTTTTTGCGGCGCAGGTTCGGGAGGAAGGGGTTGCCGCCTTCATTCTTGCCGTTGCCGGGGCTTGGTGCCTGCAGCCCGGTGATCACTTCCATTCCCTCGCGCAATTCCGCGCCCTCCACCACGGTATTGACTCCATCGCTGGCCCCGGTTTTAACCTCGATCCGGCGGGGCTTTTGTTTCTCCGCCAGCACCCAGAGGATGCCGGTGTTATTTAGGTCGGCGGGAGCCTTGTCCGGATTCTGGCCGGAGGCTTCTTTTTTGTCTCGGCCTTTCCTGTCTTTTTTCGGGCCATTTTCTGTCGCACCATCAGCCGCAGACGGGCTCCAGTGCAGGGCCGCGTTGGGCGCCTGCAAAATATCGCTGAACTTTTGCAGCTGAAACTCGACATTGGCGGTGAGATAGGGCAAAAGCCGGCCGTCCGCGTTATCGGTGGTGATCTCCACCGTGTAGGTTACCACGTTCTGGGTCATGGAGGCGTTGAGTCTGATCTTGCCCACCTCGCCCTTAAAGGTTTGGCCGGGGAAGGCGTCCACCGTGAAGCTCACTGGCTGGCCGGGGTGGATTCTGCCGATATCCGCCTCATTCACCGCCACCCAGACTTGGATGCGGGTGAGATCCTTGGCCAGCAGAAAGAGGCTCGGCGCGTTTAAACTAGCCACCACGGTCTGGCCGATGTTGACCCGCCGGTCGATGATGATGCCCTTGACCGGCGAGGTGATGGTGCAGTAGCCGAGGTTGCGCCGGCTACGGGCCAGCGCCGCTTCGGCCTGGCTGATTGCGGCCTTGCTTACCGCTACCTGGGCCAGCGCTGATTTGTAGGCCGATTCGTACCCTTCGTAGCTTGATTGGGCCAGGGCCTGGGAGGGGCCGAGCAGCTGGGCTCGCTGCCAGTTCTGCTGCGCCTGGCTGAGGTCCGCCTGGGCTCGTTGCAAGCCGGCTTTGTTTGCGAGGAGCTGGGCCTCGGCCTGGGCCACGTCCGCGGCGTAGAGCGAGTCGTCGATCCGGGCCAGGACCGTGCCCGCCTCAACCAGCGAGCCGTAGTCCACGGTTTTGCCCTTGGCATCCTTGCCGAAGGAAAGGATCCTCCCGGCCACCTGGGCACCGACGTTGATCACTTCTTCCGGCTCCACGGTGCCGGTAGCGTTGATGGTAACCGAGAGATTCCCCCGCTTGAGCTTGGCAGTCCGGTAGGCAAGGTCGTCCCCCTGGCGACGGATAAGCTGCCAGGCTGCCAGGCTGCCGAAGAGCAGGACAACAATCAGGGCGATAAGGGATTTTTTGCCTGGGTGTTTCATGGGTCAACCTCGTTGTCTGATGGTTGCGAATCTCGGTCGCGCAGGGCGCGGACCCCGGCTAGACTGAAGCGGGTGACATGGTCCGCCAGCTGCTCCACATTCTCAAGCAGGGGTTCAAGGTCGCAGATGGGAATACCCTGCGCGCTTTTGCGGCGACGGGCATGGAGCAGCGGGCCAAAACACTGGGCTCGGATACTCATGGCGCAGAGCCGTACCTCGTCCGCCCCGGGCACTTTGTCCAGCAATTCGCAGACCAGGATGGTGAGGCCCGTAAAGATCTGCTCTACCGATTCCTGCATGGTTGTAGCGAGGAGACCGGTGGGGTTTGCCATCTCCTTGTGGAAGATGTCGAAATCATGGCTTTGCGGATCGATGATCCGCCGCATGATCGCCAGGATCCGCCCGTGCAGCCGCTCTTCCGCCGGGGCTTCGGCGGGAACGCCGCCATCCGGGGGATAGATGCTTAACGATTTGGTGAAGGCATGGCGCCAGCTCTCCACATAGAGGGCTTCCTTGCTGCCGAAATGGTAGCTGACCGCAGCGGTGTTGGCCGCGGCCTGCCGACAGATCTCGGCGATGGTTGTCTCCCGGAAGCCCTTGGCGGCGAAGATTTCCCCGGCGGCGGTCAGCAGATTTTGTCGGGTTTCCTGGCCATCGCTTCGTTGTTTACGCACGGATTGATCCCTTTCCAGCCTTGAGCTGGATAGTTACGGTTAATTAAGTTAAATATCTATTTGAGTTATTTGTCCTGCCGCGTCAAGCGGTTTTTGGGGTTGGCTTTCCTATGAAACATGGGGAAAATGTGTTACATAGTCTGCATGAATAGAGAGCAAAAAGAACAAGCGCCGCTTGGCGGGCAACCAGATCTGCGTGATCTTGCCTTGGCTGCGCTGCGCGCCTTTGTCGTCTCCCTTGGGCTGCCCGCCAAGCGGGGTGGGCAGATTTTTGCCCGGCTGCATCGGCCTGGCGTCCTCGATTTTTCCCAGCTCGGGATCGGCCGGGAGGTGACCTCCCTGCTGGCCGGCCATGCCACCATGAGCAGCCTTGCCCCTGCCAAGGTGGAAAGGTCAACGGACAGCACCGAGAAATTCGCCTTTCGGCTTGCAGACGGCGCCATGATCGAGAGCGTGCTCATCCCTGAAGATGGCCGCCATACCTTGTGCATCTCCTCCCAGGCGGGCTGCGCCATGGGCTGCCGCTTCTGTCTCACCGGGGGCCAGGGGTTTGTCCGCAACCTGCGGCCGGCCGAGATCGTGGGCCAGGTGCTGGCGGTGATGAACCACATGCTTGCTTCCGGCCTTGTCCGGGCCACGCCGCGGGAGTTGCTCAACAACCTGGTTTTCATGGGCATGGGCGAGCCCTTGGCCAATTACGATAATCTGCTGGTCGCGCTGAGGATCCTCATGGACGATCAAGGCCTCGGCTTTTCCGAGCGGCGGATCACCGTCTCCACCTGCGGGATCGTGCCGCGCATGGACGATCTGGGCCGGGATATCCGGGTCAATCTGGCCGTCTCGCTGCACGCCGCCGATGACGCGGTCCGCAGCCGCCTGATGCCGGTGAACAAAACTTACGGGCTGGCAGAGCTGCTCGCCGCCTGCCGCCGGTATCCACTGGGGAAAAAGAAGGTGATTCTTTTTGAGTATATCATGCTCAAGGGGATTAATGATTCATTGGCGGATGCGGGTCTGCTGGCGGAAAAACTGCAAGGCATCCCCAGCCGGATCAACCTGCTGCCCTATAACGGTGCCGGGGAGACGGAGTTCGCCTGCTCCGAGGAGACGCAGACCCTGGCCTTTCAAAAGGTGTTGCGCGAGGCGGGGTTTAATACCTTTATCCGGCAGAGCCGGGGTGCGGATATCTCCGCGGCCTGCGGCCAGCTGGCTGGTAATCACGCACCAGCACCGTGATCGCTTACGATATTTCTAAAAAGCTCCCCTCCCCTTGCGGGAGGGGCTGGGGGTGGGGGAAGCTGCAACAGTCGAGATAATGGCAACTTCCCCCTCTCCCTAACCCTCCCCCGCAAGGGGGGAGGGAATTAATGTGCTGTCGATTAAAAAGTTACAAGGCTAAAACGATTGCCGAAAGGTGCAGCGGCGGCAGAGGGGCTCACAGAGCCGCCGTTGGGTAAAGCCGGTGCGGATGGCGGTGGCGCGGGGGCTGTTGATGATCTCCTCGAATGATTGGCTGTGGATGTTGCCCAGGGGGATATCCGCTTCGGCATCGAGACAGCAGGGGACCACGGTGCCGTCCACCAGGATGGCGACATGATCCCGCAATCCCCGGCAGGTGCCCTGGTCGCCCAGGTCGGGGGCAGGAGCATGGGGCCAGGTGAAGCGGGCGTTCTGGCTTAAAAAAACCCTGGGGGCCAGGGTGAGGCCGTGGCCGGGGGTGAGCCGGGTGACAAGCGGCTCGGGCAGGGCGAAAAAGTCTGCCAGCGCCTTCAGAATGGGGTCGTTGGGGCTGCCGTCTGCCGCGGCTGGTAGATTCCAGAAGCGCAGGCTGATCAGCAGCCCGGTGGCGGCGGCCTCTTGGAGAAAGGCGAAAATCCCGGTCAGGTAGCCGGCCAGGGGTGGGTTGGCTCCCTGCTCGCTGAAGCTGTGCAGGGAGATGTTGACCTGGCGCAGGGCCGGGCTGGCCAGCAAAAGGGGCTGGCGCTGGGGGAGCAGTGTGCCGTTGGTGGTCAGGTTGACCTTGAGGCTGTGCTCTTGACAGAGGGCAAGGATTTCGTCAAGCTCCGGATGCAGCAGGGGCTCGCCCAGCACATGCAGGGCAAGATGCTCGGTATGCCCCGCGAGCTTACCAAGGATGGCGCGGAAGGCCGCCGGGGACATGCAGGCTT
Source organism: Deltaproteobacteria bacterium RIFOXYD12_FULL_56_24 (assembly GCA_001799285.1). Taxonomy (GTDB): domain Bacteria; phylum Desulfobacterota; class Desulfobulbia; order Desulfobulbales; family Desulfurivibrionaceae; genus Thiovibrio. The sequence goes on from MGTD01000009.1 coordinate 58,797, forward strand.
TGGCCCGGCCGCTTTGGGGGCAGAAGCTGCAGGAAAGATTGCAGCGGTTGGTGATCTCGAGGTATATTTTCTTGAATTTCTGCAAGGACTGCGGGATCAATCAAAAATTTCGATGTCGCCATGTTTGCATTCGGCACAGCGGAGCATGGGGTCGATTTTTGTAAAGGCAATCCGCCAGCCTTGTTCGCGGATGACCTCGGCGAGATCTTCTTCACATGCGGAGCAGAGCCAGCGGTCGCCTTTTGGCGTAACAAAAAGTTTCATTTTTTTCACCTGGATGGGTAATGGGGTATCGCCGGTTGCGGCTGCGGGGCGATGGGGTATTCTTGCTTGGGCAACATAGTTTAAATTGGGGAATGCGGCAAGAAGTGTGTTTGTTCATTTCTTTGCTTGCCCAAAGAAACGAACCAAAGAAAGGGCACCCGTGTCCCTTGTCCCGCCGGAGGCGGGATGCCCTGTGCTCCTCGATGCTGCCGGGGCTTTGCAAACTCGCTGCGCTCAAACAGTGCAAATCCCCTTTTCGGCAGCCTCTCCGGTGCTCGGCTGCGTGCCAATGGGGATTTTTCTTCCCCCATTTGTCCTGCCGCGCCTCGCAGACGGGGGCGGGAAAAGACGCGGGAACTGTTTGAGGGCGAAGCCCGAGTTTTTCCGCGTCCCGCTCCCGGCGAGAAGTAAGGGAAGCCCGCAGGGCCAGGACTGGCTGGGGTGCCTTTTTCTTGTTTCTTCTTTTGGGCACGCAAAAGAAGAAAGAAAAATAAATTGAAGGCTATCGCCACTTTCTCCATAACTTTTGGATGAATCAAAAAGGGACAATACAGACATGGCGGCAAAGAAATTCTACGCAATCCTGTCCGGGCGGGTGCCCGGCATCTACGATAACTGGCCCCAGGCCCAGGCCCAGGTGAGCGGCTTTCAGGGCGCCAGATTCAAGGGGTTCGCCACCCAGGCTGAGGCCGAGGCCTGGCTGCAGAACCCCACCTCCGGTCAGGGCCGGCCGGGCAGCGGGAAATGCCCGAGTAAATCCGGGCCGCAGGCAGACTCGGACACCTCCCCTAAGGAGGGCGTGGTCTGCATCTACACCGACGGCGGGGCCCGCTACAATCCGGGGCCGGGCGGCTACGGCATCGTCCAGATTTACAACGGCCAGCTTAAGGAGCTGTGCGGCGGCTTCCGTCTGACCACCAATAACCGGATGGAGCTGATGGGCTGCATCGTGGCCCTGCGCGCCCTGGAGCACAGGGACCGGCCGGTGGCCCTCTATTCCGATTCGAGCTATGTGGTGAACGGGATCAGCAAGGGCTGGGCCAAGGGCTGGCGGAAACGGGGCTGGATCAAGGCGGACCGGCAGCCCGCGGTCAATCCCGATCTCTGGGGCCAGCTGCTCGACCTCATCGAGGGGCTGGAGATCACCTTTAACTGGGTCAAGGGCCACAATGGCCATCCCTTTAACGAGCGCTGCGATGAGCTGGCCGTGGCCTCGGCCCGCCAGCCGGATCTGCCGGTGGATGAAGGGTATAAGGGCTGAGGGATAAGGGACTTGCCGATGAACGAAAAAGAAAACCGCCTCCTGGAGGCCTGGCGCAGGCAGCTGGCCCAGGAATACCGCCAGCTTTGTTGGCTGTACCGGGTCCGCTTGCGGCTGCCGCTCTTTGAGATCCGCGAGGGGCAGAGCCGGGCCGGCACCTGGTCGCCGGGGCTGGACACCCTCAGCCTCGCCTCCTGGCTGATCCGGGATCATTCCTGGGATGTGGTCCTGGAGGTGCTGAAGCACGAGATGAGCCACCAGTATGTCCAACAGGTTCTGGGCCGGGGGGGCGAGATGCCGCACGGCCCGGCCTTTCAGGAGGCCTGCGACCGGCTGGGGGTGCATCCTGAATTTCGCGCCGCCCAGGGGGCAATCCCGCGGCTGCTTGCCGGGAAGGGGGGGAGGTCCGGGGGGATGCTGGCCAAGGTGGAAAAGCTGTTCGCCCTGGCCGAGAGCGCCAACGAACACGAGGCCGCTCTGGCCATGCAGAAAGCCAACGCCATTCTCCGCCGGTACAATCTGGAACGGCTCGATCGGCAGGCCGCTGACTACGATTACCTGATCATCCACCCCGGCACCAAGCGGATCGCTGCCCACCAGCGGGCCATGGCCGCGCTGCTTAAGGATTTCTTCTATGTCAACGTGGTCATCGCCCGGCAGTTTGAGGCGCAAAGCGGCGAAACCCTGCGGGTGATCGAGCTGACCGGGGCCAGGGAGAACCTGGCCGTGGCCGAGCATGTCTATCATTTTCTCAGCCACCGGCTGGAGTATCTCTGGCGGGAATTTCGGAAAAGCAGGGGGGCGATGGGGCGGGAGAAGAATTCCTATTGGCTCGGGGTGCTCAACGGTTTTCGGGGAAAGCTCACTTCCCAGGATCGGGAGGCCAGGCGCGCCGACGGCGACCTGACCGAAAGCAGTCTGGTCTGCGCCTCCGATCCGGGGCTGATCCGCTACTACCGGGCCCGCTATCCCCGCCTTCGCACCGTGCAGCACAGCGGACCCCAGGTTTATGCCGACACCTATCAGGCCGGGCAGCAAGAGGGCAAACAGCTGATCATCCACAAGGGGGTCGGGACTTCTGACGGCAACACCGGCTTGTTGCTGGCTGACGGCTAATTCCGATTCTATTTCAGAACGACATTATTTGGTAGGAGCGGCTTCAGCCGCGATGTCTTGCGGTTTCGCGGCTGAAGCCGCTCCTACATTTCGCATAATTATTGTCGCTTTGGCATAGAACTCTCTCGATAGCGAAGCGCCAACCCTTTGAGAAAATTGCGGAGAAATTGGTCGCCGCATTCCTTGTAGTTTTTATGCCCGGCCTTGCGGAACAAGGCGGAGAGTTCGGGTTTCGAGACCGGATTGCCGCTCTGCTGCATAATGGCGAGCAGGTCGTCTTCTTTAAGTTCCAGGGCGATGCGGAGTTTTTTCAGGATGGCGTTGTTGCTGAGTACCCCGGCCGCTTGCGGCGGGGGTGTCGGCTTGCCCTCCTGCCTGCCGCGCCGGGAAACAATGAGGCCGCTCAAAAAACCCTCCATCAGCGCATCCGGGCAGGCGACAAAGCCTTCTTCCTCTTCTTTTTTCAGGAGATTATTAATCTTGTCCTGGGCAACCGTCTGCCCGGAGATGCTGAAGATCTCGGCCATGGCGGCAGTGGGGAGAGCCAGGGCATACCGCACCCCGCGTAACACATCATTGTTCGTCATTTTTTGTCCTTTAATAAAGTCCCAAGAGCGGCAAATGGATTTGAGGTGGCGATTCCTTTCTGATTCTCGCCCGGTTTAATCGCCCCATAGGCATCGGCCACGCTCTGGCGGTCATGTTCATTGTCATGGCAGTAGATGCACAATAATTCCCAGTTGCTGCCGTCGGGCGGATTGTTTTCGTGGTTGTGGTCCTTGTGGTGGACCGTGAGTTCGCTCAATTTTTTGCCGCTGAATTCGCGCCCGCACCTGCCGCAAAGCCAGGGATACATCTTGAGCGCTTTCTCCCGATAGGTCTGGGCCCGTTGCTCTTGCGCCCGCTGGGCCTCGGAAAGCATATTGGGTTTGGTCGGTGGGGTCATGGGTGGATTGGTTCCTTTATCGGGTAAGGTCTCATCTCAGGCTGTCCCGGCGTGCAGCTTCAGGCCCAGGGCCTTGACCACCTTCAGGATTGTGCCGAATTCCGGATTGCCGTCGGCGGAAAGCGCCTTGTACAGGTTTTCCCGCGCCAGGCCCGTGTCCCGCGCCAGTTGGGTCATGCCACGGGCGCGGGCAATCACTCCCAAGGCGTGGGCGATGAAGGCCGGATCGTCTCCCGCTTCCTGGAGACAGGCATCAAGATAGGCGGCCATGTCCGCATCGGTTTTCAGGTATTCCGCAGTGTCGTACC
>MGTD01000010.1 GCA_001799285.1 Deltaproteobacteria bacterium RIFOXYD12_FULL_56_24
TCTGTATGTCATGACTCGAAATTTAGCAATTATACGCTAAAGCTGCCACCTAAAGGTGGGGGTTTTAACCCTCCCAAGCGGGGACAATAACGCCACGGATAACATGAGCGCGCCAATGACCTTCACGCGCAGCGCCGCTGGGCTTCCCGCGGTAAGGTTGACCCGATCATTAGGGTTCTTTTATCTCTGTGATGGGAAGATGTTGCCGCATTTTCTCCGGGTCAAAATCCCAAGCTCCATCCCACGCAACCTCAAAACTTGGTAACATGGCGAGGAAAAATTGGTAGCTTCTATTTCCAAATGATACCGTACCGCTTCGTCTTTGTGAACAAAGCCCTGAAAGTTATTTGAGTAGCTATAAAGAGTTGGAATGAATTTGTCCTCTGTTTCGGTGATGAACCCTAGGTCAAGAATTTGTTCTTTAACCAAAGTGACAACGGGAGGGGTTATCTCAGCGGGAGCCCAAACAAACTGATTTGGTACTGACATGGGAATTGGATAAAACCTACCGTCCGGCCCGCGACGGTTCATGCCTTTTAGCAACACGCGGCAGTTCTTGACAGAAAGCCAAGGGCGTTGGTTGACCACCTTAAGATGAAAATACATTACTCTGGTAGCAGGTTGGGTACTCTTGGTATCACGAGATTTAAATACAGTGGGATCACCTCGCAGGTTGTTGTGTGGTTCAATAATCAGTTTCGTCGGAGCAAGCCAAGACCGGAGCCAATCACCCCAAATGGCGGCAGCTGCAACCATTAAAGTACCTACCGCAATTAGGGAATCAATTATTAAACTTTTCATATTTTCCCCCAAACCCTAACAAGTTATTCAGCAGACCTGTATATCATGCCAAAAAGCATGATAGCCGGCAAAATCAGTTCATCCACAGAATCTGTGGGGTAAAATTACTACGATAGCTTTGGGGTAAAGAACGATCATGCTTGACATCTTGACAGCTGCGCCGCGAAAGTTAAAACGTCAAGTCTGACCCCGTTGTCCCAATCCGCATTTGCTAAACTGCCAGTTTATAACTGATCTATTGGATGGATATTCCTTCCAGATATAGTGTGTCTGCGCTTAGATCTGCCTCGCTTTCCCATTCCACAAAGTAGCCGCCATTTCTTATCGCCTTGAAAGCCTTAAGATTATGAAGAGGTTGAAAAGCCTCATAAGCAAGTAAGGGCTTCACATCAAATCGGCGCTCTGCGCCGTCATTAAAAGCAACATCAAGCGTCCAATCGTCGTTAGCGCGAATAGTTTTTATAGTTCTCATTATTCCAGCCCTTTAATTTTAAAAATCGTTTCGCCCTCGATAGCCAGCTGCCAGTCGGCGAACAACTCATCACGGTGGATTTCGATCCACGCTTCAACCAATTTCCGTTTCGAAGTCGGCAGCGATCCGTCAAGAATACTTCCGTCTTTAATGGCGAAGACTGCGACCTCACCTTGGTACTCAGCGTGGAGATGGGGCAGGTGGTGTTGTTTATTGTCACGGAAGAACATCCGAATAATGATTCCAAAAAACATCGAAATGGTAGGCATGCAAATCCTCCTTCCGTAAATTTTACAATGCCTCAGAAACTGATAATTTTGCAAGAAACTTGCTGACTCCTAAATTCTGAATCCCGAATTCCTGTTATCCTCAGGCAAACCCTTAAAGATCGAGAAAAGTGGTGTCCCGATTCAACACCCGGCATCCGTCCTGTTCAACCACCGCCATGTTCTCCAGACGGATCCCGCCCCAGTCCGGGATATACACCCCCGGCTCCACCGTAACCACCATCCCGGCGGCAAGGGGCTTACGATTCCGGTAGTTGAGCGAAGGGCCTTCGTGGACATTCAACCCCACCCCGTGGCCCAGGCCGTGGCCGAACCGCTCGCCTAAGCCCGCCCGCTCGATCACGCTGCGGGCGATCTTGTCCACTGCCAGGCCGCTGATCCCGGCCCGCAGGCTGGCCAGCCCGGCCAGTTGCGCCTTGCGCACCAAGCGGAAGAGCGCCACCGTTTTGGCGTCCGGGGTGCCCAGCACCACGGTGCGGGTCATGTCCGAACAGTAGCCGTCCAGAACCAACCCCATGTCGATGACAATGGTTTCGCCTGTCGCCAGCGGCCGGTCGGAGGGAGTCGCGTGGGGCAGGGCCGCGTTGGGCCCGGCGGCCACGATGGTTTCAAAACTCGGCCGCTCCGCGCCCTTAAGCCGCATGGCGTTTTCTATGGCTAACGCCACTTCTTTTTCGGTCCGGCCCGGCCGCAGGGTGCGGTAGATCTCCTGAAACACCTCTTCGTTGAGGAGAACCGCCCGCTCGATTTTGGCCAGCTCCGCCGCATCTTTTTCCAGCCTCAGCTCTTCGATAAAGCCGGTAAGCGGCGCCAGCTCCACCTTGATCTCGGCAGCCAGCTTGGCCAGGGTCAGGGAGGTGGAATGGAGGAAATAATGGCTCTCAAAGGCCAGCCGTTTGATGCGGTGCCGCTTGAGCAGCAAGCGCAGCAGGGGGAACAACCCTCGGGGATAAAGCTTGACCCGAAAACCTGCGGCCTCTTGTTGGGCCTGCAAATGAAAGCGGGAATCGGTAAGCAGGTAGGGCTCGCCCTCGCAGGGGATGAGCAGAACACCCGCGCTTTCGTTGATCGCGTGATCCCTGGCCGTATAACCGCTCAGGTACCTGCGATTTTCCGGCTGGGTCACCAGGATGGCGTCAAGCTGGAGTCGTTTGAGGCTGTGCCTGATCCGCGCCAGGGCTCCCTGCATCATATGCATACCCGTCAATGCCGGAAATGGACAAAAACCTTGACCCCGAACCGGTAGAGCTTGCCATGCAAACCCCGAATGGCCTGGATAAAGTCGGCTTGGCCGAAATCAACCTGGTAGCGGTAAGGCTTATCCAGCACCGAAAGGAAGGAAAAACACGGCTTGTCGTAACGCACCTCAGCCCCGGCTGCGTACCAGTCCTGAAACCTTTTTTCGATCTCGGGCAGATCGCTGGGATCGGCCTCGGCCACATCAAGCCAGATTTCTGCTTCCACGCCTCCCTCCTTTCTTTCCGGCACCGAGCTGGATAGTTACAGCTTCCAAGTAACTTCACCGCAGGGAGTTCCCTGGCGGAGAATGTTTTCGCGGTTTCGGCTGCGCTGTCCCGCCCAAGGACGGGCGGGACAGCAGACGCCTCGGAGGCGGACAGGATGTCCGCCGAGAATGAGCGAAAACATTCTTCGCCAGGGAACGGTTACTTGCCGATAAATCCCCGCTACGGCCGGGGTAAAGCGCTAAACAAGCAAATGTTGTTCGACCAAATCCTTCAGCTGTTTCAGCGCCTGGCCGTATTGCTCATTAAGCTGGCCTTGAATCCTGGCCCATTCCTCCTGAAACTTCGGGTGTTGGGCGGGCTGTAGCTTCATGGCCCGGCCGGTCTGCTTGGCCAGGTTCTGCTCCATCAAAGCCAACTGCTGGCTGAACTGCGCTTCAAGCTGTTCCTTTAGCTGCTCACCGTGCTGCCGGTAGCCATCGAGAATTTTTTTCATTTCAGCCAGAATCTGGAGCAGCTCACCATCCCCCTGTCCGACCTCAACCAGGCCGTGCATGGCCTTTTCGGCCAGCGCCTGTTTTTCCACCTCGCGAGCCAGGAAAATATTGCGCAGCAGAGCCTGAACCGCCCCTTTCCGCACTGGAGCCAACTCCTTAGGCGGCAAAGCGGCAAGGCTTTCTCTTAAGCCCGGTTCCCCGCGCATGTAGGCGGCCCCGAGACGCATGCCCTCTTTGGCCTGCTCTTCGCCGAGGTAATCGCCTTCCCCAGCCTCGGCCGCCATCCGGGCTGCCCGTTCCATCACCATGTCCATGGTGCTCTTTATTTCCGCCATGGGAAAAAACCTCCTTGAATCTTCATTTTTGCTCGACCGCAATTCGGACAAACATACACCAAGGGGTCCGCTATTTCCAGCCTTGTCTTTATCTTCAGGGGCCGTTAAGCACAAACCCGTAACTGTTCAGCAGTGCCGTAGCTGCTAGGCAGAAGCCTGCGACGTGTGCTGGTGCACATGAGCAGGCTGATAACAACGCAGATGCGGTGCTGCTGGACAGTTACGACTTAGCGCGGAAAGGCGGCCATGATTCCGCCATCCACCGGCAGGGTGGCGCCGGTGGTGGGCGTTTGTTCGCTGGCGAAAAAAACCACCGCATTACCGACATGGTCGGCCTGCACCGTGGTTTTCAGGAGATTGCGCTGGCGATAATAGTCCTTGAGCCCTTCCGGATCGAGATTGCGGGAACGCATCCGCTCCGGCCCCACCACATCCCATAGACCGGAAGAAACCCCGGCGTCATCGAAAATCGCATCGGCATTGATCATGTTTACCCGCACCCCAAACTCAGCCAATTCCAGGGCGGCAATCTTGCCCAGCTGGTGAGCCCCGGCCTTGGAAGCGCTGTAGGCGCCAAAGGAGGCGCCGGGAGCAAAAACATTTTTCGAGCTGTTGATCACGATACTGCCGCCGGTGCCCTGCCGCTTGAAAATCGGGATCGCCCCCTTGATCACCTGAAACACCCCCAGACAGTTGACCTCCATCACCTGCCGGAAAGCCGCCTCGCTGAGGTCGGCTAGCTTTGCCACATGGGCGATGCCGGCGTTGGGCACCAGGATATCAAGGCCGCCGCTCTGCATGATGAGCTGCGCCAGGCCGAGGTGCACCGATTCCTCGCTGGTCACATCCATAACGAGCGGAGAAACCATTCGACTGCCGAAGGTGTCGGCCAGATTCCGGCAGACCGTTTCCAGCCGCTCCTGGTTGATGTCGGTCATAAAAACCCTGGCTCCGGCCTCCAGGAGTTTGCGGCCGATCCCCAGGGCAATGGCCCCGCCCCCCCCGGTCACCAGCGCGGTCCGGCCCTCAAGAGGCTTCGGCTTTGCCTTGCCCAGCTTGGCCTGCTCCAGATCCCAGTATTCCATGGAAAAAATAAAATCCTGGCCCAACTCCCGGTATGGTCCAAGAGCTGCGCCCCGCAACTTGGCCGCAATGGTATGCTCGGCTATATCTGCGGCAATCTCGGCATCCTTCCGGGTAAAACCAGCGGCAACCACACCCAGGCCCGGCACCAGCACAACCCGGGGCAAGGAATCAAGCCTGATACGGCTGACCTTTTTTGCCGTAATCTGGGAGGCGAAGTACTGGTTGTACTCTTCCTGGTAACGAGCGAGTCCGGCCTGCACCGCCGCCCGGATCCCCTCTTCGTCCAAGCCTGCCACCTCAAGCCACAGGGGGTAATTCTTGGTCCGGATCACATGGTCCGGAGTGAGAACCCCATTGACGAAAAGCTCTTTCGCCTCCGGTCGGGCTAGGGCGGCCAGGATCGCCGGATTCTGCCGGACAGTCAGCTGCATGGTGCGGCGGCGGCCCGATTTCTCGAAAAAACTCAAAGCTCCCCGCAGGATGGGCAGAACCAGCGAGGGCTGCACCAGCCCCGGCTCAACAACGGCGCTTGGCGTTGCGCCAATGTCGTGCTTGGCGAGATACGCCTCGGCCCGACTGACATAATCGATCATCCGATCGTAGGCAGTTTTCGCCTCCTCGCCAAATGTGAAGATGCCATGATTTTTTAAAATGATGCAGTCGATTCCCGGCTTGCCTTCATAGAGATCGGCTATGGCTTGAGCCAGGGGCGCACCCGGCATGACAAAAGGCAGAATGCCGATATTGTCGCCCAGGGCCGCGCGGAGATGCTTCTCGGCATCTTTCCGGTTGGTCAGGGTGACAATGGCGTCGGCATGGGTATGATCAATAAACCGGTGGGGCAGAAAGGCATGCACCAGGGTTTCGATGGAAGGATTGGGCGAGGCGGCATCCAGGAGATGGGTGCGGAACTGGTTGACCATCTCCGCGTCGCTTAACGCCGCAACCTGCCGCAGCTTGCGGAGATAGGCCAGATCAAGCCCGGGAAAGCCCTGGGGTGCGATAGCCCCCAGATCCCAGCCGCTCCCCTTGATGTAGAGGATCTCCTGTTCTTCCCCGACCAGATTAGTGATGCCGCATTTCACCGAGGTGTTCCCCCCGCCATGCAAAACAAGATCAACTTCTGCCCCGAGAAGCCGGGAGGTGTAAACCCTGAGGGCGAGCTCCGGCGGACACTGGGGATACTCCCTGACAAAGGCCTGGGCCTCTTTTTCATCATAACGGTTCTTCATCAAGCCGCTTCTCCTGAAAATGCTGGCAACCGCCAAAAAATGCACAATGGTTTATTTATTTACTGAATCTTGATGAACTCGTAACAACCTGAAAAGTTCACAGGCCCACCACACAAAATCAAACGCTTACACATTAATACCCGTTGTAATCGTGGCTTTTTACGATTTCAACAATTTCCCCACCAAAACAACCTAAAAAGCTGACTTTTCTACATTTTTTCTTGACACTCTACACAAATGAGTTACACAGAAAGATAGTTTTTATCATACAATAGTTGTTGCTGCTCGTGTACTTTTCCTTTTGCTGCAGGAGTTTTTTGCCGGTATGGCTGTATATCAAGGGGAAGATACAGTCCAGCTCATCAAGGACGCTGCGGATATCGCCGAAATCATCGGCGAACATGTCTCTCTCAAGCGCGCAGGCACCAATCTCAAGGGGCTCTGCCCCTTTCATTCCGAAAAAACGCCTTCCTTCACGGTCAATCCCGAGCGCAATACCTACCACTGCTTCGGTTGCGGCGAGGGCGGGGATGTCTTCAGCTTCATGATGAACTTTCACCGCCTGAGCTTTGCCGAGGCGCTGAAGGAGCTGGCCCGCAAATACCAGATCGCCCTGCCGGAAAAGCCGCTCAACCCGCAAGAGCAGGAAAAAGCAAAAAAGCGGGAGGCGTTGCAGGCTGCCAACGAAAAGGCGGCCGATCTCTTCCACCAGCTCCTGCTTACCGATCCCGGCGCGCAAAAAGCCCGCGACTATCTTGCCAAACGGGGCATCCCCGAAGAGATCAGCAAGGAATTCCGCCTTGGCTTTGCCCCGGACAGCTGGAATTTTCTCGTCAATGCCCTGCCCAAGCAGAAGATCGACACCGAGGCGGCCAAGGAGGCCGGCCTGATCGTAGCCCGGGACAACGGCGGCTTTTATGACCGTTTCCGCAACCGGGTCATGTTTCCCATCACCGGTCTTACCGGCAGGGTCGTCGCCTTTGGCGGCCGTATTCTCGACGATGGCCAGCCCAAATACATGAACTCGCCGGAATCCCCGGTCTTTGATAAAAGCCGGACCCTGTTCGGCCTCTATCAGAACCGGGAACACATCCGCCAGGCAAAAAACTGTCTGGTGGTTGAAGGCAATTTCGACCTGCTCTCCCTGGTCGTACACGGGGTGCGCAATGTGGTCGCCCCCCTGGGCACCGCTCTGACCCAGGCCCATATCCGCTCCCTCAAGGGATACGCCGACGAAGTGATCCTGCTTTTTGACGGCGATCAGGCCGGACTAAAGGCCGCCATGCGTTCGGTCCCTCTTTTTTTGAGCGAACAGGTCGAGGCCAGAATCGCCGTACTGCCCGAAGCCCATGATCCGGATTCCTTTGTCCGGGAGTTCGGCCGGGACGGCTTAGACAAACATCTTAAAACCGCCATGCCGTTGCCGGAGTTTGTTTTTGACAAGCTCGTTGGCCAATATGGCTCAAGCGTGGCCGGCAAGACCAGAATCGTCGCCGAACTGCAGGAGTTGATCAAGGCCATTGGCGATCAGCATCTCCAGCGCACCCTCTTTGTCTCGCATTTTGCCAAAAAACTGGGCCTTACTCCGCAACAACTCCTTGGGGGAATTTCCCCCGCCGCCGAGACCAGCAACGTGAGGCCCACAGCCCCGCAGGGAAAAGGCGAGTCCCAGCTTCCCATGAAACAACGGCAGCTGCTCGAATTCCTGCTGACCTGCCCGGAATATCTGCCCGACTTTCTGGAAGCGGGCCTAGAAGAAATCATCGTAAACCAGTTCGGCCTGGCCATTCTCCAGCTGCTCAAAGCGCAACCTGACCTCTCCGCCGGGCCGGAACAGCTTTTGGAGCTTGCCACCGGCCCGGAACGCTCTTTTATTTCCAGACTGCTCATCTCCACCCCCTCGCATTCCGAAGAAATGCGGGAACAGATGGCCCAGGGAATGCTGCGCTGGCTCTCGACAACCAGACTGAAGGCAAAGCAGGAACAACTTACGCAGCAAGGTCGAGAAGCCCAGCACACCCAGAATGCCCAGCTCGAGATGGAGTTGATGATCAAAAAAATACAGATGAACAAAGCCCTGCATTCTTAGGGCCGGCACTCATTTTCGACAGCTTTTGTTAAGTTAATGATTAACTTAGGGGGGATAAAAAGCTATGGCAAGGCAAGCGAAAGGATCCAAGCAACCAAGGATAACCGCCGCCAAAGAAATCCTGACCGAAGACACCTTGCTTGAAACTGTGGGGGAAGAGGACAGCAACTGGTCGATTGAGCGCCCTGGTAATCTGAGCGCCATTTTTGACCTGGATCTGGACAGCGAGGTTGACCTGGAGGAAAGCCTCCCCTCGGTGGATCTGGATAATGACGATTCCGGCGGAGGACTGATCAGCAAGGCCCGTGATCTTTCCGACAGCCAGCTGGATCCGGTCAAGGCGTATCTCCAGGAAATGGGCTCCGTCAGCCTGCTTTCTTCAGCGGCGGAAACCGAGA
>MGTD01000011.1:0-786 GCA_001799285.1 Deltaproteobacteria bacterium RIFOXYD12_FULL_56_24
ACAGTGTTCGGCTGACACGTAGTAGCCGCGTGCGGTGAGGCGTTAATGAAAGTCTCGAGCAATGGTCTGATATCAGCTTCCTACTCTACCCGATTGATTCCATTGTCGGTGGCGTAGCCTTCGCTTGGGCGACACCACGTTACGTTGTCCTTCTTCTTTGATACACGCTGAGCTTTGACTGGCATGGGTCTTTTCCTTTTCTGTCAGATTGAAATCCCTTTTTGAGCAAGAGTAGCGGCAGAAAAAATAAGTGGAAAAAATAAGTGGGGCCAGGTCTGGAAAATCAGCTTTTCCTGCCGCCATGATCTGAACTTGTTGGGGATGAGGGGACATTGTCACGCCGTATGCAAAAATCCCCTCTGACGCAATCAGGGCAACGCACAAAAAAAGCCGCTCACGGGCAGATCATCTCCCGAAGCGGCTTGCGATTTCCTGATTGTTGACGGCTGTTAGCGATACTCGGTCCCGGCATGCCTTTCCCCCACGATGGCATTTATCTGAACAGCGAGGAGGCCAGCTTAAACAACAGGACAGGGATTGACAAGCATAAAGTTGTTAGAAAAAAAGTCAGCTACCCAACGGCAAAGCCGGTGACTCAGGGAACAGCCAGAGGACGTTCTTGATTAATTGACTAACTCGCCGTCTTCCACTAAAATCTCACCATGCCACGCCATGCCCGCATAGATATTCACGGTCTGTTGCAACATGCAATTTGGAGGGCAAAACATGCTGCTTCTCTTTTGGGGCTCTCATGACGCTTGAGAAAATCTACGACGGCTTCGCCGA
>MGTD01000011.1:808-117122 GCA_001799285.1 Deltaproteobacteria bacterium RIFOXYD12_FULL_56_24
TACGACGGCTTCGCCGAGGAATATGAGAATAACAGAGGCCTTTTCGATATGACCGAGGTCTTTGCCTCCTTTTATCCCCGGCTGAACGTCGATAAGGGGATGGCGCTCGATCTCGGATGCGGCGCGGGCGAGCCGTTTGCCCGGTGGTTTGTGGATCGCGGCTGGCAGGTAACCGGGGTTGATTTTTCTACGCGAACGCTCGCCCTGGCTTCCAGGTACGTACCTGAAATGGAAACTGTCCATGCGGATATGTGCCAGGTCGATTTCAACCCTGCCAGCTATGACGTAATCACTGCTATTTACTGTCTGTTCCATGTCCCAAGGAATGAGCAGCCTGCACTGTTCAGAAAGATGTACCGCTGGCTCCGGCCCGGAGGCAAGGGCCTGTTCACTTATGCCACCAGGGAATATACCGGCAGCGATGAATTTGAAGGTTACAAGAAATTCATGGGCCAAGAGTTGTTTTACAGCCATTATCGCCCTGAAACCCTTTACTCGATTCTGAGGGAGGCGGGTTTCATCATCGAAGCCACCGATTATCGAGATATAGGTGGTGAGATATTTCTGTGGGTCACCGTAGCCAAGCCATGATGCCGCCATCGGCCAGGGAGGAGAAACCCGCCGGGAGTTTTTCCCGCGGATTTTTTGAGCCATTGGAGAGACGGCCCCACCAATGAACAACGAAATCAACGAAAGATGATGAACGAAATAAAAAATCCTCTGGAGATATACGCGGCCCTGGCGAAGACCAACTGCGGCCAGTGCGGGGTTCCTTCCTGTATGGCTTTTGCCGCCGCGGTGCTTCAGGGGCAAAAGCAACTGGCCGGGTGTCCTTATCTGGAATCAGGGATTGCGGAACAGTTGGGCCAAAGGGTTGTCCGGCGCCGTTGCCTGGAAGACGACCACCGGCAGGCCATCCAGCTATTGCAGCGGCAAGTGGCCGAACTTGATTTTTCTTCTCTTGCGCCGCGGCTCGGGGCGCGGCTGGTGGACGGGAACCTGGCGATCAATTGCCTGGGTAAGGATTTTCTCCTCACCCCGGCAGGGGGATTGGTTTCCGAATGCCATCTCAACCACTGGATTCATGTTCCCTTGCTGTACTATTGCCTCCTTTGCCAGGGCAAAGAGGTGCAGGGCGAGTGGGTGTCTTATGCCACCTTGCCCGGAGCCGCCGAATGGAGTCAGTATTTCAGCCATCGCTGCGAAGAACCCCTGCGCCAGTTGGCCGATGCCCATCGCGAGCTGGTTTTTGAACTGCTCCATCTGTTCGGGGCCACGCCCGTGGCCCTGTCCGGGGGCGCGGACCATTCCCTCTTGATCCTGCCCCTGCCCAAGGTGCCATTTCTCATCAACTACTGGGAGCCGGAAGAGGGCTTTGCCTCGAAATTGAATATTCTCCTCGACCGCTCGGCCGAGGAGAATATCAACGCCCAATCCATCAATCTGCTGGCCAGGGGCATCATCGAGATGTTCCGCCAGCTCATCCTTAGGCACAGCAAGGAAGGAAAACTCTTCTGATGATTCGTGCCCGTATTGCCCCCACCCCCAGCGGCTTTCTCCACCTTGGCAATGCGGTAAATTTTGTCCTTACCTGGCTGATGGTGCGCAAGGCGGGAGGCACGTTGCGACTGCGCATTGATGATGCTGATTGCCTTCGCACGAAGCCAGAGTATCTGGATGATATCTTCCGGCAGCTTGATTGGCTGGGGATAACCTGGGATGAAGGGCCGACAGGGGTGGATGAGTTCCGGCGCCGGTTTTCCCAGCAATTGAGGCGGGAGCGGTACCGGGAATTTCTGGGCGAACTTGCTCGCCTGGGCCATCTCTATCCCTGCGGCTGCTCACGGAGCAAGATCAAAAAACTCGCGCTGTCTGGGGTATATCCGGGGTTTTGCCGTAAAGGCGCTGCCGCGTCCGGAGCAAGGTGGGCAATTCGGGTGCTGGTTCCAGAGGGAAGCGTGCTGCGGGTGGGAGGAGAGATGGTGGTGCTCTGCAAGGCCATGGGGGATTTTGTCCTCTGGCGGAAGGACGATCTGCCTGCCTATCAATTGGTCAGCCTGGTAGATGATCTGGATGACCGGATCAATCTCATTGTCCGCGGTCAGGATCTCGTGACCTCCACCGCAGCGCAGCTTTTTCTCGCTGGCTTGCAGGGGGCCAATTCTTTTGCGGAAACGGTCTTTTTTCATCATCCCCTGGTCCGGGGCGAAGATGGCCGGAAACTCTCCAAATCGGATGGGGCCTTGTCTCTGACCGCCTTGCGCGAGAGAGGTGCTTCGCCAATGGTGGTGTATCGGGCTGTGGTAAGACAGGTGGGAATTGAGCCGGATGGGATTGTTACCCTTGAGGATTTGCTTCTCAAGTTTAGGGAGACTTCCTGATAAAAGCAGTGTGTTCATTCCCCCCCCCCCATTTGTCCTGCCGCGCCTCGCAGACGGGGGCGGAAAAGACGCGGGAACTGTTTGAGGGCGAAGCCCGAGTTTTTCCGCGTCCCGCCCTCGGCGAGAAGTAAGGGAAGCCCGCAGGGCCAGGACTGGTTGGGGTGCCTTTTTCTTGTTTCTTCTTTTGGGCAAGCAAAAGAAGAAAAAGGAAACTACGGGAAGATCCTCACCTATCTTTCAGAGATTGCCCCACGAGCCTAGCCGGCTCGGTCTGGTCACCGCCTCGGCCAGCCGGGCGGAAAATTCCGCCCCGGAAATCTCCCCGGCCCCAAGCCGTTGCAGGTGGCCGGTGCCGACCTGGCAATCGATCAGGCTGAAATCCCAGATTTTCAGCCGTTCAACCAGGCCGGCCAGGGCCACCTTGGAGCTGTCCTGCACCAGGCTGAACATGGATTCGCCGAAAAAGGCCGCACCCAAGGCCACCCCATACAGGCCGCCGACCAGGGCGCCATTCTGCCGGCATTCCACCGAATGGGCATAGCCCTGCTCATGCAGCCGGCAGTATGCCTCGATCATCTTCTCGTCCAGCCAGGTGCCTTGGCCCTCCTTGCGGCAGGTTTGGGCGCAGGCTCGGATAACCCCGCAAAAATCCGTGTCAAAGGTGAGGCTGAAAACCTGTTGCCGGATGGTGCGGGCCAAGCGCCTTGCCAGATGGAATTCTTCAGGGATCAGAACCAGGCGCGGGTCCGGCGACCACCAGAGAATCGGCTCTCCCGGTGAGTACCAGGGGAAAATCCCCTGCCGGTAAGCCTGCAGCAGGCGCGGCACGGAAAGGTCGCCGCCCACCGCCAGCAGGCCGTCGTCCCTGGCCAGGGCCGGAGGCGGGAAAAGCAGGCTGTCGCTTAGTTGAAATACCGGCATTTTTTTATAGTGCAAAGTGAAAAGTGCTGAGTGCAAAGTGAAGAGTGAAGAGTGCTGAGTGCAGAAGAAACAAGGTCTTCCGGTGAGGCTCAGGCGATCCGCTGAATTCTGGAGATCTCCTCGATGCTGGTGGTGCAGACATTGAGATCCCGGAGGATGCCGTCGCTCACCCGGTAGATCCAGCCGTGCACTGCCAGCGGTTGTCCTGATTTCCAGGCGTTCTGCACCATGGTCGTATGGCAGACGTTGGCCACCTGTTCAACCACGTTTAATTCGCAGAGCCGGTCGAGCCTTGCTTTTTCGTTGGGCTGGGCGTCGATCTCTTCCTGGTGAAAGCGGTACACATCCTTGATATGCCTGAGCCAGTTGTCGATCAGGCCGTGCTCGCTGTTTTCGAGAGCGGCGGTGATGCCGCCGCAATCGTAGTGGCCGCAGACAATGATGTGTTTGACCTTGAGCACCTCCACCGCGTACTGGATAACCGAGAGGCAGTTCAGGTCGGTATGGACCACGACATTGGCGATGTTGCGGTGGACGAAGATCTCGCCCGGCAGCATGTTGACGATTTCGTTGGCCGGCACCCGGCTGTCGGCGCAGCCTATCCAGAGGTACTCGGGGCTTTGCTGGCTGGCGAGTTTGGTGAAGAAATCCGGGTCGCCCTTTTTGATCTCGGCCGCCCAGTTCTTGTTGTTGTCGAAAAATTTTTTAAGAACCTGCATGGGCGGAGGCTATGGTGAAGTCGACCAGTTTGATGAGAAACTGGTTTAAATTCTGGAGATCATTGTGGCGGAGCCCCAGATTGATTTCGTCCAGTACCTCATTTTGCCGGTCCGAACGCAGGGACGAGATGAAGGCGATGATCATCTCGCGGTCAAACAGGGTATCGATGCCTTCGCACAGCGTCTGGAGAGCCTCTTCCACCGGCATGGCTTCCCGGTAAGGTCGCTTGGAGGTGAGAGCGTCGAAGACATCGGCAACTGCAATGATCCGCCCGAACTTGGAAATCTCGGCGCCGATCAGGCCACTGGGATAACCGGAGCCGTCCATTCTTTCGTGGTGCTGAATTGCGCCTTCGAGGATGTGGCGCGGCAGCTGGATGGGCTGGAGGATCTTGTCGGTGAAGACCGGGTGCTTCTGGATCAGGGAGTACTCTTCGTGGGTCAGCTTGCCGGGTTTGCCGAGGATCAGCTCCGAGATGCCGATCTTGCCCAGGTCATGCATGTAACCGGCGATTTCCAGATCATTAAGCTGCTGGTTGTCGAGGCCAAGTTGTTCGCCGATAGTCATGGAGTACTTAGCCACCCGGAAGGAGTGGCCGTGGGTGTATTCGTCCTTGGCGTCGATGGCCGCGGCCAGGGCCTTGACCGTGTTCAGGTAGAGATCCTGGAGGCTGTCATACAGGCGCAGGGTTTCAAAGGTCGGCGAGACGATGTTTTCGATGATGCCGACCAGCTTTTTTTCGGAGGCGGAAAAAGGCCGGTGGTTGAGGGCGCGGATAAAAACCATCTGGCCGCTTTGCCCGATCTTTTCCTTGATCGGCGAATAGAGCAGCGAGGCGCCATCTTCGCGGGTGCAGATGATGGTGGTGCCATTCGCCGTGTCTTGCAGGCAGAGGCTGTTGCCGAGCGAGTCAACTTCCGCTTCGGTCATCTGGCGGGTGACGCAAACCCTCTCGTCCCATCTCCCCTTGGTCTGGATGAATCCCTGGTCTGCCTTGATCATCAGGGAGATCTCATCCAGGATGATCTGGTAGCACTTTGCCAGATCCTCGATCCCCAGGATCTTTTTGGCCACCTTGAACAGGAAGTTTATCTGGCTGGAGAGCTGCAGCATCTCCTCGGTGGTTTCCTTCAGTTCCGTTTCCCGCAGGAGCTGGCTGTTCAGGGAGGCCAGGCAATAGAGAATGTGGGGTTCGGCCCGGTCAAGGAGCTGCTGGTTTGGCGCACCGCAAACAAGGGCGCCGATGTTTGCGGGGAAACGAAAGGGGAAGGCGCGGCTGACCGGGGCGTTAATTACCTCGTTCCGGCAGCCTGCCACGAGATTTCCTTCGCTGTCGATTACAGTGATTGCAAGCTTAAGCGTTTCGGTCAGATAGTCAATTGACTGGTTCAGGAAAGCGGTATCGAACAGGTAGTCCTTAATAGAGGGCATAGCTGGTTACTCCGTTCCAAGAATGTCGCGGATGGCCTGGTCGAGTTCTTCCTTGCAGATCGGCTTGTTTAAAAAGCCTACGCCGCCCGCCTCCCTGGCTTGTTTGATGTTCTCCTCGCTTCCCAGGGTGGTAAAGAAGGCCACCGGAATGTGGGCGGTGCGCTGGTCGGCCTTGATCCGCCAGGTTGCCTCGAAACCGTCCATTACCGGCATTTCGATATCCATGATGATCATGTCCGGGTTGCTCCTGGTGGCCAGTTCGTAGCCCTCAAGGCCGTTTTCCGCGGTGATCGCCTGGTGCCCGAGTTGCTGGACAAGCTGGCTGACGATCCGTCGGATCATGGCGGAGTCATCGACGATGAGGATGGTTTTCGGCATAGAGAATTGTCCTCAAGATGTAAGATAATCTTCTGACCCAAGGAAACGAATGGCGCAATATAACCTCAAATCAGGGGAGCGGGTAAAAAAATTGGTTATTTTGCCAGGTATTCACAGACAAGCCAATTTTGATGAACTCGTAACAACCTGAAAAGTTTACAGGCCCACAACACAAAATCAAACACTTACACATTAATACCCGTTGTAATCGTGGTTTTTTACGATTTCAACAATCTTGATGGAATCGTAACAACTAAAAAACGTAACGCCAAGACGCAGAGGCGCAAAGGCAACATGCTGAAATAAAAGGATTAGGAGCCGTTAAAAAACAACCTGCACAGTCTAGATCATTTCGTTACGGCTCCTTATGCCGTTCGGGGGATAACAATCGTTCAAGTTATTTTTTAACGACGGCTTAAAACTTTGCGACTCTGCGCCTCTGCGTTAAAAAATGACCTGCGAGTCTATAAATCTTGGTCAATTGGCTGGGCGGCACGGCCTATTTTTCCCCGGTTCGGATGGCCACTGAATTGGCGTGGGCGGTGAGCCCTTCCAGCCTGGCGAGCAGCTGGATATGCTCGCTGTCCGCCTGGAGAGCCTCCCGGGAATAGGCGATCAGGCTGGATTTCTTGACAAAGGTTTCCACCCCGAGGGCTGAGGAGAAGCGGGCCGTGCCCATGGTCGGCAGCACATGGTTGGGGCCGGCCAGATAATCTCCTGCCGATTCCGGGGTGTGGCGGCCAAGAAAGATCGCCCCGGCATGGCGGACCCGGGTCAGCCAGAGAAAGGGCTCCCGGACCATCAGCTCCAGGTGCTCGGCGGCAATCTGGTTGGCCAGGAGTAGGGCCTCATCCAGATCCTTGGCCACCAAGAGCACCCCACGCTCGCTTAAGGATTTTCGGGCAATCTCGGAGCGGGACAAGCCGGCCAGCTGCTGCTTAAGCTCGGCCACGATCCGGGCGGCCAGTTCCTCGCTGGTGGTGATGCACATGGCATAAGCCTGCGGGTCGTGCTCGGCCTGGGCCAGCATATCGGCGGCGATGTAGGCGGGTTCTCCGGTTTCATCGGCGATGATCAGCACCTCGCTGGGCCCGGCGATCATGTCGATCCGCACTCTCCCTGCAACCTGGCGCTTAGCTTCGGTCACATACTGGTTGCCGGGGCCGACGATCACATCAACCGGGGCAATGGTTTTGGTGCCGTAAGCCAGGGCCGCGATGGCCCAGGCGCTGCCGGCCTTGTAAATCTCGGTGATGCCGATCTCCTGAGCCGCCACCAGCAGGGCGGGATTGACCTTGCCGTTTGCATCGGGCGGGGTCATCATCACCCGCCGCTCCACCCCGGCGATGGCTGCGGGGATGCCGTTCATCAGTACCGAGGAAACCAGGGGTGTTTTGCCGCCCTGGCCGCCCGGCACATAGAGGCCGGCCGAATCCACCGGTTGCACGATTCGACCGGTGATGGCGCCGTCTTCCCTGGTCACCATCCAGGATTGTTCCTTTTCCCGCTCATGAAAGGTGTAGATGCGCTCTATGGCGATCTCCAGGGTGTCGAGGAGGTCTGGGGCCACCGCAGCCATGGCCTCGTGCAGCTCTTCGTCGCTTACCCGGAGCTGGTCTGCAGTCATGGCCGGCGCGTCAAACTTGCGGATGTATTCGAGCAACGCCTCGTCGCCGCGCTGGCGGATGTCGGCGATGATGGAGGTCACGGTCTGTTGGCAGCCGCTGTCGGCCGGCTGGAAACGGTCGCGCAATCCGGCCAGGATCTCGGTGCCTCTGGCAGAGGTCGTGGTAACGGGGGTGATGATCATCAGTTAACTCCTCAAAAAGTACCAGATGGCAGGGTGCGCAGATGGTGTCTTTGGGATATAAATTACTTGCCGGTGACTGTCAAGAAGGCGAGTGGGGCGATGGGGCGGGAGGTCCGCGGATGTTTTAAATTTGGGCCCTGATTCTGGTGAGTAAGTCGAAACGTCGGGGCTTTCCGGCTCCGAGCGGATAGTTGAAAACCCCTGCAACTTGTCATGCCGGCTGAGCAGGCATGACGAGTTGCAGGGGGAAAACGGACAAAATCCGGTTAATAGTTGCGTCCCCGGCCGCGTTTCTCTTCCTGGCCTTTCTTTTTCTCCTCATTCTCATTCTCTTTATCTATAGCCTTCTGTTTCTGCTCCTGCAACTTTGGGCCTGGCTGCTGCGGAGGAGTATCTTTTGGCCTGTCCTGCCGGGGCGGCTCTGGCCACTGGGCCTCCTGCTGCTTCTGTTTACGCTGGTCAGCATCTGGCTGCTGTGGAGGCCTTTGGCCTGGGGCAGAGCGCTGCATATCTTCTTCACCCCGGGGCTGCGGTTGCGAGGGGGTGCTTCTCGTCCCGCCCTGGCGGGGCGTTGCCGGCCGCTGGCTTTCCTCTTGCCTTGGCGTTATCCTCCGAGGTTCTTCCTGTCTTTCCCGTTGAGCTGGTTCGGGCGCTCTTTGTTCCAAGCGCTGCTGAAAGCGCTCGCGGATTACCGGGTCTTTTGGCTGATAACGATATTGCTGGTTGTGCATCTCACGCTGTTTTTCCACCTGCTGGGGATACCTTTTGCCGGAATATTGGCGTTGGTAGGCAGGTAGCGGCGCTCGCGCCGGTACGGAACTGCGCTGCCACCGGTTCCAGCCGCTGCGCTGCCGCTCCCAATCCGGGCCCCAGTGATGCCCCCAGCGGGGCGGCGCATTCAGGCGCCAGCCGCGAAAGTACCCCGGCGGAGAGCGGTAGTAACGCACGGGAATGCGCAGGACGAACAGCGGCACATCATATGGCTCCACGTACCCCCAGGGTCCGTTGTACCAGGAGCTCGCATACCAGTTGTCATCATAATAAACCCAGTACATGCCATCGTAAAAAAAATAGTTGGCTTGCAGCTGTGGCGCGTAGTAAACCGGGTAGCCTGGCACCGGAACGAGTTGCGGGTACGTCGGCAGGTTGATCCCGATGCTTACATTGGGGGTCCAGATCCCGATCCCGATGCGCAACTCGGCCGCGGCAGAAGTCGCCGAACACAACAGCATTGCCATAACTATGAGCCCGTAGCGTATTTTTCGCATTTTGTCCTCCTTTGAGGTAAGCATGGTCGTGAGTATTTCTTGTCAAACGAAAATGATGCCGGCTACAAGGCACTGCCTGTTTTTCAAGGCGCTGCCGGAACCGGCAATTCATTCTTAAGTTTATGGCTTATTATACTGAATTATTCAGAAGCAAGTAAAGTATCTCCCGGAATTGTCTGGGAGTGCCTTTTTGTCGTTCTGCAAACGGCCGGGGTTGGGCGGCAGCCTCAGGCCTTATTGCGTTTCCGGCTTTGCGGCGGCAAAAATGATATGGGTGGAGAAGAATTCTTTGTGTGATAGAATAATCTTATGAAAATTAGCCAATCATTCTTTTTCTTTTGTCTGGCCGGAGCCATCCTGAGCTTCAGCAGTGGCTGTGCGACCTTGCCGAACGTCTCGGAAATGATTGAGGAGACGCCGGCCGCACAGCAACCGCAGCAAATCGTCTCGGCCAAGGGAGTGTTGTCTCCCCGGCAAAGCAAAGCCATTATGGCGCGGCTGAAGGGTGCAGTCAACCCGACGGACATTCTGGAACGGCACACTGCCGTGGTGGAATCGGTCACCGACAGCCCGCTGACCAAGGGGAACAAAGTCACTCTGCTCGCCGATGGCCCGGCGACCTATGCCGCAATGTTCAGGGCAATCCGGAAGGCCAGGGACCATGTCAATCTTGAAACCTATATCATTGAAGATGATGAAACAGGCCGCCAATTTGCCGAGCTGTTGCTGGAAAAACAGGCGGCCGGTGTCCAGGTAAACCTTATTTATGACAGCGTGGGCAGTATGGCTACCCCCGCTGCTTTTTTTCAGCGCCTGAGCGAGGGCGGAATTCAGCTGGTTGAATTCAATTCGCCAAATCCCCTCAAGGCCGAGGGGATTTGGGGCCTGACCCACCGGGATCACCGCAAGATCTTGATAGTCGACGGCAAGCTCGCCATTCTCGGGGGCATCAACATCAGCGAGGTGTATTCCAGTATTTTTTCCAAGCGGCGACAAAGCGAAAAGGCGCCGATTCACTGGCGCGATACGGACGTACAAATTGAAGGCCCGGCCGTGGCGGAAATCCAGAAGCTCTTTCTTGACACCTGGCAGAAGCAGAAAGGGGCGGAACTTTCGGAGAAAAACCAGTTCCCGGAGCTGAAAGAAGAGGGGAAGGCCCTGGTGCGCGTGGTCGGCAGTACTCCGGGAGAAAGCAACAGAATCCCTTTTGTGATGTATGTGTCGGCCATCATTTTTGCCGAGCATTCGATTCACCTGACGAATTCCTATTTCATCCCGGACGAGCAGATCGTAAAAAGTCTTGCCGAGGCGGCTGGGCGCGGGGTTGACGTAAAGATCATTCTCCCTGGGATCAGCGATTCCCGGCTGGCCTTGTACGCCCAGAGATATTATTATGACGAACTGTTGCAAGCGGGGGTTAAATTATATGAACACCGGACTTCCCTGCTGCACGCGAAAACCGCGGTGATCGACAAGATCTGGTCCACGGTCGGCTCTACCAACCTGGACTTCCTGAGCCTGTTAAACAATGACGAGGTGAATGCGGTTGTCCTGAATCCCGAGTTTGCCGGCGAGATGGAGAAGATGTTTGCCGGGGACCTGGAGGATGCCAAGCAGATTTACTGGGAGGAGTGGAAGGAAAGGCCGTTGTTGCCCCGGCTCCGGGAGTGGTTTGTAAATTTATTCATCCGGTGGTTGTAATCTTTTGTCAGGGTTGGGTTCAATCCCGAAAAATGGCTCAGGTGAATCAGGGGAAGACGATTAGAGGCCCGCAGAGAGCTTGCCTGTTCCTGCTCGCCGTCGCGTTTTTTCTCGCGGCCGGCTCTGCTGCCGCGGCCGAAAGGCCTGGGCATGGTGAAGAGCTTCTGCGCGAGACCTATCACCGGAACCTGGACCGCTTGGCGAGAAACAGTTTCGGCCTTCCTCTTCTTCTGGAGTCTTTTGAACGAGACGACCGAGTGCAGGTGGATGTCTACGGGATCTTCGATTATCCCTTCGCCAGCGTGGTCAACGTACTCAAGGCCCCGGCAAACTGGTGCGACATCGTCTCCCTTCATCTTAATGTCAAGGCCTGTACCTACCAGGAACTGCCGGACCTCTGGCTGCTGACCTTTTACATCGGCCGCAAGGTTTATCAGCCTCCGGAAAAAACGCGGCAGGTTATTTACCAATACCGGAAAATTGAGCAGCGGCAGGGATATCTTGACATTGCCCTTAATGCCGAGGCCGGCCCTTTCGGCACCAATGACCACCGGATGAGGTTCGAGGCCCTGCCTCTTGACGGAGGAAGGACTTTTGTCCACGTCAGTTATGCCTATCGCGACAGTGCCGCGCTGCGTCTCGCGGAAAAGGTCTATTTTGCAACCCTCGGGCGAAGCAAGGTTGGCTTCACCAAGACCGGCACCGAGAGCAATGGCCAGCCCGTCTATATCGGTGGATCCCGCGGCTCGATTGAGCGCAACGCGGTCCGCTACTATTTCGCGATCCAGTCCTTTATGAATGCCTTGCGCTATCCCGAAGAAAGTCGTTTCCGCATGCGGATCAACGAATGGTACGAGCTTACGAACCGTTACCGGAGGCAGCTTTTCGAGCTGGAGAAGGAGGACTATCTCGCCTTCAAGAGCAAAGAATATAAGAATCAGGTGGTACTACAGCGGCGGCTCGGGACGGATTTTTAGTGCCTTGCCTCCCCGGTCAGGGCAGCGGCGCAGCAGGTTGGGTCTGGTTTTTCCTGAAGACGCGCAGCTCCACATCGACATCCAGCGCTAAGCGGTCCAGGGCCGCCACCTTGGCTTTGGTCTCCAGATTGATGTTCCAGCAATAGGGGGTCATGGCCAGCAGATCCATGATCGTCTGGTTGCCGGTCAGTTCGAGCGGGTAGGTGATCCTCGCCACGGTGGCAGGAGCAAAAAGTTCTCCGGCCTTTTCGGTGATTGAGGGTGCTTCGTGCTCCCGGGTGACCGGATAGATGATTTCCCGCAGGCCGTTAAGGTGCTTCGGGCCGGGGCTTGCGAAGATTAGGCTGCCGCCCGTTTTGAGGATCCTGGCAAACTCCGGAATGTTTGCCGGGGAGAAAACACTGAGCACTATGTCCAGCGAACCAGGCAAAAAGGGCAGATCGTTGATGCTGGCCACGAACCAGGCCATGCTTCGGTCGCGCTGGGTGGCCTGCCGCACCGCAAATTTGGAAACATCGACCCCGTGGTAAGCAATGGGGATATGGGCCGCGCCGCCTTGGGCCAGAGCCTCCTTGAGGCGCTGGAGATAAAAGCCTTCGCCGCAGCCGGCATCAAGAAGAGTGGTGCCGCTGCCGGGCGGCAAATCCGAGAGCTCCCTGGCGATGGTCACATTGATCCCGTCGGACACCTTGCGGTAATATCCCAGGTCCAGAAAACGTCTCCGGCTCCGGATCATGTCCGGGTCGTCCCCCGGCTCTTTGGAATGCTTGTTGTGGGCCAGCACCAGATTGACATAGCCCTGGCGTGCGGCATCAAAGCTGTGCCCCGCGGCGCATTTGTAGCCGGTCGCGGTCGCCGGCAGCGGTTCCCGGCAAACGGGGCACCGGAGAATGGAAGTCATCATGTGTGCATCCTTGCCTGGGGCTCTGACTAATCTGCGCTGGATGAGTCAGGTTGCGCTGTATTGGCCGGGGCGCCGGGAGAGCAATAACGGCCAAACGCTGTTCGCTTGCCGTCGGATTTAAGGGAGATCTTACTTGATTGAGGCAAATAAGTCTGTTTGATATTACCCCGGTAACCTGCCGATAATTGTATTATGATGAGCCTCTTGCAACAGGATCTGATGATTGAAAATTGTTGCTCTCGAAAAAAAGGAAACGGCCATGGGTCAGTGAACAAAGGAATAATCCAGTCAATCGCGGTAGGTTGCGATTTCAGCCAAATTAAACCGGGAGGTTTTTATGAATATCACCATTAAGGAAAAAGCAGAGGCGATGCTGAACAGCAAGCTGACGGCCGACCAGTTTCTGCGGGTCTTTGTTAAGGAAGGGGGCTGCGCCGGTCTGACCTACGGCGCGGAAATCGCCGGTGAGATGAAGGATGGCGAGAATGTGGTTCATGCTGCAGGAGCGATCCGGATCGTGACGGATGAAGCGAGCGGGAAATTTCTCGACGGTCTGGTGGTCGACTACTCCGACGAGCTGATCAATGGCGGCTTGCAGTTCACCAATTCCAATACGAAAA
Organism: Deltaproteobacteria bacterium RIFOXYD12_FULL_56_24; assembly: GCA_001799285.1. GTDB lineage: Bacteria > Desulfobacterota > Desulfobulbia > Desulfobulbales > Desulfurivibrionaceae > Thiovibrio. The sequence goes on from MGTD01000011.1 coordinate 13,920, forward strand.
CCACCTGCGGCTGCGGCCAGAGCTTCAATCTTAAGGGTTTCCCGAAGATCGAAGGCGGCAAGTGCAAGACCTGAACTAACTTGTTCGATACCAGCTTACCCGCAACGTCTGACTGGCGTGAAAATGGGGGGAGTGTGCATGCATGTTTCCCCGAAAGGCCATCTCACTTTTCCACGGGGCAAGGGCGATTTACGCGCTCTGCCGGATTCTGGCGATAGTAGGCGACGAGGACACCGTAGAGGTCTGGGGCGTGCTTCTGGAGGGCGAGAGGCCGGTCGAAGAATGCTTCCGTGGCTACGGCGAAGAACTCGGCCTCGTTCGTCGCCCCGTAGGCATTGAGGAAGGTTTTGTGGCCCTTTTCGGCCAGGTGGCGCAGCCGCAAGAATTCGTGGGAGCACACGGTCACCCATTCGGTGAGCTGGTCGCGGTCGACGAGGGGCGGGGTGCCGTTGGCGGTTCCGCTGAGCATGTCGAGTTTGTGGGCAAACTCGTGGTAGACGACGTTATGACCCTGCTCGGGGTGGCGCGCGTCGTGAAGAACGGTATCCCACACAAGGATCACCGGGCCCTGCTGGTTGAAAGCCTGACCCAAAAGAGGAACTGAGGCCTCCACGGGGCCGTCCACGCGCTCGAAGAAACCGGGATGGCGCGCGGGGGGCACAACGGTGGAGGGGTAGACGAGAATCGACTCCACGTTGCGATAGTAGTCGTGGGGTAGTCCCAGTTGCAGAAGACATGCCTGGGCCGCAATGGTGACACGAATCTCATCAGTGAGGTCGAGGCCGCCGCACCCTTCCCAGTCTTTCTCTTCCAGAAATACCTGGATCATCGCGCGCAACTCAGCGCGCTCGGCGTCATCGAGCACGCAGTAGTGGGCCACGTTCGCACGCATAAAGGCTTCCCACGCAGGAGGGAACAGGCGGTTTCGCGCCTCGGCACGGCGATGATCGCGGAACCAGTGCAACATGGGGCAACACCCTCCTTCAGGTGGTTGGACAGGGCTCATCTGGACCGAGAGTTCCCCCGGAATTTAGAAACCTTGCATCAGAAAATCGACTGCCGCGACAATCACCTCCCGTTCCGCCTGGAGACTCGCCATCGGGGTGCGCAGAATGTTTGTGGGGACGGTCGATCCTATAGCTTTAGGACTAATCGCAACACCTCATCAACTTGATCCATAATTGCATTTGGGTGCGCTACACGTCACAATCATCCTATGGCAGCTTGCGCAATCTTTCACTGCGCCAAACCCTGACGATCCTCACTTGCTCTCTATCCATCCGATAGACAATCCGAAAAGGGGGCCGGATCAGCTCCAGGAGAAAATCATGCTCAAATTCCGGCACCATGCGGCCCATGCGGGGCTGGCTGGCCAGCAACTCAATGTCAGCGATAATTTCCGCGACTAACCGGCTGCCAACCTGCGGCATTGCCTGGTCGGCATAATAGTCGAGAATGTCTTCCAGATCTTGAACTGCGGACTCCGCGAAGGTTATGGGCATCGTCCCGGCCATTTTCTATGTCAGTCCCAGGCGGGTTTTTACCTCGGCAAGGGATGTCTCGTGGCCTTTATCCAGGGCCACCATGCCCTTGACCACGGCCCGCATGAAAGAACATTCCTCTTCGATCTTTTCATAATCCCGCAGATCCTGCACCACCGCAACCCCTCTCCCCCGGCTGGTCAACAAGACCGGCCTATGCGCTTCGGAGACATGTCGGATGACTTTGCCGGGATTTGCTTTCAGGTCGCTTAACGGGATTACATCCTCTGAAAATCTGATATTCACAATACGGTCCTCCTTGCAGGGCTGTTAACAGCACCTGCTATAGCACCCCTCAAGAGTGCCGTACAGCGGAAAATCAGGTGCTGATTTTGGGGAGATAATACTTGGGGAAATGAGGAACCGCCGGCTGACCTAATGGCCTTGCCGCCAGACCTGTGCAAGTTTTTTAGTTATGCACTGTCTTTAGCGCAAGCAGGCGATCAACATGACGCTGCCAAAGTTCTTAAAGGCTTCGGCGGTGCGGGGGTGGTGGAAGTGGTTGCAGACGAGGCAGGCGGCACGTGCCACGCCGAAAGTCATCTGTTTGTTGCGGCCGCATATGGCACCCCGCCGCCCGGATCGGCTCTCCAACTGGCGGGACCGTTTCAGTAGTTCAATCCGAGAACCATCAGCCGGCGATCTTTGGGGCTGGGCTTTTGGAGGATGATCGACCCGGGCGTTATTTCAATCTGGTAAAGATCATTATCCTGCAACTCATTCGGGATGTGCGAACTGAGCACGGCGACGACCTGTTTGGTCTCCTCCGCCAGTGAATAACGCTCTATGGTATGAGTAAAACTGTATTCAACATCAAATATGTGGATTGCTATCAGATCAACCTTTTTGACCTTGCCGGCGTGGTCGAAAACCTCGGCGTTATCGTTGTAGGCCGTTTCGCTAAGCCACAAACAAAGCTCAGGCTCCACGACCTGCAGTTCGTGGCGGCTTCTCAGCAGAAATTCCCACATCTTGAACATCTCTATTTCAATCAAACGAATACTGGTTCCACCGTTTGGATTACAAACCTTGCAATGGATCAGTTTCTGGCTCTTGCGGTTGATTGCTTCCACGATCATTTTTCCTTAGTGGTGTATGACTTGACTCTTCGCATTTTCCGTAGGGGAATTTGTCATCCAACCTGCCTGGCCCCGAATATCCCACATGGGCATAAAAATGGCAAGGGTGAAAAACGCCACCACCCCGTCCAACGCCAGGCCTGCTCGATCAGGGTGGCCAGATTCTTTATCGTGTAGTCACTTTCCGTCTCAAAATAATTCGCCACCTCGTTCACGTGCATGGTTAAATTCGGTATATCGCAATTTGCGATATTTGAAACTGTTTTTTTGCGGTTCGATTGCCTGGTTGTCTTGGGGGGAATCAGGGTCACTCTCCCAGTTTATTTGCTGAGGGCAAAACGCTCCTGTCACGCCGTCTTGACAAGGTTTTTATGATAGGCGATGCTGGGCGCACCGTCAACATAGATACCTTCCAGATAGGAGATTTTCCTGGGCAGCTGTTGCACCGTGCCCCTGGCAATGAGGAAGGTCGCTTGCCGCCCGACCGTCAGCCTGCCCAGCCTCTCCATCCCGAAAAAACCGGCGCCGTTTTCCGATCCGCAGCGGATGGTCTCCGCCAATGAATAGCCCCCCTTGAGAAACAATTTCATCTCTTCGGCCATCGCCTCGCCGTGGAGGATGCCGACACTTCCGGCCCCGGTTCCCACCGCTGTTTTCACCCCTAATTTTCCGGCCAAACGCAGTTGGGCGAGTTGTCCGGCGAGTGTCTTTTGCCAAAAAGCCTCTGCGCCCGGCACCGGCTTTCCCGGCGCCACATAGCGGGTGGAGAAACGGCACGCCACCTCGCCGCCGCCGCTTACGCTGTCCAAAGCATTCTTGGCCCGCACTATGCTGGGAATCCACAGCACCTTTCTTTCCGCCATTTTTCGGAGATTGGCCTCGCCCATGCCGTAGCCCTGTTCGATGGCCTCGCACCCCGCCGCAAGCGCCTCCGTTACCTGTTGTCGGCCATTGGCCACCACCACCGTCTTTCTGCCGCCTCGATGTTGAATGATGCGACCCAGCTCTTCGGGGGTAAGCCGGGGGGATGGGGCCTCCGCGTCTTCGATATTGGGGGAATAACTGATCTTGAGGAAATCGGGGCCCGCCGGGCTGTTGGCGCCGCAATCCAGGCTGCTCCGGCAGAGAGGGCCGGAGGTGCGGAGGGCAATGGTGCACCCCTGGGCCGTCCCCGCTCGATACCCTGCCACCAGGCCGCTGGGATCGTCGCCGTCAGCCACGCCCAGGACGCCGTGCGCATGGCAGTAGCGGAGATGCCGCTCCAGCATGGCGGTCTTTTCTGCCGGGCAAGCCGCCTCGGCGGCTAACCGCACCTCCCTGTCCACGGAAGGCGAGCGCGACAGGGAGATGCTGCAGTCCACCAGTGGGGGCAAAATGATACAGTGCGAAAAGTCAGCGATGGCCTCCCCGGCATGGCGGGGAAGGTCGGCGGCGGAGCCGATGGCGGTAATAATGGTGTCCGTAACTTGCAGAAAGACATTCCGGCGGATAGCTGCGCCGCTGCCGTCGATAAAGCTTCCCGCCACGATGAATCGTGTTTCGCCCATGAGGTTTGTTTCCTTGGGGATGCGGCCGGGGAAAATCAGGGCCGCTCCCGGTTTTCTTTTGCCGCCGCGAAGTTCGGTGGTTGACGGCGGCGCAATGTCCGATTATTCTGGAATAAACCATCAGGGCGATTAGCTCAGCGGGAGAGCACTGCCTTCACACGGCAGGGGTCACTGGTTCGATCCCAGTATCGCCCACCATTACAGACAACCGGAGCATTCGCGCCCGGTTCCCCTCTTATCCTGATGCCCAAGTTACCTTGCCGTAAGCGATCACAGGGCACCACATGTTGTCGGCACTTCTGCCGACGATTGACAGTGGCGATCGGTCCGGCTCATGTACAAAAGTACGCATCGCCGTCCCGCTTGCCGCAATCTGCACCACCCTGTGACCGCTTTTAGCTGAGTTGAGCAGCTTGTCGGATTTTATGCCCTTTAGGGTGCAAAACGAAACTTATACCCGAAGGGTGATTCTGAGGTTATTTGACCTTTGCGAGTTTGCCCCATGATCGGTTATGCCTTGCCGGTCGTCCGCCGGATTGCTTATCACCATGGGCTCTATTTTCCGAGCAGCCTGGCAAATTCCTCCGGCATCCCGAGCTCAAAACTCATTTCCTTGCCGCTGTGGGGGTGGATGAAGGAGAGCGAGCAAGCATGGAGGGCGAGCCGTTTGCACACCAGGGGGCCGTTTCCGTATTTCCTGTCCCCGGCCACGGGATGGCCCTTTTCCGCAAAATGGACCCTGATCTGGTGCTTGCGGCCGGTGAGGAGATGAATATCCACCAGGCTTAAGCCTTTGCCCTCCTGTAACACCTTGTATTCAGTATGGGATAGCTTGCCCTTGGCCGGGTCCAGAGTCGAGTAGACTTTTTGTGCGGCGTTCTCGGTCAGGTAGGAGGTGATCGTTCCCTCCCTGGGAGTCAGGCGGCCGTGGACCACAGCCAGGTAATGCTTGTTGGTCTCCTGCCAATGCTCCTGCAGGAATTGCTTGGCCTGCTCGCTTTTGGCAAAAAGCAGGAGGCCCGAAGTGTCCTTGTCCAGGCGGTGGACCACGTACACCCGGTGGCGCGATTTGGTATCGCCCTTGCGGACATAATCGTTGAGCAGGTAATGGGCGGTTCTTTCCTTTTCCCGGTCGGTGCCGATGGTCAGCAGCCCGGCCGGCTTGGCGACCACGAGAATATCCTGGTCCTCATGGAGGATGGGCAAGCCCCGTGGTTGCCGCTTTTTGGCGGGCCTGGGGGCTGGGTGCGGCTGGGTCATGGAGCGTCCTTTTTCTCTGGCAGGTTTAAGGTTTTCTTTTTTACTTACCGGCAACCGGCTTAAAACTCCCGGAAAATATACGCACAACCATGGAAAAACCGAACGGCTGAAAAAGGGCCCGGAGGATTTCCCGGCTTAGCGGGCTTTGGCGGGTGGACGAAACCGCTTTACTGCCGCCTGCAGGTGGGGCAGTGCGGTATCGTTGTTGGCGTGGCCGTAGCGCAGTCCGATATAGAGCTCGCTGATTTCGGCGATCTCTGGGGCGAGGTCGGGCCGGGCCCCGGCGGCGCGCCTGGCAAAGGCAGCCGGACCTTCGTGAGGGGCGCGGGAGAGGCCGATGCGTGCAAGCCTCCGGCAGTATCGGGCATAGAGTCGCAGCACCGGCTCGGTTTGGCTGCGGCCTTGCAGCAGCAAGCGCAACAGGACCACGGCCAGCACCAGGGCGGTGGTGGTGAGCATCACCGCCACCGCGCCCTGCCAGCCGAAGCGCAACAGGCCCAGACGGCCAAGCAATTCCTCTTGCCGCAGGCGGTTGTATCCCATCACCCACAGGTTCCAGCCGTTGTCCAATGCATCCCAGCCGTAGCGCAGGCGGGCCAGGTTGCGAGTCAGCCAGCTTTGCCCACTGTCGAGCAAGAGCGGGGTGGTGGAGCGGAAGCGTTGCTGGTCGGACTCCGCATCCATCCGCGCGGCGGGAATCACCGCAGTGGGGTCGATCCGTCGCCAGCCCTCTTGTTCCAGCCATACCTCGGCCCAGGCATGGGCGCGCGATTGGCGGACGATGAGGTAGTCGGCCAAGGGATTGTGTTCGCCGCCCTGATAGCCGGTAACCACCCGGGCCGGCACCCCGGCCCCGCGCATCAGGGTTACAAAGGCGGCGGCATAGTGTTCGCAGAAGCCGCGGCGGCTGTCGAAGATAAATTCGTCCATGGCCTCGCTGCCCAGCAGCGGCGGGAGGCGCGTGTACCAGAAAGGCTGCTCGCGGAAAAGGGACAGGCCGGTCTGCACGATTTGCGCTGGAGGCAGGGTGGACCACTGGCGGGCCAGGGCGCGGCTGCGCGGGTTGCGGCCTTCCGGCAGCTCCAGGCTTAGGCGCCGCTCTTCCTCCGCCAGGGGGCCGGTGCGGTACCTGGGGTGGGCGGCGAGTTCGAAACGCTGGCGGGTATTCACCTTGCGCCGCTGCAGCAGCTGAAAATCACCGGTGAGGTTAAAGCCGCGCGGTATCGTGGCGGGCAGCTCCAGAGCGAACAGCCAGCGCTCGTTGTTAGGTTCCAGGGTCAGGGCATAGCGAACCTCCGTGCCCAAGGCCTGGTGGCTGGCCGGCTTGCTGAACCAGGGCATCGCTGCGCCCCGGAGCTGGTCCCAGCGTCGGCCGTCAGTACTCCACAGCACAGGCCCTCGCCAGTAAAGCTGGTCAGCCGGCGGGATCTCTCCCTTGAATTGCACCCGGAAGGCGATTTCTTCGGATTCGGCCAGCCGGGCGATGCTGCCCGGGGTCATGTGGTCCTCCATGCCGGTGCGGCCGAGGTTGGGGTTCTTGGGCATGTGCCACAGCGGGCCGGGCAGGCGCGGAAAAAGGAGAAAGAGGAAAAACATGATGGGCAGCGCCTGCAGCAGCATAGTGGCGGCCAGTTGCAGGTAGAAGCGGGGGGATCCGGTTTGGGCGACCGGATGGCTTAGGACAATGAGCGCGGCGGTGAGCAGCAGCACGGTCAGTAGCAGATAGCCACCGAGAAAGATCGAGGGCTCGACCACCAGAAAGACGCCGGCCACCAGAAACCAGCCCAGGAAGATCGCCAGCATGGCGTCGCGCAGGTTGCGTAGCTCCAAAAGCTTGAGGCAGAGCATCACGCTGAGCAGGGCGAGGCCGGCCTCGGGACCGAACAGGGTGCGGTAGCCGAGGAGCACCGCGCCGATGCCGGCCAGGGTGGTCAGCAGGTGCAGCCGGCGCCGGGGCAGCGGCCAGCCGCGCAGGTCGATGGCCAGGCGCCAACCGAGCAGGGTGAGGCAGTAAGCCGTAAACCAGGGCGGCAGCCGCAGCAGCGGGGGCAGCAGCACCGCGGTCAGGGAGCCGAGCAGCCAAAGCCGGCCGGGCCGGGGCGGGATCATGGTTGCTCTCCGTGGAGGGCCAGGGCTTCCAAGCATTGGCGGCGCTGGGCCGGGCCGGAGCCGGGGGCGATGATCCGCTCCGGTAGCCGCAGGCCGTAAGCCAGGCCAGCCTCGTCCGCCTCCAGGACCCAGCGGCAGAGGCGCGACAGCCTCTCCTCCGCCGGCAGGCCGGGCAACAGATCCCAGGTCAGCCACAGTTCCTGCGCCGCTTCTCCGGCAAACTGCTTGATGTGCATGCCCTGCCCCCGTGCCACCGCCTTCCAGTACACCTGCCGGATCGAATCTCCGGTCTGGTAGGGGCGCATGGCAGTGAAATCGTCATGTCCCAGGCCCTGCGCCCCGCCGCTGCCGATGGTGCCGAATTGGCCCGGCGGCAGGGGGCTTGGCGGGGCGGGGGCCGGATAGACCAGGCAGCCCATGGCCAGCTCCAGCGGCGACCAGGCCCGGAACAGACCCAGGGGGAAACGCGTCGCCAGCCGGAAACGGCCCAGGGCCAAGCGGCCCCGGCGCGGGGCCGGGCGGGAGAGGGTGGTCCAGTGCAGCCCCGGCTGGAGGTCGAGTACGGTTTCCGTGCCATCGGGCAGAACCAGGGCCAGGGCCGGGCGCGTCTGGCGTGCTTCGTTGCGCAGGCCGATGGCAAAACGGGCCTCTCCGCCGGCGAACACCTCCGGGCAGCGGCCGGTCTCCACCCGCAACCCTTGCAGGTTGTGCCAGGTATGGAGAATGGAAACCACGCCGAGCCCTGCAAGCAGGAAGACCAGGGCAAAGGTCAGGGCGTTGTCGTAGTTGATGGCGCCGAGGAGGATGGCGATCAGCACCGCCCCCAGCAGCAGCCCCTGCCGGGTGGGCAGGATATAGACGCGGTGCCGGTCCAGCAGCACCGGTCCGGTCTCTGGTCCGGGGCCGCGGAGAAAGCGGGCGAGGCTGAAGCGTTGGCGCATGGTGAGGGGCATAGGCTGGCCTTTATAGTAACTGATAGCCTGGAACGGAAATATAACCCGGAAAAAAGCGGCCGCAGGGTGCCGCAGATGCGCGAAAGAGGCCTGTCCGCAATACATTGGTATGCGGGCAGGCCGATGACAAAGCAGATGTGGTGCCCTGCGACCGCTTTTTAAGGTACCGCAACCTCGGCGAACCAGGCCGCCAGCGATGCGCTGCCGCCCAGGGTGTCGCCCTGCGCCTGTTGCAGGCGATGGCCCACCACATGGGGCAGGACGATTTGAACGTCTTCGGGTAAAACGAAGTCGCGGCCTGCCAGCAGCGCCCAGGCACGGGCGGCGCCAAGCAGGGCCAGACCGGCGCGGGGGGAAAGACCGGTGAGAAAACGGGGTGAGCGTCGGGAATATTCGAGCAGCGCCTGGACATAGTCGAGAAGGGCCGGGCTGACCGTGACCGCGCGCGCCAGCTCCTGGGCCTGCACCAACTGTGCCGGGCTCAGCACCGGTTTAAGTTCCGCCAGCAGTTCGCGCCGGTCGCGCCCGGCCAGTAAGGCGCGTTCGGCCGCAGCCTCCGGGTAGCCCAGCTCGATGCGCAGCAGAAAGCGGTCCAGTTGCGACTCGGGCAGGGGGAAGGTGCCGATCTGATTGGCCGGATTTTGGGTGGCGATGACGAAAAATGGTTCCGGCAGGGGGCGAGTTTCGCCTTCGCTGGTGACCTGCTGCTCCTCCATCGCCTCCAGCAGGGCGCTCTGGGTCTTGGGGGTGGCGCGGTTGATCTCGTCGGCCAGGACCAGATGGGCGAAGATCGGCCCGGGGTGGAAGCGGAACTCGCCGGTGCCGCGTTCGTACACCGCGACGCCGAGGATGTCCGCCGGCATCAGGTCCGAGGTGAACTGGATGCGGTTGAAGCGTAGCCCCAGGGTGGTGGCGAGGACATGGGCCAAGGTGGTTTTACCCACCCCCGGCAGATCCTCGATGAGCAAATGGCCGCGCGCCAGCAGACAGGAGAGGGCGAGGCGGATTGGATGCTCCTTGCCCAGGATAATGCTGCCGGCCTGGGCAATGACCTGATTCAGGAGAATATGCATGCGTCACCTTTCTCCGGCTGGGTTTGCGGCCTGATCTGGGGTGGGGAATGGGATTGGCAGACAACAAGGAGTCCGCCTCGGATTTTTTCCGTGCTTAGTCTGCTTTTTGGGGCCACCTTATGGCTTTTCATGAAAAACCACCACCACCTCCCGGTCGCGGCTGGCGATCTGGCAAGCTACCTTGGCCGGCACCACCTCGTAGCCGGGGCCGAGCTTGACGATGGCCAGCTGGCCGCGGCTGAGCTGGTCGGTTGTCTCCTCGGAGACAAAGATCCTCTTGATCTTGTTCTGTTCGACAAAGTGGTACGGCTCACCTCGGCCATCCTGGGGCAGCCGGTTGGTTTCGATGAGCTGTTTGACCTGGGCTTTGAGCTCACGCAATCGGGTCTCCTCGGCGCGCTGGAGGTTGAGCTCCCGGTTGCGACTCTCCTTGGCCGCCTGCTCCTCCCGGGCCTGGTTGCTGACCGCGACGGGGTTGTTGCCGTGGTTTTGCTTGCGGCTGATCCGTTTTTCGTGTTCGGCTTTTTTGACCTGTTTCTTGCTGGCCAGACCGGCCTTGAGAAGCTGCTCCTGCAATGGGTTGCCCATGCTTATTTCCTTGCGATATTGTTCGTAACTCGGTGCGATGTCCGGTTTTTTGCACGTTGCTGGGCATTCTCCCTCGTCCGGCAGAGAATGAATTGGTATCCTTTATTTGACCATATTCGCCGGGGGATGCAAAGTGATATGATAAAGGCCGGGGGAAAGGGTTTTTTGCTAAAAATCAACTAAGGCAGTGAAAAGCAAAAAAACATTGGCGGTGCAGTGAAAATATGAATACAAAAGCAACCATGACGGATTCGCAAAAAGAAAAAAAGCGTACAGATTCACCAGAGATGCCGAACCAAGGCGGCCTTTTTTTCAGCCTGCTGGAAGATTGCCTGAGCCACAACACCTTTGTCAAGCTCGTGCTGGGCAAGTACCATGGCCCGGAACCGGGACTGGACCGGGTCTTTGTTCGGCGACTGGCCCTTAAGGATGGGGAGAGCCTCTCTTTTCTTTATCGCTACCAGACCAGGGATGTTACCAAAAACCTACCGATTCCGGCGGGGATTGCGGCCATTCGCGATATGTTTGCCATCGCCTTCAACAATCTGCACTTGCAGACGGTGAGCGAGGATATCCAGCTCTCGCTCAACAAGAAGGGCAGATACAATCTGCAACGGGGCAAGGGTGCTCCGCGGGAGGCCGCCCCCCAAGAGCATGACCGCGCCAAGGAGCGCTTTCTCGAGCTGACCGCACCGTTTCTGAGGGAGCTGGGGGTCACCAACTCCCAGCAGCAGCTTATCCCCTCCATGTCGCGCAAGTGGAAGCAGATCAATAAGTTCATTGAGGTGTTGGACCATGCCCTTGCCGCTTCGAAGCTGAAAGGGAAAGAGCGGTTGCAGGTGGTAGATTTCGGCTCGGGCAAGGGCTACCTGACCTTTGCCATGGAGGAATATCTGCGTGCCGGCCTGGGGCTTAGGCCCGAGGTGACCGGGGTGGAATTGCGGGAGGATCTCGTCAATCTGTGCAGCAAGGCCGCGAAAAAGTTGCGGCTTGATACCCTGTCTTTCGTGCAGGGCGATATCCGGAGCTACACGCCAAAGGGAATCGACATCATGATCGCCCTGCACGCCTGCGATGTGGCCACGGATTACGCCATGCACCTGGGCATCCGCGCCGGGGCTTCGATCATCATGTGCGCCCCGTGCTGCCACAAGCAGCTCAGACCGCAGATGCACAGTCCGGCGGTGCTCAAGCCCATGCTCAAGCACGGCATCCATCTGGGCCAGGAGGCGGAGATGGTCACCGATTCCCTACGCGCCTTGCTCCTGGAAGCCTCCGGTTACGAGACCCAGGTTTTCGAGTTCATTTCCCTGGAACACACGAGCAAGAACAAGATGATCCTGGGAGTGAAGGGGAGCGGTCCGGTGAACCAGGCGGAGATTCTGGCCCAGATCAGGGTGATTAAGGAGTTTTACGGTATCCGGGAGCATTGCCTTGAGACGTTGTTGCTGGGGGACGGTTTGGGCCAGGGCGGCCGCCGATAACAAGTAAACGTTCACCGGGCACCTCATCTGCTTTGTCAGCGGCCTGCTCATGTGCGACTTGCACACTTCGCAGGCCGCTTTGTCGGACACTTCTGCCGACAATTGACACGCGCATCTGAGGCACCCGGTAAACGTTTACAGTCCGGTGAAATTTGCACGTTCAACGATACTGGTGAACGATTACGATAACAAAGCAGCTGAGGCGCTGCCGGACCGTTACCAAGATCGGAGCAAAATAAATGGCACAACCATGGCGAATAGTGGACAGCATTGAGACCGACGAAGGGCTGCTCGATCTGCGGCAGCGGGGCGGGAGGGATTTTCTGATCACCATCGATAGCCGGGTGCTGATGAACTCTTCGGCCAACCGCTCCGAGATCGTGTTGTCGGAGCTGGCCTGCGCGGGCCTGAAGCAAGCCATAAAGCCCAGGGTGCTGGTGGGCGGCCTGGGCATGGCTTTCACCCTTAAGGCGGCCCTGGATCATCTTCCCCCGGAGGCCGAGGTGGTGGTGGCGGAGTTGAACCCGATCATGGTCACCTGGTGCCAGGGGCCCATTGCTCAATTAACCAACTGGGCCGTTGACGATCCGCGGGTCACGGTGGTGATTGCCGATGTGGCCAAGGTTATCGGAGAGGCGGCGGCCAAGGGCAAGGAGCAGCGCTTTGATGCCATCATCCTTGATCTGTACGAAGGGCCCTATGAGGGGGATCAGGGGAGAGGTGACTATCTCTACGGCAAGAAGGCCCTGGCCTTGAGCCGAAGTGCCTTGAAGCCGGGCGGGGTGTTTGCCGTCTGGTCCGAGGACCCGGACACACCCTTTGAAAAACGGCTGCAGGCGGCCGGGTTCACGGTTAACCGCCAACGCCCGGGGAGGGGCGGGCGACGGCATGTGGTGTATATCGCCAGGAAAACGGACAAGGACGGATAGACGGGGCCGCCGCCCCCGGCGCCTGCAAGAAGGCCTGGCTTACTCGGTGCGTATTTTGCGGAAATCCCGGATAATCTTGCGGGAGAGGAGGTCGAAAAAAGCCGGGTGCAGACGGTAAATCCACCAGAGTAACTTGGCGTAAAAGGGAAAGACGATGATCGCCCGGTTGCGCTCCACGCCGCGCAGGATGGTGCGGGCCGCGTCTGCGGGGGTAAGGGATTTGATCCCTTTGGGCTGGATTAGCTTGGCCTTGTCCGCATGGATCACGGCGACTTTGTCGTGCAGGGGCGTTACCATGAGGCCGGGGCAGACCAGATTAACCTTGACCCCGAGGTCGGCGCCCTCCGCGCGCAGGGAGTGGGAAAAGCCGACCACCGCCCATTTGCTGGCGCAGTAGGGGATCTCCTTGGGCACCGGGATCAGGCCGGCCAGCGAGCCGATGTTGACGATCTGCCCGTACCCCTGGCGGGCCATGACCGCATAGGCCGGGACCGCGCCGTAGATAACCCCCCAGAGGTTCACATCTAGAACATGGCGCCAGTGTTCAATGGTGAGGTCGCGGGTTTCTCCATGAATGGCGGCGCCGGCGTTGTTGAAGAGCAGGTCGAGCCGCCCGTATTTGTTGACGATGTCGGTGACGATCCGCTGGGCGTTTTCGTAAAGGGAGACATCCAGGTAGCCGAAAATCGCCTTACCGCCGGCCTGGTTGATTCCCGCGGCCACCGCTTCGGCGCCTTCCTGGTCGATGTCCACGCAGACCACCGTGGCGCCCAGGCGGCCAAGTTCCTCGCACAGGGAGCGGCCAAGCCCCGAGGCGCCGCCGGTGACGATGGCGATCTTGTTGTGAAAGTAGTTCATGGGTTGCCTTATGATACCAATCTGGTCCGAATGGAAAAAATCAGGGGGATCTTCTTGTTTTTCTTTAAAACAATTTCTGTTGCCCTATAACCCCCGGCAGCCGTTGGGGAGACTTGATCCTCAGCACCTTGTTGACACTCATCCTGCCGGTCACCACCTGAATATCCCGCACCGAAACGCCGAACTCCTCCGCCAGAAAGCGCACCATATAGTCCGTTGCCTTTCCACCCCGCGGCACAGCCTTGACGCTGACGCAGAGTTGTTGCCCCTTTACCTTGCCGATGGCATCTTTCTTGGCATTGGGGGTGCCGAGGATGTTGAGGACCAGCACATCGCCCTCCCAAGTGTAAAACGATTTTTCCACTATTACTCCTAAAATCTTCTGACGGTACTACCTCAGTGCTACTGGGAGCATCGTCTTTTTCTTGGCTGTCGAGGGTTGTGGGAAATGGGAAGAAAAAATGGATGCTGCGGTGTGAGGTTGTGGTGCAGCTTGGGGTCTTGAAATATCAAAAACTTGCATTTCAAGACCTCGCTATGAACCTCTTATGCTTTGGCTTTAATCAATTCGCGTGAGCTGTAATCTGTTCCGCCAGCAAATCAAGCACCCAGGCATTTATACTTTTTCCATGGGCTGCCGCTTGCACTGCGAGCTGTTCATGGAGTGCGGGCGGAACGCGCAAGTTGAATTTGCCTGAAAAATGTTTCCGTGGTTCAACGCCTTCCTCTTTGCACATATCAAGAAAAACTTTTAACGAAATCTCGCCCTCCTTGTAGAGGCCTTCCACATCCGTGGCATAAAAATCAGCGCCACCGTTTAAAGCGATAAATTCTCCACGAAACATCTTGATTTCGGCATCATACGATATGACAGCATCATACCCGTTGATTGTCATTGTATTCATGGTGTCACCCCATTTTCTTCAAGCCACTTTCGAATTGTCGACACGGCCCCTTTGTCAGTATCAGGCGAAGGATGAGGGCGATGAAAAACCCTTCTGTCGCCAAAAAGCCTGATACCAACACGTGAACCTTCTCTTTCGCTGATTTCCGCTCCGAGTTCAACAAGCATGGCCTCTATATCACGCCATTTTATGTTGCCGACAGTCGGACGCTGAAAAATCAGCTCAATAATTCTCTGAAATTTTCGTTTCATAGCCCAACTATAGTACCATAAGTCAGTACCAATAAAAAGGCAAATTCTACCCAGGCCAAATAGGGGAAATGTGGTCTGCCCCCGTGCCCCTCCTTCCGTTTACAGGTTGCAGGCCAGAACCTTGTGACTTTTTAATCGACCTCAAATCAAGCCACTGAGCATATTTTGCAGTTTTGCGGATTTCGATCGTGGAATAAGTGCAGCCATGGGGATACATGATGTCAAGAAAGAAAACATCAATGCAGAGGGGCAAGTGCAGGGCAATGGGCAAAAAAAGAGGCGAATTTTGTCTGCCCCCGTTTCCGCATTTGAGAGTCAGTCAACAAGCCAACAACGTCAACCCCCCTAAGGCAACATGTTGAAATAAAATGATTAAAACTTTGCGACTTTGCGCCTCTGTGTTAAAATCAGCATCAAATCAGCACGTTGATGATTTTTCCGCTTGTCTGTGGCGGTGTCGGGCGGCTGGCCTGCTGGTGTTCAGTCTTGGCAGCGCGTACTTGTTCCGCAGCCCGCTGTTCTTGGGCCTGGGCGGCTTGCAGGTTTTTCTGGGCCTGTTGCTCATCGGTCTGGGCCGCCTGGGTTCGTTGTGCCGCCGCTTGGCGTTCTTGCTGTGCCTGCCGTAAATTCTGCAAAGCCCGCTGACTTTCCGCAGCGTTGATTCTGGAAAAACCAGTGTTGGCTGATGGTGGAACTGTCTGTATTGCAGAGATAATTTCCGGCGCCATATTGCCCTCCCTCCAGCACTGAGATGTTCACCTCGCAGAACCGCCCGTCTCTTTTTATCATTTCAGAAAAATATCTTTTTGTCCAGCTTGTTGCAAGATCGCTGCGTAAAATTTTTATGCGCGGGGCAGAGGTGGATGCCGGCAAACTCGTCAAAATGTTGACGATTTTTGCGGGCAACAATCAAGCTATTCCTCCAACAATTATATCGATTGTCGCCCGAACGCCCTTGCCATCAGGGGTTGGACATAGGCAATATTTTCCCTTTTTGCTTGGCACCTTTTTTGCTTAGACAAAAACATGAAGTTTGCTAACGATTTTAGTTTAGCTTTTTTGTTTGCCTGTCGATATGATCAACACAAGGGAAACAATGCCAGTTGGTCATTGAATCTGTTTCCCCCAAATAAAAGAGGTGTGGCATGAAATACAGAATCAAGGAGATCGGTCTGGAGTTGGGAGTTCCTGTTTCCACTATCCGATATTGGCAAAAGGAATTTGCGGATTTTATAACTCCGGAAAAAACAGATGGCGGTCAAAGGCGCTACTCACAGCAGGATGTGGAAAAGTTTTTGCAGATCAAGGAGTATGTGTATAAGCAGAAGCGAAGCATTGATTCCGTAAGGGAAATTCTCAAGAGTGATAATTCGTCTTGTCCGGATATCGAATGGTCGGACAAGACGATCCTGGTTACCGGTGGCACCGGCTCATTCGGCAAGCATTTTTGTCATTATATGCTGGATCGGCTCAATCCCAAGGCCATCCGCATTTACAGCCGCGACGAACTCAAACAACATGAGATGCGCATTGAGTTCAAGGATGACCAGCGGTTGCGTTTTCTGATTGGCGATGTCCGTGACGGTGAGCGGTTGCTGCGCGCCATGCGCGGGGTTGATATGGTCGTCCATGCCGCCGCGCTCAAACAGGTGCCGGCCTGCGAGTATAACCCCTTCGAGGCGGTGAAGACCAATGTGCATGGGGCGCAGAATGTGATCAACGCGGCCATCGATGCCGGGGTAAAAAAGGTAATCGCCCTGTCCACGGATAAGGCGGTCAATCCGGTCAATCTGTACGGCGCCACTAAACTCTGTTCAGACAAGCTTTTTGTTCAGGGCAATGCCTATGCGGGCACTCAGGGAACCCGCTTTGCCTGTGTGCGTTACGGCAATGTTATCGGCAGCCGGGGGAGTGTTATCCCTCTTTTCCTGCAGCAAAAAGAAAGTGGCACGATCACCATTACCGATGAGCGGATGACCCGTTTCTGGATCACCCTTGATCATGCGGTGGAGCTGGTTTTGCAGGGGTTCCGCTACATGGAGGGAGGCGAAATTTTTGTGCCGAATATACCCAGTATGCGGATTATGGATCTGGCCGCGGCCATTGCCCCGGAATGTGAGGTCAAGCACATCGGTATCCGGGAGGGCGAAAAACTGCACGAGGCCCTCACCGGTGAGGACGAAGGCCGCAATACTTACAAGTATAAGGGGATGTATGTGATCATGCCCAGTCATTCGTGGTGGCAACGGAAAAATTATGTCGAGGCGGTAAAAATGCCAGAGGGATTTGTCTACACCAGTGATGCCAATGAAGAATGGCTTACGGTGGATGAGCTGCGCCGCATCGTGTTTGGTGAGACGGCGATAGAAAAAAAGGATGAACCGATTTTGACCGCAGGTCACGAGTCTCCGATATGGGCGGTGGCATGAGAGCGGGATTTTTAGGATGCCGTTTAAACAAAGGCTGGACAAGATGAGCCCCCCTCCGTCATCTGCGGCCTCGCCGGACTTTCTGCCTTACGGCAGGCAGCTGATCGAGGAGGACGACATCGCAGCGGTCGTGGCGGCCCTTCGTTCCGACTGGCTGACTACCGGCCCCAGGGTGGGTGAGTTCGAGGCGGCGGTTTGCGCCTTTACCGGTGTACAGTATGGGGTGGCGGTATCGAGCGGCACCGCAGCCCTGCATGCGGCCATGTATGCCTTGGGAATCGGGCCTGGAGACGAAGTGATCGTGCCGGCCATGACCTTTGCCGCTACGGCCAATTGTGTGGTCTATCAGGGCGGCACCCCGGTCTTTGCCGACGTGGAGCCGGATACACTGCTTATCGACCCAATGGACGTAGCGCGCAGGATCACTGCCAAGACCAGGGCTATTATCGCCGTTGATTATGCCGGGCAACCCTGCGATTATTATGCACTACGCGATCTTGCCCAGAGCCACGGTCTTGCCCTGGTGGCGGATGCGTGTCACAGCCTGGGTGGATCGTATAAGGGTAAGAGAGTGGGGACCCTGGCCGATCTCACCGTGTTCAGTTTCCACCCGGTCAAGCATATCACCACCGGTGAAGGCGGCATGGTGGTCACCGATAATCCTGAACTGGCCGCGCGGATGCGCCGCTTCCGTAACCATGGGATCGACACCGATCACCGCCAGCGCGAGGCATCCGGCACCTGGGCCTACCAGATGGTGGGACTGGGCTACAACTACCGGCTTACTGACCTGCAGGCCGCCCTGGGAACAAATCAGTTGGCCAAGTTGCCAGGCTGGCTGGAAAAACGGCGGGTCCTGGCCGCCATCTACGATGCGGCTCTGGCCAAGGTTGCGGCGGTGCGCTCAATTGTAGTGCGACCGAATAATGAACATGCCTATCACCTCTATGTTGTTCGTCTTGTCGACCGTGATATGCGTGGTCGGATCTTTGCCGGTTTGCGCCAACATAGCATCGGAGCCAATGTTCATTACCTGCCGGTGCATCTGCATCCCTACTACCGTGAGGTCTTCCATACGGTACCGGGTCTCTGCCCCAATGCCGAGGCTGCTTACGATTGTATTCTTACTCTGCCCCTGCATCAAGGCATGGATGAGGCGGATGTGGACAGGGTGGTGCATGTTCTCAAACAGGAGTTGGTCGCATGATCGGGAGGCTGGTGATTCGGGCCGATGCGGACGGCGTCATCGGTACCGGCCATGTCATGCGTTGCCTGGCTCTGGCTCAGGAATGGCGGCAACAGGGTGGCGAGGTGGTTGTTCTGGGCAGGATCGATTCTGAGTATCTGCGGCGGCGGATCATTGCCGAGGGCTGTTTTTTACACGCTTTGACCGCCACTCATCCCGACCCGGCCGATCTGACGGAGGTCGGAAGCTGGCTGGATGAGCAGGTGAAGAAAGTGGCTTGGCTGGTGTTGGATGGCTATCATTTCGATACCAACTATCACGATGCCATCCGAGCCAAAGATTTGCCATTGCTGGTGATTGACGATTATGCCCATCTGCCGGAATACCATGCCGATATCCTGCTCAATCCCAATGCCTGTGCCGGGGAATTAACTTATACAGCTCACCCGGACACCCTGCGACTTCTGGGCTCGCGTTACACCCCTCTGCGGCGTGAGTTTCATCAGGCTGTCCAACAGCAGCGAAAAGTAATTGCTGAGGGCCGACGAATTCTGGTCACTATGGGCGGGGCCGATCTGGACAATGTCAGTGGTCAAGTAGTTGATGCCTTGTTGGCCATGCAGTGTAGCGAGCTGGAAATAAAAATCGTGGTCGGGCCGCTCAATCCACACCGGGCTGAGTTGGGCGTCCAGATGTCCGGAGCGTCTTTTGCGGTGGAACTGCTTGAGCCGGTTGTGGAAATGGCTCCGATCATGCAATGGGCCGACCTGACGATCAGTGCCGCAGGCAGCACCTGCTGGGAGCTGGCCGCTCTGGGTGTGCCGATGCTGGTGACCGTGTTGGCTGACAATCAGGAACGGGTAGCTGCCTCGTTGGCGGCCAAGGGCGCTGCGGTGAATGTTGGTTGGTTTCATTCTTGGCGGCCGGAGCATCTGGCGACAGTGATTGCTGAGCTGCTGGCGGATCAGGAGAGACGGCGGCATATGGGGGAATGCGGGCACGGTTTGGTGGATGGCCGGGGGTGTGAGCGACTGGTGCAGGCCATGTGCTCGTTTTACTTTGCTCTGCGCCCGGCTGTAGCGGAGGATTGCACCCTCGTTTACCAATGGGCGAATGACCCGGAAACCCGTGCTGTTTCTTTTTGCAGCGAGCCCATTGTCTGGGAGGAACATTGCCAGTGGTTTGCCGAACGCTTGGTAGACCCTAACCATGTTTTTTTGATTGCCGTTGATGGTGAGGGCCAACCATTGGGGCAAGTGCGGTTTGCCGTGGTTGATCAGGAAGCGGTGATTTCCGTGGGTTTGGCTCAAAATTGTCGCGGGGCTGGGGTAGGGCCACGTCTCATTAGACAGGCTTCGAGCCAGGTTAAAGCCGCGCAAGGTTTAACAAGGATATTGGCGAATATCAAGCCGGGGAACCGAAGTTCGATTCAGGCTTTTGTAAAGGCGGGCTTCCAGCAGGCAGCGGGTGTGCGCAGTCATGTCGATCAGTCCGTGGTAATCATGGAATACACTGGAGAGAATGGCATAGTATGAGCGTTTTCCTCAACATCAATAATCGCAAAATCGGCATAGACTACCCAGTCTACATAATCGCCGAAATGAGCGCCAATCATAACCAGGACTTCGACCAAGCCGTACGGATCATCGAGGCGGCCAAAGAGGCGGGCGCCGATGCGATTAAACTCCAGACCTATACCGCCGATACTCTGACCATCAACAGCGATAAAGAGTGGTTTCGAATCAAGGGCACGGCCTGGCAGGGCCGCAATCTCTACGACTTGTATCAGGAGGCTTACACCCCTTGGGAATGGCAGCCGCGTCTGCTGGAAGCGGCAAAGCAAATGGGGCTTGCCTGTTTTTCCACCCCTTTTGATGCCAGCGCCATAGATTTTCTCGAATCGATCAAGGTTCCGGCCCACAAGGTCGCTTCCTTTGAGCTGGTTGATCTGCCTCTCCTCAAAAAAATCGGGGCTACCGGCAAACCGGTGATCATGTCCACAGGTATGGCCACCCTGGCTGAAATCGACGAAGCGGTGCGAACCCTGCGGGAAGCAGGGTGTCCCGGTCTGGCCCTGCTCAAATGTACCAGCGCTTACCCTGCTTCTCCGGAGGCGATGAATCTGCGGACTATACCTCATCTGGCTGAGGCTTTCGGTGTGGTGGCCGGGCTTTCCGATCACACCCTGGGAATCGCGGTGCCAGTGGCGGCGGTGGCCTTGGGGGCGAAGATCATTGAGAAACATCTCACCCTCTCCCGCGCCGAGGCTGGGCCGGATAGCGGTTTTTCCCTGGAACCGACCGAGTTCAAGGCGATGGTGGCGGCGGTGCGCGAGGTAGAGCAGGCTCTGGGAGCGGTGTGTTACACCCTGAGCAAAGAGGAAGAGGCCAGCCGGGTATTCCGGCGTTCACTCTTTGTGGTCAGAAATGTCCAGGCCGGTGAGCCGTTCACCAGCGATAATGTCCGCTCCATCCGTCCAGGCCACGGCCTGCCGCCGCGTTGTTTTGACTTGGTTCTGGGTCGGCGGGCCACCCGTGATATTGCACGTGGCACCCCTTTTAAATGGGAGTTTGTTGGGGAGGTTGGGGGATGAAGGTGGCGATTATACCGGCCCGGGGCGGCAGCAAGCGGATTCCGGGCAAGAACATCAAGCTGTTTGCAGGCAAACCGGTTATCGCCTGGTCCATTGAGGCGGCCCGGCAGTCGGAGTTGTTCGATCGGATCATCGTCTCCACCGACTCTGAAGAGATTGCGGCAGTGGCCCGCGAGTATGGCGCAGAAACCCCTTTCATGCGGCCGGCTCAATTGGCTGATGACTTTACCCCTACCGCCGATGTTATCCTCCATGTCCTTGACTGGCTTGGCGAGCATGGGGCGATGGCCGACCATGCCTGTTGCCTTTATGCCACAGCCCCTTTTGTCCAGCCGGGTTTTCTCTGGCAAGGCTTCGATATTTTGCGGCAAAGTGGGGCTGCCTCAGTGTTTACGGTAACCAGCTATCCGGCTTCGATTTACCGGGCGTTGAAAATTGAGGAAGACGGCCATCTGGCTATGGTCTGGCCGAAATATGAGCTGACTCGTTCCCAGGATCTGCCGGGAAGTTATCATGATGCCGGACAGTTCTATTGGCTTGATGCTCGGCGGTTTTCTGCCGGGAAGAAAATTTACAGTTATGATGCCCGGCCAGTAATTTTGCCCCGCTACTTGGTGCAGGATATCGATACCCCGGAGGATTGGCTGATGGCGGAAGCGATGTATGCGGCTTTGCTGGCACAGGGTAGACTGAACGCAGGCGAACGTAAGCAGGAGATACGATGATCGTTATTGTCGATAGCAAAATAGCCAACCTGGGTTCGGTGATCGCCGCCTTCAGGCGTCTTGGTGAAACCGTGTCGGTTTCCGACGATCCGGATACGGTTGTGGCCGCCGATGCTCTGGTCTTGCCGGGCGTTGGGGCCTTCGGCGACGGCATGGAGAGCTTGCGGCGCCGTGGCCTTGATCTGGCGATCCATTCAGCGGTGCAAGCCGGTAAGCCGATCCTCGGTATCTGTCTCGGCATGCAGCTGCTGGCTGAAGAAAGCGAGGAGTTCGGTGTTCATGAGGGGTTGGGTTTGATTCCCGGGCGGATCGTCAAGCTCGTATCAAAACCTGGGGAACGGGTTCCCAATATCGGTTGGTGTGATGTCCGACCCACAAGGCCATCGGTTCTTTTTCGCCAAACGAGCTCCGGGACGGCTTTTTATTTTGTCCATAGCTATCATTTCCTTTGTGCCGACCAGAACGATGCGGTCGCCGCCATCGATTTTGGCCATGCACCGGTAACCGTTGCGGTGGAACGGAAAAACATCTTCGGGGTCCAGTTTCATCCCGAGAAAAGCCAGGATGCCGGGTTGGGAGTTCTTGAGTCGTTTGTAACCCATATCAAAAAGGGGGCGGATCATGTTGCCTGATAGCGATGCCCCGGTTTTGGGGGCTGTTCGGCCCAGACTTATTCCCTGTCTGTTGTTGAAGCATGGCTTGATCATGCGGAGCCAGCTTTTTAAGGTTCATCAGGCCATCGGCAATCCCATGAGCACGGTGGAGCGATACTCCCAATGGAATGTCGATGAGCTGGTTGTCCTCGACATCAGCCGGGACGAGGATTTTCACGATCTGCGCCGGGATGATCTTCAGCAGAACTATCAAGGAAAATCGGCTCTCGATGTCCTGCGGGCCATTGCCGAGGTCTGTTTTATGCCGCTGACCTTCGGCGGTCGTATCCGTTCGCTTGACGACATCGCGGAGCGGCTTACAGCCGGAGCCGATAAGGTCACTCTGAACACTGTCGCCATCCAGGACCCGGATTTTATTGCCCAGGCCGCCCGGCGTTTCGGCAGCCAGTGTATCGTGGTTTCCATAGACGTGCGTCGTCAGACAAACGGCTATGAGGTATGGGGCGATGGAGGGCGGATGCCGACCGGCCGGAAACCCGAGGACTGGGCGCAGGAGGTGGAGCGTCTGGGAGCCGGCGAAATTTTGTTGAACTCGATAGACCGTGATGGTTCCGGTCTTGGCTATGATGTCGAGTTGATCCGCCTGGTCGCCGAGGCGGTCACTATTCCGGTGGTAGCGCTTGGTGGGGTCGGCCGTTACGAGCATTTCCCAAGCGCCATTAGTCAGGGGCACGCTTCGGCCATGTCTGCCGCCAATATTTTTCATTTTTTTGAACTGAGCTATTCACACGCCAAGCAGGCTTGTTTGGATGTCGGTCTGCCTGTCCGGCCGGTCGGGCTTGGCTCCCGTTTTTTGCTCCGTGAACAATTGTATGACCGGAAAAAAGAGGATGCTCGTATCCAGGCCCGCTTGGAACGGGCCAAAGCGGCGGATTATTCGAAAAGTCATGCGGTGGGACGGGCAGAAAAACAGACAGTGCGATGGTGCAGCAAATGTGTGTATCCGGGCATCAGTGCAGCACCCATGGAGTTTGACGGGCAGGGGGTTTGCTCCGGCTGCCGGATGGCGGAGATGAAAGAACAGATCCACTCATCCGAATGGACCCGCCGCGGAGAATTGCTCCGTGAGATCGTTGACCGCTATCGTTGCCGGGACGGTAGCCGCTATGATTGCGTGATTGCAGTCAGTGGCGGCAAGGACAGTTATTTCCAAACCCATGTCATCAAAAATGAGCTGAAACTGAACCCGCTGCTGGTCACTTACAATGGCAACAACTGGACCGAGGTCGGTTGGCGCAACATGCTGCACATGAAAGAGGCCTTTGACGTCGATCACCTGTTGATTTCGCCATCGGTTACCGTATTGAAAAAACTGAATCGGCTGGCCTTTACCGTCATGGGCGACATGAATTGGCACGCCCACATCGGGATCATGACCGCCCCGATGCGGGTGGCGGTCCAGTATGGGATCCCTTTGGTTTTTTATGGTGAACATGGCTACCTTGACCTCTGTGGTCAGTTTTCCATGGATGATTTTCCTGAGGTTGCCTATCGCAACCGTCTTGAGCATTACGGGCGGGGGTACGAATGGACCTATTTTGTCGATCGGGAAGGGCTCACTGCCCGGAACCTCATCCCCTGGCAATACCCGACCGATCAACAGATTTTTGATGTGGGTCTGCGCGGCGTTTTTTTGGGGAATTATCTGCCTTGGGAGGCAAATGAACATATCAAGCTGGTGGTCGATCGCTACGGCTTTGAGACAAGCAGTGAGCCCTTTGACCGCACCTATCGCACCATGTCCAACCTGGACGACATGCACGAAAACGGTGTGCATGACTACCTGAAGTATATCAAGTTCGGCTACGGTCGCTGCACCGATCACGCCTGCAAGGATATCCGGGCCGGCCTGCTGAACCGGGATCAGGCAGTCGAGTTGGTCAACCGCTACGATCCGGTGAAGCCTCGGGATTTGAGGCGCTGGTTGGAATATGTCGGCATGAGCGAAGAGGCTTTCGACCGGATTGCCGATACCTTTCGTGATCCACGGGTGTGGACCATGGCAAACGGGCGCTGGCAACGGCAGGAACTGCAAAAAAGGATAGAGTAATGGCTACTGTGACAGAGGGTGGAAATACGGCGGGGCGATTGAGCGAAAACGAAATCAGGCCGGCGGAATTGCTTGCCGGGCAGGAGGCCGCTTTTGCCCGCGATGTGGCCCGCTTGCAGCATCGGTTTGCCGAGTTTGTGACGGTCTCCTGCCCGGCCTGTGGTGCTGCCGGGAGCGAGCAGGCTTTCGAGAAATACGGTTTTTCCTTCAAATCCTGCAATGGCTGTAAGACCCTCTATATGTCGCCTCGCCCGTCGGAAGAGGTGATGGCCGACTATTACCGCAATTCCGAAAACTATGCCTATTGGGCCGAGCATATTTTCCCAGCCTCGGAGTCCGCCCGCCGGGAGAAGATCCACAAACCCTGGCTGGCCAGGGTGTTGGCTTATTGTGATCGCTTTCAGGTTGGGCGAGGTACCTTGCTCGAAATCGGCCCCGGTTTTGGCACCTTTTCTTCGCTGGCTATTGAGCAGCGGGCCTTTGCGCGGGTGATGGCGGTTGAGCCCACACCCGAACTGGCCGAGGCTTGCCGTCGGCGCGGGGTGGTGGTGTTTGAAAAAAGGGTGGAAGACCTTGCGGAAGGGGAGATCGCCGAGGCGGATGTGGTGGCCGCCTTTGAAGTGATCGAGCATCTTTTCGAGCCATCGCGACTGCTTACCGGTATCTCCCGGGTGCTGCGACCAGGAGGATTGCTGGTCCTCTCCTGCCCCAATGGTCAAGGGTTTGATGTCGCTGTCCTGGGGCCGGGCTCCAAGGCGGTGGATACGGAACATGTCAACCTGTTCAACCCGACTTCGCTCAGCCTTTTGGTGCGCACCTGCGGGTTTGAAGTTTTGGAAGTGAGCACCCCCGGAAGACTCGATGCCGAGTTTGTCCACGATGTCATCGTCCGGGGTGAATACGATGTGACCGGGCAACCGTTTTTGCGGCGGGTTCTGCTCGATGAGTGGGAGCGGCTGGGGAGTGATTTTCAGCAATTTCTGGCGGATCATCAGCTGTCTTCCCACCTGTGGCTGGTGGCCAGGAAGCCCGCTGAAGGTAACCGATCACGGGGCAAATTCACAAAGGTCAAATAACCACGAAACAAGCGACCACAGGGTGCCGCAGGTTGCGGCAAGCGGGACGGCGATGCGTACTTTTGTACATGAGCCGGGCCGATCGCTGCAAGATGTGGTGCCCTGTGATCGCTTACCGCTGAAGCCCTGCCGGGGAAATAAAGAAAGGAGATGACAGTGGAGCAGAAGAAGACGACCAGGCAGTTGGGGGAATGGGGCGCACAATTCGGCAACGACTACGTGGATCGCAACGACTTTGCCGAATGGAAGCTCGCTCCCGGGGTTGAGGGCTTCCGCCGGATGATCGGCGGCCTGGAGCTGGATTCGATTATCGAGGTGGGGAGCAATATAGGCCTCAATCTGGTTTTTCTCGATGCCCTCTTTGGCGGCAAGGTGCGACTGCATGCGGTAGAGCCGAACAAGAAGGCCTATGACCGGCTGTTGACTCACAAGATCAATTTGGCCAAGGCCTGGAATTGCAACGGTTTTCAGCTCCCTATGGCCGATGCCTCGGTGGATCTGGCTTTCACCAATGGGGTGCTGATCCATATTGCCCCGGACGATCTGGGCCCGATCACCGATGAAATCGTTCGGGTTTCGAAGCGGTACGTCCTCTGCAGCGAATACTTTTCCCATACTCCAGAGGGAAAACCCTACCATGGGCAGGACGGTCTGCTCTTCAAGCGGGATTTTGGGTCATTTTACCTTGATCGCCACCCGCAACTAAAGGTGGTTGATTACGGTTTTTTGTGGCAGCGGGAATTAGAGATATTCGACGATCTCAACTGGTGGCTGTTTGAAAAAGTGTAACTACCCAGAGGGAACATCATGAACCTGGACCACGACTATTTTGAGGAAAACCTTGCTCTGCTCAAGGAGCATCACCCCCAAGTCTGGCAGATGGTGCTGGATTATGCCGGCGAACCCTTCGGCGAACTTCAGCCTGCCGAAGATGGCAAGCCGAACCTTTTGGTCCGTCGAGATGATGGCGAGGCAATCTTACTCCATGACCCCAGCGCCCCTCTTACCGAGTTGGCCGGCTATTATAATCTGGTGCCGGAAAACGCCACCGGCGTAGCGGTGTTCATCGGTATGGGCCTGGGCTATACCCCGCCTGAGATGCTGTCAACCCGCAAGCAACTACGCCACCTGGCGATAGTGGAGCCGGAAACCGGGCTTTTCATTCAAGCCCTCCATGCCACGGACCTATCCCGGCTCTTCACCGACCGCCGGGTAAGCATCGCCATTGGCTCGGAGATCAATGTCCCCTTCCTCCTTGCCCCCATGTCCCGTGCCTTGCAATTGGAAAGCCTGCATATCCTCCGGCATTCTCCTTGTTTTCAGATTGCGCCGGAAGCCTACACGGCCATGCACGATGAGATATTCAAGCACGGCAACGCCTATAATACCGGCGGCAACACCATTAGCGCGTATGGCGGAAAATTCATCGACAACCGGCTCCGGCATCTGAGCGCCATCCACCACCAGCAATTGCTCGAACATCTTAAGGATGCCTTTGCCGGAGTGCCGGCGATCATCGTGGCAGGTGGACCCTCTCTGAACAAAAACATTCATCTGCTGCAAAAGGCAAAGGGAAGGGCGGTGATCATTGCTGCGGATACTGTGTTGCCCGCTCTGCTGGCCCACGGGGTGACCCCTGATTTTACTTCCTGTATAGATATGCAGGATATCACTCTCGAAAAAATTATCGATGTCGCCGCCAAGGCCACCGAAACCTCTCTGGTCTGCTCCTCCTGGTTGACGCCGATGGTGGCGAAGAATTTTCCCGCCCGCCAAGTCTACTGGACTTTCATGGCCAAACACATGGAAAAGTGGCTCAATAATCTCCTGGAGGGCAAGGTTCTCACCACCGGCGCCGGCACCGTTGCCCAGATGAACTTTATTGCCGCCTACCTGCTGGGCTGCTCACCCATTGTCTTTGTCGGGCAGGATTTGGCCTTTTCCGAGCAGGAGAGCCATGCCCTGCACACCTCGCTGACCGGCAGGGATGAATTGAAAGCGATTGAGGCCCGGGGGGAAATCCTCTGGGTCGATGGCTATGGCGGCGGCAAGGTCGCGACCTATCGGGCCTATCTTGGATTCAAGCACCATTTCGAGCAGGCCATGGCGGCGGCTAAGGATCGACAATTTATCAACGCCACCGAGGGCGGGGTCCGTCTGGAAGGGGCGGAAGAGCTGTCGTTGCGGGAGGTGATTGCCCGCCATTGCCAACAGGAAATCGATGTCGCCGCAGTTATCAAGGAAGCGGAAGGGAGTGGCCGGATGCCAGGTCGGCGGCGAATGATCGATGAATTGGCCCGAATGAACAAAGCCATTGCCGGGATCGAAAAGGATATGGCCAACTTGGATGATCTGGCCGCAAAGCTCACCGGGCAAATCACCAAGTTGCAGGGGGAGGGCGGCCTCTGCCGAAAATTCGAAACCCTGCCCGTGACCCTGCAACGGCAATTCATCGAACTGGATGCCATAAACGCCAGGCTGGATAAGGCCAAGGTCTGGTCCTTGCTGGAGGAGGCGACCATGGAAGGGTTGCGCTTGAGCGAGCGCTTGAACCATGAGGTCAGAGAGGCGGCCGATCAACCCGACCGGTACCTCGAATGGCTGAGCCGGTCCATCAACCGCTTTGTCCTGATCAGTCGTTTCCGGCATCAGGTCTTGGCTCCTTTCAGTTTGCGGGTAAAAGAGCTGCATCACCGCCTCCATCGGGAGGATTTCCTACTCAAGAAACTCGCCAAACCAAAGGGCGATATTGGGGAGCCCCTGTTGGAGTTGCTGCGGCTCTATTTTGAAAACGGCGATCATGTCCTGCTTGAAAAAACCATTGCGGCTTATTGTCCGGATCATGCCGATTCGCCGGAGTTTTCCTTTTACCTTGGGGTAATCGCGGCCCATCGCTGCCAGTTTGAGGCAATGGAACGCAGTTTCGCCAGGGCCGAGGAGCTTGATTCCACCTGGGCGGAGCGGATCGGTGCCTGCAGGCTTACGCTTGCCGAGCGCTATCTCGGGTTTTACCGGGAATGGCGGCAAAACGACCGGATGGTCGCCCTGCGGATGTTGCTCAAGGCGCTTCGCTATACCCATGAGCACTCGGACCTGGCTTCGGCGGTCAACGCCGAGATCGACCGGGTGTTGTCCCGCCTGGAGACTGCGGCCGATTTGGCCGAATCACTGGAGTACTTCAGCCGGGAATTGACCGACAATGCCGACCTGTCCGCCCTTGTTGCCCCGGAGAAAAGGGCGGCCATTTTTCTGGCGCAGGGGCAGATGCTTTTCGGCCAAGACGATTACCCCGATGCTTTGGCCTGTTTCGAACGGGCCGCCGGGCTTTGCCCGAACGAGGCCACAACCTGGGTCGCGATTTTCGAGGCCGCCTTTAATGGTCAAGATTTTGACCAGGCGCTGGCAGCCCTGAATCGGGCGGTGGAACTGGATCACTCCCTGGCCTGCCACTGGGAGGAGCTGGGCGACCTGCTTCTCGCCGCAGGCCAGCCGACCGATGCTCTGGCCGCCTACGAAAAATGCTATACCCTGCTGCCGAGCTGGTCGCACCTGCTCAAGAAAATCGGCGACTGCTATCTGGCCCTAGATCAACCGGAGGCAGCTTACGAGGCCTATCGACAACTCAAGGAACGATTGGCTGCAGGCTGATCTGGTTAACATAAGTGTGGCTACTTGGCCGATTGGTTCCGGATTAAATTCGTCCGGAACCAATCGGCTTTTCTTTTTTTATGGCGCCAGCTCCGGGCTTCATAAAAAAACCTGATTAGCGCTAATTTTCCGCAATAAGCCCGTCATCCCCGAATGTTTTTATCGGGGATCCATGATTTCGGTCAGTTAGAACTGGATTCCCGATTAGAAGCGCTTCGGGAATGACAATTTTAGTGTCCAGCGGAAGATTAGCACTTTCAAGTAAAAAAACACTCAAGCCCGGCCCAGGGTGGCCGATACGCTCTATGACATCACAGAACTATTTCTTTTTACTTCTTCTTAAGGGAGGTGAATGCCGACAGTAAAGACCAGAAGGGCAGGGCAGCGCAAAGCGTAATCCAGGCAAATTTTTTTAGGGGGAAACGGATTTCCCTCTGCAAATCGTCGGCACTAAGGCCGACAAACTACCAAATCATGGACGGAGGAAGTAATCATGTCATTAAGAATCAACACCAACATCGCAGCATTGACCGCTCATAGCAACATGATCAAGAATGACAACGGCTTGAGCGCTTCATTGGAGAAATTGTCTTCTGGCCTGCGGATTAACAAAGCCGCAGATGACGCTGCCGGCATGGCCATTGCCGACGCCCTGAAGTCTCAGTTCCTGGGTCTTGGCCAGGCGGTCAGAAACGCCAGTGATGGTATTTCCATGGTGCAGACCGCGGATGGCGCCTTGGACGAATCCATTAAGATCGTTAACACCATCAAGACCAAGTCAATCCAGGCGGCCCAGGACGGGCAGACCACGGACTCGAGAAAGGCCATCCAGGCGGATATTACCAAGCTCCTGGAAGAGCTTGATGCTATTGCTAAGACCACGGCTTTTAACGGCCAGAAACTGCTGTCCGGCAATTTTACCAATAAGAAATTCCAGGTTGGCGCTTACTCGCAGGAAACGGTAAGTATCTCCATCGCCTCTGCAGAGTCGACCAAGGTTGGTCATGTCAACACTTCTCAGTTGACTTTTGCCAATGTCGGGACTGCCGAACTTTCCATCTACGATCAGCAGGGTACCGCTTATAATCTGAGTGCCATCGCGATCTCTAACGACAACACTCGTGAACACAGCTTGGGCGCGGTGGCTGATGCTATTAACAAGCTTTCTGACGTGCTTGGTGTCTCCGCCTCTGCCGTTGTTCGTTCGACCACCAGCACTGCTGTGGCTGCTGGTTCGACCGGCAGCGACTTTGCTATTAACGGTCAAATCATCGGTACTGTGGATGTGCTGGCCAGTGATTCCACTGGCGCCTTGGCCAAGGCGATCAACGCTAAGACCACCGATCATGGCGTTTTTGCCAGTGTGGATTATTCTGGCAAGATGACCTTGACCTCTAACGATGGCAGGGCTATCGTGGTCACCGGCGATGATGGCGATGCTTTCGGTTCTGTCTCTATGGATACCTTGGGCTATATCACCCTGACCCAGTCTGGCTCGTCTCAGGCGAGGATCGAAAACTCCGGCACCGCGGCGATGGGCTACGCCGTCTCCACCGTGGCTGGTAATATCCAGCAGGATGCGGATACCGCCACCGCTGAAACCACAGCGGCCTCTCTCCTCAAAACCGATTCTATTCTCACATCGGGCACGGTCCTTGGCGCCGGCACCGCGATCACCAACGATGTCGCCACTACAGGAGTATCGGCCACCACCGGCGCTTTCACCGTTGCTTCCGGTTCCGAGTTGACCGCCGCCACTGTGCTGAATTCCGGCACCACTATGGCCCAGGCCATGACCGTTGAAGGGTTTACCGTCTCCGGCAGCACCTCGATCGCCGGTACTTCTATCCTGACTGATCTCACGGTATTGGCATCGGGCACCACGCTTACCGCAAGCATCAACATTGATACTACAACGGCTCTCGCCGCCACTACGCAAGTTTCCGTCGCCGCGCTTTCCTCCCTGGCCTCGGGCACGGTTCTTGGCTCAGGCACGGTGCTTACCAACGATGTCACCATTGCCGCCACCGGTGCATTGAACGGTAGCGTAACCCTGGCCGCGCTTTCCGACCTGGCTTCGGGGTCGGTGCTGGCTGCCGGTACGGTCCTCACCAACGACATCACCATCGACGGCAAGACCGCGGTTGGCGATATCATCGCCTTCACCGGCTCCACCTTGATCACCGGCACGGAGCTACAGTCCGGCACCGCGATCAGCAATGATATCGCAATTGCTGGATTCACCGTAGCCGGTGTGGTGGGTGGGACTGTGGCAGCCGGCACACAGCTTGCGAGTGGCACGGTTCTGCAGGGTGGTACCATTATCTCCGATGCGGATAGGACGGCCATGGCTGGAATGACCGGCTATGTTGCAGGCAATTTCATTGATAATGGCAATAGCACATGGACAGTCTCTGGCGCTGCCAGTATGACCATCTCCGGTGTCAATGCTACTGGCGGTGGTGGTGTGCAAACGTTTACGTTGACTTCTAGCGCTCTCCTCAGCGCTGAGACCACGGTTAGTGGTGGTACAGTCATTGGTGACGGTTCTCAATTCAACGGAGACGACCTGACCCTTTCCTCCGGCTCGGTACTGACCGCCAACATGACCCTGAAGGCCGGATCGATTCTCTCGGGGAACACCATCCTCAAAACCGGCTCCTCCGCGGTGGGTGATGATCTGACCCTGGCCGGGGACCATATGAACCTTGCAAATGAGATGACTCTGCTGGCTACCTCGCAAATCGCCAGTGGTTCGACCGTGAATGCGGATTCCACCACCGTTTCGGATAGCCTGACCCTGCTGGGTGACCATGTCCTGACGGTGGCGATGACCCTGGGTGAAGGTTCAAACCTGCTGGAAGGTTCGGTCCTGCAAACCGGTTCCTCCACCTCGGGTGTAGTTTTGACCCTGAATGGTGACCAGGCCTTAGGCGCCACCATGACCCTCGCTGTCGGGTCGACGGTATCCGGCGGCAGTACGCTGGCTACCGGCTCGGTGGCCGCTGCCAATGACCTCACCCTCGATGTCGACCAGACCTTGACCGCAGATCTGAGCCTCGGCGTCGGCTCGCTGGTGAACAGCGGCAGCACCCTGGCGGCCGGCTCGGTGGCGGCAGCCGATGATGTTACCCTCAGCGGCAGCAACACCCTCACCGCCGACATGACCCTGGCGATCGGTTCGACCCTGGCCAGTGGTTCAACTTTGGAAGACGGTTCTACCTTCGGGGCGACCATCACCCTGGCGGCTAGCGTAACCGTGGACGGCGCCGGGATGAACCTGGCGGCCGGTTCGATGGTCGCCGATGGCAGCACCATTGCCTCTGGTACCGTGCTGGCTAACGATATCATCGCCTCCTTTGGTGGTGTTACCTCACAGTATACCGCCGGCACCACCTTGACAGATGATGTTGTCTTGGTCGGCGACCATACCCTGGCCAGTGACCAGGATGTGGCGGCCGATTCCATATTGCTGTTAACCTCCGAACTGGCAGCCAATGACGCCGACGGCTCCACCGGTTCCGGCGCCTTTGCAACCCAGGGCAGCGCCACCATGTCCCGGCTGTCTGAGATCAGTGTTCTTACCCAGGAAGGGGCGCAGACAGCAATCGCGGTTGCTGAATCGGCGTTGAAGGATCTGGATAAGGTGCGGTCTGATCTCGGTTCCGTACAGAACCAGCTGACCTCCACCATTGCCAACCTGAGTGCCACCAAGGTTAACATCGCTTCTGCTGAATCCAGCATCCGTGACGTTGACTTTGCTGAGGAAGCTGCAAACTTCTCCAAGATGCAGATCCTCACTCAGGCCAGCTCTTTTGCCATGGCTCAGGCCAACGCCAGCAGCCAGACTGTTTTGAGTCTGCTGCAGGGGTAAGGTAGGGATGAGTGCTGAGTACTGAGTGCTTAGTGCTGAGAGCTTAGGAAAGGCAAATAGCAAGTAAAACTCAACCGGGGGCGGTGGCTGGTAACAGCTGCCGCCCCTTTTTTATTTGTTGAAAATGTGTAGCGTTACGTTACAGTATGTCCATGATCAAGCATTTTAAACATCGTGGTCTCGCCTTGTTTTTCAAAACTGGATCTAAGACTGGAATACAGCCGCATCATGCTGCAAAGTTAAGTCGCCAGTTGAAGCAACTGGATCGCGCCAAAGTTCCCATGGACATGAATTTGCCGGGATGGAGATTGCATCAACTCTCAAACGGACATTGGTCAGTTTGGGTAAATGGTAATTGGCGACTCACCTTTGTTTTTGATGACGAAGGAGTAACTTTGGTGGATTATCAGGATTATCATTGAAGGAGAATATCATGGGACGAATGTTCAATCCCCCGCATCCGGGCGAAACATTGAAGGAAGATGTCTTGCCTGCTCTCGATCTCACCGTTACCGAGGCCGCGCGTCAACTCGGGGTGACCAGGACGGCGCTTTCTCGTGTACTCAACGGACATGCGGGGATCTCCCCGGAAATGGCCAGGCGGATTGAGGCCTGGTTGGGACAGGATCGAGGAGGTCGGGCAGAGTTGTGGCTCGGGATGCAGTTGGATTATGATTTGTGGCAGGCAGAACAAAAGCCGGCGCCTAAAGTAGAAAGGGCTCCTGCCGCGGTTTGACGGTTTTGGGCATGAAACTTTTTCAGGATGAAAACTCGACGCACGAGCAGGTTTTCGGGCACTCGACAGATGCTGAATGCACGGCCCAGGAAGCGGCGGAGTATCTGGAAGTTTCAATTGCCACCTTACGGCGTTATGTGCAAGGGGGAAAACTTCGTCCGTGCAAGGTGGTGGGACGAAACCAGTTCTTTGCTGCCTATGAATTGAGAGCGCTTAAGCGAGCCTTGCGGAACGTGAAAAGAGGAGTGCTGAGCCCGTAGGATGCGGTGAGCCTTGTGGGAGTTCCGGGGACATCATCCCGAACTATCGCGGTAAAAGCGAGGGGTCTACTCAACGGAGGTGTACCCCCTTGCTGGTCAATCTTTTGTTCAGTCCATTCCTGGACTGTTTGCCCCCATGATTTTGACCATTCTGGCCCTGCTTAATATTCGGGGAGTGAGTATTGCCAGAAACTTGTAGAGCGGCCCGCTGATCACCGTCGGTTGCGTCCGCTTTTTCAGGGCACGGATCGCTTCTTTGACTACAACTTCAGGAGGATAAGACGGGCGATTAGTCTCTTTCGTTCTGGTTTTTCCTAAAGCAACCTGGTGAAAATCCGTATCGGTGACTCCTGGCAACAGAGCCATGACATAGATCTCTTTATCCTTGCATTCATACCAGAGCGCCTCGGTAAAGTTGGTGACGAAGGCCTTGGTGCCGCTGTAAACAGCCCCGCCAGGAAACGGGAGGAGAGAAAGCACCGACGAAACATTGATCAGCGCAGCGCCTGCGGATGCAGTATTCAGGAAGACATGAGAAAGCTGAACCAAGGCGTTGATGTTAAGCTGAATTAGATTGTGGATTTTCTCGATGGGGATATTTTCGAACTTCTCGTATATCCCATATCCGGCGTTATTTATTAACAGCGAATATCTTGTGTCGTGTATCTCCTGTGAAACGGCAGCCAGATCATCTTTGTCAGTCAGATCCGCTCTGATAAGGCGGTGGCTGCCGCCGAGATCATCGACGAGCCGTCGGAGTTTCTCCTCATTTCTCGCAACGCAGGTAACCGTGTATCCTTCCTTGGCGAGCTCCTTCGCAAAAACTAAACCAATTCCACTGCTTGCCCCTGTTATAAGTGCATTTGAGTTTTGCATGAAAGGCCTCCTGCGTTTCAGGGGCTTCCGCCTTTGCGAGGCACCAGTGTGCCCCCAAACGGCCCCCATATCTCATGGATTTTAAGGTATCATGGCGGATGTTGCCGGACAACGGAAAAAGGGCATGGCGCCGGGTCAGGCTGAAAGCTTCGGTAAAAGCCGGCAAAAGAGCACGTAAGTCGGATTACCACGGTGGCGAGGTGCTATTTTTCTTGCCGCTTGCATGAAGAGAAGCTGTTTTTTGCCCGGCATCCATGGTAGAATGCAATGGAAAGCTCTCCAATCGGTCGCTCCCCTGCGGGCGGCAATCTAATTACTTGTGATGGAGGAACTGCATGGAACTACAAGTTGAAGGACGGAACCTGGAAATTCGGAAGGCTTGGCAGGAAAAGATTGATGAAGAAAAGGGGCGCCTTGATCGTCACCACCCTGGACTTGTTCATCATCTGCGCATCTCCATTGAGGAGACCGCCGGGCATAAGGCGGGCGGCCACGAGGTTCGCATGGTGGCTTCCATTCCCAATGACACCGTGGTTGTGAAAAGAAAGGGGGAGACGGTGCGACCCCTGCTGGTGGAGGCGTTCGACACCCTTGGCCTCCAGTTGAAAGAGGTGCAGCGCAAGCGGCGGCAAAACGGCAAGGAGCCGGAGGCTGCGGCGGCTGGCCCGGCCATGGGCACCATCAAGAGCCTGTTCCCCTATGAGTCTTACGGCTTTCTTATGACCATGGGCGGTCAGGAGGTGTATTTTCACGAGAACGCCCTCAAGGATGCGACCATGGCCCAACTGGCCGAAGGCGACGAGGTTCGTTTCGGAGAGGGCGAAGGGGATAAGGGGCCGACCGCGGCCTGGGTAAAGCTGGTTAAATAGAAGAGCAGCGTAAAAACAAACGCAAAGTCGCAGAGGCGCAAAGAAATCGAAGAAAAGAACTCTTTTTTGCGTCTTTGCGTTAGTTACTTCGTAACCGATCACGGGGTAAACCCACAAAGGTCAAATAACCACGGAATCACCCTTCGGGTATAAGTTTCGTTTTGCGCAGACAAGCTGCTCAACTCAGCTAAAAGCGGTCACAGGGTGCCGCAGGTTGCGACAAGCGGGTTGGCGATGCGTACTTTTGTACGTGAGCCGGACCGATCGCCGCAAGATGTGGTGCCCTGTGATCGCTTACGATACTTCAGCAGGGAGTGAAAGATAGACAGATGACCGTGTTGCAGCAGGTTGAGCTTGGCTCGGAATACCTGCAGGAAAAAGAAGAAGTAATCTGCCAAAGGATTGCCGCCCGCAAGAAAGAGCTGGGCGGCAATCTTTTGATTTTAGGGCATCACTACCAGCAGGAGGCGACCTTTCAGTTCGCCGACCTGACCGGGGATTCCCTCAAGCTGGCCCGCAATGCCGCCGAGGCCAAGGACCGCAAGTACATCGTTTTCTGCGGCGTGCATTTCATGGCCGAATCCGCCGACATCCTGACCGCGCCGGACCAGGTGGTGATCCTCCCCGATCTTAGGGCCGGCTGCCCCATGGCCGACATGGCCACCAGCGAAGAGGTGGTCTGGGCCTGGGAGGAGCTGGCCAAGGTGATTACCGGGCGGGTTGTCCCCGTGACCTATGTGAATTCCTCGGCCCTGCTCAAGGGTTTTGTCGGCAGGTACGGCGGCTCGGTCTGCACCTCGTCGAACGCCGAGCGGGTGCTGACCTGGGCCTTGTCCCAGGGCGACAAAGTTTTCTTTTTCCCAGACGAGCATCTGGGCCGCAATTCCGCCAGCACCCTTGGTATCCCGGACGACGAAGTGGTCCTCTGGCGGCGCGGTAAACCGTTGGGCGGCAATACCCCGGCTCAGCTGGAGAAGGCCAAGGTAATTCTCTGGGACGGCTACTGCACGGTGCACATGCAGTTCACCGCCGCCCATGTCGCCGCCTGGCGGGAGCGCGACCCCAAGGTGCGGATCATCGTCCACCCCGAGTGCCGGCACGAGGTGGTTAGCCGGGCCGATCAGTACGGCTCCACCGAGGCGATCATCACTGCGGTACGCGATTCCTTGCCGGGCAGCAAGTGGGCCATCGGTACCGAAATCAATCTGGTGAACCGGCTTAAACGGCTGTATCCTGACCGGGAGATCCATTCGCTCTCACCTTTTCAGTGCCTCTGCTCCACCATGTACCGGATCAAGCCCGCCTATCTGTTGTGGGTGCTGGACAACCTGGCCCAGGGGAGGGTGGTCAACCGGATCACCGTGGAGCCCGAGGTGGCGGCCGAGGCCAAACTTTCTCTCGATCGCATGCTGCGGATCTGACCCTATGCAAGAAATCTACTTTGACAACAATGCCTCCACCCCTTTGGCCCCAACGGTGCGGGAGGCCATGTCCCCCTATCTGGCC
This sequence comes from Deltaproteobacteria bacterium RIFOXYD12_FULL_56_24, assembly GCA_001799285.1. Classification (GTDB taxonomy): domain Bacteria; phylum Desulfobacterota; class Desulfobulbia; order Desulfobulbales; family Desulfurivibrionaceae; genus Thiovibrio. Next base: position 50,999 of record MGTD01000011.1, read on the forward strand.
GAATGGTTCGGCAATCCGGGCAGTTCCCACCATTTCGGCGAGGCTGCCCGGCGAGGTCTGGAGCTGGCCAGGGAGCAGGTGGCCGGGCTGCTTGGCTGCCATCCGGCTCGACTGGTCTTAAACAGCGGCGGCACCGAAGGCAACAACACCGCCATCTTCAGCGCGGTCTGGGCCAATCCCGCGAAAAAGCACATTATCTCGTCGCAGGTCGAGCACGGCTCGGTGCTGGCGCCACTCGAGTTTCTTGCCGGTCAGGGCTATGAAGTGGAGCTGCTGGGGGTGGACGAAAACGGCGGTCTTGATCTGGAGGCGCTCAAAAGGGCGATCCGGCCGGACACCGCTCTGGTCTCCCTGATGGGAGCGAACAACGAAACCGGGGTGATCTGGCCGGTTGGCCAGATTGGTGGTATCTGCCGGGAGCGGGGGGTGTTGTTTCACTGCGACGCCATCCAGCTGGCCGGCAAGGCACCCATCGCGGCGGAAGCGCTGGAGGTGGATTATCTCACCATCGCCGGCCATAAACTGCATGGTCCCAAAGGGGCCGGGGCGCTCTATGTCCGTCGCACCGCGCCGTTTACCCCGCTGATCATGGGCTCCGGCCAGGAAAACGGTCGGCGGGCCGGCACCGAAAACGTCCCCGGCCTCGTCGGCCTCGGGCAGGCCTGCGCGCTGGCCATGGGGGTGGACGAGGCGGCGCATCAGCGGCTGGCCGCCCTGCGGGATTGTTTGGAGGCCGGGATTATCGCCGTGATCCCCGAGGTGCGAATCAATGGCGCAGCTTCGCCCAGGCTGGTCAACACCACCAACGTCAGTTTTCGGCATGCGGCCTCGGCCGGACTTATCCAGGATCTCGACGCGGGCGGTATCGCCGTTTCCGCCCATGCCGCCTGTGAGAGCGGCGACCTGGATCCCTCGCATGTGTTGCGGGCCATGCGGGTGGAGGAATCCTTCCTGCACGGAACCCTGCGCATCAGTCTGAGCCGTTACAATACCGAGGCAGAGGTCGCGTCCTTGTTGGCCTTTTTGCCGGAAGCAGTAGCCAAATCCAGACAGGGCTTCGCCATGTAAACGTTCAGCAGCACAGCATCTGCTTTGTCATCGGCCTGCTCATGTGCAAAAGCACACTTCGCAGACCTCTTTCGCGCATCTGCGGCACGGCTGAACGTTTATATTTTAGAGAGTGAGCCACGTTTTTTTGTTTTTGACGAACGATTACGTTGCTTCCCAGAAAAAAGAAAAGGAGCGGAGTATGTGCGGAATAGTCGGTTATGTGGGGCAGCGCCATGTCCTGCCCATTCTTCTCGAAGGGTTGAAGCGTTTGGAGTACCGGGGCTATGATTCCGCCGGGGTGGTGTATGTATACGGCGGCAAGCTCCAGAAGTACCGGGCCGCGGGCAAGCTCGGTCGGCTCGAGGAGTTGCTGGAGACGGTGCGGGACCGCGACAGCCACATCGGTCTGGGTCATACCCGCTGGGCCACGCACGGAGCGCCTTCCGAGCTCAATGCCCACCCGCACTGCGATTGCAGCGGCGACCTGGTGGTGGTGCATAACGGCATCATCGAGAATTATCATGCTCTCCGGGAAGAGCTGAAGGGGAGGGGGCATGTCTTCCGGTCGGAAACCGACACCGAGGTGTTGGCCCATCTCATCGAGGAGCAGCTCGCCTCCGGCGATCTGGTCAAGGCGGTTCGCCAGGCCTTAAAAAAGGTCGAAGGCTCCTATGCCATCGGGGTTTTGTGGGCCGGCCAGCCGGACCGGCTGGTGGCGGTGCGGAATCAAAGCCCCCTGGTCCTGGGGCTTGTCGAGGGGGGAGGCTGTCTTATGGCCTCGGATATTCCCGCCCTGCTTCCCTACACCAATCAGGTGGTTTTTCTTGAGGACGGCGAGCTTGCCGTCCTCAAGCAGGGGGAGTGGCAGGTACTGAGCCTGGCCAATGGCCGGAAAGTGGTCAAGGAGACCAAGACCATCGAGTGGAACGCAGCCATGGCCGAGAAGGGTGGCTATCGGCATTTCATGCTTAAGGAGATCTTCGAACAGCCCCAGGCCATTCTCAATACCTTCCGGGGGCGGCTCGCCCCGGAAACCGGCAGGGTGCAGCTGCCGGAGATAGGCCTGAGCCCTGCGGAGCTGAAAAAAATCAGCCGTATCTCCCTGGTGGCCTGCGGCACCTCCTGGCATGCGGCCCTGGTGGCCAAATACTGGCTGGAAAAATGGGTGGGTATCCCGGTGGAGGTGGACATCGCCTCGGAGTTCCGCTACCGCCGGCTGCTGCTGGATGAAACCGTGATGGTGGTACCCATCTCCCAGTCCGGGGAAACCGCCGACACCCTGGCGGGGTTGCGGCTGGCCAAGAAGATGGGGGCCAAGGTCATCGCCATCTGCAATGTGCTGGGCAGCACCATCACCCGGGAGGCGCACGGCACGATCTATACCCACGCCGGGCCGGAGATCGGAGTGGCCTCGACCAAGGCCTTCACCTGCCAGCTTACCGCCCTGCTGCTGTTCACCCTTTTCTTAGGCGATATCCGCAAGACTATTGCCCCCAAGGATCGCAAGGATATCGGCCAGGCCCTCCTCGAGCTGCCCGGCCTCATGGAGCAGGAGATGCCCCGTTTGCAGGAGGAAACGGCCCGCATTGCCGAGGCCTTTGCCCACAGCCGGGATTTTCTCTATCTGGGCAGGGGGAGCAATTTTCCCATCGCCCTGGAGGGGGCTTTGAAGCTCAAAGAGATATCGTACATCCACGCCGAAGGTTATGCGGCCGGCGAACTCAAGCATGGACCCATCGCCCTCATCGACCGGGATATGCCGGTACTGGCCCTGGCCCCCCGGGACAGCGTTTATCAAAAGCTTATTTCCAACGTGGAAGAGGTCAAGGCCCGGAACGGCAGGATCATCCTCGTTGCCAATGCGGGCGACAAAAATTGTAAGCGTATCGCCGAGCAGGTGATTACGGTGCCGGTCTGTCACGAGGAGTTGAACCCGATCCTCTTTGTCCTGCCCCTGCAGCTGCTGGCCTATGAGATTGCCGTTCTCCGCGGCTGCGATGTGGATCAGCCCCGCAACCTGGCCAAGAGCGTTACGGTGGAATAATAGCTTGTCGGTAAATAACTTTTCAGTAACTGATCACAAGGTAGGCGACCAAGTGCAGCGCCGTATCCCCAACTGTAAGCGATTGCAGGGTGCGGCAGATGCGCGACAGAGGCCTGAGAGCTATACATATGGTATGCGAACAGGCCGATAACAAAGCAGATGTCGTGCCCTGTGATCGCTTACACTTTTCAGGGCTCGCACCGCTGCCGTACCCCGCGATCATTTTTCTACCCGGCTGGGGCTTTTCCGGCCAGGTACTCGATTTGGCAGAAAAGCGCTACCCCTGGGCAAGCCCGGCGGCGTTGCTGGATCCGGTCACCGCTCAGGCGGAGATTCTGGCTTTTCTGGCCGAACGCCAGCTTGCTGCCGTCCAGCTGGTCGGCTGGTCCATGGGCGCTTACCTGGCTTATGATTTTACCTGTGCCTTTCCCGAAAAGGTGACGGGTCTGACCCTGCTCGGTATGCGGGGTTCCTGGCCGTCTGCGGAGATCGAGGCCATCCGTCGGGGCCTTGCAACCGACCCCGTGGCGTTTATGCGGGATTTTTACCGGAAAAGCCTGCTGGGCTATAAAGAAGAAGCCCGGCGGTTTGTGGCCGACCAGCAGGAGGCGCTGCTGGCATCTCTGGACTTGCGGATTCTTGGCCGGGGTCTCGATTATCTGGGCCAATGGCGTTTGTCGGAACGCGGGGTGCAATGCCCGGTTTTCTGTTGGCATGGGCGGCGGGATATCATCGCGCCGGTGGCGGAGCAGGCCGTGATCCCCGGAGTCCGGGGCATCATCATCGAGCATGGCGGGCATGCCCTTTTTTTCGATCGGGAGTTTGCCGCAGGTGACTGAACTCGGCAAGCAAAGAATCCGGCATCGTTTTTCCCGCGCCGCCGAAACCTATGACGCCCATGCCGAGGTGCAGAAGGATCTGGCGCTCCGCCTGCTTCGGGAGCTTCCCGAGAGCGGCAACGTGGCACGCATTCTGGAGATCGGCTGCGGCACCGGGCACTTCACCGCGCTTCTTGCCGGACGATACCCCGAGGCCCAAATCATTGCCCTTGATTTCGCCGAAGGCATGGCGCACCTGGCCGGAAAACGGCTGGCCGACAAGGAGCATGTCTCCATCCTCTGTGAAGAAGGGGAGCGGTTCCTGGCCGCCTGCCCCACCACCTTTGATTTGATCTGCGCCAATTCCACCCTGCAATGGTTTGATGACCTGGGTGCGGCCCTGAGGCAGATCGGCCGCCTGCTTTCCGGCCAGGGATGTTTTGCCGGGGTTTTGTTCGGCCCCCGGACCTTCACCGAGCTGGCCCATGGATTGAGCGGGATCTTTGGCCAGGAGGTGCGCCTGCCGCCCCATGAATTTCCCGCCGAAGAGAAGCTGGCGGACCTGCTGGGGGAGAGCTTTTCCCGTTTTGTCGTGCAGGAAGAAAGCAGGGTCAAAAAATACGAGTCACTTCTTGCCTTGCTGGATCATATCCGCAAAACCGGCACCGCCGGGGGCCGGCTGCCGGCCGCCTTGACCAGGGGAAGGCTGCGGCAGCTTGACGCCTGGTTTCAGGCAACCCACGGCGGGTATCCCGCCACCTATCAGGCCTTTGTCGTCAGGGGGGAGAAATGAGCGGGATATTTGTCGCCGGCACGGACACCAATGTGGGCAAGACCCATGTCTGCGGATTGCTGCTGGATTTTCTCCTTAAAGAGGAAATCCAGGCCGGCTATCAGAAATGGGTGGCGACCGGGCCGGAATTTCCGCCGGCTGATTTGGCGGCCTGCCTGCGCATGGCGCAACTGCCTCTGGTCCCTGAGCTGGTCGGCACTCAGGTGGTTTATCATTTCCCCCTGCCCGCCTCTCCCCATTTCGCCGCCGAACGGGCGGGGACGGTTATCGACCCGGCACTGATCCGTGCCCGGTATCAGGAGAGGCTGGCCAGCCATGAGCTGCTTATTGTCGAGGGGGTTGGCGGCTTGCTGGTGCCGCTGAACCGGGCGCTGCTGCTGGTGGATCTGCTGGGGCAGCTCAAGATTCCCACCCTGCTGGTGGCGACGAGCGGCCTTGGCACCATCAATCATACCCTGCTAAGTCTGGAGGCCCTGCGGTACCGGGATATCGAGGTTCTGGGGGTGGTGTTTTCCGATGCCGAGCCGGAGGAAGATGAGGCGTTGGTTGAGGATAATATGCGGACCATCGCCAACTTGGGACAGGTGCGGGTTTTCGGCCGTCTACGGCGCTGCCTTGATCCTGCCGGGGCTCGTTCTGATTTTGCCCCGATCGGTCTGGCGATTGCCAAGGCCCTGGGGCGGTGATTGCCGGATAGCAGTGCTTATTTTCGTAAGCGATCACAGGGCACCACATGTTGTCGGCACTTCTGCCGACGATTGACAGCGGCGATCGGTCCGGCTCACGTACAAAAGTACGCGTCGCCAGCCCGCTTGCCGCAACCTGCGGCACCCTGTGGCCGCTTTTAGCTGAGTTGAGCAGCTTGTCTGCTCAAAACGAAACTTATACCCGAAGGGTGATTCCGTGGTTATTTGACCTTTGTGGGCTTATCCCGTGGTTGGTTACTTATTTCCGGCAGCAACCCTGGCCGGGACGGTTTTCCGGTACTCCAAGTTTCTTGAGGATGGTGGCCAGCGGGCAGAATTTGCTGAAGCCGTACTGGAGAAGGTTGGCTCCGACAAAGGCGGTGAAGAAATACCAGTAGGGATGCAGCCAGGTTCCCAGAGCCAGGCTGAGCAGGATGAAAGCGCCGGCAAGTACATGAACCCAGTCCGTGACGATCATGGTGAAATTTCCTTGGTGAGGTGGCGGGGATCAGGCATCTTCGCAGAAAAGTTCCCGCATGGTTTTGATCAGCTCGGTCACCCGCCCTTCCGAAATTCGGTTGTAGATGAAATTCGCATCCTTGCGGTAGGTGATGATTCCCTGGTTGCGGAGGATGGAGAGATGCTGGGAAACATTGGCATTGGTGGTATGGACCTCCTTGTGGAGATCGCCCACGGTCATTTCCGTGTCCTGCAACAGGCAGAGGATCTTCAGGCGGATGGGATGTGACATGGTCTTCAGGAGTCTGGCGATATCATCAATATGGTTGTCCTGCATGAAGTCGTTTCCTTGCCTGAGATTAAGCTGTGAATTTAGGCGGGATCTTCCGGTCTGTAAACAGAAAAATTAGCCCTTTTTGTTTTCTTTCCGTCAATGGACCAGGCGGGATACTCCGACCATCTCGGTGCGGCTGTGCAATTGGGTCTGATATCGGCGCAGGGCCTCCACCGTGGCCGGATAAGGGTGGCCGACGCCCACGGCCTGGCCATGCTCCCCGGCCAGCTGAATTAAAAGGTCAAGCTGGGTCATGATTTTATCAGGGCTCTGGTCGTTATCGAGAAAAACGGTGCGGCGTTCGGTTTTTATTCCCATTGTCCGGGCAAGATCGTAGGCCATGCTCCGGGTGGCGGTCACGCTGTCCAGGAAAAAGAGGTTGCGCTCCCGCACCAGGGAAAGCAGGGTCCGCATGGCCTGGGGATCGGCGGTAAAGCGGGAGCCCATGTGATTGCTGACCCCGATGGCCTTGGGGACCTCCCGCAGGTCTTCCTGGAAGAGGGCGGTCATGGTTTCCGGGTCCATGGCCGTGGTCAGGGCGCCGGGGCCGGGATTCCATTTCGGGTCCACGGGTTCAAGGGGAAGGTGCAGGAGGATGTCGCGTCCCCTGGCTTGGGCCTCTTTTTGCAGCTCTTCGGAAAAAGGGGTGAAGGGCAGGAAAGCGAAGGAGAGGGGAAGGTCGAGGGCGATTAGGGCCTTGCCGGTATTTTGCCTATAGCCCATATCGTCGATGACGATGGCGACAAGGGGCCTGTCCGAAAGAGAAGTTCCCCCCGGCTTTTTGGGGTGGCTTGCGATAGGTGGCGCCTGATGGGGCAGGGCGGGCTCCTCATAGAGCGGAACCTGCCGGTTTGGCAGGGGTTTGCCCTCCTGCGGCAAGGGCTTTTTCTTGGCCTGTCCGCTCAGCTGGGGTATCGGGGGTTTCGGGGACATGCCGGGATAGAGCAGCATGAAATAAACGCCGGCGGCCAAGGTCGCGGCTACAAAAAGAAAAAGGGAGAAGAGGCCAAGCCGGGATCCCCACTTTTTTATCGTGCGTTTTGGGGCTGGTTTTTTAGAGGAAGCCTTGGGCATGCCTATTTATCTCGGCTCAGAACATAATGAGCCAGCCCGGTCAGGGGTTGCTTTGCCGGGGCTTCGGCGAAGATGGCCAGACCGGCCAGGGCTTCGCCGAGTAGCGCTTCGGCCTGCGCCCTGGCTAGGGAAAATCCCTCATACCGCGTGATAAGGCCATGGACCAGGGCCAGCTCTCGGCTGCGCTCCTGCTGCGTTGCCTTGAGCAGCCCGGTAAGCACCTCTTGGTCCCTGGCGTCAGCCAGGGCCAGGGTCTTGATCAGGGGCAGGGTCATCTTGCCCTCCTGGAAATCGTTGCCCACCGCCTTGCCGGTTTTCGCCGGGTCTCCCAGATAATCCAGCAGGTCGTCAACGATCTGAAAGGCTAAGCCCAGGTTGGTTCCGTAGGTGCGCAGGGCGAGCCGCTGCTCGGCGGTCCCCTGGTTGTGGGCAATTCCCGCCTCGCAGGCCGCGGCAATGAGGGCAGCGGTTTTGCCCCGCAGAACCTGAAAATAATTTTCCTCGGAGGTGAGGATCTCGTGCGCATTGCGCAACTGCAAGAATTCCGACTCGACCATCGCTGCGGTGGCGCGGCCGATCAGGGCCATGGCCGCCGGGCCGCCCACCTCGCTGGCCAGAGCCATGGCATGGGCATGGAGATAATCCCCGGCCAGGATGACCGGCTCCATCCCCCAGATGGTGTTGGCGGTTTCCGCACCGCGCCGCAGGATGGCATGGTCGATAACATCGTCGTGCAGCAGGCTGGCCGCGTGGAGATACTCAAAGGCGATAGCCAGCCGCGCGGTGTCGGCGGGCGGAGTCCCGATCAGGCCTGCGGCCAGCAGGGTCAGCAGGGGGCGGATGCGTTTGCCGCCCTGGAAGATGGCGTGGTGGATGATCTCCGCCAGCAGCGGACTTTCGATGATCGCCAGATCCTCTTTCATCACCACGTCAATCACGGCCCCTTTTTCTTTAAGGGCCGCAAGCAGCTCAACGTTGTTCATGGCGTTTCCTCCGTAATCATTTCCCATGGAAGCAAAATTTTTGGTAGCCTTGGGATGGTAGCCGTTTAGCAGTGCCGCAGATGCGCGGAAGAGGTCGGTGAAGTGTGCTGTTGCACATGAGCCGGCCGATGACTGTCAATCATCGGCGGCAGCGCCGATAACGCAGATGTACTGCTGGATGGCTACGTTTCCTCCGTAAAAAAATTCCGCACAGCGCTAATCTCGCGGCAGATCTGGCTTGGGGGCAGGCTTTTCAGGAAGAGTTTGCCGTACTGCTTGCTGAAGAGGCGGACATCGCAGATCGCCAGAACCCCACGGTCGGTGGCGCTGCGCATCAACCGGCCTACGCCCTGACGCAGGGTCAGGATGGCGCGGGGGATCTGGAAATCGTAAAAGGGGTTGCCGCCTTCGCTTTTGATCCGTTCCATGCGGGCCATAATAACAGGGTCCGAGGGGACTTCAAACGGAAGTTTGTCGATGATCACGCAACTCAGCGATTCGCCCACCACATCCACCCCCTCCCAGAAGCTGGCCACCGCCAGGAGGACGGAATGGGTCTGCTCCCGGAACTGCTCCAGCAGCCTGGCCTTGGGAGCCTCCCCTTGCAGCAGCAGCGGAAAGGGCAGCCGGCCCAGAAGAAACTCGTGGGCGGCGCGCATGGCGCTGAGGCTGGTGAAAAGCAGCAGGGTCCGGCCATTGGCGGCCATGATCAGCTCCTGCATCAGCTGCTGGCAGGCGCCCGGAAACTCGCGGGCCGCCGGCTCGGGAAATCCCTTGCCCGGCACGAAGAGCAGGGTGCGCTTTTCGTAAGCAAAGGGGGTGGCCAGGGTAAGGGTCGGGGTGTCTTCGGGCAGGCCAAGGCGGCGGGAAAAATAGGTGAAGTTGTTGTCGGTGGTCAGGGTGGCTGAGGTGAAGATCACGTTTCGGCTCTGGTCGTAAAGAAAGTCCTGCAGTTCGTCGGCAATGTCGATGGGCGAGGCGGAGAGGGCCACGGTTTTTTCCCTTCGTTCATACCAGTAAACCGAGGAGGAGTCCCGCGCCTCGGTGATGGTGGTGAAGGCGGCCAGCAGCTCTTCCACCCGCCGCTGCATGCCCAGCCATGATTCCCCGCCCGTGGCCGCCTTGGCCAGTTGATTGGACAATCCCTTGATCTGGTCGGCCATGCGCTGCCGCTCTTCTTCCCAGCCCGGGAACCGCTCGATGAACTGGAGCAGGGAAAAACGGCCCCGCTCCCGGGGGAAGAGCTCGGCAAAAAGATCGATCTGCTTGGCCAGCGCCCTGGCGGTCTGTACCACCCCTTCCCTGGCGCGGCCCACCAGATCGGCCTGGGCCGCGGTCTCCAGATCTTTCACCAGATCGATCACCTGATAATGGCTGAAGGAGGTGCCGAAGTAGCGGGTCGCCACCCCTTCCAGATGATGGGCCTCGTCGAAAATCACCGATTCGTAGCGGGGCAGAACCTCGGCATGCCCGAAACGGCGCAGGGCCAGGTCGGAAAAGAAGAGGTGATGGTTGACCACCAGCAGCTGGGCCTGGCCCGCTTTTTTGCGCAGTGTAGTTATAAAGCAGGCGGAGCCATCCGGGCAGTTGGAGCCCAGACACTGACTGGCCGAGGCGGTGATTGCCTGCCAGAGCGGGGCATTGTCCGCCAGCCAGGCCAGTTCGCTCCGGTCGCCGGTCTCGGTTTCCTCAAGCCAGTCGGCGACCCTTTGGCTGTCGCGGTCGTCGGCCAGGAGATGGCGCTGGGGTGAGGCAAGGAACTGCTGCCAGCGGTAGAGGCAGAGGTAGTTCTGTCTGCCTTTGATGCAGAGGGCGTTGAGCCTCGGGGCCAGGTGTTTCTTGATGAAGGGGATTTCCTTGGTGAGAATCTGGTCTTGCAGGTTCAAGGTATTGGTGGAAACCACCACCTTTTGGCCGCTGAGGATGGCCGGAACCAGATAGGCCATGGTCTTGCCGGTGCCGGTGCCCGCCTCAACCGCCAGCATTCCTGCCTGGCCGGCCCGCTCCTCTTCCGTCGGCTCCAGGGTGGCGGCGATGGCTTCGGCCATGCGCAGCTGGCCGGGTCGGGATTCGTAGCCGGGCAGTTTCCGGGCCAGGATACCGCCTTGGGCAAAGATGTCGGCCATGGCCTCAGGCAGAGAAGTGGACATAGGGCTCTGCTTAGCTTGTGGATTCAAGGAAATTTCTCTCCTGTTGACAAGGGGAAAAGCATTCTGCTAGCCTGATCAAGACGAGAGGATGATGCATCCAAGCTCGGCTCAGGTCGCACTCGTGGCTCTGAAGTTTGACATCTATACCATAAGGAGAGGAAATGAACGAAATTAAAAAGATTCTGGTTCCCGTGGATTTTTCAGAGAATTCGCAGAAGATTCTTCGCACGGCCGCCGATGTCGCCGGTAGATTCAAGGCGGAACTGGCGGTTGTTTTTGTGGTGCAGAGCTTTGATGATTATTCCGGTTTTTTCGTGCCCCATATCCCCATCATTCAGCTTGAGGAAGAGATGGTCAAAAGCGCCGAGGGAAAAATGAAGAGTTTCACCGCGGAAACCCTCACCGGCTCGGTTCCTTATACCACGGCGGTCTTGGTCGGTGACGTGGTCGAGGAGGTCAATCGTTTTGCCAGCGAGCAGACGGCCGATATGATCATCATGGGCACCCATGGCTACAAGGGGTTGGACAAAATCCTCTTCGGCAGTGTGGCGGAGAAGATCGTCAAGACCGCCCCCTGCCCGGTGTTGACTATTAACCCCTACCGGTAAGCGGGAAATCAGCCCAGAGCCGCGAGCAGCCCGGTGACGGCCGGGGCATTCTCCCGTTCGGCGCTGGGGGCTCCGGTCAGGCCGACAAAAAGGTCTCGGAGAGCGGCCCCTTCGTAGGCGTAAAAGTGCAGGGCTTTTTCGCTCCTCCCGTCTTTCAGAAAAGGCAGGGCTGCCCGGTTCAGATCGTTTCCTGCCTCAAGCAGTTCTGCCAGCCGCTCGGCAGAGATGGTACCGCCTGCGGCAATCCCCAGCAGCAGTCGGCTGAAATGCTCACGATAAGCCCTGGTGGCCGCCCGGAATTCTGCAACCAGGGTATCATCTTCCCCGTTCTGGGCCGGCAGAGAGAGACTGACCAGTTTTCTGGGAGGCCTGCCGGTGAGAGTCTCGTAAGCCTCGGCGAGCAAGTTGGTAAGTTCTTCGCGGGTCGAGACCAACAGGGGAAATTCCGCGGCGCGCGGATCCCTGGTGTAGAGGCGGCCCCAGGCCTTGGCCAGCAGAGGCCGGTTTATCGTTGTTGGTCCTCCGCCCGGCGGTCTGGCTGCGGCAACCTCCCGCAGGGCTCGGGCCCCTTCCTCGTCCCCCTCGTCTTCTTCTGCCCCTTCGCCCCGGAGGGCGGCAAAAAGTTCGGCCTCTTTGCCTGAGATGGCCAGGAATCCCTGGGCGATTTCCCGTTCTTCTTCCCGGAACATCTCCGCCAGCTTCAGGATGAGCATGGCCTGCCAGAGTATTTCGTCCTCCGTTTTTTGCGGCGGCGAGGCTTTCTTGCCGGAACGCAGGCGAGAGGCCAGCGACCCGGCCGAGGCCTCGTCCCGGTCGACATACTCCACGGAAAGAGAGGCCAGAAGCCCGCTATGGAATTCCGCCTCGTGCCCCTTAAGTTCCTGGGCAAGGGAATGGAAGCGGGCCTGTTCTTCTGCGGAAAGGGACACCGGCGTGTATCCTGTTCCCACTCCCTGCTGCCCGGTCTTGTCCGGCAAGGTATAAAAAAAGATCGCATCGCAGAGGAGGCGGAAAGGCTGCAAATCAGCGGGATGGGGGTTGGTTTCCGGAGAAAAAAGAGCGGTGAGCGATTGTTTCATTTGTATTTCCTGTTACAATGGGCCGAAATCCTCCCCGGGCAGAGCCAGGGGATCATCCGGGAAAAAATATAAACAGGTTGCGCATGTCAAGAATACGGGAGCAGATTTCCCTGGCTATCCTGGTTGTCGTCTATCTGCTGGCCAGTGTCCGGTACTTTCCCGGACGGGCCATGCAGTCAATAGTGGAAACCATGATCCATATGCTGTCCGTGGCCCCGATCAACCTGGGCGCCACCCTGGTGATTGTCGCGGTCCTGCAGCGTCTGGTCAAGGAACGGCTGCCGTTTGCCAGATCGCTGCGTCTCTTTCTGGTGCTGGCCATTTGCCTGGAATTCATCTTGGGGCTTGCCCATTTTTTCGAGATGAACGGGGCGGTTTAACGAATAAGCGAATTGTCGGGGTGCCAGCCGGAAGGGGCAGTGGTGTTGGGCAGGACAATGGATTTTTTGCCGAGCACCGTGCCGGGGCTGGTCACCGCATTGCAGCCGGTCTGGACCCGGTCTCCCAGAATTGCCCCGAATTTGCGCAGGCCGGAACTGATGGGGCCGGCCGGGGTTTTCACCAGAACTTCTCCGCCGGTGAAGCGCAGGTTAGCCAGTTTGGTGCCTGCTCCCAGATTCACCTCGTTGCCCAGGATGCTGTCGCCAAGATAGGCGAAATGTCCGGCCTTGGCATCGTCGAGGAAGATGGCATGCTTGACCTCGGTGACATGGCCGACTACGCAACGTGCCCCCACCAGGCAGTGGCCGCGAAGATAGGCGCCCTGCCGGACCTCGCTCTGGTCGCCGATGAGCACCGGCCCCTTGATAAAGGCCCCGGATTCAACCAGCACCCCCTTGCCGATACTGAGCGGCCCCCCGGCCAGCACCACCCCGGCCATGAGTACACTGGCCCCATCGAGAAGGGTGCCCTCGCGAAAAATCCTGAGTTTGCCCTTGGTGGCATCGCCGAATTCGATGCTGATATCTCCGGCCACGGTCAGCATCCCCTCGTGGAGGATCAGTGTGGAAGGCAGCGGGCCGGGATTTCTCGGCCAGGCGATCCGCGGCCAGGGATAATCCGCCAGATAGGTCTTCAGCCGGGTCAGCGCCTGCCAGGGGTATTCGTCCGCCGCAAAAAGAGAGGCGTGGGCATAGCGACTCAGATCAAAAAAAGAAGCGTTGGTAAGGTTCATCGGGATCAATTGCCGGTTGTTTTTTTGTAACTATCCAGCAGCACCGCATCTGCGTTGTTGCACCCAGAGGGTATAAGTTTCGTTTGGGCAGGCAAGCTGCCCAACTCAGCTATATCAGCCTGCTTATGGGCGCCAGCACACTTCGCAGGCTTCTGCCTAGCAGCTACGGCACTGCTGGATAGTTACGGGTTGGGTTGTTTTTGTTCGTTTCCGGCCTTGAGCTGGATAGTTATGTTTTTTGTTGGCTGTCATGGCATGATTATTTTCATGGCCTCTTTCGTTTCCGTGCGGGGCAATCCTGCCGGTTACAGGGGTACTATGGTGCAAAACCGCGATTTCTTCAAGCATATTTCCGGCCTGGTCGAGCCCTGCTGATATCGGCTTGACTTCACGGAGAGGGGTGCTTATGTTGGCACACTCAAACCATTATTTTTCCCGGCGCCTTTTTTCCGGCAAGGGTGCTTTGCCGATAACATACTAACCTGGAGGCATGTTGTGGATATTAATGATTCCATGACCTCAGAGCTGAACGATTTTCATGATTCCGAAGGGCAGGAGATCCCTGGAGAATTGCCGCTCATGGCGGTGCGTGATGTGGTTATCTTCAATTATATGATCATTCCCCTTTTTGTCGGGCGGCCTGCTTCGGTGGGTGCGGTCAACGACGCCATGGCCAAGGACAAGCTCCTCATGCTCGTTACCCAGAAGGATGCCTCTCTGGACGAGCCACAGTCCGAGGATATGTATGAAGTGGGCATGGTCTGCATGATCATGCGCACCCTCAAGCTGCCGGACGGTCGCCTCAAGGTGCTGGTTCAGGCCCTGCGCAAGGCGCGGGTTACCTCCTTTGTTCAGGAAGAACCTCACCATATCGCCAGGATCGAGCTGATCGAGGATGAAGAGCTGGAGGAGGTCTCGGTGGAGATGGAGGCCTTGATGCGCAATGTTCGCGAGCAGACGGAAAAGATCCTCTCGCTCAAAGGCATCATGTCTTCCGATCTCATGGTTATCTTAAACAACGTGGAGGAACCGGGCCGGCTCGCCGACCTGGTGGTCTCCAATCTGCAGTTGCGGGTTTCCGAATCTCAGGCGGTATTGGAAACCTTTGATCCGGCCCTGCGTCTGAAAAAGGTGGCCGAGTACCTGCAAAAAGAGCTGGAAGTCTCCACCATGCAGGCCAAGATTCAGTCCGAGGCCAAGGAGGAGATGAGCCGCACCCAGCGGGAATATTATCTGCGTGAGCAGTTGCAGGCTCTGAAAAAAGAGCTGGGCGATATAGACGACCGCTCCCAGGAGATGGAGGAGTTGCGGGACAAGCTGGCCAAATGCCGGATGCCGCCCGAGGTCAAGAAGGAGGCGGGCAAGCAGCTGAAAAGGCTGGAAACCATGCATCCCGACGCCTCGGAAGCCTCCATCGTCCGGACCTATATCGACTGGATTCTCGATCTGCCCTGGCGCAAGGGGACCAAGGACCGGATTGATCTCAAGGTCGCCAAGGCGGTGCTGGACGAGGATCATTACGGTTTGGACAAGGTCAAGGAGCGCATTCTCGAATACCTGGCCGTGCGCTCGCTCAACAAAACAACCAAGGGGCCGATCCTCTGTTTTGTCGGCCCTCCCGGGGTGGGCAAGACCTCGCTCGGCCAGTCCATCGCCCGGGCCATGGGGCGCAAGTTCCACCGCCTTTCTTTGGGCGGCATGCACGACGAAGCCGAGATTCGCGGCCATCGCCGCACCTATATCGGCGCCATGCCGGGGAGAATCATCCAGGGGCTGAAAACGGCCGGGGCCAACAATCCGGTCTTCATGTTCGACGAGATCGATAAGGTCGGCGCCGACTACCGGGGCGACCCATCCTCCGCTCTGCTGGAGGTGTTGGATCCGGCTCAGAACACCGATTTCACCGACCATTATCTCAACATGCCCTTTGATCTTTCCAAGGTTATGTTCATCACCACCGCCAACATGGTGGATACCATTCCGGCCCCGCTTTATGACCGGATGGAGGTAATCCGTCTGGCCGGCTACACCCTGGAGGAGAAGATCGAGATTGCCCGCCGCTATCTGGTGCCCCGCCAGCTTGTGGAAAACGGCATCACCGCCAAGCAGGTCCAGTTCGACGATGTGGTGCTGGCCAAGATCATCAGCAATTACACCAGGGAAGCGGGGGTGCGGAATCTGGAACGGGAGATCGGCGCTGTCTGCCGGAAGAACGCCCGGAGGGTTGCCGAAGGCAGCAAGGGGCCTTTTCCCCTCACGGACCGGACTCTGAGCAAGTATCTTGGCCCGCCCAAGTACACGCCCGAGTCGGAGACCGAAATCATCGACCAGCCGGGTATGGCCACCGGCCTTGCCTGGACCGAGGTGGGCGGAGAGATTCTTTATATCGAGATATCCATCTTGAAGGGCCGCGGTAACCTGACCATGACCGGCCAGCTGGGCGAAGTGATGAAGGAATCGGCCCAGGCCGCCCTGAGCTTCTGCCGTTCACGGATCAAGAAGCTCAAGCTGGCCGACAATTACTTCGAAGAGATAGACATCCATGTGCATGTGCCGGCCGGCGCCATTCCCAAGGACGGCCCGTCCGCCGGGGTGACCATCGCCACGGCCATGTATTCGGCGCTCTCCCGAAAAAAGGTGCGTCAGGATGTGGCCATGACCGGGGAGATTACCCTGCGCGGCCGGGTACTGCCCATCGGCGGCCTCAAGGAGAAGGCCCTGGCCGCTCTCCGGGCCGGGATCACCACGGTGATTATCCCGGAGCAGAATAAGAAGGATCTGGTGGATATTCCCGAGGCTCTGCGCAAGAAGATCAAGTTTGTGCCGGTGAAGAACATGGACCGGATTCTTTCCATGGTGTTTACGGACTAACTGCCGAGGTTATTTAGACGGTTGTCTTGCTCTCTTAGAGAGGTGCGGACAGTCTTGCAAGACGATAGGCTGTTCACCCGACAGGAAACATGTTTTTGGCTCAGAAAAGAAGCGTCCGGAAAAAAGGTCGGGGGATGGTAGGCGCCATCCGGCGCCTGGCAATCTGGCTGTCCGCCCTTATCTTGCTGGGGCTGGCTGGCTTCGGCCTCTGGCTCTGGTCCTATGGGGTAACCCCGGCGAGCATCGCCGGGGCCAATCTGCACGTGCTGATTCCTCCCAAAACAGGTCTGACCGGGATAGAAAAGATTCTTGCTGAAAACGGGGTGATCCCGCCGGGGCGCGGCTTTTATTATCTCGCCAGAATTTCCGGGCTTAGCAAGCGATTGCAGGCCGGAGAGTATCTCTTTACCCCCGGGCAGACTCCGCTGCAAATCCTTCGGACCATCGCGGTCGGTTCCACCGTGCGCTGGTCGGTTACCATCCCCGAAGGCGCCAACATCTATCAGCTTGCCGAGATCCTGGCCCAAGGCGGCTGGGGGGAACGGGAGCTTTTTCTCAAACTGCTGCGTGATCCGGAGATTCTTGCCCGGCATGGGGTGCGGGCGAAAAGCCTGGAGGGCTATCTGTTTCCGGATACCTATCAGTTGATGCGCGGCCAGGATCCGGGAGAGATCATCGCTCTGATGGTTGACCGGGGCAGGCAGGTGCGCCGGGAACTGGGCGATTTAAGCAACAACCCCCTGGGCCTTTCCCCCCACGAGGTGCTTACCATGGCCTCCATTGTGGAAAAGGAAACCGGCGTTCCTGAAGAGCGGCCCCTCATCGCCAGGGTCTTTTTAAACCGCCTGCGTCTTGGCATGCGGCTGCAGACCGATCCCACCGTGATCTACGGTCTGACCGGTTTTGACGGCAATCTCACCCGGAAAGATCTGGAAACGCCGACCCCGTACAACACCTATCTGAACATCGGCCTGCCCCCGGGCCCCATCGCCAATCCGGGCCGCGCTGCTATCGCTGCGGTACTGCATCCCGCCTCGGATTCCTATCTCTATTTCGTTTCCAAAAATGACGGCACCCATTATTTTTCCAGGGATCTAGCCGAGCATAATCGGGCCGTTCTCAAGTACCAGAAAAGCGGCGGCAAGCACTGATTTTTGCCGGTTTACAGGCGATGCGTACATTTCCGAGTCCATTATTCCTTGAGGAAATCGATTTTGCTTTCGTTGGGCGGCATGGTTGCTTCCGGGATGATGCTGATCTCGACTTGATGAACCTGTTCCATCTCGAGTAAATCCTGGCGTTTTTTGTTCAGCAGGTACTGGGCAACCTCCATGGGCAGACGGCAGACCACCCTCTTGATTTCCTTTCTGGTCACTCCGGTCTGGATATGCCTGATATGCACCAGGGCCTGGGTTTCCACGGAACGGACCAGGCCGCGCCCCTGGCAGTGGGGGCAGAT
The DNA here is from genome assembly GCA_001799285.1 of Deltaproteobacteria bacterium RIFOXYD12_FULL_56_24. GTDB lineage: Bacteria > Desulfobacterota > Desulfobulbia > Desulfobulbales > Desulfurivibrionaceae > Thiovibrio. The sequence goes on from MGTD01000011.1 coordinate 68,581, forward strand.
GTGGTAGCTGCCCACCGCGACCGGGGCGGCCATCTTCTGCCGGGAGATCTGCATGAGGCCGAATTTGGAGATCTTGGAGAAATCCACCTTGGCCTTGTCGCGCTTCATGCAGTCGCGCACCTTTTTTTCCACCTCGCGGATGTGTTTTGAGTCGCGCATGTCGATAAAGTCAACGACGATGAGGCCGCCCAGATCGCGGAGCCTCAGCTGACGGGATAATTCCTCGGCCGCCTCCATGTTGGCGAGAAAGATGGCGTCTTCAAAACTCTTGTCCTTGCCGGTGCGACCGGAATTGACATCAATGGCGACCAGGGCCTCGGTTGGATTGATGACAATGGAGCCGCCGGATGGCAGGGGCACGTTGGGCTGGTAAATCTGTTCGATCTGTTTTTCTACATGGTATTGATGGAACAGGGGCTGGCTTCCTTTGTGCAGCTTGGCGATGGTTGTTTTCCGTTGGGCGGGCGGCAGCAGTTCGAGGAAACTGTTGACCTGGGCCAGGGCCTCGTCGGCGTCCACCAGGATCTCGGCGATCTCGGAGGTGAAATGGTCGCGCAGGAAGCGGGAGACGATGTTTTGCTCCTTGTGCAGCAGGGCCGGGGCCTTTTCGGTCTGCCCCTTTTTTTTGATTTCCTTCCAGAGGTTGAGCAGGTAGCGGACATCCTGAGCCAGGGCGGTTTTGGTGATTTCCTGGCTGGCGGTGCGGACGATGTAGCCGATGCCCTCGGGGATGTTGACGCTCTCGATCATCTCCCGCAGCTTGTTGCGTTCTTCCTCGGACTCGATCTTTCTGGAGATCCCGGCGCTGTCGCTGCCGGGCATCAGCACCAGATACCGGCCCGGCAGGGAAAGATAGGTGGTGAGGGTCGCGCCCTTGTTGCCGGTGGCTTCCTTGACCACCTCAACCAGCACCTCCTGTCCTTTGCTCAAGACTTTCTGGATGGGCAGATCCTTCCAGTGGGTGTCTGCAGCCGTTTCGGTGGCGTAATATTCCGGGTGGATGTCGCCGAAGGGCAAAAAACCGTTTTTTTCCGACCCGTAATCGACAAAGGCGGCCTGCAGGCTGGCCTCCACCGCGGTGACCTTCCCTTTGTAAATGTTGCCCTTGGTCTGCGCCTGACTGACGGTCTCCACGTAAAAGGATTCCACTCTGCCGCCTTCCAGGAGGACCAGACGACATTCTTCCGGCTCATCGGTGTTGATCAGCAGCTTGAGGGAGGTATCGCCCTTGGCAACCGGTCTGCTTTCCTCGGGTTTAGGCGCTTCCGTGGCACGCTCCGGGGTTTTTCGGGGCGGCCGCTGGCGCGGCGGCCTGGCCGGGGCGGCTCCCTTCGGCTTCTCCGCTGCAACCTGAGCAACCTGGACCTGGGCGGGCTGCCCTTCCTCGGCGGCTGCTTCCGGTTGCGACCCTTCCGGTTTGGGGGTTCTCGACCGTCTCCGGGGCGGCCTTTTGCGGCGACGGGGTTTGCCGTTCGCGGGTGAGGTGGCTTCGCCTTCCGGCCTGGGGGCTTCGCCGGAAGCCGGTGCTGCTTCTGGTCTGCCCGAAGCCGGGGCTGCCGGGCTGGAGGACTGGCCGTCTTCTTCCCCAGGTTTGCCAGGTTTTTTCAACCATTTGCTCACCCGGGAGAGGATGGAGCGCTCTTCCCCGCTGTTTTCGGTGCCCTGGCTGCGGGGCCGTTCATCTGCCGGTTTGGTAGTATCGTTTGTCATGGTGGGTCGTCTCTATGATGCGGCCGCTGGCGGCCAGTTGTTGTAGCATGATCTGCGTGGTGTCGGGGTCCAGATTGAGGGCCTCGCTGACATCCGTGGCAGTGCAGGGTCTTCTTTTCAGCATGTCGATAATTTCATCTTCGGAAAGATTGCGGAATTTTTCCCGTTCCCTGGTTGTAAAGTCAACCAGGATCTCCACCGGGCCTGGAAGCTGGCGGGCAACATCTTCCAGTTCCGCCTGGGTCAGGGGCTTGGCAAAACTTTCCAGGGGCGGCCGGGCCACGGTGTTGAGCTGCACCTTGTCCGGCCTGATTTTCTTCACCGCCTCAACCAGGGCGGCGATGTCTTCCGGGCTGTCGTTTATCTTACTGGCCAGAAGGATTTCCAGCCAGAATTTTCCGGAAAATTCCTGGCGAAAGGTGATCAGCCCTTCGATCAGCTCGGCCAGGGGAGAGCAGGCGGCCGGCCGGTTGATTCGGCGGTAGCTTTCCTCCCTGGCCGAATCCAGGGAAGGGATGACGATATCCGCGGCCAGCAGGTCCTGGCGCACCTCCGGGAGAAAGAGCAGGGAGCCGTTGGTCAGGACCACCACCGGCTTGGCGGACTTTTTCTTGAGATAGCGGATTACCTGGCCGATGCCGCTGTGCAGGGTGGGCTCCCCGCTGGCGGTGATGGTGAAAACATCAAGGTGGCCCATGAGTTCCCGGTCGGCCAGGACCGTGTCGATCTCCGCCAGCAGCTCGGGGAGCGGGATATACTCCTGGCGGGTACAGGTGTGGGTGGTGGTAGCGCCGATTTCGCAATAGATGCAATTGAAATTGCATATCTTGGGGGGGACGAGATCAATGCCTTGGGAAATTCCCAGCCGGCGGGAATTTACCGGGCCGAATAGATGTTTCATGGATTTTTACGGGTCCGCGGCGAAACGGCTGAGGATAGGGGTCTGTGCGTCAAGGGTCGCAGGTGTAAGCGACCACATGGCACCACATCTTGCGGCGATCGGCCCGGCTCACGTACAAAAGTACGCATCGCCGTCCCGCTTGCCGCAACCTGCGGCACCCTGTGATCGCTTGTTTCTTGGTTATTTGACCTTTGTGGGCTTACCCCGTGATTGGTTACTCGCAGGTCATTCCCTCCGCTGGTAGGGATTATTTCTTGTCTGGCAAAGTATAACAATCCATTGCTCTTGGCAAGGCAAATTTGCCGGCCTGCACTATGGATGCGCCAGCTGGCGTTAAACGAGGGCGGGAAAGAGTGGGCAAAGATCCCTGGGCCGTAACGATCAGCCTTATCGGTTACAAAAAAATATACCATCGTTGGGGCCTGTCGGGTATGATTACCGCTTTTGCGATGCTTGCGGCAAAGGGCACCAGGCTCCTGTCGGGCGCGGGAAATGAGGCTTAAGTAGATGAAGATTGTCTGTAACGGCCAAGCACTGGAAATCGCACCAGGCACCAGGGTGGCGGATTATCTCAGTCAACTTGGTCTGGAGACCCCTTCGGTGGTGGTCGAATGTGACGGCATGATTTTGAGCCGGGAAGAATACGAGAGCCATGCATTGCAGGACGGCTCGGTCCTTGAATTGATACGGTTTGTGGGGGGCGGTTGAGATGTTGACCATTGCGGGGAGAAAATTTCGCTCGCGGCTGTTTGGCGGTACCGGGAAGTTTTCCTCTCCGGAGGTCATGAAGGAGTCCCTTGCCGCCTCGGGTTGTGAAATGGTTACCGTGGCGCTGCGCCGCGTCGATCTCAACAATCCGGCCGATGATATCATGCGGGTGCTGGACCGGGACCGCTATCTGTTTCTGCCCAACACCTCCGGGGCGCGGGACGCCGGTGAGGCGATCCGTCTGGCCCGGTTGGCCAGGGCTTCCGGCGGCGGGGAGTGGCTCAAGCTTGAGGTGACCCCCGACCCGCGAACTCTGCTGCCTGACCCCATCGAAACCCTCAAGGCTACTGAGGTGCTGGTCAAGGAAGGCTTCAAGGTGCTGCCCTACATCAACGCCGATCCGATTCTCGCCCTGCGTCTTCAGGATGCGGGCGCGGTTGCCGTCATGCCCCTCGGTTCGCCCATCGGCACCAACCAGGGGGTGTTGACCCGCTTCCAGATCGAGATCATTATTGCCCAGGCCCGGGTGCCGGTCATCGTGGATGCCGGGCTCGGCGCGCCGTCGCACGTGGCCGAGGCCATGGAGATGGGGGCCGACGCGGTCCTGGTCAATACGGCCATTGCCGTGGCCGGGGACCCGGTGCGGATGGCGCGCGCCTTTGCCCTGGCGGTGGAGGCGGGCCGCATCGCCTACGAAGCAGGCCTTGGCGCGGTGCGTAAGGACGCCGCCCCCTCCTCGCCCGAGGACGGGCTTGGCTTTTTGCGTTAGCCCATGTTCGTGCTCCCCGAATTTTCCGCCTTGCAGGAGGCGATCAGCCGCGCTACCGAGGCGGATGCTCTCATGGCTCTGCACTCCGACCGGCCCGGTCTGGCAGGTCTTGCCGCCCTGTTGTCGCCCGTAGCGGAGCCGCATCTTGGCGCCCTGGCCAAACGCTCCGGTGCCATCACCAGCCAGCGTTTCGGCCGGACCATGCAGATGTACGCGCCGGTCTATCTTTCCAGTTATTGCGCCAATCGCTGCGCCTATTGCGGCTTTTCGGCGGACAACACCATTGAGCGAAGGGTGTTGTCCATGGCCGAGGCGGAAAGCGAGGCCATGATTCTGCACCAACGGGGCTTCAGTCATCTGCTCCTCGTTTCCGGGGAGTCGCCGGCCAAGGTCGGGGTCGATTATCTCGAAGAGCTGGCCCTGCGGCTGCGCGACCGGTTTGCCGCCTTGTCCATCGAGGTGCAGCCCCTGGCCACCGAGGAGTATGCGAGATTGTTTTCGGCCGGGATTACCTCCGTGGCCGTGTATCAGGAGACCTATGACCGGGAGGTGTACAAAAAGGTGCATCTGGCCGGGCGCAAGGCTGATTTCGACTTTCGCTTGGAAACCCCGGCCCGGGCTGCGGCCGCCGGGATGCGGGAGGTCGGGATCGGCGCCTTGCTTGGCCTGGCGGACTGGCGGGCGGAAGGTTTGGCCCTGGGGTTCCATCTCGCCTGGCTGCGGAAAAATTACTGGCGCACCGGGCTTACCGTCTCTTTTCCGCGCCTGCGTCCAGCGCAAGGGGAGTTCAAGCCGTTGCGGCCGGTGAGCGAGAGAAACCTCAGTCAGATGATTTTTGCCCTGCGGATTTTCGACCCGGATGTCGGCCTCTACCTCTCGACCAGGGAGGAGGCCCGGTACCGCGACGGCATGATCGGTCTGGGGCCGACCCGTTATTCGGCGGGCTCCTGCACCGCGCCGGGCGGATATGGTTTGGCAGACGCAGGCGGAGAGCAGTTTGAGGTAGGCGATAGCCGGAGCCTCGCCGAGGTGAGCGCCGCCATCCAGCAAAAAGGCTTTGACCCGGTCCGCAAGGATTGGGATGCTGTTTTTCAGGTGCAAGGAGACGGGCAGCAGGCTGCCTGAACGATTACGAACAATACGCGCAATCACAAGGAAGGAGGGGTGAACCCAATGGCAGATCTGAAAAAAATGTACACCACCATTCTCGGTGACCACTTCCCCATGGAGATGAAAATCACCTTTGGCGACCAGGAACTGGTCTATAGGAAGAAAACCTGGAAGATCGTGGGCGAGGACGGCAGCGTGGATGAGCGGGGGGTGCGCTACGGCGAAAACCCCGATCAAGAGGCGGCTCTCTACGAGCTGACCAACGGCAATCTGATGCTGGGCGACTGTCGGTTCATCGAGCCGGGCAAGGGGCTGGTCAGCGGGATCAAGGTGGAGGACATGCTCCAGGTTGGCAAGCATCCCGGCAAGATCAACCTCACCGACATCGACAACGGGCTGAACATCATCAAATATCTCATGGACCGTCCGGCTGCGGTGATCCTCAAGCACAACAACCCCTGCGGCGCCGCCTGCGGAGAAACCCTGGCCCGCGCCTATGACCGGGCCAACCGGGCCGACCGCATCGCCGCCTTCGGCGGGGCGGTGATTCTCAACCGGCCCTGCGACAAGGAAACCGCCGAACTTTTGAGTCAGAACTATCTGGAAGTGGTCTGTGCCCCGGAGTTCGAGGCGGGCAGCCTGGAGATTCTCGCGGCTCGGAAAAATCTGCGCGTAGTGCGGATCAGCCGGATCGACCGGCTCGCCGACTATGAGAAATACCGCTATGTCGACTTCAAGAGCCTGATCGACGGCGGGCTCATCGTCCAGCAGTCGGCGGTGAACTCCATCCGTTCCGCCGCCGACCTGAAGCCGGCGGTGAGTATTTCGAAGGGTCAGGAGTACAAGGTCGAACGGGAGCCCACCCAGCGGGAGATCGACGACATGCTCTTCGGCTGGGCCGTGGAGCACGGGGTGACCTCCAACTCGGTTATCTACGTGAAGGACGGCTGCACGGTGGGCATCGGCACCGGCGAGCAGGACCGGGTCGGAGTGGCTGATATCGCGGTGTATAAGGCCTATACCAAGTATGCCGACATGCTCTGCTTTGACACCTTCGGTATTCCCTATGCGGATATGGCTCTCGAAATAGAACAGGGCAAGCGGAACAAGGCTGATCAGGAGAAGATCGACGCTCAGACCAAGGCGGACAAAGCCGGGCTGCCAGGCTCTGTAATGATCTCCGATGCCTTTTTTCCGTACCGTGACGGGGCCGATGTCGGCATCCGGCATGGGGTTTCCGCCATTCTTCAGGCGGGTGGTTCCATGCGCGATTTCGAGACCATTCAGGCCTGCAACGAGGCCAAGCCGCAGGTGGCCATGAAGTTCACGGGCCAGCGGTCTTTCAAGCATTGAGAGGCAGCGGGATATGTAAAAAAAGCCCGGCCTTTTCAGGTCGGGCTTTTTTTTGTCTTCGTCACGGGAAATGTGGTCTGTTGCCTGCCTGATGACGGCTTATTCCGGCTTGACGAGCGATCTCCCGAGGGCTAGGCTGAAGGGGCCATGCACCTAAAAAAGTCGTGAGGAGCAAGACAAATGGAAAAGAAAGAAAGCGTTTTGCCAGGCGGTCAGCAAAGCTGCTGAGGCCCTAAAATCCCTCCTCGGGCAGGAGTGGCTATAGCCGGGCAAGCCTTTGTGGTTGGCGTGCTGGAAACACCGGTGGGCACGGTGCCGCGGGTCGCGACCGTGCTTGCCGGGCGGGATCGCTGGGGCACGCTTTTGGTGCGCCTGGGCTTTGGCCGTATGCGCTATACGGTTGAGCCGGGGTTGTACGGAGTCGGCGCTCCCAATGAGGATTCGCCCGTGCTGGTCACGGCTAATTACAAATTGAGCTTCGACCACCTGCGTGCTGCCCTGGTCGGTCTGGATGCCTGGGTTCTGGTTCTTGACACCAACGGGATCAATGTCTGGTGCGCGGCGGGCAAGGGAGCCTTCGGCACTGCCGCGCTCTGTGCCCAGGTGGCGGCGAGCAGGCTTGCTCAGCTGGTCCGGCATCGCAGGCTGGTTGTGCCCCAGCTCGGCGCACCGGGCATTGCGGCGCATGCGGTTAAGCAGCAGAGCGGTTTTGCCGTAGTGTACGGGCCGGTGCTGGCCCGGCAGCTTCCGGAGTTTCTCGCCCGTGGGATGCAGGCTACCCCGGCCATGCGCCGCAAGACCTTTTTGCTGGCGGAACGGGCCGTCTTGATTCCGGTGGAACTCGTCATCGCCGGTAAATGGGCGCTGCTCCTTGCCTTGCTTCTGGCCGGGGCGAGCGGCTTGTTCGGTCCCGCCACTTTTTGGGAAAATGTGCGGGAGCATGGCGGTTGGACATTGGCCGGGCTGGGAAGCGGTCTTCTGGCCGGGACGGTGCTTACCCCTCTGTTGCTGCCGATGCTGCCCGGTCGGGCCTTTTCCCTGAAGGGGGGAGTGGCCGGTCTCCTGGCAGCCCTGATATTCCTGGCACCCTTTTTCTCCCGGTCAGAGGGGGAGGGAAGCGCCCTTGCCGCTCTGGCCTGGCTGCTGATTATCTCGGCGGTTTCTTCCTTTTTCGGCATGGAATTTACCGGCGCTTCAACCTACACCTCGCTTTCCGGGGTGAAGAAGGAGATGCGGATTGCCGTGCCGCTGCAAGCCGCAGCTGGAATATGCGGGATGCTTCTCTTGCTCTGGGCAAAGAGGGTGCAATGATGAAAAGGCTGCTATATCTCAAGGGAGTTGCCACCCTGCGGCTTGAGCAGGAGACCTGTATCGGCTGCGGCATGTGCCTGACGGTTTGTCCGCAGGAGGTTTTTGTCATGGCGCACGGCAAGAAGGTGCGGATCAGCGAACAGGACGCCTGCATGGAGTGCGGGGCCTGTATGCTGAATTGTCCGGTCGGGGCGCTTTGGGTGCAAAGCGGAGTGGGCTGCGCCCAGGCGGTTTTCAATACCATGCTGGTAACTATCCAGCTCAAGGCCGGAAACGAACAAAAACAACCCAAACCGTAACTATCCAGCAGTGCCGGAGCTGCTAGGCAGAAGCCTGCGACGTGTGCTTGCGCCCATGAGCAGGCTGATATAGCTGAGTTGAGCAGCTTGTCTGCTCAAACGAAACTTATACCCTCTGGGTGCAACAACGCAGATGCGGTGCTGCTGGATAGTTACACATGCTGGGGCGCAGCAGCGAAGCTTGCTGTTCGCTGGAAGGGAAATCGGGCGGCGGCTCCTGTTGCTAAGGTTGTTTATCCGTGGACAAGCCCTTACTGCATCCGGGGCGGGTGCACCTGAGGCGGGTCCTGAGAAGAAGGGGCCTTAGGCGGGGCGGCTTGAGGCGGTGGGGGGACGGCCTTGGGTGGGGCCGCCTGAGTTGGGGCCTGAGACGGGGCCGGAGGCGTGCCTTTTTTGTCCGGGTATAGACGCAGGCTTATCCTCCGGTTACGGGGATCATAGGGGTTTTCTTTGATGATCGGCTCGGTGGCCGCATACCCCGATACCCTGAGAAGGCGGCTGGGCGGGATGCCGTTTTTTTCCAGCTCGAGGCGGGCGGCCGAAGCCCTGGCCGTGGAAAGCTCCCAGTTGCCGAAATCTTTTTTCGCGTAGGTGATCGCATCGGTGTGGCCTTCGATTTCAATGCGGTCCGCGGTGTTTATGATCTTGGCGCAGAGAACCTTGAGAATCTTCTGGCCGCTGGCGGTCAGTGCCGTGCTGGCCAGCGGAAACATGGGGTTTCCTTCCTTGTCCATGATGTCTATCTTGACCCCGCCCTTGAAGACCTCGATGCGCACCTGATCCTTGAGTTCGGCAAGCTGCTGTTCTACTTCCTGCTGCAGCTGCTCCTTGAAGTGTTCCAGGCTGGCGGCGCTGGCCTCGCCTTCGGCGTCGGAGGAGACCGGAGAGGTGGTTATGGTAACCGCTGTTTCCGGCACGGCCTGATCCTTGGAGATCATTTCCGTTTTGCCCCCGGCGCCGCCCTCGCTAAAGATGCTGTACTCCTGGAAATAATGAGATAGTTTCTCTTTTTGTGGCTTGGTGGTCATGTTGACCAGCCACATGAGGAGGAAAAAAGCCATCATCCCGGTCATGAAGTCGGCAAAGGCCACCTTCCAGCTGCCCCCATGGTGGCCGCCGCCCTGAACCTTCTTGACCTTCTTGATTATTATGCTTTTGTCTTCCATTTCTTGATGGCCTCCTCAACCTCGGTAAAGGAGGGGCGGTCGTCGCCGGGGATGGCTCGGCGGCCTGCCTCAACGGCGAACTGGACCATGAAACTGGTGGAATAGGCGGCAAGCAGGGAGGTTTTGATCACCCGCAGATAGGCTTCCCGTTCATGGGCGTGATGTTCCAGCTTGGTAGCCATGGGGCCGACAAATCCGTAACAGGCAAGCACGCCGAAAAAGGTGCCGACCAGGGCCGCGCCGATATGGTGGCCCAGAATCTCGGCTGATTCGTTGATATAGCCCATGGTGACAACAATACCCAGAACCGCCGCGACAATACCCAGGCCGGGTAGGGCGTCGCCCATCCGGGCGATGCTGTGGGCCGGCAGCATCCGTTCATGCTGGTTGGCCTCCAGGTCGATCTCCATGAGATTGTCCAGTTCGTAGGCCGGGTAATTGGCGCTGAGCATGGTGCGGATCGTATCGCAGATGAACTCGGCCACCTCTCGGTCCTTCATGATGTTGTTGTATTTCTGAAAGAGCGGGCTTTTTTCAGGATTTTCGATGTCAGACTCAATAGCGACCAGTCCTTCCTTCTTGATTTTGAAGAAGACAGCGTTCATCAGTAGCAGCAGTTCCAGAAAAAGGGGTTTGTTCAGGTGGGAATCGGCAAAGATCCCGCCGATGTGCCCGATAATGACCTTCAGCGATTTGGCAGGTGAGGAAATGACCAAGGCCCCGATGGCGGCGCCGAAGATGATGATTACCTCCGCCGGTTGGAAAAGGATGTGGAAGTTGCCTTTTGCCATGGCGTAGCCGGTGATGACCGAGCCTAGAACCAGTGCGATGCCGATGAGTGCGAACATGTTGTTATCCGTTTAATAGGGAAAGCGTATTTTGTTTTGATCTTGCTGCCGGCGCAGGTTTTCCCCGCCGAGGCAGGGGGTGGATCAGGTCTCCAGCCAACGCTGCCCGATAAGCTGTTCTTTCTGTTTTTTGAGCGCATAGTTGGCGATGGCGTCTTGAATGGCCGCATTTGTCGGGGTGAAATGGACCGCCACCTGACTGCCGCCTTCCGGTAGCGGGGTTACCCGCACGACCGAACCACCGACAACGACCCAGCACGGTTGATCCATGGAGAGGAGCAGGTGAATTTCGACAAAATCCCCGGCGGCAAAGGTATCATTGGAGCTGAGTTTGATCCCGCTCGCACTCAGGCTTACTTCCCCGACCCTTGGTTCTTCCTGTTGTCTGGCAATATGATGAAAATCAAGGATGCTATCCAGCTTGGTGTTGATCTGGAGAAGCAACTGGCTAAGGGAGGGCCGGAAGTCTTTTTCCTCATTGTAGCGTGGTAGCGGGTAGAAATCGAAGAGAAGATTGAGCTTGGCGCTGGCATCAAGCAGCATCAGGGCAAAGGACGGGTCGATTTCGTGGGAAAAAGACCTCAGCCCGGCCCCGATCCTGGCGGAGTCGGAAATGGCAACGGGAATGATTCTCGGCACGGGTAGGGCGTTGTTTTCGATTTTTCGCACCGAGGCAGCCAATAGATCGTCAATCCGGAAATTTTCCCGGCGATTTTGCTCGTTGCTCTCGGTGGTGTTGTCAGTCGGCATGGACATTAATCCTCATTAAAATACTGCCCATCATACCCTGTTGCTGGAAATTTAAAATTATTTTTTGCGCGCGGCATGCCGTTATTTTGCCTGAAAGCCTGAGTGGCCTGGCTAATGCACCGAGCAGGATATGCAGGGGTCGTAAGCCCGCACCAGCATCTCGGCCAGCAGTTCGATCTCCCGGTCTTTTTTCCCGGTTTTGGCATACTGGCCGGCCAGGGCCTCGAGGTCGTGCAGGATGTTGGCGTGATTCTGGCTGGTGGGGATGACGCAATCCGCTTTGGCGACTCGGCCGTCTTTGTCGAATTTATAATAATGGTAGAGGATGCCCCGGGGAACCTCCACCGCGCCGACCCCAGCCCCTTTTTTTGCCTGCACCGGCTGGCGCGGTTCCTGCCAGGGGTTGCCCAGCAGGGTGTCGATGAGTCGTACCGAATCGAGGACTACCTGGACGCATTCCACCAGTTGGGCCACGTTGCTCATATACGGGTTGTGGCTCACTGGGGTAAGGCCCAGGGATTTTGAAATCTCACGGGCGGTGGGATGGAGCAGGGCAAAGTTGTTGTTCAGCCGGGCCAGGGCGCCTACGGCGAAGGAGGGGCGGGACAATTTACTCAGTTTGGAGGTGAAGCATTTCGTGCAGTATTCATTGGTCATGGCCCGGTATTGCTCTTCTTTTTTCACTACCCCGTCACTGGAAACCAGATCGCCGCCGATAAAGGGATAGTCAGTGTCGCCCTTGAGGGAGACGAATTCAGTTTCCCGGCTGAAATCTGGGATAACAAAGGTCTTAAACAGTTCCGCCGAGGCGAGCAGGTCGGGCACCGAGGCCAGCAGCCGCCGGCGGATCTCTTTCAGCTGCTCCTTTTCCGGGAGCATGGTGAAGCCGCCCACCACGGTCCGGGTCGGGTGCAGCCGTCTGCCGCCGATAATATCGCAGGCCTCGTTGGCCAGCAGCTTGAGGCGCAGGGCTCGCTGCACCACCTCCGGATGGCTCTTGGCCAGGGGCAGCACGCTGCCCGCGCCGAGAAAATCCGGGGCCGCGAGAAAATAGAGATGCAGGATATGGCTTTGCAGGGTTTCCATGTGCTTGAGCAGGAGCCGCAGGTTTGCGGTCTGGGGGGTGGGGGTGATGCCAAAGGCGTTTTCCACCGCCCGGATGCTGGCCAGGGTGTGGCCGATGGAGCAGATCCCGCAGATCCGCCCGCAGATATAGGGGGCGTTTTCCCAGTGCTTGCCCACCAGCATGGCCTCGAAAAAGCGGGGCGTTTCCACCACCTCCCATTGTGCCTTTTTGACCACCCCGTTTTTGATGCTGATGCGGATGTTGCCGTGCCCCTCCACCCTGGTCAGGTGATGGATGTCGACCTCGCAGGAGAGCTTCATGGGTTTTTCCTCCCGGTAGGAGTCTTTTTGCCTTTGTCGCGGAGGGTGTCGGCGAAGGAGGCAAAGCCGCCGAAACATTCCAGTCGGTCGAGGATGGTCTCGCGGTCAAAGCCATAGGTGTGCATGATTTCTTCCAACTGTTTCAGATTGGCTACTGTCGCCGGACCGCGGCAACCCCAGCACCCCCTCCGGTTGCTGGTACACCAGGCATCGCAGCCGGCCCGGGTGACCGGGCCGAGGCAGAGTTCGCCGAGTTCGAACAGGCAGATATTCTCGTTGGCCTTGCACTCCATGCACACCGGGTATTCCGGATGGCGTACAGTATTGCCCACCACCAGATCGGTGACGATCCTCTCGACCTCTTCCTTTTTGATGGGGCAGCCGTAGATCTCGAGGTCCACCTGGACGAAATCCGCCAGGGGATGCACCTCCATGCTCTCGATGGGAAAATCGCCGTACACCTCTTTTTTCACCCAGTCCAGATCGCGGAAGCGGTTTTTCAGCTGATTTACCCCGCCGAAACAGGCGCAGGAGCCGAGGGCGACCAGAACCTTGGCGTTCTTGCGGATCTCGGTGAGGCGGGCTATTTCATCCTGGCGGGTGACGCTGCCCTCGACAAAGGCGATGTCGTAGTTGTCTCCGCGTTCGCTCATTCCTTCGCGGAAGTTGACGATCTCCACCAGGTTGAGAAAGTCGAGGAGGGTGGCCTCGTTGTTTAAAAGTTGCAACTGGCAGCCTTCGCAGGAGGTGAGTTCAAAGAATCCGACCCTGGGCCGGGCCAGGGGGACACCTAGGTAAGTTAGTTGACCGCCCATCTCAGATCGCCTCCTTGAGGTTCATCACCGACCAGTAGTCAAAGACCGGGCCGTCCAGGCAGGTGTAGGTTGAGCCGATGTTGCAGCGGCAGCATTTTCCCCGGCCGCAGTGCATGCGGCGTTCCAGGGAAACGAACATCTTCTGCATGGGCAGTCCGGCCTCGGTCAGCATCTTGCAGACGAAATGAAACATGACCGGGGGGCCGCAGACGATGGCATAGGTGTTCTCCCGCAGGCTTGTTGTTTGCTGGAGCCGTTCCTGCAATAGTTCGGTGATCAGGCCGGTGCGGCCCTGCCAGTTTGTTTCCGCATGATCTACGGTGATGCCGAGGTTGATGTCGAAGCGGCGCCATTCTTCGTACTGGTAGGTGAAAAGCAGTTCCGCCGGACTCTTGGCACCGTACATGATGTCAACCCGGCCGTATTTGCTCCTGTTTTCCAGCACTGCCAAAAGGGGGGAGCGCAGGGGCACGATGCCCAATCCTCCGCCGATGAGCAGGATGTCATGGCCTTGCATCTTTTCCAGGGGGAAAGAGGTGCCGAAGGGGCCGCTGATGCCCACCTTGGTGCCCCGCTCGACGCGGGCGAGAAAATTGGTGAGATTGCCCACCGCCCGGATGCACAGCTCAAGGTCGCCGCGCCGTACCGGGGAAGAGGAGATGGAAAAAGGCGCTTCGCCGATGCCCGGCAGCTCCAGCATGACAAACTGGCCGGGCCGGAAGGAGAAACGGTTGCGCTGGTCAGGGTCGACGATCTGGATCTGGTAGAGTTTTTCCATCGCGGTGAGCGGGTAGATGCTGGTGATTTCGGCGGGCAGGGTATACTCGAAAAGGCCTGGATCTTCCCGGCGGTGCGGGTCAGGGGACGAATCGAGAATATCGAGCAAAGGGAGTTTGTTCTGCATTGCTTACTCCTTGCCCGTAACCGGGCACTGGTGGACGACGAGTTACATTTTGCCCCGGACGCTGGCGATGACTTCCGGCGGGGTGATATCGGCAAGACAGGCTGCCCCGCAACGGCCGCAGCCGACGCAAAGTGGTTCTTCAAAGGCCTCCACGAAGCCGCGGTGCTTGTGATAGTAGCGGTATTTCAGGCGGGTGGCGCTTTCAGGGCGAAAATTGTGGCCGCCGGCTACCTTGGCAAAGTCGATGAGGTTGCAGGAGTGCAGGGATCTTGTCTTGCCGGCGTGTCTCAGGTCGAGATCGATCTGTTCCTCAACGCCATAGCAGTAACAGGTGGGGCAGACATTGGCGCAGGTTCCGCAGGAAAGGCATTTTTCGCCCCAGTAATCCCAGGCTTTTGAAGCAAATTCAAGGTCGAGGATCTTGGTGAGATCCGAGGTGTCCACGCTGGTGGTGTAGCGCTTGCTTTTTTCGTTGGTGAGATGCTTGTAAAGAGTATGGTCCTTGCTGCTCGGCTCCTGGCAGCTGATCTGGCTCAGCAGGTCAAAGGCCGTGGCGGAAAGGATCTCGGCAAAATATTTGCCTCCCAGATCAGTGAGAAACAGGTCAAAGCCGTGGCTGGCGGAGTCGGTGCCCATGGAGCGGCAGAAACATTGGGGCTCCGGGTTACAGCTGAGGCCGAGGATGAAGAGGTTTTTCCGTTTGCCCAGGTAATATGGATTCGGGTAGGTGCTTTTCGCCAGGACCAGATCGAGCTTGTTCAGGGCATTGATGTCGCAGGCATGCATGCCGAAGAAGACTAGGGGATGGCGGACATTGAGGTCAACCTGTTTTTCCCAGCCGTTGGGATTTAAGGTAAAGGTGGACAAGGTTTCCCGATAGGGCAGGACAAAGCGTTTGGGTGAATGCACCGTTTGGGTGTAGTCGAGGGCGAGTTCGGCAAAATCGGAGACCACCTCGAAATCATAGAGGGGCTTGCCGTTGCGGTCGTTGCCTCTGGCGACGGGACCGACCATGATGTTGACCGCCAGCAGCTCATGGAGGCGGGCAAGCTCCTCTTTTTTGAAAACCTTGAAGATCATGACAGTCATCCTCGGCAGAGTGGAAACGGCGGTTTGTCGGCAAGTAACCGTTCCCCGCCGGGGGATACTGCCGCTCATGGTCGGCACTGCTGCCGACAATTGACACTCGGAGGACATCCTGTCCTCCTCCGAGGTGTCTGCTGTCCCGTCCATCCGTGGACGGAACGACGCAGCCAAACCCGCGACAGCATCCCCCGGCAGGGAACTTCCTGCGGTGAAGTTAAGAGCGGTCCCTGCTTATGGGATATAACGAGCGGCCTCCTCTTGTCAAGTTAATGTCCTTGAGCTGTAAACATCCAGCTCAAGGCCGGAAATGACTCGAACCAATTATCGCGCCACTACGAAAGCCCCAGGGAATCCGGCATCGGTCATGGTCTGCTCTATCTTTTTGGCTGCGGTCAGGGTTGCGCCACCCTTTATCTGGACGCGATAGAAAATCTTGTCGCCTCGATCATAGAGAACGGCCTCGGCCTCCCACCCCTCCCTGGTCATTTTTTCTTTCAGGCGGTCGGCATTTCCCCGAACGGTGAAGGAGCCGATCTGGACATAAAAATCACCCTTCTGAAAATCCTCGTGGGGCAGGAAGCGGGTTGCGGTCTTGTTGTCGGCAAGCTGGATGGTTTCCGCCTCGCCCAGAGCGGTGATCCTGACTCGACCGGTTCCTTCCTTGATGATGCCCAGATCCTTGGCCACATTGTAGGAAAGGTCGATGATCCTGGAACCCACAAAGGGGCCGCGGTCATTGATCCGTACCGTGGTAGTGCGGCCGTTGCCGAGGTTTTCCACCAGGAGCCGGGTATTCATGGGCAGGGTTTTGTGGGCTGCGGTCCAGTCGTACATGTTGTAGGTTTCCCCGTTGGAGGTCTTGCGCCCGTGGAAAGGAGCGCCATACCAGGAGGCCGTGCCGGTTTCACTGTAGCCCTCGGCCGAGGGGAGCGGATAGTAGGTCTTGCCCTCAATCTGGTATGGCCTCTGGGTGGCGGGGATTCGGCCCGCCTTGGCTGCCGGCTTGGCGGGGGCGGGCTTCTTTGTTGCCGGCGGTGAGCTGGTGGGCAGCTTGGTCGTGCAGCCGAAAAAGGCGGTGGAACACAGGAGCAGCAGGGCGGGGAGGAGAATTTTCCGGACAGGTTTGGGGTAACTCATGGTTTCGTCTCAATGGGGAGGTTGGGCTTGAGTCGTTCGCCAAAGAACGCCCCGGCCTTGCCCACGGTGTGCGGGGTGTAGGGGAGATAGCGCTGTTGCCTGGGCGTCACCCCCAGATTGTCGAAGACAACCTTTTTGTCGGGGCCAACCATGGACAGATGCAGGTCCAGGATGGGCCGGAAGATCCGGAGCCTGCCGTCCGGGCCACCTCCGATCAGGGGGCTTTCCCAGCGGCGCAGCTCATAGCCCTTGAGCCACAGGCTTTGGCTCGGCGTGCCGGTGATCTTGTCCCGCAGGGAGGGCCCCTGGTCGGCGGGGTTGTTCAGCTGCTCCTCCACCTCGCCACTGCCCTGCACGGCGAGCCTGGACCAGGCCCCCGCCTCCGGATATTCGGTACGGAGCAGATGGGTACCCTGGTCGTTAAAGCTCCACTGGCTGTGGCACACGGTGCAATGGGCCTTTTTTTCATACTGTCGGTGGGCCGGGTGAACAGGCTGGGGTACCACGAGCTTCTTGCCGCTCAGCCGGGTGGTTAGCACCAGCCGGTCCGCCTCAACCTGCAAGTTATTAAGGGGCAGGGGCATCCCTTTGCGCCAGCCGTGGCAGGAAAGACAGGTAATCCCCTTTTCTTTTTTCGGCGTTCCGCGGTGTCCGCCCATGAGTTCCGCCCCGTTGTGGCAATCGATGCAGGCCAGACCTTTCTGCTGGTGGATGTCCGGGGCCAGCTGGTGGAATTCCACCCCGTAGGGCCGGTTTTCGCTGCCATCGGCCCGGTAGGGGGTGCGGTACTCCAGGTTGAAGTCGTGCTCAAAGCGGCCATAATAATCACCCCCCACGAAGTTGCCGTAATGGCAGTGCAGGCACTGGCTGTCCGGCGGTGATCCGACAAAGGCGTGGCTGCTCATTTTGCCCTTGCCGTAAGCGAGATGACAGGCGGCGCAGCCGGTGCCGCGCACTGTTTCCGGGTAGTAGCCGTCGCCGGAGTTGTACACATGGCAGCGCAGACAGCGGCGGCGCAGCAGGTCATCGGCCAAGTCGAGGGGGGAGGCGATTGTCGCATGGACCGGGATTTCCGTAAGGGAGGCAAGGGGGGCTTGAGCGCCAAAGGCGGTGCGGACGGCGTTGACCTCGTTTCTCGCGGTGAAATGCAGGGAAGATGCGGCCTCGGCCACCTGCCGGGCATGGCAGCTGCCGCAGGCTTTTTGCATCCGGTCCGGATGGCCGGGCTGGCTGACCATCCCGGCGTGGGCCTGCTCTTGCGTTGCCCCTTCGGGGGTTCCCCCGTGGCAAGCGGTGCAGGCCAAAGCGTGATTGGCGTCAAGCTGCATCTCCTGGTGGCAGCCCTGACAGCCGGGCCGGCGGGCCGGAGCTTGCTGACCCACGGGCTTTTCCGGAACCTTGTCCTGCCGGCAGCCGGAAAGGGCCAAGGCAAGAAGGCAGAAAAGCAGCAGGATGGCGCGGGTGTTTCTTTTGAGGCGAAAAGGCATGGCCGGTTGTGTGTCCTCGGGCTTGATGAAGATTTTCGCTATACTACCTTATTTGCGGCAACAATGGCAACAAGCCGCAATTGCAAGTAGACCTCTCAGACCAGGTACACATCAAAGCGGCTGTTTTTGCCGCGGCTGGTGAAGTTTGCCTCCGGGCCGGGCAGGGGTGGGGCCAGGCGCGGCCTTTTCACCACCACCCGGCGGGTTGCCACACCAAGGGCGGCGCGCAGCAGCTCGTCGCTGTCTTCGTCATCGCCGACCAGCAACCGGATAAGCCGCATCTCTTTCTTGACCAGGGCGCTTTTGCCGCGGTGTGGATACATGGGGTCAAGGTACACCACCTCGGGCCTTTCCCTCTGCCAGGCACGGAGAATCTCCAGGCTTTCCCCCACCCTGAGATGGAGGTGGGCCATAATCGCGGCCAGCGCCGGCTCCTCGCTGGCCCGCGCCATGCCGTCCGCCAGCAGGGCCGCCACCACGGCGGAGCGTTCCACCATCTGCACGGTGCAGCCCAGGCTGGCCAAGATGAAGCTGTCCATGCCTAAGCCCGCGGTGAGGTCGAGCACGCTGGGAGTCGCCCCGCCCTTGAGTCCCGCCGCCCGGGCAATGGCCTCTTTGCGTCTGGTGGTTTGCCTGCGCCGGTAGTCGATGGCGCCGCCGCCAAAATCGACGAACAGCGGTCCTTCCGCGCCCTTGCCGGTCTGGCGCAGCTCCAGCCGCGCCGGGGTCAGGGTCAGCAGCAGGAGCGGGGCGGGATCATCGGGGTGATAGAGCGGCAGACCCAGCCAGGCGGCCAGTCCGCGCGCTTTCTCCGTCAACTCCGGCCCAGTCGGGCTGACGGCGATGAGATCTTTCCGGGTGGGGGTGGTCATGGGCGGCGGATTATTTCCTGGTTGCGGGCGGAAAGCCGTCGGCTTTTTCCCGGTGCATCATTTGCCGGACATGGTATATTCAGGACGTTTTTTGCAGGCCGGTTGACCCACCATCCCCACATACCGCTTAGAGAAGATGTAACCAATCAAGGGGTAGGCCCACAAAGGTCAAATAACCCCGGAACAAGCGGTCACAGGGTGCTGCAGGTTGCGGCAAGCGGGCTGGCGATGCGTACTTTTGTACGTGAGCCGGACCGATCGCCGCAAGATGTGGTGCCCTGTGATCGCTTACGAGAAGATAATGGATACCCAGTATAAAGCACAAGCCAAAGTTGTGGCCATCATCCCGGCCCGCTACCATTCCAACCGCTTCGAGGGCAAGCCCCTGGCCCTGATCGCGGGCAAGCCCATGATCCAGCATGTTTACGAGCGGGCCAAGGCCGTGGCCCTGCTTTCCCGGGTGGCGGTGGCCACCGACGACGAGCGGATCGCCGAGTGCGTCCGCGCCTTTGGCGGCGAGGTGGTTTTGACCCGCTCCGACCATGTCTCCGGCACCGACCGACTGGCCGAGGCGGCTACGATCATGGGAATCGGTGAGCAGGACGTGGTGGTGAACATCCAGGGCGACCAGCCGCTCTTCGAGGCGGAGGTGATTTCCCAGGTGGCCATGCCGTTGTTGGAAGACCCGGCCCTGCCCATGTCCACCCTGATCTACAAGATCGTGCGCCAGGAGGAGATCACCGATCCCAACCACGTCAAAACCGTGTTCGACCGGCAGAACAACGCCCTCTACTTTTCCCGCGCGTCCATCCCCTTCCAGCGTAACCCCGAGGAGCCGCAAGCGCCCACCTACTACAAGCACCTGGGCTTTTACGGCTACCGCAAGGGGTTTTTGCTCACCTTTGTCGGGCTGCCCGAGGGGGAGTGGGAGCGGTTCGAAAAGCTGGAGCAGCTGCGGGCCCTGGAGTTCGGCTACCGTATCCGGGTGGTGCTTACCGCCCATGATTCCATCGAGGTGGATACCCCCAAGGATCTGGAGCGGGTGGAAGAGTTGATTCGCAAAGACGGCAAACAATAAGCGCAGATTTTTATGTTAACCATTACGATAAAGAGGGACATTTCATGAGACGAAACAAGATCACCATCATCGGCGCGGGCAATGTCGGCGCCACCGCCGCCCACTGGGGTGCCAGCCGGAATCTGGGCGATATCCTTTTGCTGGACGTGGTGGAAGGGGTGCCCCAGGGCAAGGCCCTGGACCTGTTGCAATCAGGTCCGGTGGACGGGTTCAATAATCGGATCACCGGCTCCAATGACTTCGCCGATCTGGCCGGTTCCGACGTGGTGATTATCACCGCCGGCCTGGCCCGCAAGCCGGGGATGAGCCGCGACGATCTCCTGGCCAAGAACGTGGCCATTGTCAAGTCCTGCGCCGAGCAGGTGGCCAAGTATGCCCCGGACTGCGTGCTGATCGTGGTCACCAACCCCATCGACGCCATGGTCTACACGGCATTCAAGGTCACCGGCTTCCCCAGGGAACGGGTGATCGGCATGGCCGGGGTGCTTGATTCCGCCCGCTACCGCACCTTTCTGGCCGAGGCGTTGGGGGTGGCGCCGCGCGATGTCAACGCCCTGGTCATGGGCATCCACGGCGACAACATGCTGCCGCTGATCCGGCTGGCCAATGTGGCCGGGGTGCCGGTTACCGATCTCTTGTCCGCTGAAGAATTGGCCGCTATCGTGCACCGCACTCAGCACGGAGGGGCCGAGATCGTCAACCATCTCAAGACCGGCAGTGCCTTTTACACTCCAGGCCTGGCCGCGGTGGAGATGGCCGAGGCGGTCATCACCGACAGCAAGCGGGTATTACCCTGCGCCGCCTATGTGGAGGGGGAGTTCGGCTTCTCCGGCTGTTTTTTAGGGGTGCCGGTGGTGCTGGGCAACAAAGGAGTGGAGCGGATCATCCAGTTCAAGCTTACCGTCGAGGAGCAGGCGGCCATGGCCGACTCCGAGGCGGCGGTGCGCAAGCAGATGGCAGCCACTGGACTATAATGATGAATCCTCCCCCTTCAATCTCCTCCCTGCTTGCCCGTTTGGGTGAGGCGCGTTTTGGCCTGTTCGATCTGTTGCCCGATGGTGATCTGGCTGAGAAGCTCATCGGTTTGGCGCTCATCGGGCCGTCGCCTATGCCGGCGGATATGGCCACGGAGCTGACGGTTTTGCTTACCGCCTTAAACGCCACGGAGACCAAGGATGTCCGGGTGGTTGTTTTCGGAGGGGGGACCGGTCTTTCCAATATCATCGGCGGTGACAGCCGCATCCCTTTCTGGCCAGCCGATCCTTTTCATGGGCTCAAAGAGGTTTTTCCCGAAACCAGGGCCGTGGTTTGTGTGACCGATGATGGTGGCTCCACCGGTGAACTGCTTAAGGATCTGCCCATTATTGCTTTGGGTGATCTCCGCCATGTGTTGCTTTCTTCCGTGCGCCGGCAGAATTTGCAAGAGCAGTATGGCCTTGTTGGCCGGAAGGCTGTTCGGGTTGTTAAGATGCTGTATCGGCTTTTCAACTACCGTTTCGCGGTCCGGCCTCGTTCTTTACCCGAGTTGCTAAGCGATGCCGATGTAATCCTTGCTGAGCTGCCAGAGGCTATGAACCGTGGTTTGAGTACTCTGCTGACGTCTCTTTTTGCCGAGCCCCGGTTGTACTCCCAGCTCGATCACCCCCATTGTTTGGGCAATCTCCTGCTTGCCGCCGCAATTTTTGCCCAGAAAGAGGAGCTAGCGGGTATCTCTCTGCTGGCCGAGCTCATCGGCGCCAATGCCGAGGCGGTTTATCCCTGTACCACCACGCCGGCCCGGCTGAAAATTCTCTATGGGAATGGGGTACTGGTAAGCGGGGAGTTCAAGTCGAATAAGGCCCGGCGGGGTTCTCCCGTGGACCGGGTCTTTGTGGAGTTTGCCGCCACCCCCCAGTCGCTGCCCAAGGCGCCGCCTCAGGTGCTGGCTGCCATTGCCGAGGCGGATATCATTCTTTTCGCCCCTGGCAGCCTGTTCACCAGCATTGTCCCGATCCTGCAGGTCCCGGGCATTGCGCAGGCGATCCGGGATAACGGGCGCGCGCTTAAGATGCTGGTGACCAACCTCTGGATTCAGGCCGGGGAAACCGATATGGTCCAAGGTTACGGCCATGACGATCACCGGCAGCGATTTTATGTCTCCGATTTGCTTGCTGCCTATCATCGCAATATCCCCGGCGGGGTGGAGGGGCTTTTTGCCCAGATTCTGGTTCTTGGCCTGCGCGATATCCCGGGCTCCATTCTCCAGCGTTACGCCCTGGAAAATAAGATGCCCATCTATCTTGATCGGGATAAGGTTCGGGCGATGGGTTTTTCTCCCCTTGAGGCCCGACTCTATGCCCAGACAGATATTGAACAGCGTCGGGTGATTCAGCATGATGCCGCTTCTCTGGCCGCGGCGGTGCGGGTCATGTGGGCGATTCGAGATTCCCTTGGCGTGGCTGGGGAGCATCGGTTTTCCGGGCCTGGCGGTGGGGCGGAGGTACTCTTAGATCCCTTGGGGCAGACGGTCAGCCAGCGTTTTGCTGCTATCCGCCAGCGTTTGCAGACCCTGGCTATTGGCGAAGAACTGCAGCCGAGGTTGAGCGAGATTTTCTGGCACCATGGGGATATTCCCCTTGCCCATCTTGACCGGGTCGCGGGGATTGCCTTGCTGGATAAAGAGGAATGGAGCCGGGCCCAGGAGTGGGACACCATCCTTTCCTTCTATGATCCAATTGACCGAATGATCAAGATTCGCAAGGATATCCTTGCGCTGTCGGACCAGTTCGAGGTGGGGTTGTTGATTGCCTTGGGCCAATCTCTGTTGGGTGATTATGCCGAGGAAAAACGGAGGCTGCCCGTGGAGCGCGACGGTCTGTCACTGGGTTATGAGTTTCGGCTGGTTCTGCGGGCGGAAGCGCAACGGCACAGTTTTTTCACGGATGCTGAGCTGGCCCGGTACTTGGGTCTGGTCCGGATGCGGCAGGCGGTCAGCGATCCGCGTCTCTATACCAGGCTGATAAATGGCGATGAAGGTTTTACCCCGCCCGGCCTGCTTTTTGGCCTGATCTATGCCTGGTATCTGGACAATCGCTATGTCCGTTTCATCGAACACAAGATGTCCATCGACCGGATGACCTTTTGCGGCCTGATCCCGGAGCAGAAGCGGCTTGCCGGGCGCAGACAGGCGATGATCAATTTTTTCCGCACCGTGGTTTTCCGTTACCATGCCGAACAGTTGCAGCCTTCAGCGTAACCGTTCAACGGGGCGGTCGTCAAAGTACCAAAACCACCGGACTGTAACCGTTCAGCAGTGCCGCAGATTTGGACAAGCGGACCGGCGCTGCGTACCTCATGTACGTAAGCCGGGCCGATCGTCCAAAGATGTGGTGCTGCTGAACGGTTACTCTTCAGCCGATCAGGGCTTGGGTTGATCCAGAGGCAGGGGCCAGGGGATCGATAAGCCGGATGCCGGGGTTGCGCCATAGTCCGGGCCAGTCTAGCTCCGCCACCGGCCAGCCCGGCGCCAGCCAGCCAAGGGAGAGGTGGAGATGATCAGGCGGGGCAGATGAGCCCCGCATCTTGCCGCATGCCACCTCGGCCAGGGGCGCTTCCGTTGAAACCCGCGCTCCGCACTCTACCAGGGGCCGGATATGGCCATACAAGGAGATAAGCCTCCAGCCCTGCCCATCCATCACCGGGTGGAGCACCACCAAGGTGCTGCCCAGAAAATCCTCGAACACCGCAATCACCTCCCCAGCCCAGAGCGGCGGGACCAGGGCCTGCTTCGGCAGTTCCAGCCGCTGGCCTGAACGGTCTGCAAGATACAGCAGGTCAACCCCTTCGTGCGGGTTTTGGCGGGAGCCTTCCTTCCACCATGCCTGGGTATCCGCAAAGCGCATGCCGGGCAGGACGTGCCAGCCGGTGCAGTCTTCGGCAAGGTGGTTCAGATGCGGGAGGTTGCTGAAAAATGGGGAGTCCGGGATCATTGGCTTTAGGGGCAGAGGTGAAGATATCTGGGCAGGTGCGTTTTTGTGTGGCCTTGCGCGAGGTCTTCCACCAGTTCGTGTTCAATGGTGAGTTCGACGAAACCCTCCCACCTACAAAGCTGCCAAGGCTGCCTCAGGGGCGTTGTGCAAAATTTTGAGCAGGGCTTTAGCTGCCCCGGTCGGGCATCTTTTGCCTTGCTCCCAATTCCGGATCGTATCGAGTGATACATCAATGCGCCTGGAGAATTCCGCCTGGCTCAAACCCAGGCGCTTGCGCACCCGGCGAGCAAACCTTGCCGAATCCTGCATGGCCTCGGCTTCATCGGCGGCCTGTTGAGTTAAAATTTCTTCTTCGCCTGTGGCATCAACGCGGGCGGGATCAATGCGCCCCACGGCAAGCGAGGCCGAGTCAATCTTTACGCGTACAGTTTTCATAATGTCTAACCTCTCTTTGGTTTGCCTTACGCGCGGAAATAACCCTGATCTCATTATGGCGCGGGGTATAGATCAGCACGAAGAGACGGTGTTCTATCCTGCCGGTAAGTTTGTAACGCATCTCCCCGTAGCAATGACGGGTATCGGGCTGCACAAGGCGATCAGGGTCGAAGAAAGCTCTTGCCGCGTAGGCAAAATCAAATCATCGCTCAAGAAAGCACTTTTCGCTTTTAGCCTCATCCCATTGAAAATTCATGGCTAAGTGTAGCTCATTGGCCTACAGATGGCAAATTTTTTCTTTTTCCCCCGCGTATACGCACAAGGCGAAGAAAAGACAAAAAGACAAAAAGCTGCTCCGCTGTGTCTCCCATCATTCAATGGTAACATTCTGGTTGGCCATTGCACGGATGTCGTTACTTGGACGTGCCGTAAGGTAGCTGATAACTGATGTTTCGATATACACTTTAGCTTTCAAAATACCCTCCAGAAGCCTAGTGCCATTCTGAGTGAATTCAGGGGGCAATTTATTTTTCCACCAACAAACTGAAGAAAAATGGCAAGCCTCAAGTACTTAAGAAATCTCATACATCTAAATTGTCAAAATTTGTGAGGGCAGTTACCGAAGTCCGGCGATAAAAGGTCCCACTTCCTCTGGACCTTTTTCTTCCACCAACCTGATGGTGGCGGTGCCGATTACTGCAATATCCGCCTTGCCGGTGAGAATTTGCACGTCTTCCCGACTGCTGATGCCAAAACCCACAGCAAGCGGCATGCTTGTTGCCCTGCGGCAGCGGGCCAGGTAAGCGTCGAAGGAGGCGTTGAAATCGGTCTTGCTGCCGGTAACGCCCCGGCGGGCTACGCAGTAGATGAATCCGGCCCCATGCCCGGCCAGGGTCCGCATTCGCTCCTCGGTGCTGGTGGGGGCGAAGATCTGGATGGGGGCAAGAGCAAATTCACTGGCCAGGCTAAGATACTCCTCGCCTTCCTCCGGCGGCAGATCGGGGATGATGCAGCCCTTGATCCCGATCTCCTTGGCTTTGCGCAGGAAATCCTCCAAGCCGTACTTGAAGAGGATGTTGTAGTAGGTCATGAACAGAAAGGGGATTTCGTATTGCGCTGCCATCTCCGCGGCAAAGGCCAGGCAGTCGGCGACCTTGGTCCCCCCGGCGATGGCTTCCTGGTTGGCCTTGATGATCATGGGTCCGTCGGCCATGGGCTCGGAAAAGGGGATCTGCAGTTCGATAACGTCCACCCCGTTTTCCACCATCTGGCGGATCACCTCGCGGTTTACCGCAAAGGAGGGGTAGCCCAGGACCAGATGGGTCATGAGCAGGATCTCTTTTTTGCGCCGGGCCTCCCGGAGTTGTTCAGCGAGCTGCATATTCCTCTCCCTTTTTCCGGATGAACTCCTTCCAGGACGGATCATCAAAGGCATGGGCAATGGTGAAGATATCCTTGTCGCCACGGCCGGACTGGTTGATGACAATGGCCTGGTCGCCGTTCAGCTCGCCCGCTTCTTTAAAGGCCTGGACAAAGGCGTGGGTGGATTCGAGAGCCGGGATGATCCCTTCCTTTTTGATGGTGAGATCAAGGGCCGTCATGACCTCCTGGTCGGTGGCCGCGGCAAAACGGACCCTGCCTTTTTCCCAGAGGTCGGTGAGCAGGGGAGAAACCCCGATGTAATCAAGACCCGCAGCCACCGAATGGGTGTCGCGCATCTGGCCGTCGGCGTCCTGAAGAAACATGGTTTTGTAGCCCTGGGCTACGCCGGGCGAGGCGTCGGCGCTGGCGAGCCGGGCGGCGTGCTGGCCGGTGTCAAGCCCCTTGCCGCCTGCTTCCACCCCGATCAACTCTACGGACGGGTCGGCCAGAAAACCCTGGAAGATGCCCATGGCATTGGAGCCGCCGCCCACGCAGGCATAGACCCTGGCCGGGAGTCTGCCGTGGACCGCGAGGATCTGTTTGCGCGCCTCCTGGCCGATGATCGACTGGAACCAGGCCACCATCTCCGGAAAGGGGTGCGGCCCGCAGACCGTGCCCATCACGTAATGGGTGGTGTCCATGTTGGAAACCCAGTCGCGGAAGGCTTCGTTGATGGCATCCTTGAGGGTGCGGCTGCCGGTGGTCACCGGAACCACGGTGGCGCCGAGCTTCTCCATCCAGAAGACATTGGGCCGCTGGCGGTGTACATCTTCCTCGCCCATGTAGATGGTGCAGGCAAAGCCGAACTTGGCGGCCATGGTGGCGCAGGCCACCCCGTGTTGGCCCGCGCCGGTCTCCGCGATCACCCTGGTCTTGCCCATGCGCTTGACCAGCAAGCCCTGGCCCATGACGTTGTTGGCCTTGTGCGCCCCGGTGTGGTTGAGATCCTCGCGCTTGATGAAGATTTGTGCCCCGCCGAAGTGACGGCTCAGGTTCTCAGCGTAAGTGAGGGGAGTGGGCCGGCAGGAATAAGAACCCATCAGGTCGAGGTATTCCTGCCAGAAGGCCGGGTCTGCCTTGGCCCTGGCGTAGACCTCCCGCAGTTCCCGGAAGGTTTCGTACAGCACTTCCGGGATATAGGCGCCGCCCCATTGTCCAAAATAGCCGGGTTTGTTCATGGTAATATCCTAAGCGGTCACAGGGCGCCACATCTTGCGGCGATCGGTCCGGCTCACGTACTTGAGTACGCATCGCCGACCCGCTTGCCGCAATCTGCACCACCCTGTGACCGCTTGCTCTGTGGTTATTTGCCCTTCGGGGCCTACCCCGTGATTAGTTTCGATATCCTTGTCGCCTGACCGGCGCATCTCTTGTATAGGTCTTTCAAGGTCGATACAATACTCCATTTTTCGCAGGTTAGACAAGGGGAAGAAGAAAAGACTCTAAAAAACCGGGTGCGGTTCCGGGATAAATGTCGGAATTTTTGTAACTATCCAGCTTGAGGCCATAACGTAGCGAAGTTCGATTTTTCTTGTGGAGCGCGGGCATGTTTCCCGGTTATATTGTCTGCGCATACCCAAGGGGTATAAGTTTCGTTTGAGCAAGGCGAGTTGCTCAACTCAGCTATGCACCCAAGGGGTATAAGTTTCGTTTGAGCAAGGCGAGTTGCTCAACTCAGCTATGCACCCAAAGGGTATAAGTTTCGTGTGAGCAGGCGAGCTGCTCAACTCAGCTATAACCTCGCCTCTCTTCCCGTGTGATTCAATGGAGATTTTGATATGACCTTGCGTTCCTGCGTCCATCCTTCCGGGCAGTTTGTTTATGGCGTGCATGCGCCGTCCTATCAGGTGGCCAATCTCCGGGAAAACGATTTTGTCGAGCCGCTCGGCGCATTTTCAGACGACAAGCCGTATCTGAATCAGGATAATTTCCCCGAGGGCGATCTGCAGATTGACCGGGCGGAAGTGGTCTATGAAATCGCCAATCCCTTCCCTTTTCGGGGGGTTACTTATATCAGCAGCGGTTGGGCCGAGCCCAGAGCGGCCAGTCCGGCCTCCATCAAATTGCCGGAGCCGCAGGCTGTTTCCATGCGGCAGGCGTTGCAGAAGATCCTGCCCGCAGGAGCGGCCCAGGATCTGCAAAAAAGTTTTGCCGCGCTTCCCGAGTCCGTACTGATGGCTCTGGCTGATACTTCCACCGACCCTGAGGACCTGGCGGTCCTTGCCGGGATGAGCTGCGAATTTATCCGTGACGGAGCAGGGGAGCCGGTGGGCCTTCGCTACAGCAAGGGCGTGGATGGCCTGGCGCTGGCCAGAATCCTCCGGCATGATCTGTTCGAGGTGGTGGCCAATAACCGCTATCTGCCCGAAGCCTACCGAAGGGTCATGGTCTTGCGGCCGGGAGCGCAGGGGAGCAGCGAAATCGTGGGTGAGTATCGTGACGCGGCGCAGGACTGTCATGTTTTTGAGTATCTGCGCCGCAACAGCTATATTCCCTGGGGGCATTACGCCGCAAACATGGCGGATGATGCTGTCCGCTACAGCACCATGGATCTTTCCGGCACCGACATGCAGGGGTTGCGTCATCTTTACTATCAACGCACCTTTATCCACCTCGCCGCCCAGCTGGGCCTGCCTCTGCCGCCCGGCCGGAAGGCCATGACCGGCGCAGCCCTTGAAGAGCTGCGGCTTGCGGTACTTCATGCCCTGCGGCAAAAAACCGCCCCTCCCTTACCCTTCACCGCCACCCTTTGGGGCTGGAACTACGGCTTTGCTTTCGCGGCCGGCGGTTATCGGCTCCATGCCTCGCATCAGCAGATTCACCAGCAGTTCGCCATGCTGCCGCAGCTGGTTTCCGCCTGGCATCATGGCGGCCAGGCCGCAAGTGTCCCAGTGGCAAGCTACGCCTGCGGGGATCTTATCGCTGAATTTTGTGAACGCTACCAGGAAGAGACGGGCTGTGATTTTTTCCGCACCTATCTCAAGGCGATCCGCAACAACAGGCGGATGGATGGTCGGGAAGGGGAAAATGCCAGTCTGATTGTGTATGAGGACGACAAGGTAATGCTTTTCGTGCCCAAGGCGCAGACCTCCCAGTGGGAGTTGCAGATTATGGCCCTGGGGGAGGTGGGCAATATCTTGGAGGCGGACGCAGTCGTGCGCGCTGCTTTGGACCGCGCCCTGCTCATCGCCCAGAATATTTTGGCCCATCTGGGCGCCCGACTGGTGAGCAGCATCGAATATTCCAGTCGGATAACGGCGAAACCCACCGGGCAGCGTCTGCTCTATGCCCTTTTGCCCAAGCTTCCATATGCCATGGGGGCCTTCAGTGAGGCCCAGCTGCGCTGGATCAGCGGGCATTTTCCGGAGGATTTTGCCGCAGCCTGTCGGATGCAGCTGCCCAAGGTGCTGGCTGATATTGAAGGAGATGGAGACGGCGCGTTCTGACCCCGCAGCCGCTTTTTTCAAGGGGATTTTCTTCGTCAGCCGAATGGCTCCCCCATTATTTTTTTGTGGACATAAAATGTTGCTCTGAAAAATTCGGTATGGTAATTTGCAAAATCGAGTGCCTTGGGTTTGGTGTTGTTAGTCGGTTATTTTTTGCGGTATATTGAGGGGTTACGCTGATTGTGCGTGCCAGGGAAACATATTTCCTTTCCAGATCTCAGGTGTTTGATTTGGCCTGAACAGTAACCAAAATTGTTTTTTTAATGAGGTGATCAGTTGAAGAAGAAGATCTTGATAGCCAACCGAGGTGAAATTGCTCTGCGGATCATCCGGGCGGTGCAAGAGCTTGGGCATATTGCCGTGGCTATTTATGAAACGCCGGACAAGGACGCCCTGCACATTCGCGCAGCGAATGAGGCCATCTGGCTTGGGGATGGACCACGCTGTGATTACCTGAACATCGACAAGGTCATCGGAGTTGCCAAAAAAGTTGGGGCCGACGCCATTCATCCGGGATACGGATTTCTGGCGGAAAACCCTGATTTTGCCAAGGCCTGTGAGAACAACGGCATCATTTTCATCGGTCCTCCCTCCGAGGTTATCCAGGCTCTGGGCGACAAGGTAACGGCTCGGCAAATCATGAAAGAGGCCGGGATTTCCATGGTCCCTGGCACGGACAATCTGGCCGCCGGTGATGCCGGTCTCAGGGAAGCCATTGATTTTGCCGACAAATATGGCTATCCGGTTATGCTGAAAGCCACCGCCGGCGGGGGCGGGCGCGGCATCCGGCGGGTGGAGAACGAAAAACAGCTGCGGGCGGAACTGCCCATGGCCAGGGCGGAGGCAAAGTCTGCCTTTAATAATGATGCGATCTTTCTCGAAAAAGCGGTGATCAACCCCAAACATGTCGAGGTGCAGATCCTTGCCGACAAGGAAGGCAATACCGTGCATCTGGGCTCCAGGGACTGCTCGATTCAGCGGCGCAATCAGAAACTGGTGGAAATCGCCCCTTCGCTGATCAAGGACAGGACGCTGGTTGACCGGATCTGCGAGACTGCGGTAACGGCGGCCAAGGCCTCACACTATGAGAACGCGGGCACCGTGGAGTTCCTCGTTGACCGGGAAGGTAATTTTTATTTCATGGAGATCAACACTCGGGTGCAGGTTGAGCATACCGTGACCGAGATGGTCACCGGCATCGATATCGTCCGGACCCAGATCAAGCTGGCTCTAGGCAAGAAGCTCGCCTTTTGCCAGAAGGATGTGCATATTCGGGGTTTTGCCGTGGAGATGCGGATCAATGCCGAGGATCCGCAGAACAATTTCATGCCTGAGGGCGGCAAGACCGTTTCTGTTTACCGATCGCCGGGCGGCTATGGGGTGCGGCTGGATGGCTTCGTCTACCAGGGCTTCACCATTCCCAAGGTCTATGACTCATTGCTGGTCAAGATGACCGTATTCGGTTTTTCCTGGAACGAAACCGTGGATCGGCTGCAACGCTGCCTGAATAATTTTGTCATTACCGGGCCGAAAACCACGATTCCCTATTATCTAAAGCTGGTTCAGGATCCGGATTTCAAGAAGGGCGACTTCGACACCTCATTCATTGAAACCCACGCGCACCTGATTAATTACGACGACCAGGCCAACGAAGGGAGCAAGCTGGCCCACTTGATCGCGGAAATTCACTACAAAAGGGAAAATCCCTACGCTATTTAAAAAAAACAGGCGCAAGGTAAAAGGTTAAAGGGAAAAGGTTAAAACCCTTTGTTGTTTTCACCTTTTGCCTTGTGCCTTTATCCTTCTTTAAAAAGGAGTCGTCATGAATCGCATTGTTCAAGGGATGGGTATCGCCGAGGTGCTGAAGACAGTTAGAGGCGCGAACGGATACTATATCACCAATACCGCCCGGGATATGTCGCAGGCGGATTACAAGAACAGGATTTTGCTGCATACGGACCTGCTGGCCGCGCCTTCCCGCGAGGAAGCAGGTTATTTTTCCCTGGAGATCACCGGGGGCGCCTCGGTGCACGTCGATATTCTCAGAAAGCAGGTGGATCCTTTCCTTAAACTGGAACTGTTGCGGGAGAAAATGCCCAAGACCATGTTCCAGACCCTTTGTCGCGGCATCAATCTCTTCGGCTACCGGCCGTACCCGCAGAATGTCATCCGTTTTGTGGTCAAGGAGTTCGCCAGATACGTGGATGTCTGGCGGGTGTTCGACTTTCTGAACCATGTGCCCAACATGCAGGCGGTTTTCGAAGAGGTGCAGGCGGCCGGCAAGATCCTTGAGCCCAGTGTCTGTTTTTCCACCGGCCCGGAGCATACCAATGAATTTTATGTGAAGAAGGTTCAGGAGATTCTTGCGGTAACCGGGGACGAAATCGTCCTCTGCATCAAGAATCATGGCGGTCTCGGCTCACCCAAGCGGATCGGCGATCTGGTCGACGCGATTTTGCAGAAATATCCCGAAATGGTCATTCACTATCATGGCCACAACACCGATGGCAATGATATCGGTCGCATTGTCGCCGCAGCCATGGCCGGAGCCAAGATAGTCGATGCCTCCGACCACGCTTTTACCGGCTACTACGGCCCCCCGCCCATCCTGACTGTGCTCCAGACCCTCAAGGAGTATGGCCGTCAGGCCGTGGGCCTCAACGAGGCGGCGGTCATGGAGACTTCCGAGGTTCTTCGCCCCGAGCGCAAGTACTATGAATACTTCGAGTCGCAGTTCAAGGGCTTCGACCCAACGGTGCAGATCCACAAGCTGCCCGGCGGCGCCATGGGCAGCAGTTTCGAACAGGCGGTCAAGGGTGGCTTCCTAGACAAGATGCCCGAGATCCTCCATAAGGAGCTGCCCAAGGTGCAGGTAGAGCTGGGCAATTACTGGAGTGTCACCCCTGGTTCCCAGATTCTCTGGACCACGGCGGTGAGTAATGTCCAAGGCGGTGAACGATATAGTAATTGTTCCGGCGATTTGAAGAACCTTCTCCTTGGTAAATATGGGCCGTTTCCGTTTTATCAGCCGCCCGACTGGATTTACGAAAAGGCTTTTGGCCCGGATTGGCGCACGGTGCTGGCTCAGGAAGGGGGCATGGATGCCATCGAGGATATCGATATTGAAAAGGAACGCAAGGTTTTGGCCGACAAGCTCGGCTATGAGCCCACCGAGCAGCAGCTGGTCACCTATCTCCAGCATCCCAATGACGCGGTGAACTTCTTCCGCTTTGAGGAAAAGTTCGGCAAGGTCTATGTGCTGCCGCCGAGCATTCTTTTCCGGCGGGGCGGCTTCAAGCTGGGAGAAACCCTTTCCTTTAAAGACCATGCCGGCAAGGAGCATGTGATCGAGATGGGTCCCATGCAGGAGAACGAGGACGGAACGGAAACCAACGTCTACCTGAATATCGATCACCATCAGCGGCATTTTGTCTTTGAAAACGCGGTGGCCGAGGCCGGAGAGGCCAAGGCGCTCAAGCTGAGCAAGAAGGAGATCGAGGATCTGGCCAAGGCCGGGGATGTACGGGCGCCATTTACCGCCAATATCTGTGAGATCTCCGTCAAGGAAGGCCAGGAAGTGAAGGCAGGGGAGAAGCTGGTGGTCCTGGAGGCCATGAAGATGCAGACCCCGATGAACAGCGAGGTGGATGGGGTGATAGGCAAGATTGTCGCCAAGGTGGGTGACGCGGTGCAGGCCGGGGATGAGCTGGTAAAAGTGACGCCCTTGGTGTAACTATCCAGCAGCACCGCATCTTGCGGCACTGCTGAACAGTTACACTCCTGCGGCTTTGAGCCGAAGAGTAAAAATGATAAGGGCCGGACGCACCATGTGTGCCCCGGCCCTTTATTTTTGTGGCAGGATTTGCTTTTTTGACGTGGGGATGGCGATCGGGTGTGGTCTCAGGCGCCGAAGGTCAGACGATTGAACCCTCCCTGGGCAAACCAGGGGCGGGTGGCCTCGATGCCGTCGAGTTCGAGGATCAGCACTTCCAGAATCAGATAGACCTTGGTGTCCTTGCGCACGCAGGCGGTGAGGGTTTCGCCGTGGTGACCCAGGGCGGCATGAAGGTGGACGCGCGGCTCAGTTTCATCCCAGTAGATGCTGCCGCTGCCCATGGCTTCGTAAGCGCCGTCAAGCTGGGCCCAGACCGGATCCGGCGGCATGACCGGCTCCCTGGGGCCGGTGACCACCCCGGCTTGGCGCAGGCCGCCGAGGACATGGAACCAGGCGCAGCGGATGTTCTCTTTGATGATGAGCTGGCGCAACCCTTCGAGAAAGTCATCTCCTTCATCGAAGCGGACGGTGAAGACCCGGTTGATCGAGCCGGTGCGGTATTCCATGGGCTGCTCTAAGCCTCGCTCTCTTGCGGCTTGGTCTCGGCAAACTGCTCCCGCTCCATGGCGGCGTGCAGTTGTCGGAACATCTCCCGGCGATGCACGGGCTTGCGGGTGGCGGCATAGCGCAGGGCCGATTTTTTCAGGGTGTCGGGGTCCAGGGCCGGAAACCGGCGGCAGGCCACGGCAATGGTTTCGGACTGCCAGCTTTCCGTGAGGTGTTCCTCGTTCCGCTGGGCTTCCTCCCGGGCGAGGATTACTTCGCTGATGATGTCTTCCCGCAGCCGTTCCAGCTCGTGAAATTCTCCGATCTGTTTCAGGTGTGACCCTTTGCGCTCCGTCAGAAAGGCGAGCACCGCATCAGCGCCCGTTTCCCGCAGCATGCCGGCGATGAATTTGGTCTGCCGTTTTAGGGCGCCGCCTTTGAGGTCGCGGGAGTTGAGCAGTTCGGCCTTCAACAGCTCATCGGCGGGCAGTTTTTTGATCAGGGTCGGGGAGAGGCAAATCAGCTCCTTGGCGATCTCTTCAATGTTCTTGGCCTGCCGTTTTTTTTCCGAACGGCTTACATAGATTTCCTGAGGCTCGTCATCTCTGCTGCTTGATTTTTTAGTTGCCATTGAACTTCCCGCTAAAGTAGTATCCGCGTAACTGTCCAGCAGCACCGCATCTGCGTTGTCATCGGCCTGCTCGTGTGCACCAGCCACAGCGCAGACCTCTTCCTAGCATCTGCGGCACTGCTGAACAGTTACGGTTCGTGGTTTTTTGTCCAATTCCGCTCAAGCTGGAAAATTACGCACGCATTTATATACTTGAAACAGTAGCATTACCTGCAAGTTATTTAAACAAAAAAGGGGTTCACCATGATTTCCCAATCCTTCACCGTCACCCAGCCCACCCGGATCCGTTTCGGGGTGGATGCGATCAACGATCTTCCCGCCCTGGTAAAAGAGCTCGGCGGCAGCAAGGTTTTCCTCGTGGTCGATCCGGGCCTTATCAAAGCCGGGCTGGTGGAGCGGATCACCGCACCCCTGACCGAGGCCAAGATCGCTTTTGAGCTCTACGATCAGGTCGATCCCGAGCCGGGGCTGAAACTGGCCGACAACGGCGCCAAGCTGGCGAAAAAGGCCAAGTGCGACTGCGTGGTCGGGGCGGGCGGCGGCTCGGCCATGGATGTGGCCAAGGCGGTGAGCATTCTCCTCACCAACGGCGGCAAGGCCGAGGATTACCTGGGCCTTGGCAAGATCAAGAAGCCCGGAGTGCCGAAGATCATGATCCCCACCAGCGCTGGGACCGGGGCCGAGGTCACCTTCACCGCGGTGTTCATCAATGAAAAGACCAAGTCCAAGGGCGGGATGAACGGCGACCCGCTCTACCCGGAGGCCGCCATCCTCGATCCGGCTCTGACCGTCTCCCTGCCCCCGCATATTACGGCGACCACCGGGGTGGATGCCCTGACCCATGCCCTGGAGGCCTTTGTCTCCACCCAGGCCCACCCCATCTCCGACATGTACGCTCTGGAGGCCATCGAGCTGATCAGCTCCAATCTGACCCTAGCTTATGCCCACGGCGGCAACCTGGAGGCCCGTACCAACATGCTCCTCGGCAGTCTCCTCGCCGGCAAGGCCCTGGCCACCGCCGGGGTCGGTCTGGTCCACGCCATGGCTTACCCCTTAGGCGGCATGTTCGGCATCCCGCACGGGTTGGCCAACGCGGTCCTGCTCCCCTACGTGATGGCCTACAATCTCATCGGCAATCCCGCCAGGTTTGCCATGCTGGCTGAAGTGATGGGCGCCAAGGTCGATGGCTTGCCCGAGCGCGAGGCGGCCGAGGCAGGGGTGGAATTCGTTTATCGGATGAATCAGGATCTCGGCATCCCCGCAAGTCTGGCCGAGCTGAAGATCCCGGCCAAGAAGATCCCCGAGATGGCCAGGATCGCCCTCACCGTGACCCGGCCGGTGGAAAATAATCCGCGCAAACCCACCCTGGAAGAGGTGATCCAGGTCTATGAAACGGCCATGGAAGGGTGGGGTTGAAAGATAGTGCAAAGTGAAGAGTGAAAAGTGAAGAGTGCGGAGTGAAAAGTTAGAGCAGCTGCGGATCGCAGAGAAAGGAGCAGATCATGCCCGGTTTTGAGATATTTGGCGAGGAAGAGAAAAAAGAGATCATGGAGGTGCTGGATACCGGAGTGCTGTTTCGCTATGAGTTCCCCAACGAGCGCAAAGGGATCTACAAGGTTCGCACCTTTGAGGAGAAGTTCGCCGCCTATTGCGGGGTAAAATACGGCCAGGCCGTCACCTCCGGCACCGCGGCGCTGAAGGTTGCCATGGCCGCTCTCGGCATCGGGCCGGGCGATGAGGTCATCACCCAGGGCTTCACCTTTGTTGCCACCTGGGAGGCGGTTCTTGAGATCGGCGCCATCCCGGTTTTTGCCGAGGTGGATGAAACCTTGAACCTCGATCCGGCTGATCTGGAAAAGAAGATCACCGCCAAAACCAGGCTGATTATCCCGGTACACATGATGGGCGCCGCGGCCCGAATCGAGGAGATTAAGGCCATCGCCGACCGGCACAATATTCCGGTTTTGGAAGACACGGCCCAGGCGGCCGGGGCCAGCCTGAACGGCAGACGCCTCGGCTCCTTCGGGGCCTGCGGCACCTTTTCCTTCGACCCGGTCAAGACCATGACCACCGGCGAGGGCGGGATGATCGTCAGCAACGATGCCAAGCTTTGGCGGCAGATGAGCGAGTACCACGACCACGGCCATGACCATGCGGTCAACCCCGGCGGCCGGGGCGGCGAGGGCCGCAGTTTCATCGGCTCAAACTACCGGATGATGGAATTGCAGGGCGCCATCGGCCTGGCCCAGCTGGCCAAGCTCGACGGGATTGTCGCGGCCCAGCAGGAGAACAAGGGGGCAATCAAAAAACTGGTGGCCAAGCTGCCGGGCGTGACCTTCCGCGTAATCCTCGACGAAAAGGGCGACAACGCCTCTTTCCTCGCTTTTTTTCTGCCCACCAGGGAAAAGGCGCAGGCCGTGAACAAGGTGCTGGGTGATAACGGCGCCGGGGCGGTTTATTTTGCCAACAACACCTGGCATTACTACCCCAAATGGGAGCATCTCCTGGCCGGGGCGACCCTGGCCAAGTCAGGATGGCCCTTTCAAGAGGCGGACGGCCGTCGCCGGGTGGTTTACGATCCCGCAGCCCTGCCGCAGTCCGCTGCCATTATTGATCGGCTCCTCGTATATCCGGTGCCGGTCAAACTAAGCGAAGAACGGCTGGGGCAGATCGCTGCTGCGCTTGATAAGGCGGTGTCTGCTCTTTCCTGAAGCACTTTCTTCTCTGTCGTGGCACCCACGCCCCTGTTCCGGATTGCCCGGCAGCAGGGGCTTTTTTGTGGAGGCAAGTATGTAGTGGAGGGATTGCCATGGGATTGCCAACCCGGTTTTTTTTGCTCACTATCTGCGGCTGTCTGCTGATCATGGTTACTCAGGGCAGTGCCTGCGGCGGGCTTTTTCCGGCGGCGCCGTTCCGGGCGGCCTCGGGGAGCAAGGCTCCGCAACCGGGCGGGCCGGAGGTCTGGCGGCCGGAAGCGGTATCGCTGCCGCTGGTGGGGGAGATTCCTCTGGCGGAGCTTTCCCTGCCCGCCCTGGCCGTGTCTCTTGGCCTGGCCGACGGCTTCAATCCCTGTGCCATGTGGGCCCTGGTCTATCTGCTCTCGCTGGCGGCCTCCCTGCGGGATCGTAAAAAGATCTGGCTGCTGGTGGGCTCCTTTGTTCTGGCTTCGGGGGTGCTTTATTTCCTGTTCATGACCGCCTGGCTCAAGGTTTTTCTCCTGGTCGGCTACCTGCGGCCGCTTACCATCGCCATCGGGCTTGGCGCTTTGCTGGTGGGGGTTTATGACCTGCGCAGCTTCAGCATTACCAGGGGCGGTCCGGTCTGCGGGGTCGGCGGCAGCGCCATGAAAAAACGGACCATGAGCAACATGGAGAAACTGGTTGCCGCGCCGCTTTCCCTGCTTTCGATTCTCGGCATCATCGCTCTGGCCTTTATGGTGAACACCATCGAGTTTGCCTGCTCCGCCGGATTGCCCGCCGTGTTCACCCACACCCTCTCCCTGCGGCAGCTCTCGGCCCCGCAATATTACGGCTACATCCTGCTTTACGATTTTTTCTTCATGCTGGACGACCTGATTATCTTTGCCCTCGCCGCCTTCGCCTTGGAAACAACGATCGGCAGCGGCTATGCCAGATACGGCAAGCTGGTGGGAGGTGTGGTGCTGGTTGGACTGGGGCTGGTTATGCTTTTTGTTCCAGAGATGCTGCGCTGAGAGGCGGAAGCGGTGGACGTGCCGGCCTGATTTTCATTGCTGCGGTGGTTTAGCGGTTGCCGCGGGTGGCCGCTTTTTCTCCCTGATTTCAGGATGATTATTTGGTTTGACAATCAGCCTGTCAGCCGATATAGAATATTGATTGGGCCGGTTTAAATCCGGCATTTAGACGGATTGTCGCCGGTATATTTTCTGCCTGGATAGATGCGATTTATTGTCATCGCACACCTTTTTACGGCTACCGGGGGGCTTAAAATTGAGCGCAAAATCAAGGAAGGAAAGTTTGGAGAAGTCAGGGCTGCGAGACTTGGCTCATCGTATCGAAAAGCTTACCGAGGTAGGTATCGCCCTGTCGTCCGAGCGCGATACCGAGCGGCTTCTTGAACAGATCCTGCTCGGGGCCAAGGCGATCACCAATGCGGACGGGGGAGCCCTCTACTCTGTCCAGGACGACCGCACCGTGCGGATGGAGATCATTCGTACCGATTCGCTCAATTTCGCCATGGGCGGCACCACCGGGGAACATATTCCTTTTCCGGCGATTCCGTTGTACGCCGCCGATGGCGCTCCAAACCATCACAATGTGGTTACCCAAGCCGTCCTGAACGACCGAACCATCAATATTCCGGATGCCTATTGCGCCGAGGGCTTCGATTTCACCGGAACGCGTGAATTCGACAAGCAGACCGGTTATCGCTCCACTTCGTTTCTCACCGTACCGATGAAGAACCACGAGGGGGACATCATCGGGGTGCTCCAGTTGCTCAACGCCCAGGACGAAAGCAGCGGGGAAATTATCCCTTTCAGCCCCGAGTCGCAGCGACTTGCCGAAGCGCTGGCTTCGCAGGCCGCTATCACCCTGACCAACCGGCGGCTCATCGATGATATGAAGAACCTGTTTGAATCGCTGATTCAACTCATCGCCAACGCCATCGACGAGAAATCTCCTTACACCGGCGGCCACTGTCGGCGCGTACCGGTGATCACCATGCTGCTGGCCGAGGCGGCGCACCTGACCACGGAAGGGCCGCTCAAGGATTTCAGCCTTACGGATCAGGGCCGCTACGAACTGGAGATTGCCGCCTGGCTGCACGACTGCGGCAAGATCGTGACGCCGGAACATGTGGTGGACAAGGCCACCAAGCTCGAGACCGTTCATGATCGCATCAACCTTGTAGACGCACGCTACGAGATTCTGCGCCGCGATGCGGAACTGTGGTGGCTGCGGCGCAGGCTGGAGGCCCTGGAGAACGGCACCCCTCCGGAGGCGGGATTGCACCAGGAGTATCAGACAACCCTTCGGAGTTTGGCTGATGAGCAGGCTTTTCTCCGCCATGTCAACCAAGGTGTCGAGTACATGCCGGCGGAGCAACAGGCGCGGGTCGAGGCCATTGCCATGCGCACCTGGGTCGACGGCAAGGGGGAGGTTCAGCCGCTGCTCACGGAGGATGAAGTGCGGAACCTCAATATCTCGAAAGGCACCCTGAATCCCGAAGAGTGCGAGGTGGTCCACAACCACGTCCTCGCCACGATCAGCATGCTGGAGAGGCTCCCTTTTCCCAAGCACCTCAAAAATGTGGCTGAATACGCCGGCGGGCACCATGAACGGATGGACGGGATGGGCTACGCCAAGGGGCTCACCCGGGACCAGATGTCGGTGCAGGCGCGCATCATGGCCATCGCCGACATCTTCGAGGCGCTCACCGCCAAGGACCGTCCTTACAAGGTAGGAAAGAAGCTCTCCGAATCATTGCGAATTCTCTCGTTTATGAAGCGCGAGGGGCATATCGATCCCGATCTGTTCGATATTTTCGTGGGGCAGAAGGTTTATGAAGAGTACGCCGCTCAATACCTCACCCCGGAGCAAATCGACGAAGTGGATAGTGCCTCGTTGCTGAAATAGCTTGCCGGTAAGCGGTCACAGGGCACCACATCTTGCGGCGATCGGTCCGGCTCACGTACAAAAGTACGCATCGCCGTCCCGCTTATAGCTGAACTTGGCAGCTTGCCTGCCTAGTGAAACTTATACCCTCTGGGTGCGCCGCAACCTGCGGCACCCTGTGGCCGCTTTTAGTTGAGTTGAGCAGCTTATCTGCTCAAAACGAAACTTATACCCGAATGGTGATTCCGTGGTTTTCCCTGTTTTGTGGCCCACCCCGTGATCGGTTACCAACCGGGAGGTCGAGCGGCAAGAGCCGCCCCAGGTTATTTCCTGCGGCGGCGCAGCCATTTGTAGCCTTCGTGGCTCAGGAGAAGGAGCACGGGAAAGGGCAGCAATATCCAGAGGTCAGAGAGCGGTACATGGGCGGTGTTGAATACCTTCTGTACCGGGGCCACATTGAGAAGAGCCCAGACCCAAATGAGCTCGGTCGCCATGGCCCAGAGCATCAGGCGGTTCGTGAAAAAACCAAGGCTGAAGGCGGAAAATTCCCAGCTCCGCATGGTCCAGCCATTGAAGATCTGGCAGGTGACGGCGCCCAACAGGGTCATGGTCATGGCCTGCCGGTGCAGCAACGGATCGGCAAGAACCACGGTCCCGTATTGCCAGCCATGCTGCTGCAGGAAAAAGACAAAGGCAACCATGGCCGCCATTGCCTCGATAACACCCAGGAATAAATAGCCCCGCAGAAAAACTTCCCGATCGAGGATCTTTTCTGTTCTGTTCACCGGCGGCCGATTCATGATGTTTTTTTCCGGCCTTTCGCTGCCCAGCGCCACGCCTGGGAGGATGTCCGTGCCGAGATCGATGGAGAGGATCTGGATCACCGAGAGCGGCAGGGGGATTTTCAGGAAGAACTGCAGGATGTAGGGCACGATCTCCGGCACGTTGGAGGCAAGAACATAGGTGACGAACTTCTTGACGTTGAAATAGACGGTTCTCCCTTCCTCGATGGCGATGACGATGGAGGAGAAGTTGTCATCGAGCAGCACCATGTCCGCCGCTTCCTTGGCGACCTCGGAGCCGGAGATCCCCATGGCGATGCCGATGTCCGCTTTTTTGAGGGCGGGCGCATCGTTGACCCCGTCGCCGGTCATGGCCACCACCTCGCCTGCGTTTTGCAGGGCTGTGGCGATGCGCAGCTTCTGGCTGCTGGCCATGCGGGCAAAGAGGACGGTCTGGCTGGCCAGGATTTCCTCCAGTTGCTCATCCCCCATGCTTTCCAGTTCCGGGCCGGTGATAACCCGGTCGTGGGCCATGCCGATCTGGTCGGCAATGGCTGCGGCGGTGCGGGGATTATCGCCGGTGATCATCATGGTCCGGATGCCGGCGGTTTTGCAGGACGCCACGGCTTCGGCCACGCCATGGCGCGGCAAATCCATAATGGCAATGAGCCCCAGCAGGGTCAGCTCCTCTTCGGCTGCTTTTTTGCCGCGCGCAATGAGCAGGACGCGAAAGGCCTGGCCTTCGAAAGTGTCGGCCCGGGCCAGGGCTGCCTGCCGGTCCGCCTCGCTGAGGGGTTGTTCTTTGCCGTCACTACCCAGGAAGGTTGTGCATTTGGGGAGCAGGGTCTCCACCGCGCCCTTGGCAAAGAGCCAGGTTGTCTCTCCCTCCTGATACACCGATGACATCATCTTGCGCTCGCTGGTGAAGATGTTTTCCTGCACTTTTTTCATCTCCGGGGCGGCAATCCCCTTTTTGCGGGCGGCTGCGACAATAGCCAGCTCGGTCGGGTCTCCGCGCAGGCTCTCCTCGTCGATGCTGGCCCGGCAGTTGAGCAGTCCTGCGGTAAGCAGGGCAACGAGGCGGTTCTCGGTACTGTCATTCTGCTGGGCAAAAGAAAATTCGCCCGGCTCGCGGTACCCTTCTCCTGAGATACTGATCTCCTCCCCGCCCGCAAGCCAGAGCAGCTTGAGGGTCATCTCGTTTTTGGTAAGGGTGCCGGTTTTGTCCGTGCAGATGACGGTGACGCTGCCCAGGGTTTCCACCGAGTCGAGGTTTTTGATCAAGGCGTTGCGCCGGGCCATGCGCTGGCTGGCCAGGGAGAGCGACAGGCTGATGGTCGGCAGCAATCCTTCCGGCACGTTGGCGACAATGAGGGCAAGGGCGAAGATCGAGGCGGTCATGATCCCCTTGCCGGAGAACAGGCCAAGGGCGAAAAAGATGCAGCCCATGCCCAGGGCAATAATCGTAAAGGTGCGGGTGATGTGGATGATCTCCCGCTGCATGGGGGTGATGGCCTTGCGCACGTTTTTGGTGAGGCTGGCGATCTTGCCGAACTCCGTGGCATTGCCCGTGGCGCTGGCCACCGCTACTCCGCTGCCGGAAAGAACGGTGGTCCCGGCAAAGACCATGTTTTTTGCGTCCAGGGGCCGTTTTGCTTCGCCCGGCATGAGATCGCGGGCCACCGGAGCTGATTCGCCGTTGAGGGAGGAGAGGTTGAGAAAAAGAGAGTTTGACTCCAGGAGAATGCCGTCCGCCGCGACCTTGTCCCCCTCTTCCAAAAGGATGATGTCGCCGGGGACAATCTCGTGCGCCATGCTTGCAATGATCTTTCCCTCCCGGCGCAGGGAAACCTTGGTGGGCATCAGCTTGAGCAACTCCTCCATGGCCTGGTCCGCCCGGTATTCCTGCCAGAAAGTGAAGGTGGCGTTGATGAGCACCGCGGCGAGGATGGCATAGCCCAGGACATCGCTGCCCTCGTTCGGCGCATAATGATCGGCGACAAAGGAGAGGATGGCGGCCACCTCCAGCACAATGGCGAAAAAATGGATGTACTGGACCAGATAGGCAAGGAGATAATTTTTCTTCGCTGCGGTTGCCAGTTCGTTGGGGCCGAACTCCACGAGCCGTCGCGCCACCTGGTCGGCGGTCAGGCCGTTTCCCGAGGTTTTCAGACGGAGGAAGAGATCCTTGCGGTCGAGGGCGAAGAGCTGCATCAATTTTTGTCCCTGGCGTAGAAGGCGATGGTGTTGACCGGCGTGTGCCAAAAGAGCCTTTCCATGGGGTTTTCCCGGAAAAATCCGGGGAAAGAGTAATCTCTTCGGCCGCCGATGATCATGAGCTGGAAATCATGGCGTGCCGCATGGTGGAGGATCTGGTCGATCTCCCTGTCGGTCATGGCGTGCTTGATGGTCAGGGGAATATCCAGGAGCTTCAGGATGTTGGCATAGTGGCTCAGGCGGGTGTTGATCTTCTGGAAC
This sequence comes from Deltaproteobacteria bacterium RIFOXYD12_FULL_56_24, assembly GCA_001799285.1. Taxonomy (GTDB): domain Bacteria; phylum Desulfobacterota; class Desulfobulbia; order Desulfobulbales; family Desulfurivibrionaceae; genus Thiovibrio. The sequence continues at coordinate 111,348 of MGTD01000011.1, forward strand.
AGCATCCTGGCGGTGTGGGTATCCATGGCGGCCAGCCTGCGCCTGTCCGTGGGGTGAAGGCTGTATATCTCCGTCGCCGCGCCAAAGGCTTTGGCCAGGGAGCTGAAAAAGGCGAATTTCTGGGCCGAGAGCCGGTCTTCCCGGATGGGGATCAGGATGTTTTCGGTTACGAAGACCGCGTTCACATGAGCCACCCGGACCACGGCCAGATTGGCGGGCAAGGACAACCGGCTCAGCCTTTCGCTGAGCGAGTTTTTGAAAAAACTCCGGTGCATTCTGGTGCTGCAAAAGAGGGTGTCGGTTCTGTTTTCGGCAAGATATTTCCGGATGGCCTCGTCCGGTTCTCCGGTCAGGAAAATCCGTTCGGTCTTGACCTCGTAATGGGAGGCCGCCTCTTCGGCCTCTGCCATGCTCATCTCCACCTCCTCCTTCCGGTCGGCGGGGTTGAGCACATGGAGCAGGCAGAGGGTATGGCCAAAGAGCGCCGCGTAGCGCAGGGCATAAAGCGCCGCGACATCCGAGGAAACAAGGCCGTTCATTGCGGCAATGACTTTCATGAACCAAGAGCTCCTGGTTGTGGTTTGGGCAGAGCTGAAAATCAGTTAAGGGTCGGGAAGATGATTTTCAGGCCGGAGGTGATGAACTCCACGGAAATGGCGGCCAAGATAAGCCCCATGAGCCTGGTAATGATGTTGATCCCGGTTTTGCCGAGTTTTTTGGCGATGTAGGGCGCGGCCAGCAGGGAAAGATAAACGGACAGGCCGAGGAGGAGAATGCCCGCGCTGGTTATCAGATAGGCCAAGGGGCCTTTTGCCTTGTAGGCGTAAACGATAACCGTGCTTATGGCGCCCGGTCCGGAGAGCAGGGGAATGGCCAAAGGCACCACGGCGATGGTCTCGCGGTCTGCGGTTTCTTCGGCTTCGTCGCTGGTATGCGCGGTGCGGCTGGTCTTGGCCTGGAGCATGGAGATGGCCACGAGCAGGAGAAGAATGCCGCCTCCCACCCGGAAAGAGCCGATGGAGATCCCGAAAAATCGGAGGATGATCTCGCCGCTGAGCAAAGTCACCAGCAGGATGGCCGATACGGCCGCCGCAGTGAGCCGGACGATTCTGGCCCGGTCTTCCGGGCGGTAGCCGTCGGTGAGGCTGATATAGATGGGGATGGCGCCGATGGGGTTGACGATGGCGAAAAGGGAGATGATGAATTTCAGGTGTTCCGAAAAATCAAACATGGATGCTGCATCCTGTACGGCTTGTGTTTTTAAGGCTTCTCCGGCAAGGAAACAGGGAGGCTTTTTTTCATTGTATAGAGGAAAGCGCGCCAGTGCAAACAGGGAGATGATTTGCGGGAAAAAAGAAAAGGGTTGGCAAAAGAAAATGGGGCGTTTTTTTTGCTTACCTAAGGCACTATTTGTCCCAGGCGAGGTGGTATGCTCTGCGCATGGTGGGAAAAATTTACCGCCTCAAGCTAAAAAAAGTACGAAGATTCATTTTGTTTCTTGCCGGAATCCGGCGGGTGGAATAGGGTTAATCCTGACAATGATTTTGTGTTTTGGGAAAAGGGCTTATTCTAGTGTTCATCCGGAAACTCACTTTCCAGCTGAACGCTGATATCTGACCGCTGGTAGCATCTAGCAGGAAACATAGTTTCCGGATGGATACTACTAACTATTGGAGGGGCTGCATGTTTTCAAAATGGAAAGACATAATGTCAAGCCTGTTTTTTCCCGCAACCTGGATATCAAGAACCCCCATGTCGGCGAACTGGAAAGCCACGATTCCGAAGAGCTGCTGGTGAAATATCGCAACCCTATGGCCGAGGTGGCCGGAACCCGCGAGGCATTGAAGAAGGAACTCATTGCCTGTTTTGGGAAAGGAAAATGAAGAATGCAGAATTTTGATCAGGCCGCACTGGGCGAGGTGATCATTTATCGGTCTGCTGACGGGCAAGATCAGCTCGAAGTTCACTTTGGGAAGGATACCGTTTGGTTAACCTTGAATCAGATGGCCGACCTGTTTGAGCGGGATAAATCCGTTATTTCTCGGCATCTGCGAACGATTTTCTCCTCCGGCGAGTTGGATAAAGAGGGAATAGTTGCAAAAAATGCAACAGTTCAAATGGAGGGAGGCAGAAAGGTTGCCAGAAATATCGAATGGTACAATCTGGACGCTATCATCTCCGTCGGCTACCGGGTCAATTCCATGCGTGGTACCCAGTTCCGCATCTGGGCCAGCAATGTTTTGAAGCAGCATCTTATCCAGGGCTATACGGTGAACCAACGCCGGTTGGCCGAAAGAGGCTTGAGCGAGATGGAGCAGGCGGTGGCCCTGCTCTCCCGCACCTTGCAGCGTCACGAGTTGGTAACGGATGAGGGCAAGGCGGTTCTGGAGGTGGTCAGCCGCTATGCCAAGTCCTGGTCGCTGCTTTTGCAATACGATGAAGATAGGTTGGAGTTGCCCAAGGATCGGCACGGTGCAGGGAAATCCCTTGATTATCAGCAGGCCCAGGCAGCCATCACCGCCCTGCAGTCCGACCTGAGCGGCCGGGGCGAGGCCACCGATTTGTTCGGCCGGTAACGGGAACACGCTCTTCAATCCATCCTCGGCAATCTCGACCAGACCTTCGGTGGCCAGGATCTCTATGCCAGCGTCGAGGAAAAGGCGGCCCACCTCCTCTACTTTGTCATCAAGGACCATCCCTTCAGCGATGGCAACAAGCGGATCGGCTCTTTCCTTTTCCTGATTTTTCTGCAGGAGAACAACGTGCTGGAACAATCCGGCATCAATGACAATGGGCTGGTGGCCCTGGCCCTGTTGATTGCCGAGAGCGATCCTAAGCAGAAGGATTTAATGATCAGATTGATAATGAACCTGCTGGCCGGGAGCCCAAAGTGATTCGCGACTATAGCGCCGCCAATCCTGGTATTGAGATCGAAGAATACGGGTAATTTCCCTGAAAAAGAAGCTGGCAGGGGGAGGACAAATTGTCCCCCCCTTACCAACGAGATCATGCAGAGGGCCTTTGCTCTTCGGTCGATGAATATAAACAGGTGAAAGGTCTGGAGCGGGAAAATCTGCGCGACCACATGACCGACATCGAATTGATCCTGACCATGCTGGCCGAAGCAACAACCACAAAATTGCACCGTGAGCGGGATTCAAAAGGCTTCGAGCCGCTTCAGAAAGATGCCCGGGAAGGCGGCAACGTGGCAGGCAGAACCCGCCGGGATATTGAAAAGCGGTCGGGCAAAGCGCGGATTTTTTATCTGGTCGAATATCCGCCGCTGTGCTAACATATGCCAAGGCATATATAAAGCATTGGGGGGCATCATGCAGACTGAAAGACATGTGCGGCTTTTTAAAAACGGCAGGAATCAGGCGATACGTATTCCTCGGGAATACGAGTTGCAAGGCAATGAAGCGGTGATCCGCCGGGAAGGGGACAGATTGATCATTGAAGCGGTGCGCCGCCGTTCACTGTTGGCAACGCTTGCCGGATGGGAACCTCTGCCCGAGGAATTCCCTGATGTGGACGAAAAGCTGATACCGCTTGATGACATTGAGTTATGACATGAGTGGCTTTGTTTATCTGCTGGATACCAATATCATCTCCGACCTGATCCGCCATCCTGCCGGCAAGGCGGCGCAACGGATTGCCGAAAAGGGCGAGAGCGCCGTCTGCACCAGCATCGTGGTTGCCTGTGAGTTGCGCTTTGGTGCCCGCAAGAAGGGTTCCGCGCTTCTTACGGCCAGAGTGGAGGAGATTCTTTCCGTCATCGAGGTTCTGGCGCTGGATGCGGATGCCGACCGTCTTTATGCTGAGATTCGTACAGAGCTGGAAGCAAGTGGCGCTCCCATCGGCCCCAATGATCTGCTTATTGCCGCCCACGCCCTGGCCCTTGGCTTGATTATGGTTACCGCCAACACCGCCGAAATTTCACGAATCCATGATCTGCCGGTTGAAAACTGGCTGTAATGCCTTCATCGGAGTTATTCAGGGGATACAATGAGGGCTCCAGAAAACTCCATTGTGCCCCCCGAATACTAGGAAACGGGAAATACGGGAGATGTCCCGGATTTTCTGGCTTCCGACAGCCGAGCTTTTAATTCGGGAAGTATCCCGGATTTTTCTTCACTCTGGTTATCTTCGGGAATAAGAATGGGGAGAAATATGGAAAACGAACATTCGCTTGTTGCTTTTGAGAAGTACAAAATCCGCAGGTTTTTTGATGAAAAATCCGAGACCTGGTTTTTTTCGGTGGTGGATGTCGTGGCTTCGCTGACGGACAGCGTTAATCCGCGTGATTATTGGTTCAAGATGAAAACCCGTGTGAAAACTGAGGACGGGTTTCAGTTGTCGACAATTTGTCGACAACTGAAAGTGCCAGCTGCGGATGGGAAAAAATATCTCACTGATTGTGCAAATGTCCAGGGATTGCTCAGGATTATCCAGTCAATCCCTTCACCGAAGGCAGAACCTTTCAAACAGTGGCTGGCCAAGGTTGGCTACGAGCGCATTCAGGACATGAGCGACCCGGCCCGCTCCCTTGACCGGGCCCGGCAATACTGGCAGCAGCACGGCAGGAGCGAGAAGTGGATTCAGCAGCGGATGATGGGGCAGGAAACCCGCAACAAGCTCACCGATTACTGGCAGGGTCACGAGATCAAGGGGGAAAACGAATACGCCATCCTGACCAATATCATTCATCAGGAATGGAGCGGCGTCTCGGTCAAGCAGCACAAGGAAATCAAGGCCCATAATCTACGCGACCACATGAGCGAGGCGGAGCTGATTTTTACCGCCCTGGCCGAGCTTTCCACCCGGCAAATCGCCGAGAGTGTCGAGGCAACCGGGATGACGGAAAATGCCGAGGCGGGGAAAAAGGGCGGCAGAATAGCCGGAAAAGCTCGCCGTGAGCTGGAGCAGAAAACAGGCAGGCCGGTGGTGACCAGCGGTAACTTTCTTCCCCCGGAAAAGCCCATGAAGCGAGTGAAGGGAAACGACAATGACCAGTGAGAAGCATAATCTTACCATTGCGCCGGAGGTGCTTTTTGGCCGGGTAGTTTCGATCCTGGAACAGGCCCGCGCCAATGTGGTCCGTTCGTTCAATGCCTGGCCGGCAAGGGGTTGTAAGAGGAGGTGCGGAAGTAAATTCTCCACAGTCTGGAAAGGAGTCGTTTTCACAGAGTGCCAATTTGATTGACAGGATTGGTGGGATGGGTGAGGAATCTATTCCAGTGTTTGGTTTTCGTCAGCCGAGCTTTTAATTCGGGAAGTGTCCCGGATTTTCCAATCGCCACTAACGACGTAACCATGCGCAAAGCCGCGAAAAAAGTGCAGGTGCCGCTCCTGACCATGGCAAAACAAATCTTTCCCGGACCATGGCGAGGTAACCGATCACGGGGCAACGAGCGCGGCCCGCGGCAGGGGAAGTGATTTGTTTCTAACAACTTTCTGCTTGTTAATTCCTGTCCTATTGTTTAAGCTGACCTCCTCGCTGTTCAGATAAATGCCACCGTGGGGAAAGGGCATGCCGGGACCGAGTACCACCAACTGCCGCCAACAACCAGGTAAACGCAAGCCGCTTCGGGAGATGATTCGCCCGAGAGCGGCTTTTTTTTGTGCGGCGGTCTGGTGGCGTCAGTGGGGGATTTTTGCGTGCTGGGAGGGGGCAGACCAAGGTCACCTTTCCCTGAACATAAACCGATGAGCTACCCCTAGTTTCACGGACACCAAGATAAGGGTAATATACCCGAGGAGGTGTTCGATGGAAAA